>NZ_VUMD01000001.1 GCF_009696375.1 Clostridium porci
ACCAGGATGAAAGGGACGTGTTCCGCTTCTATGCCTATCCGGATCTGAGCGATCCTGGGTCGTTTTCCCAGTACGTGGACAACGTGGCTGCGGCCTCCCTGTACGATACGGGCGAAACAGCGGAATATGGGGACACGCTGCTGACCCTTGTGACGTGCAGCTATCATACGGAAAATGGGCGGTTTGTGGTGGTGGCCCGGAAAAGCGAATCTAGACAATAGGAGAGAAGAATATCTCCCTGCGCTCCGCAGCTACGTCTCGGTGATGTTTCGATATACCAATGCGCAGGCTGCCGCCGCACTTCTAAGCGCAGCGGCAAGCGGCCTGCGTCAAAAGGGATTCGCACGGGGCTGCCAGAACGTTGGGAAGGATGTGCCCACGGTGGGGGCGAATGATCGTTTCTGTTTGACTATGGTGCGATAAACTCATAGATAGATATTGGGGGAACCAAAAATAGATTTCTTTTAATCAAATCCGCTTGAGCATTTGCTTACGATTTCTACATAGATGGTTCTTTCTCTGCCAGGATACAAAGCCAATGGCGGTTTTGGTTTATATATGCGGTTATCCTGGAAAAGCCTGTTTCCTGTAAAAATTGCCTCAGCTGCACCTGGGTGAAGATACACATCCCGCCGATGATGCCCGTCCATTTTTCGCCTGCCGGATCGGTCCCGTCTGATTCATTCACGATCAAGAAGGTTCCGCCTGGTTTGAGCACCCGCCAGACCTCCCGGAAGCTTTTTGCTGGCCCTGGCCAGAAATAGACGGTTTCAAAGGCGGTGATAACATCAAATGTCTCCGCTTCAAAAGGGAGGCAGGACACATCGCCCTGCACGATTTTGCATCTCCCTGTGCGTACCTCATGCCGGTTGAGCTGCTTTGTTTTATCACAAGCGACCTTGGAATAATCCAGGGCTGTGACCGTTGCCGAAGAAAATCGTTTTAAGAGCTCTTCGGTGTTGCGGCCCCCGCCACAGCCGAAATCCGCAATCATAGAGGCGGACACAGTAGAGGCTGAAAGATGACAAAGCCCCCAATCCGAAACAGCGGCATGGCCTTGATTCATACTTCTGACCATCACTTTTCCCATCCAGCCTTTTGGCTTTCTGGTGTTGTTAAAAAACTGTTTGATAATCCCCAAGACATAACCTCCTGTACTTCACTTTGTTATACACAGCTAACTGCTTTTATTATATAGGAAATCCATCAAAAAATCTACTTATTTTCAAGGATATATCAAGACATAAAAGCGGTGCTCATATTGCAGGTTCAGTTGTGTGACGCTTCTCATTGTGATAGCTCCTTTGCTTTATGTATTTACGGGTGTGAAGCGCCCCTATGCGCAGGGATTAAGGGGGGCTGGCGGAATCGGCGTTCTCAGAAGAAGTGCGAATTCTCCTTCGATTGAATACAAGCAAAAGTTATTTTATCTATTTAAGATTATATCCTATTAATGACAAAAAGATCAATCGCATAGGGGTTGTGTAACATTGACTTTTTCATGAAAAATTGCTATAATACACATACCCCTAATAGTATGGAGATTAGAATATGAAACAATGTATGGATTCCGCAAATCTGCACCGCAGACTTGCAAAGATTATCGGGCAAATTCAAGCCATTGATCGAATGATTGACGAGGATGTTCCTTGCGAGGACGTTCTTTCTCAGATAAACGCTGCAAAATCTGCCCTCAACAAAGCCGGTCAGGTTGTGCTCGAAGGTCATATTAAGCATTGTGTAAAGGACGGTATTGAGCACGGCGATGCAGATGAAACCATTGAGAAATTTACCAAGGCAGTAGAACGTTTTGCAAATATGCAATAAAACAAACCCTTTTTGTGAAAGGCAGTCATTACGACTGTCTTTTTCTTTTGAATACCTTGACATCTGATACCCATATGGGTATAATATAGGAATACCCCCATAGGTATAGATAGGTATAGAAAAGAGGCTTTGAATGAAGAAGATGATCGAAAAAGTAGAAGCTTTTATGGAACTTGGCGGCATAAAGAAAGATATTGTGTTCCTTGTTCTCGGAGGTCTTTCACTCATTATAAGCATGTTTGATTTGATACCCTTGCCTTTTGACGCGGCGTGGGTTGCCATTCTCCTTTGCGGTGTGCCGATTATAATGGGAGCCATGATTGGTCTTATGACTGCTTTTGACATTAAAGCTGATGTGCTTGTATCTTTGGCTCTTATCGCTTCCATCTGTATTAGGGAGGACTTTGCCGCAGGCGAGGTTGCTTTCATTATGCAGCTTGGAGCGCTGCTTGAAGATCTAACCGTTGCAAAAGCGAGAGCGGGCATTGAAAGGCTCGTACATCTTACACCGCAGACAGCAAGACTGATCGCTGACGGCGTTGAAAAAGTTATCCCTGCCGAGCAGGTAAAGGTTGGAGATAGGATCCGAGTTCTTCCCGGTGAAAGGGTTGCCGTTGACGGTATTATCCTTTCGGGGCAGACCTCTGTAAACCAAGCGGTTATGACGGGAGAATCACTCCCCGTAGATAAAACGGTTGGAGATGAGGTGTCTTCGGGAACTGTGAATCAGTTCGGTGCGTTTGAAATGAAAGCCACAAGGGTTGGCGAGGACAGTTCCATCCAGCGGATGATCAAGCTCGTTCAGTCTGCTGATGCAGGAAAGGCAAACATTGTTGGTCTTGCAGACAAATGGGCAACTTGGATTGTGGTTATTGCACTTTCCGCCGCAGGTCTGACCTGGGCGTTTACGGGTGAAGTGATACGTGCGGTCACAATTCTGGTAGTGTTCTGCCCTTGTGCGTTGGTGCTTGCAACTCCTACTGCAATTATGGCGGCAATCGGCAATGCCACAAAACACAGTTTCCTTGTTCGTGAGGGAGATGCCTTAGAGCGGCTTTCCAAAGTGTCTAAGATCACATTTGATAAAACGGGTACACTGACCTACGGCACGCCAAAGGTTACTGCCGTAAAATCCGTTTCCGATTATGGAGAAGATGATATTTACGCTTATGCCGCCGCTGCCGAGCAGTTGAGCGAACACCCTCTTGGCAAAGCCATGGTTCGTTGCTACGGTAAGGAAATTCCCTCTTGCGGTAGCTTTCAGATGAATCCGGGAGAGGGTGTCACTGCGACTGTCGACGGAAAGGTTGTAAAAGCAGGAAATTTGAAACTTCTGAAAGATATAACAATTTCCAAAGACCTTTCAGACAGCGCAGGTGAATATCTCAACGAAGGGAGCACCGTTATTTATGTTGCACTTGATGATGTTCTTGCAGGATATATCGTTCTCTCCGATACAGTCAGAGAAGAAAGCAAGCAGATGATTGCCGCGCTTGGCAAACTTGGCGTTCAGCCTGTATTGCTTACGGGCGATCATATAAATGCCGCAGATGCTATTGCAGCTCAACTCGATATCAGAGAGGTACACGCTAATTGTTTGCCCGAAGATAAATTAAACCATATCGACAGTTACCAAAAGAACGGAGATGTGGTATGTATGATCGGTGACGGTATCAACGACGCGCCCGCTCTTAAGAAAGCGAATGTGGGTATTGCGATGGGCGGCGCCGGTAGTGCTATTGCGGTAGATGCCGCAGATATTGCTCTCGTAGATGATGAAATCAAAGAACTGCCACACCTGCTCTCTCTTTCAAAAAGAATGACGGCTACGATCAAGGTGAATCTGACATTCTCAATGGGATTGAATTTCCTTGCTATTGCTCTTGCGATTACCGGATTACTTGGACCCGTTTTTGGTGCGCTGGTACATAACGCAGGCTCGGTGCTTGTTATTGTCAACTCTGCATTGCTTTTGAATTGGAAAGAAACGTAAGAATAAGTAATGTATACAACGAGATCGCTGCCTTTCGAGGCGGCGATTTTCTTTGTGCCGGACATGTACGCGGATGAAGGGTAATAAGGACGTCAATTTGTATACATGCGTAAAAACAGGAAGGAAGGCCATTTGAAAGCCTTCCCTCCTGTGTCCATATGCTTTTTGCCATTATCCTTGCCAGAGGCTATGTAAATTGCAATAAGCATAAACCGCTTCTACCTCATCTCCTTCGCAGAGGGCAAAACAGACCTTTGGCGCGTCTCCCGGAGATAAGGCTTTGCGCTGATTTCCCTGTTTGGTCTGGAGGGATACCCATTCAATATAGTGCTCCGGCAGCATGGGGTGTTTTGCAGAACCAATGGTAACGAAAACCAGATTCCCTTTCACTTCATATACAGGTACATGCTTCTCCACGGCAGCATCGGTTGTTCCGGGAATGATCTCTGTCATGTTTTCTCCGCAGCATACTACGGGTACGCCGGAATCCTTCACTTTTGCCATAATGTTCCCACAATGTTTGCAGATGTAAAATGTTTGTTCCATGATGATACCTCCTTTTATTTATGATTGATTTATTGCAATCCGCTCCTTCGCGGGAATTGCTTCTCATTTCTTTATTTTAAGTGCTCCTTGCAAGGAAGAAATTAGGTACCTATCATCATTGGCACTTCTTCCTTTGCTTGAGGATATATGGTTTCCGGTTAAAATATGAAATTGGTATTCGAATGCCTACTCCTCCCGGTCATCCAAGGAATACACCGGAACCGTGATGCCCTGAACGGAAGATGGAATTGGCTTCTTAAACTTAATACCATTAGATTTCCTAATTTATTCTGAGCGATTGTTGAAAGTGCCGTCTTGACTCCAATAGAACTGTGTGGTGGATTCTTGCTTTTAGGATACCACATCAACAGATGAAATTCTAGCCATTTCAGCAGCTTTGTAGAAAAAGTTAGGAGCAATTAGCTTGTATCTTGAAATTCAAAGAGCACATACATTTACGCTTGCAGAAATGAGCGCAGCATCACTTACAGAAGAATAGATACAGCCAGTATTTGGAGTAGTTAGAGTTTCTGGAGATTGCGATACCGATGTAGTATTTACAGATGTTGAGACTGGAAAAACTTATACGATAGGCTATATTACATCTGGTGTATCAGAAAAAAATAAAGTTACAAAGGGGAAAATGGTATACAGTGAACGGTAAAGGAAATCTCACAATAAAACCTGTAAACATTAGAATTGAAAAGAATCCTTAATTCTACGAAAAGAACATTTATGGAATGGGGACAGAAGAAAAGTACAGGAAAGCATTCATGATCATCATCTAAGAGCTGAGATAAGTAAATATAAATAAATATTGCAAAATAAAGAACAGTATGCTATACTAATGTCACAATGGAAACGTTGCCGATAACGATACCGAAGCCAGTTTCCATATTTAAGAATCACATGAAACTGGCTGGTTTATCCTGTGGATTTTGCCCTTGCTGCTGCCGTGAGATAGCAAAAAATCCGTGTAGCATTATGAAAATACAATTAAATATATTAAAAGGAGAGGTGTCATCATGAAAAAGAAACTGATTCGTGCATTATTTTGTGCAGCAATGGTTACTTCCGGGTTAGCCGGATGCAGCGGCAATCACAGCGCAACCGGGACGGCGGCGCAGGAAGCTGTGGGAAAAACGAGCGCTTCATCAGAAACCGGAAGGGTATATTATTTAAACTTCAAGCCTGAAGTAGATGAACAGTGGCAGGAAATCACGAAGGCGTACCAGGAAGAGACAGGAGTAGAGCTTAAGGTCGTTACTGCGGCAAGCGGCACGTACGAAGAAGTGCTGAAATCTGAGATTGCTGGCTCAAAGGCTCCTACGCTGTTCCAGATCAACGGGCCTGTGGGCTATCAAAATTGGAAGGATTACTGCCTGGATCTGACGAATACAGAGCTGTACAATGCGTTATCCGATAAGGAGCTTGCAGTAAAGGGCGAGGATGGAGGAGTATATGGCATACCCTATACGGTTGAGTCCTATGGCATCATTTATAATGATGCAATTATGAGGGCGTACTTTGCAACGGAAGGCGCCAAGGCAGCCAGTGTAGATGCAATCAACAGCTTTGCCAAATTAAAAGAGGTTGTGGAAGATATGACGTTAAAAAAGCCGGAATTGGGTATTGAGGGCGTGTTTGCCTCTACCTCCCTTCTTCCCGGGGAGGACTGGAGATGGCAGACGCACCTTGCTAATATTCCGGTCTATTATGAATACAGGGACAACCATGTAAGCGATATGGAAAAGCTGACCTTCTATTATTCCGATAACTATAAGAATATCTTTGACTTGTATATCAATAATTCTACTTGCGCTCCCGGTTTGCTTGGAAGCAAGGCAGTAACTGATTCTATGGCTGAGTTTGCTTTGGGAGAGTGCGCCATGGTACAGAACGGCAACTGGGCCTGGAGCCAGATTTCAGAGGTAGAAGGCAATGTGGTAAAGGAAGAGGACATAAAATTCATGCCCATTTATACAGGGATAGAAGGAGAAGAGAACCAGGGCCTTTGCACTGGTACGGAAAACTTCTGGTGTGTAAATAGTCAGGCCTCTGAAGCCGATCAGAAAGCAACCTTGGATTTTGTGAACTGGATGATCACATCCGATAAAGGAAAGGATTATATGGTAAATAAATTAGGCAACGCAGCGCCCTTTACAACCTTTGGTGATGATGAGAAGCCTTCCGATCCTCTTGCAAAAGAAATGTACCGTTATATGGACAGCGGAAAAACAAGCATAACCTGGAATTTTACGACCTTCCCCAGCCAGGCTTTTAAGGATGATTTTGGCGCGGCTTTACTGGAATACTGCAACGGAAATATGACATGGAATGAGGTAAAGGATCTGGTGGTTGCCAGATGGGCAGAAGAAAAAGCTGCGATCGTCCAGTAGAAAAGAAATTTAAATGGCGACAAAGGAAATTCTAAGCCAGCAACCCATGCCGGCTTAGAATTTCTTTTCATCAGAGCTTACCTGCGCTTTCAAAAGCGGCATAACTGATGGTGGCAATGATTCGGAAGGAGGATGGATGATGGAAAAAACATTAAAACGATATGCTCTTATTTTTACCCTGCCTACAGTGACAGCCTTTGCCTTTGCTTTTATGATTCCCTTTCTGCAGGGAATATATCTTTCATTTTGCAAATTCACAACGGTAGAAAACGCGGTATGGATGGGACTTAACAATTATAAAACAGCCTTTTCTCAAGGACAGGGTTTTACAAAAGCATTGGGCTTTACGGCAGCATTTACGGTAGTTAGTGTTTTGACAATCAATTTGCTGGCATTTACAATCGCGGTATTGCTCACAAGAAAAATGAAAGGAACCAATTTATTCAGAACCGTATTTTTTATGCCGAATTTAATCGGGGGCATTGTTCTTGGCTATACCTGGCAGCAGATGATCAATGCTGTTTTATATAAATATGGAACGACCATTGTGTCCAACGCAAAATTTGGCTTCTGGGGCCTGGTTATTCTTATGAACTGGCAAATGGTAGGATATATGATGATTATCTATATTGCTGGGCTTCAGAATATACCAACGGATTTGATTGAAGCGGCAAATATAGATGGAGCTACGCCGTGGCAGACCTTAATCAGGGTGAAAATTCCTCTGGTAATGTCCTCCATCACCATCTGTACGTTCCTGACCCTGTCAAACAGCTTTAAGCTGTTTGATCAGAACAAGGCCCTTACGGACGGAGCGCCTATGAAAAAAACCCAGATGCTTGCTCTGAATATTTATGAAACCTTCTATGGCAGAACCAGCTATGAGGGCGTAGGGCAGGCAAAGGCCGTGGTGTTTTTTATCATAGTCGCGGCCATTGCATTGCTGCAGCTGTCTATTACAAGAAGCAAGGAGGTAGAGCAAGCATGACTTCAAACAAAAGCAAAGGTTCCAACCGAATGGTCTTTGCATTTTTATGCGCATTTGCAATGGCGATTCTTTATCCGCTGTTGTTCATTCTGAATAACTCCTTCAAAGGAAAGTTTTTCATCAGCGCCGATCCCTTTGGACTGCCGGACGGCAAAACCTTTGCGGGACTTGATAATTATGTGAACGGGCTGGTTAAGACAGGTCTGCTTAAGGCGATCGGATGGTCATTCTTTATCACGGTCGTTTCTGTTATACTGATTATTTTATTTACGTCCATGACAGCATACTATATTGCCAGAGTAAAGTCAACGTACGCTGGACTCCTGTATTATATGTTTGTATTTTCCATGATTGTGCCCTTTCAGATGGTAATGTTTACCATGACTAGTCTGGCAGACAGGTTTCACTTGCGAAATCCGCTGGGAATGTGTATTCTGTATTTAGGATTCGGCGCTGGTCTTTCGGTATTTATGTTTGTGGGCTTTATCAAGACGATCCCTCTGGAGATAGAAGAGGCAGCTCTGATTGATGGGTGCAATCCTCTGCAAACATTTTTCAGGGTGGTATTTCCTATTTTAAAGCCTACCGCAATTACAGTGGCGATTTTAAATGCAATGTGGATATGGAACGACTTTTTGCTTCCCTACCTGATCATCGGCGTTAGCACAAAATACAAGACCATACCGGTAGTAGTTCAGATGCTGGTTGGCTCCAATGGAAATAAGGATTTAGGAGCGCTGATGGCAATGCTTGTTTTGTCGATTATCCCCATTATTATTTTTTATCTGGTATGTCAGAAATATATTATCCAGGGCGTTGTTGCCGGAGCGGTAAAGGGCTAGTGTGAAGGCAGCTATGGAAAGGAGCTTTTAATTATCATGAGAAAAAGCGGCATATTGTTGCCTATATCAAGTATTCCTTCCAGATACGGTATTGGCGCATTTTCTAAGGAGGCATATGAATTTGTGGACTTTCTTCAATCTGCCGGACAAAGGCTTTGGCAAATACTGCCCCTTGGCCCTACCGGCTATGGAGATTCCCCTTATCAATCCTTTTCTGCATTTGCAGGGAATCCATATTATATTGATTTGGAGGAATTGATTGGGAGGGGATGGCTGACCAAAGAGGAATGTTCCTCCTATGATTTCGGTGATAACCGGATGTATGTGGACTATGAAAAGCTATATTCGTCTCGTATGAAAGCTTTGCGGATGGCTTATGAGCGGAGCGGAATACATGCAGAGCAGGATTTTATAAGATTTAAAGAGGAAAATGCCTTTTGGCTTCCGAATTATGCCCTTTACATGGCGGTAAAAAGATCCTTTGGGGAGAAATGCTGGATTGAATGGGAGGAGAATATCAGACTCCGCAGATCTGAAGCTTTGAATGTTTACGAAGAACGATATAAGGAGGAAGTGGAATTTTATAAATTCCAGCAGTATCTGTTTACGAAACAGTGGAATTCCCTTAAGTCCTATGCCAATGAAAGAGGCATAGAAATTATTGGGGATATTCCTATTTATGTGGCCTTTGACAGCGCGGATACATGGGCAAACCCGGAGCTGTTCCAGCTGGACGGGGGACGCAGGCCTGTGGGAGTGGCCGGATGTCCGCCGGATGCCTTTTCACTTACGGGGCAGCTGTGGGGGAATCCATTGTACCGCTGGGAATACCATAAGGCTACGGACTATGAATGGTGGACACAGAGGATTGCCTATTGCTATCAGCTGTATGATATTGTAAGAATCGATCATTTCCGGGGATTTGATGAATACTATTTTATCCCTTACGGAGAGCCTACGGCGGAATATGGTCATTGGGAAAAGGGGCCGGGCTATGATATATTCAAAAGGATGAAGGAGAAGCTGGGGGATAAGCCGGTGATTGCTGAGGATCTGGGCTTTTTGACGGGGAGCGTAAAAAAACTGGTTAAGGATACTGGATATCCGGGGATGAAGGTTTTGCAATTTGCCTTTGATTCCAGGGAGGAAAGCGATTATCTTCCTCATAATTATACGAAGAATTTCATTGTCTATACAGGTACCCACGACAACGATACAATAATTGGCTGGTATAACACCTTGAATGAACAGGACAAAGCATTTGCAAAGCGGTATTTGAATCTAAAGACTGATCAGGGGGTTCAGTGGGAATTTATACGGAGCGCCCTGGCAAGCGTGGCAGATACTGCGGTAATTCCCATGCAGGACTATCTGGGGCTGGGCAGCGAAGCCAGGATTAATACTCCTTCCACAGTGGGGAATAACTGGAGGTGGCGTCTGCTGCCCGGACAAACGGATGAACGGATCGCGCAGAAAATCAGAGGAATGACAAAGCTGTATGGCAGATAGCAGATAAGTGAGAGGTGTTCCTGTGACATGAGGCAAAGAGCAACGGGGAGGAAAGGGGTATGTCTGAGTTAACAATTAAGGATATTGCCAGGCTATGCGGGGTGGGAGTGAGTACCGTTTCCAGAGCGCTTAATAACCATCCTGATATTAATCCTGAAACCAAAAGCAGGGTGCTGAAGGTGATAAAAGAGTATGACTTTGTACCGAATAACAGCGCCAGAAATTTAAAGAGAACAGAATCGGATCGGATTGCCGTTTTGATAAAGGGCATTGCCAATCCGCTTTTTGGCGGCATGATAAAGGTAATTGAGGAAGAGACGCAAAGGGAAAAATATTCTCTGGAGCTAAAGCATGTGGAATATAATGAGGATGAGGTGGAAGTGGCCATTGAGATGGTTAAGGAAAAGCGTCTGAAGGGAATTATATTTCTGGGAGGTTATTTTTTACATTCGGAGGAGAGGATTCATAAGCTGACGGTTCCTTATATCTTTAGCACCATTGGTACGGCAGTGCCGGAACACATTAGTCCCGCGCTCTATTCCAGCGTGTCTGTGGATGATCGGAGGGAAAGCTATCTTATGACGGCCTATCTGCTCCAGCAGGGGCATAGGAATATTGCGATCTTGTCTGCGGAGACAGAGATCAACAGCATCGGACAGCTTCGTTTGGAGGGATATACGCAGGCATTAAAGGAGAAGGGAATCCCGGTGAATGAAAATCTGATACGCCGGGTGGAGGATGATGTAGAGCACTATTCAATGGAAAACGGCTATCTCACTACAAGAAGTCTGCTTGCTTCGGGAGAGCCCTTTACGGCAATATTCGCTACTGCGGATATCCTTGCCGTGGGAGCCTGCCGGGCGTTGGTAGAGGCAGGCGTCAGAATCCCAGAGGATGTATCTGTCACTGGCTTTGATGGGATTGATATGGCTGAATACTACAACCCATCGATTACTACCATGAAGCAGCCGGTGAAGGATATGGCAAAGACTACGGCCAGGCTTTTGTTTGACATGATTGCAGGAAGGAAGGGCTATGAGCATATTCTTTTTTCTGCTGAGCTGGCGGTGAGAGAGTCCAGCGGTCCGGCAAAAGGCTTAGGGGAATCGAAACAGCTGCCTGCTGGGAAGAAGGGCTGAGAGGTTAGAAAGAAAAGCTCTATGCTGTAAAACCATAGAGACGGCATAGGGGAGCAGGGGAACAGGCGACGGAAGGACTCTTTATCCAGAGGATGATATGTTTCTGGGGAAGGGGTCCTTTTTTTACAGCAGAAGCCTTTGCCTTCCGGGAGGGCGGAAGCCGTAGGAAGAAAGACTACAGTGGAGACAGGCTGCTCCGTCTGCCAGCTTGTCCGCCAGCAGAAGGATGCAAGGAAAAAAGGATGAAAAAAGTTCCACCTTAAAAAATATCAGAAAAATGATAAACTGAGATTAACAAATGAAAAACCAAAGAAAGGTGAGGTCGTATGAATAAAAAAAGCAAAACCGGAGGGATTCCCAGATGGGCGTGGCTGCTTATCTCCTTTGCGGTGGCAATGGTAGTGTGGTATCTGCTTTCGCTGAATCCAAAGACCGCAAGAAGCTTTCCCAATGTAATCGTAACGTTGCATGCAATCGGAACAATGATAAACAGGGGGGTTTTGTGGGCGGATATTTCCAGCAGCTTAATCTCCGTAACAGCAGGCTTTGCCATTGGATTTGCGCTGTCCCTGCCTGTGGCAATTCTTATGGCCTGGTATAAGCCGGTGAGAAATATTATCGAACCGTGGATTCAGTTTATCCGTAACATCCCGCCTCTGGCATATGTGCCGTTAGTTGTTTTATCAGCAGGCGTTGGACGCAAGGCCCAGATCATAGTTATCACGATTGCTACATTTTTGATTATGACTGTTACGATCTATCAGGGCGTGGTCAATGTAGACGAGACGCTGATAAAGGCTGCAAGGGTATTGGGAGCTACGGACAAGGATATTTTCCTGAAGGTCATTGCTCCGGCTACCTTACCGTTTATCATAACGGCAATCCGTCTGGGAAGCTCTACCGCTCTTACTACACTTATAGCGGCGGAATCGACTGGCGCGGTAGCGGGGCTGGGAATGAGAATCCGATCCCTGAATAACAGCTTTGAATCGGAGCCGATGCTTCTGTACATCATTTTGATTGGTATTATCGGTATGATTGTTGAAAAAGTCGTCAAATTCTTAGAAAGGAAGTTTACAGGATGGCAGGAGAAGAGAGAAGTATAAAGCTCAAAATCGACAATGTCAGAAAGGTTTTTGACACCAGAAATGGTGAAATGATTGCATTAAACGGCGTAAGTCTGGATATTAAGGAAAATGAATTTATTTGTGTTGTGGGGCCTTCTGGATGTGGAAAGTCCACGCTGCTTAATATTATAGCAGGACTTTCGGAGCCTACCTCTGGAAAGGTGTACTGCGATGGTAAAGAGGTTACGGGTACGGGAACCGAAAGGGGCGTTGTGTTCCAGCAGTATGCGCTGTTCCCATGGATGACTGTAAAGAAAAATGTTATGTTTGGCCTGAATTTAAAGGGGATTAAGGGAAAAGAAGCAGAAGATATAGCCATGAAGTACATCAAGATGGTACAGCTGGAGGATTTTGTCAACCACTATCCCAAGGAGCTATCCGGCGGTATGAAGCAGCGTGTGGCGATTGCCAGAGCTTACGCGGTAAACCCTTCTGTGCTTCTCATGGATGAACCCTTTGGGGCCTTAGACGCACAGACCAGAACCCAGCTTCAGACAGAATTGCTGGAAACATGGGAAAAAGAGCAAAAGACCTGTTTCTTTATCACCCATGATGTGGATGAGGCGATTATTCTGGCGCAGAAGGTGATTATCATGAGTGCGAGACCAGGACGTATCAAGGAAATCGTTAATATTGATATTCCATATCCCCGTACCCAGGAGACTAAGATGACACCGAGATTTCTGGAACTGAAAAATCATATCTGGGGTCAGGTATATCAGGAATACCTGGAAGTCAGAAAATGACAGCATGAATGCCAAAGCTGATGACAAAGCAGCTTAAAAGGTGTGGGGAGAGGAGAGAAGTTCCTGACCCCAGCAGCAAATTTTCATTTTATTAAAGGAGGAAGCGTCATATGAAAAAGAAAACATTAGGTTTGTTAATGGCAGCGGCTATGACAGCAGGAATGCTGTCTGGCTGCCAAGGTGCTCAGAAGGCTCCTGCCGGGGCACAGGAGACAACAGCGGCAGAGACAGAGAAAACCACCACAGGGGAAGCGGCTTCTGCAAAGGAAGTATCGTCCTCACAGGAAGCGGCTCCTGCAGCAGAACCGGTTACTCTGAATGTAGCTTACATGCCCAACTACGGAAGCTTGTGGGCCATTGAGAATGCCATTGCGCAGGGTTATCTGGAGAAGGAGGGAATTACCGTAAATCTGACGGAATTCCAGGACGGCCCTACGATTATCGCTGCAATGGAATCGGGAAGTATAGATATCGGATATATTGGACAGGGTGCCCATAAGCTTGCGATTAACGGCCAGGCGACGATTTTTGCCTTATCCCATATTTCAAACGGTGACGCTTTGATTGGAGGTCCCGGCATTGCTTCCATTAAAGATTTGGCAGGTAAGAAGGTTGCCTATTCTTCCGGCAGTTCCAGCGAGGATATTCTGGTAAACTCACTGGCAAGCGCAGATATGACAATGAAGGACATTGAGGCGGTGGACATGGACGCATCAGCAATCGTAACCGCAATGCTTTCAGGCGGCGTTGACGCATGCGCAACATGGTCTCCTAACAGCCTGAAAATATTAGAGGAAATGCCGCAAGCCACCAAGCTTACGGATAATATGACCTTTTCTGACAAGACGGTATCCCTGGCAAGCTGGATTGCTATGCCGAAATATGCCTCTGAAAACAGAGATGTCCTTGTAAGATTTACAAGAGCGTTATTTAAGGCTATGGACTATGCGGCAACTGAGCATCAGGAAGAAACTGCGGAATTAGTAGCAAAGCAGGTGGCACAGGATAAAGCAACTGTCTATGAGCAGCGGGGAGATGCGCAGTGGCTGACAGGAAAAGAGGTTTCCGCAGGAGCGGCAGACGGAAAGGTAGAGGGCTACTACGAGCTGCAAAAGAAGAACTTTATCGACGCTGGCGCAGTAGAAGGAGATCCGGCAGTATCTGATTATGTTTTGCTGGATGTCATGGTAGAGGCTGGAAATTATTAAACAGCAGCTGTAACGAAATACTGTAACCAATAACGGGATGGTAGAGCTGCTTTTTGGCAGCTCTATATTCCTATTCAGGGAAATGATGTAAGGAGAAGCAACATGCATGATTATTATTACTTTACAAAAGAAGAACTGCTGAGAGCGCCGAAAATTCCTTTGATTGTAATGGAGGATAATCAGACTGTCTTTCAGGCAATGGCAAAGGAGATGGCAGAGGAGATCAAACGGAACAATGATCGGGGAAAGAGCACGGTTTATATCTGCCCGGTAGGCCCTGTGGGCCAGTACCCCTACTTTGTGGAGCGGGTGAACGAAGAGAGGATCAGCTTAAAAAATGTTTGGTTTATCAATATGGATGAGTATCTGACGGATGACAAGGAATGGATTCCCAAGGAGCATAGACTAAGCTTTAGGGGATTTATGGAGCGCTCTGTCTATACAAGGATTCGGCCGGAGCTTGTAATGCCTGAGCAGCAGAGAATCTTTCCGGATCCGAAAAATCCTGCCTATATTCAGGAGACAATCCAACGGCTGGGCGGAGTAGATACCTGCTTTGGAGGCATTGGCATCAACGGGCATGTGGCCTTTAACGAGGCCCGTGAGGATATAAGTCCGGAAGCGTTTTTGCAGCTTCACACAAGGGTTTTAGAGATTTCCAAAGAGACCAGGGCCGTTAATTCAATCGGAGATTTAAACGGAGCGCTGGACGATATGCCTAATTATTGTATTACTATCGGTATGAACGAAATCTTCCATGCGAAAAAAATAAGGCTTGGATGCTTCCGTGACTGGCACAGAAGCGTGGTAAGACATGCCGCTTATGGAGAAAAGACCGCTCATTTCCCAGTCAGCCTGCTGCAGGATCACCCGGATATTAACATCCGGCTTACAGAGTTTGTGGCAAATCTTCCTAAGTAGGAACACGGCAAGGAGCAGATGGCCTGCTGCGCCTGCAGAAAAGCAATTTTTCAAAAAGATATAGTAGGAAAATAGGTTTATTTATGGTAAAATTCAGAGGTAAGGATATTAGGGGTGAGTTCCTATGCTGATTATACTGACAGTTGGATTAGTGGTTGCGTCTGTTCTGATTTTGTGCGTAAAGAGAAGCAGGGAGTCAATCCAGCTGTTTGGATTATGTCTAAGCCTGATGCTGGAAATATGCGGAGTGATGATTTTTATTGCCAAAAAGGGAGGGCTTTCTCAGGAGGTGCTGCAATTTCTGTATTTTTCCAGAGTCATACAGACAAAAATCCAGTTTTTTCTGATTACATTGAACCAGCTTGGATATTTGATTGCAGTAGGAAGAACCCTTTTCCCCTTTTTTCTGATAGAGCTTGCCATGAGCTATTCCATGATACCGGTGATCCGGAAGAATACGTGGATACAAAAGGCAGCCTTTGTTCTGCCCGGTATTACGCTGCTCCTGTATTTCCCGCCTCTTTACCGTATGGGACTGACCTTTCACCCTCAGCTGTTAAAGATCATCCAGAGAGGCGCTCTTGTGTGGATGACTCTTTATCTGTGGATCGCCCTGTTCCTGCTGGCCTATGAGTATAAGTCTATTACCATGAAATTCTGCAAAAGGCAGTTCAGCCAGATTGCCGCAAGCATGGCGGCGTTAACCGGTATCTATATTCTCTACTATCAGCAGGACCCAGGGCAGGTATACCACTTTTACAGCTCCATTGGGGCGTGGAATAAGGGAATTGGCTACATGCAGATCGATCCTTCTCTGGGAAGCTATGTTCTTCTGGTGTTGACCAGCATTATTTGCTGTATCCTCGGTTTTTATAACATTGGACGCTATACCAGAGGGAATTTTAAAACCAGCAAGGAAGAGATTGTGATGGAGCGGAAGTTTGATACTGCAAAGGTTGGGGCCTCCACCTTTGTCCACAGCATGAAGAATCAGCTTTTGTCCAGCAGAGTGCTTTTTAAGCGAATCAACCAGCTTTATGAAGAACCTGAGCTGGATTACAAAAGGCTGAAGGAATATGTAAAAACGCTGGAGGCATTTAATGACGCCATGCTTTTGCGCATGGAGGAGCTATACCGGTGTGTGAAGTCAAATGCAATTTATATGGTTCCAGTACGGCTTTCGGAGATTGCGGAAAATTCCATAGAGCGTTTTCATACGAAATATCCTGAGGCGAAGGTAAAGTGGGATCTGGGAGATGTCACAGAGATCCTGGCAGACAGAGTTCATCTATGCGAGGCCCTTTACAATTTATTGGTAAATGCCCAGGAGGCGGTAATGGAAGCGGGGCGCGACGGCCAGGGAAATATCTCTCTTCTTGCCCATAATGAAAGGCTCTATACGGTGATTGAGGTAAGGGATAATGGAAGGGGAATGACCAAGAGCCAGTTAAAGAAAATATTTGAGCCATTTTATTCCAGTAAAAATTCTAACTCCAACTGGGGCATGGGTCTGTATTATGTCAGAGAAATTGTGAAATCCCATTTGGGGACATTGCGGATAGAGAGTAAGGACGGAGAAGGAAGCAGCTTTTATATTCTGCTGCCGAAATACCAGTGACAGAGACTGCTTCCACCGGAGAGGAAGAGGGATGGGAGTTTCAGAAAGGACTGTTGACAGGCTATGACGGATAAAATCAGGATTTTAATTGCAGATGATTTTCCGCTGCTTCGGGAAGATCTGGCGGAGCTTATCGGAAGGCAGGATGATATGGTAGTGGCAGGAGAGGCTTCTACGGGAGGGGAAATCGTGGCCCTGGCCAGAGAGACAGAATATGACCTGATTTTGATGGATATTGAAATGGAGCAGATGAATGCGGGAATCCTTGCAGCTGAAAGAATCCGGGAGGAGCAGCCGGATGCTAATGTGATTTTTCTGACAGCCCATGAGACCAGGGAAATGATAGTGACTGCCATGGGAGCCGGAGCTCTTGACTATTTGGTGAAAGGCTGCGGGGAGGAGGAAATCCTCTATCACATCCGTTCCGCTATGGAAGGACATCCTGTTATGCAGAGCAGAATCCATGAGACGATTATGCAGGAATATGCAAGGCTGCAAAAAAGTGAGCGTAGTCTGCTGTTTTTTATTAATAATATTTCAAAGCTGACGGGAACAGAACGGGAGCTGATCAAGCTTTTGCTGGAAGGGTATAAGGTCAATGAAATCGCTGGAATCCGTTGTGTGGAGAGCAGTACGGTCAAGACCCAGATCAAGGGGCTGCTCCGTAAGTTTGGGTGCAGCAGAACGAAAGAGATCCTACAGATTATCCGGGAACTGAACATCGGACATCTGTTTTAAACAGGGCAGATGAAAAGGGACAGGGTAGTTTGAAAGATAAAATGTTATTAGAAAATGAAGGTCAAACAGATTGAAATGGAGGAAATAAAATGTTAGTACCAATGAGAGTAATCTTAGAGGCTGCCGACAGAAATGATTTTGCCCAGGGGGCATTTAATGTAAATGCGGTATGCCAGGCAAAGGCGGTGATCAAGGTTCACGAGATGTTCAGAAGCCCGGCCATTCTTCAGGGAGCGGATCTCGCCAACGGATTTATGGGCGGACGCACGGATTTTATGAATGCTGATTTGGAGGATAAAAAAAGGGGAGCTAAGAATATTGCGGAAGCGGTAAAAAAATACGGTATGGATAGCCCCATTCCGGTAGCTCTGCATTTGGATCACGGAAAGAATCTGGATTCCTGCAAGGCAGCTGTTGAAGGGGGCTATACCAGCGTCATGATCGACGGAAGCTCTCTTCCCTTTGAGGAAAATGTAGAGCTTACCAGAGAGGTTGTAAAATATGCCCATGAGCGCGGAGTTTCAGTAGAGGGAGAGCTGGGGGTACTGGCCGGTGTGGAGGATCATGTGTTTTCGGCAGACAGCACCTATACCAATCCACTCAGCGCAATCGAGTTTTTCCGTAAGACGGGAGTGGACGCCCTTGCGATTAGCTATGGAACCATGCATGGGGCAAATAAGGGAAAGGGCGCGGTCATCCGCAAGGAAATTGCCATCGCTATCAAGGAATGCATGCGCCATGAGGGGATTGAGGGCTATCTGGTAAGTCACGGTTCATCCACCGTTCCACAATACATTGTTGACGAGATTAACGGGCTGGGAGGTGAGCTGACGAATACCTATGGTATTGACGTTAATCAGTTAATTGAGGCATCTCACTGCGGCATCAATAAAATTAATGTGGATACAGATATACGCCTTGCTGTAACGCGAAATATGAAGGAACTGTTTGATAAGGAAAAGACCTTAAGAAACAGCGCCTCTATCGGGGCTGTTTATGAGCTTTTGGAAAAGAACAAGTCAGCCTTTGATCCCCGTGTTTTTATTACGCCTATTATGGATACAGTGATGTATGGTAATGTGCCGGACGAGGATGTGGCGAGAATCTGCAAGTGCATAGAGGATGGCGTAAAGGAGGTAGTCGGAACCCTGATCGTGAAATTCGGCAGCTACGGAAAAGGGCCGGAGGTAGAACTGGTAACTCTGGAGCAGATGGCAGACAGATATAAAAAGCAGGGGATTTAGAGGTCAGGGAACTGCTTTGTCTAAAAAAGGAGGTAAAGGCCGGCTTTTCCATAGAAGGGGAGAGCTCTGAAGAACGATTCTGATTCCAGGAAATTTGTGCTTTGGTGATTTTGGGGACACCCTTAATTGCTGTATATAAGGAGAATATGAAACATATGCCTGCATTAAGCCTGCTGATAAAACCGGCTTCTGGAAACTGTAACCTTCGCTGCCGGTATTGCTTTTATGCAAATGAACAAGAAAACCGTATGGTCGCTTCCTATGGGATGATGAGCGGCGATACTATGTCCTGCATTGTTGACAAGGCCCTGGCCTACGCTCACAAGGAGTGTGTCTTTAACTTTCAGGGAGGAGAGCCGGCCCTTGCGGGACTGGATTTTTACCGCGGCCTGGTTGACTATGTAGCTTCTCATCCAAATCCAAAGCATGTAAAAACTCATTATTCGATTCAGACCAATGGTTGCTTGCTTGACGAGGAATGGGCGGATTTTTTTGCAAAGCATCACTTTTTGGTTGGTATTTCTCTGGATGGAACGAAGGAAATCCATGACCGTTACCGGTTGGACGCGGCAGGCAAGGGCACCTTCAACCGGGTGATGGCGGCAATCCGGTTTCTGGAAAAGAAGGGAGTGGATTATAATATCCTTACGGTGGTGACGGCTCAAAGCGCACGCAGCGGGCAGAAGCTTTATCAGTTCTTTAAGAAAAACAGGTTTACCTTCCAGCAGTACATTGAGTGCCTGGACCCCATCGGAGAAGAGCCGGGAAGTCAGGAGTATTCTCTGACGCCTCAGCGCTTGGGGAATTTCTTAAAAAGCGTTTTTGATCCATGGTATATGGATATGATGGCTGGAAGGTATGTATACAACCGTTATTTTGAGAATCTGATGATGATTATGGCAGGGCAGTGGCCGGAAAGCTGCGGAATGCAGGGAGTCTGCGGCCGCCAGTGGGTGATTGAGGCGGACGGTGGCGTTTATCCCTGTGATTTTTACGCTCTGGATGAATGGAGGCTGGGGAATATCACAAAAGACAGCTTTGAGGAGATGGACAAAAGAAGAGATAAGCTGGGCTTTATGGAGTGGTCCAGGCGCCTGCCTGAAAATTGCCGGCTCTGCCAATGGAGAAATTTATGCCGGGGAGGCTGTAGACGCCACAGGGAGCCTGTAACGGCAGATACCAGTGGAAAAAATTATTTCTGCGAAGGCTATCGGGAGTTTTTTGCTTATGCTTATCCTCGGCTGGAAGAGGTGCTGCGCAGTTATAGCCGCAGGTAAGCCTTACGAATTAAAAGAAAAATAAGAGCCTGATTTTGCCGGTGCTGCTCTGTGACGATTGAAGTCAGAGAAGCGCTATGTACGGTACAGAGTAAGCCTGTGCTGTGTTGAAATCAGGCTCTTATTTTTTTGAGTAAAGGGGCTGTTTTTAAAAGCGGAAGGCCCAGGTGGAATTTTCAGACACGATCTAGGAAATCGTCAGAATTTGTGATATACTGGTTTCAGAGTGTAAATTTTGTAGTAAAATAGCAGGAATAACAATATAATATATAGAGACAGGAAGTGGGAGGATGAATATCAGGGAATCAATGGAGGCATTGGAAGAACAGATACTGAGCCCTTATGCTGCCTTGAGCTGCAGAACCAGAGGCAGGGACAGACCGGAGCCTCCGTGCGATATCCGGCCTGAGTATCAGCGCGACCGGGATCGGATTCTTCACTGCAAGGCATTTCGGCGGCTTAAGCATAAAACTCAGGTATTTCTGGCGCCGGAGGGGGATCATTACCGCACCAGACTGACCCATACTCTGGAGGTATCCCAGATTGCCAGAACCATTGCCAAATCTCTGCGCCTGAATGAGAGCCTGACAGAAGCCATTGCACTGGGTCATGATCTAGGCCATACGCCCTTCGGTCATTCCGGCGAGGCAGTGCTGGATCATATTTGTGAGGACGGCTTTTCCCACTATAAGCAGAGCGTACGCATTGTGGAGATTCTGGAAAAGGATGGGAAGGGGCTGAATCTTACCTGGGAGACGAGGGACGGTATTTTAAATCACCGTACCACAGGACAGCCCTCCACCTTAGAGGGGGCTGTTGTACGCTTATCGGACAAGATTGCCTATATTAATCATGATATTGATGACGCGATCCGGGCCAGAATGTTTACAGAGGCACAGATTCCGGCTGTATTTACAGATGTTTTGGGAAAAAGCGTTCGGGAGCGGCTGAACAATCTGATTCATGACATTATTATAAACAGTATGGATAAGCCGGCAATCATCATGTCTGACGGCATGGAGGAAGCCATGGGAGGGCTTCGCAGATGGATGTTTGAGAATGTATACAAAAATGACATACCAAAGGCGGAGGAGGGCAAGGCCCAGCAGATGATATCTCAGCTTTATGATTATTACATGAAGCATGTAGACAAACTGCCGGTGGAATACCTTCTTCTTATGGTAAATAAAGGCGAGAAAAAGTCCCGGGTTGTCTGTGATTACATTGCGGGCATGAGCGATATCTATGCCATCGACCAGTTTGAGGAACTGTTCGTTCCAAAGCGATGGAACGTATATTAAGACAGGCTCGGCCTGTAAGGAGGCGAGGCAGAAATGCGCTTTCCACAGGATTTTCAGAACAGAGGATAAATGAAAAGGAACGGAAGGGAGACGGCTGCGTGTACTATCCTGATGAGCTGATAGAAGAAGTAAGAATGAACAATGATATAGTAGATGTGATTTCGGGTTATGTGAAGCTACAGAAAAAGGGCGCAAATTATTTTGGACTGTGCCCCTTCCATAACGAGAAATCCCCTTCCTTTTCGGTTTCCTCAGGGAAGCAGATGTATTACTGCTTTGGCTGCGGAGCAGGGGGAAATGTGCTTACCTTTATAATGGAGTATGAAAACTATACCTTCCAGGAAGCGCTTCAAATGTTAGCGGATCGGGCGGGAATTACGTTGCCAAGGATGGAATACAGCAAGGAGGCCAGAGCCCAGGCGGAGTACAGAGCCAGGCTTTTGGAGGTGAACAAGCTGGCTGCCAATTATTTTTATTACCAGCTAAAGCAGCCCCAGGGAAGGCATGGATATGAGTATTTCCACGATAAAAGGGGCTTGACGGATAAAACGATTGTCCACTTTGGACTGGGCTATTCTAATAAGACCAGCGATGATCTGTACCGCTTCCTTAAGGATAAGGGCTATGAGGACAGCTTTCTTAAGGACACGGGGCTTGTAACGCTGGAGGAGAGGGGAGGAAGGGACAAGTTCTGGAACCGGGTTATGTTTCCCATTATGGATGTGAATAACCGGGTAATCGCGTTCGGAGGCAGGGTGATGGGTGAGGGGGAACCGAAATATTTAAATTCTCCTGAGACCCGGCTTTTTGATAAAAGCCGCAATCTTTATGGCTTGAATTATGCAAGGACATCCAGGGCATCCTATCTGTTGCTATGCGAGGGATATCTGGATGTTATTTCTCTGCATCAGGCTGGCTTTACCAATGCAGTGGCTTCCCTGGGAACCGCTTTTACCAGCCAGCATGCCAATGTACTGAAGCGGTATACAGATCAGGTCGTTCTTACCTATGACAGCGACGAAGCAGGCACTAAGGCGGCCCTGAGGGCCATCCCTGTTTTGAAGGACGCAGGTATTTCCTGTAAGATATTGGACATGAAGCCCTGCAAGGATCCGGACGAGTTTATCAAGCATATGGGGCCTGAGGCATTTCAGCAGAGGATCGATCAGGCTAAAAACAGCTTTATATTTGAGATAGATGTACTAAAGGAAAATTACCATATGAATGATCCGGAACAGAAAACTACCTTCTATCAGGAGATTGCCAGAAGGCTTCTGCGGTTTGGGGAAGCGCTGGAGCGGGAGAATTATCTGCAGGCGGTTGCCAGGGAGCAGATGATTCATCCAGACGAGCTTAGGGGGTTGGTAAACCGAATGGGTATGTCCTTAGGACTGAAAGCGGGAGATAGCCTGAACTGGGACGGAAGCCTTCATGAAGCAGGCGGAGTGGAATGGCCGGCAGAGCCTGGAGCGCGGAGGATGGAAGCAGACGGGGCGGGCAGGCGCTACGGCAGGGGAGAGAGCGAGGGGAGGTATCGCTCCTATAGCGGAGACCCTCAGGGCAAGGTGAGAAAGCCGGACAGAGAGGACGGCATACGCCGTTCCCAGAGACTGCTTCTTACCTGGCTCATAGAGAATCAGGAGCTGTTTGAAAAAATCAGGGGAATCATTACCGCAGATGATTTTGTGGAAGAACTGTATCACCAGGTGGCGGTAATGGTGTTTGAGGGCCATGAAGCGGGGAATCTGAATCCTGCCGCTATACTCAGCCGCTTTATTAATGACGAGGATCAGTATAAAGAGGTGGCAGCCCTGTTCAATGCCAGCCTTAAGGAATCTCTGAGCAATGAAGAGCAAAAGAAAGCATTTGCAGAAACTGTAATGAAGGTAAGGAAAAACAGTCTGGACGTGGCCAGCCGTAATGCAAAAGATATAACGCAGTTGCAGGAAATTATCAAGCAGCAGGCAGCCTTAAAGCAGCTGCATATTTCCCTGGATTAAACAGCATTTCATAGGAAGGATGGACCAGATATGGAAGGGACAACAGTATTTGAGGAGAAAATGGCAGCATTGCTGAAGGAAGCCAGGAAAAGAAAAAACGTTCTGGAATACAGGGAGATTATAAGCAGCTTCGGCAAGGAGCAGCCTACCAGCGACCAGATGGATTTGCTGTTTGATTTCCTGGATCAGAACAAGGTGGATGTGCTCCGGTCAGATGCCGAAGGAGATTTAGACCCTGAGCTGTTTTTGGATGAGGATCTGGAGGAGGAAGAGGAGATCGATGTGGAGCATCTGGATCTTTCTGTGCCGGAGGGAATCAGTCTTGAGGATCCGGTCCGCATGTATCTGAAGGAAATCGGAAAGATTCCCCTGCTCTCTACTGAGGAGGAGATTGAGCTGGCAAAGAAGATGGAGCTGGGCGATAAGGATGCTCAGAAGCGTCTGGCTGAGTCTAACCTGCGTCTGGTGGTAAGCATAGCTAAGCGGTATGTGGGCCGCGGCATGCAGTTTCTGGATTTGATTCAGGAGGGCAATCTGGGGCTCATTAAGGCAGTGGAGAAGTTTGATTATACAAAGGGCTACAAGTTCAGCACCTATGCTACCTGGTGGATCCGCCAGGCCATTACCAGAGCCATCGCGGATCAGGCCAGGACCATTCGGATTCCCGTCCATATGGTCGAAACTATTAACCGTTTGGTCCGTACCTCCCGCCAGCTGCTTCAGGAGCTGGGCAGGGAGCCAACCACAGAGGAGATAGCAGCCAGGCTGGAGATGCCGGTGGAGCGAGTAGCTGAGATCATGAAAATGTCTCAGGAGCCAGTTTCCCTGGAAACGCCCATCGGAGAGGAGGAGGACAGCCATCTGGTAGACTTTATACAGGATGACAATGTGCTGATACCCCAGGACGCCGCTGCCTTTACCCTTCTTCATGAACAGCTGATGGAGGTGCTTTTAACCCTTACGGATCGAGAGCAGAAGGTACTCAGGCTGCGGTTCGGCCTGGATGACGGCCGCCCAAGAACGCTGGAGGAAGTGGGACGGCAGTTTAAGGTAACCAGAGAGCGAATCCGTCAGATAGAGGCCAAGGCGCTGCGGAAGCTGCGCCATCCCAGCAGAAGCAAAAAATTGAAGGATTATCTGGATGAATCATAAAAAGATGAAAGCGAATGAAAAAGAGGGCTGCCAGGGAATTGTCAAGCTGTCCCGGCGGCTGAGGAAGGTTGCAGACTTTGTAAAGCCAGGAAGCCGGATTGCAGATATCGGCACAGACCATGGATATGTGCCGGTGTATCTGGCACAGACGGGAAAAATACGATCGGCTCTGGCTATGGATGTAAGAACGGGTCCTCTGGAGAGGGCAAGGGAGCATATACGGCAGTATGAGGAATGGGCTGCCAGGAATGTCAAAAGGCCGTGTCCTGTAAAGACCAGGCTAAGCGACGGCTTAAAGGAGCTAAAGCCCGGCGAGGCAGATACCGTTATTATGGCAGGCATGGGGGGTGAGCTGGAAATCCGTATTCTGGATCAGGGCCGCCATATGTGGGACAGCGTGAGCCATTGGCTCCTCTCGCCTCATTCGGAGCTGGAGCAGGTAAGACGTTACCTGGAGGCCAACGGCTTTGTGATACTGGACGAGGCCATGGTTAAGGAAGAAGGCAAATTCTATACTGTTATCAGCGCGGGACGGGGGCATATGAGGTATGAGCGTCAAATCGAATATCTATATGGGGCCAGGCTGATGGAGAAAAGGGACTTGGTTCTTAAGGAGTACTTGGACAAGGAAATGCACAGGATAAAGGGAATATACAATGGCCTTAAGAGCGACGGGTCAGAACCAATGACAGAGGGGCAGTCCAGAGCCTGTAAGGCTCTGGAACAGGAGCTGCTATGGATAAAGGAGGCACAGGATGAAATGCGTTGAGATAATCGATCTTCTCCAGGGGCTGGCGCCTGAGGAATGGGCTTGTGAATGGGATAATCCAGGATTGCTGGCAGGCAGAAGCGATAAAGAGGTTAAGAAAATTTATATTGCCCTGGATGCCACTGATCAGGTGATCGAGGCGGCTGTACAGGCCGGGGCGGATATGCTTCTGACCCATCACCCCCTTATTTTTAAGCCAATAAAAAAGGTCAATGATCAGAATTTTATTACAAAACGTCTGGTCAGGCTGATTCAGGCAGATATTTCTTATTATGCCATGCATACCAATTTTGATGCTGCTCCCGGCTGTATGGCCGACCTTGGGGCAGAGCGCTTAGGACTTAAAAGCTGTGTGCCCTTAGAGCTTTTTGGGGAGGTGGAAGCAGGGGGACAGGCTATTTCCTATGGAATCGGAAAGACAGGGCTTCTTGATGCTCCTGTGACCCTAAGAACGTTAGCGGCCCAGGTAAAGAAAGCCTTTGGCCTTCCCTTTGTGGTGGTATACGGGCAGCAGCTTTTGGATGAGGTGGTGGAACGGATTTCCATTTGTCCCGGAGCGGGGGGCAGTGAAATAGAAAGAGCCCTTGCAAACGGTTCCCATGCGCTGGTGACGGGAGATATTAGCCATCACCAGGGAATTGACTGTGCTGCGAGAGGGATGGCGATTATAGACGGAGGCCATTATGGGCTGGAGCATGTATTTATTTCATACATGGCAGAGTATTTAGAGGGAAAGCTTGGGGGACAGGTAGAGATATTGGAGGAGCCGCCTGCATGGCCGGCTGTTATTATGTAACGCCGGAAAGTTCCTGGCTGGTTCAGTGCTGGAGAAAACAGGAAAGAAGCAAGGGTTATAATATAGGGAGGCTGATTAAAATGGCACAGGTAATGATAGGCAGCGAGGTGAGATCGTATCCGGAAGGGACAGCCTGGCTTAAGGTGGCTGAGGAGTATCAGCCTCAATATGAGAATGACATTCTGCTGGTGCGTGTAAATGGCAAGCTTCAGGAGCTTCACAAGCATGTGAAGGATTGTGAACTGCGGTTTATCACAGCCAGGGATAAGCCTGGACATTCCGCTTATCAGAGAAGCTTGTCACTTATGATGCTTAAGGCGTTCTACTCGGTAGCAGGCGCTGATAATGTGGAGCAGGTTTTGTTTGATTTTTCCCTGGGCAGAGGTTTTTTTGTGGAGGTAAGAGGAAACGTTACGGTAGACCAGGGGCTTCTGGGCCAGGTGAAGGCAAAGATGCTGGAGTATGTAAAGCGTAAGATTCCCATTATGAAGCGCAGCATATCTACGGATGATGCGGTTGATCTGTTTCAGAAGCATAAGATGTATGATAAGGCAAGGCTGTTTCATTACCGCCGGGTATCCAGAGTAAATGTATATAGCATTGACGGGTTTGAAGATTACTACTACGGGTATATGGTTCAGAATACGAAGTATCTCAGGTATTTCGACCTGCTGCCCTTCCAATATGGATTCCTTCTGGTATTCCCGGATATTGACTCCCCCAGAAAGATACAGGAGTTTGTGCCCCAGGAGAAGCTGTTTGCTACTATGGCCGAATCAACAGAGTGGGGCAGGAGAATGGGCCTGGAAACTGTAGGCGCCCTGAATGACAGGATTTCCCAGGGAGATATGGCCCACATGATCCTGATTCAGGAGGCTCTTCAGGAAAAGAAGATAGCGGAGATAGCAGCTATGATAGCAGCCAGGAAGGACGCGAAATTCGTGATGATTGCGGGGCCTTCCTCATCTGGCAAGACGACATTTTCCCACCGTCTGTCAGTGCAGCTGGAGGCGATCGGCTTAAAGCCTCATCCCATCGCGGTTGATAATTACTTTGTAAACCGGGTGGACAGTCCGAGAGATGAGCAGGGAAACTATAATTATGAGGCGCTGGAGTCTTTGGATGTTGCGTGCTTTAACAGGGATATGACGGCTCTTCTGGCAGGGGAGAGGGTAGAGCTTCCCTATTATAACTTCAAGAAGGGCGTGCGGGAATATAAGGGGAATTTCCTTAAGCTGGGCACAGAGGATATTCTGGTGATTGAGGGAATTCATTGCCTGAACGATCGATTAAGCCATTCTCTTCCCAAGGAGAGTAAGTTTAAAATATACATCAGCGCCCTGACCCAGCTCAACATTGACGAGCACAACCGGATACCGACTACAGACGGACGGCTGATTCGGCGGATGGTCAGGGATGCCAGAACCAGAGGCTCCTCGGCCCAGGAAACGATAAAAATGTGGCCTTCTGTGAGGAAGGGAGAGGAGGAAAATATTTTTCCCTTTCAGGAAGAAGCAGATGCCATGTTTAATTCAGCTCTGATCTATGAACTGGCTGTGCTGAAGCAGTATGCAGAGCCTTTATTGTTCAGCATACCAAAGGAATCAGACGAATATATAGAGGCTAAGCGGCTTTTGAAATTTTTGGACTATTTTATTGGCGTCAGCAGTGAGGATATTCCTAAGAATTCCATTCTCCGGGAATTTATAGGAGGAAGCTGTCTGGACGTCTGACGGAAATCGAAAGCGGAACACAAGGGGCAGCTGAGGCTGTCCCTCGTTGCTGTTTCAGGGAAGCTTAATAGAATTATTTTAAAAAGATCCATAGATCTTAATAATTTGGCGGTATAATAGATCCGGCTGCAATCATGTAGCCTGATCCATCAAACCTATGACAAGGGAAGGAAGCTTAAGATGAAACGAAAGAGGATGAAGAGGAGGGAAATGCTTATTGGGCTTTGTGGGATTATCCTTCTGTCCTGGGTTACCTTCCATGTGCTGTTTAAAAACCATTCTATAGAGGCCCTGAAGGAAGCGTTGCAAAGGTCCGAGCTTTGGCTTTTGCTGCCAGGGCTTGGTTGTATGCTTTTGTTTGTCAACTGCGAGGCTGCAAATATACGTATGCTGATGAGAACCTTCAGTCGGAGCGTTCCCTACAGGCGTTCCCTGTCCTATGCCTTTGCTGGCTTTTATTTCAGCGCCATTACCCCTTCAGCTACCGGAGGACAGCCCATGCAGCTTTATTATATGACAAGAGATGGGCTGGGCTTTGCTCAGAGCTCCTTCACTCTTTTGGCTGTAACCGCAGTTTATCAGATGACAATTCTGATCTATGGCAGTATTGCGGCCCTTTTAAACCTGTCTCTGTGCATGAGCCAGGGGAAGCTGATGCAATGTCTGCTGCTGATGGGGATTTTAGTAAATGGATGCTGCTCCGGGCTGATTCTTCTTACCATATTAAACAGCCTGCTGGCTAAGCGCCTGATTCGGGCTCTGATTGGTTTTCTGTGTAAGATTAAGCTTATGAGGAACAAAAGAAAAGCCGAGCGGAAGCTGGAGGAGATAATCAATGAGTATAGCAGAGGCGGCGCGTACCTGAGAAAGTATCCTCTTGTAATAGCGAGAATGTTTTTATATACAACAATTCAGCTAAGCGGCCTTTATCTGGTGCCGTATTTTGCGGGACTGGCTTTGGGCCTGGATGTATGTCCAGGCAGATTTTTGGCCCTGCAGGCTATTTTAAGCCTGGCGGTGACTGCAGTGCCTTTGCCTGGCTCTGTAGGAGCCTCGGAAGGGGCGTTTATGGCCTTATACGGGCCGGCGCTGGGGGCCGGCCTGTCATTTTCCGTACTGGTGCTGGGCAGAGGCATCAGCTTTTACGGGATGCTGGCTGTCAGCGGTGTGATTACGGCAGCCCTTCAATTCAGAGGAAAGCCGGGCTTACCTACTGGACAACCGCCCCATTCTGTGCTAGAATAGAGCAGGCTTTCATATTTATTTTGCTGTCTGCCTTGTATTTATGGAAGTGGATATGATGCGGCGTTTAGGTTAGGAGTAGGACAGATGGTCGCTGCTGCGATACCGAGAGGCCGCAGGAGAGGAAAGTCCGGGCTTCACAGGGCAGGGTGCCAGATAACGTCTGGCGGAGGTGACTCCAGGGACAGTGCAACAGAAATATACCGCCTTTTACGGCCAGTCCGTAGGAGGTAAGGGTGGAAGGGCAGTGTAAGAGACTACCGCCCGTCTGGTAACAGGCGGGGCATATGTAAACCCCATCCGAAGCAAGACCAAACAGGAAGCATATGGCGGCCCGTCAGCTTCCGGGTAGGTTGCTTGAGACTGCCGGCGACGGCAGCCCTAGATAGATGACCATCCAATGACATAACCCGGCTTACCGTCCTGCTCATTAACGTTAACCTGCATATTATAATATGGCAGAGAAAAAGAGATATGATTCCGCTATCGATGATGGCTGGGATGATACCTCTTTTTTGCTATTTTCCGGCTGGAAAGACGGTTTCCCCAATTTCAAATCCCATCCCTTTAACAAAGAGAAATAATACGCATAGTCATAATGAGGGATAAGATGCGGCACTCCACAGGCGTTTTTACATACCGTATAGTAAATATTGTAGCAACAGGAGAAGCATATGAATTACGGATTAGCCCTGTCTGGGGGAGGAACCAGAGGAGCGGCCCATGTGGGAGTGCTGAAAGCGTTGTCAGAGGCGGATATGCTTCCGGATACAGTGGCAGGCGCCAGCGCAGGAAGTGTGGTGGCAGGCTTATTTGCTTCCGGTCTGTCGATGGAGGAACTGGAGACGGCAGTGATGCATTTGTCAAAGAGAGGCGCTGAATATCTAGATCCGGATTATGGAGGAATCGTAGAGCTTGTGCCCCAGCTCCTGACTGGAAGGCCCGTGAGCCTGTCCGGGTTTTTAAAGGGAAACCGGCTTCTGAATTATTTTTGCAGGCTTACAGGGAGAAAACAGTTAGATGAGGCGGTGGTGAAGCTGGTGATTCCTGCGGTAGATTTAATAAGCGGCAATACCATCTGCTTTACCAATATGGAGCACGTGACGGCTGTGGAGCACGTGCGCTGGGAGTGGGAGGCATACCTTTGTGAAGCGATGATGGCCAGCTCCAGCGTTCCTGCGGTTTTTGCGCCCAGACGACTGAGAAATTACCTGCTTGCAGACGGAGGAATTACGAATAATCTTCCAGGAAGGCTGCTGAAAGCGGCAGGTGCGGAGCGGATCATTGAGGTGGATATCGGGGGCTCTTACCAAGGACTCACTGACAATTCCATCACAGAGGTGATTTCCCATTCCTTTTCGATTATGAGCACACGGCTGAAGGAATGTGGTTCCCAAGGTGAGGCTTTGCTTTTGACGCCACCGCTAAGTCCCAGGGCCGGGCTGCTTACCTTTGACCGGATGGAAGAGTGTATGGAGATCGGATACCGGTATACGAAGAACATGCTGCCGCGCCTAATTGAAGCGTTGTCATGAGCAGCCTTCCGGCATTTTCACAAGAATTTTGGGGAAAATAGAGGAAATTTCTACTGTACCATTCATTGACAGGTTTTTTGATTTCTGTTATAGTTAAATACCGTAGGAAGCGAGAGGATGTAAGGCCGCGACGTGCCTGGCAGTCTCTCGTTTTTTGTGTAAAAAGGGAACTAAGGCCAGGAGTGTCCGGCGGTAATGTGGGGAAATGCACAAGGCGGCCTGCCGCAAGGTCCCCAATAGCCCAGAAGCTGTGCTGGAAATACATCTTTGCGGGCGGCGGCCGATGAAGAAAGGAAATTATCAGATTTATGGAGACAGTGAAGTTTGACGAGCTACAATTAGACGAGCGTATGATTCGGGCTATTACAGAGATGGGATTTGAGGAGGCTTCTCCGATCCAGGCACAGGCTATACCGGTGGTTCTGGAGGGACGGGATATCATTGGTCAGGCCCAGACCGGAACAGGTAAGACAGCGGCCTTTGGTTTGCCCCTTCTCCAGAAGGTGAACCCAAAGGTGAAGAAGCTGCAGGCTATCGTGCTTCTTCCTACCAGGGAGCTGGCTATCCAGGTGGCGGAGGAAATGCGCCGGTTTTCTAAATTTATGCATGGCATTAAGGTACTGCCAGTCTATGGAGGGCAGGATATTGTGAAGCAGATTCGTTCCTTAAAGGACGGAACTCAGATTGTGGTAGGCACGCCTGGACGTGTGATGGATCATATGCGCCGGAAGACGGTGAAGGTGGATTATGTTCACACGGTTGTTTTGGATGAGGCGGATGAAATGCTGAATATGGGATTTTTGGAGGATATGGAAACGATTTTAAGCCAGCTTCCAGAGCAGCGGCAAACTCTTATGTTTTCTGCCACTATGCCTCAGGCCATTGCGGATATCGCAAGGAGGTTCCAGAATTCTCCTGTTACGGTACGTGTGATTAAGAAGGAACTGACAGTTCCAAAGGTGACGCAGTATTACTATGAGGTGAAGCCAAAGAACAAGGTGGAGGTAATGTGCCGTATTCTAGATATGTATGCACCTAAGCTTTCCATTGCCTTTTGCAATACTAAGAGACAGGTGGACGAGCTGGTTCAGGCTCTTCAGGGCAGAGGCTATTTTGCCGAAGGGCTCCACGGAGATTTAAAGCAGATTCAGAGAGACAGAGTTATGAATGGCTTTCGCAACGGCCGTACGGAGATTCTGGTTGCTACGGATGTGGCTGCAAGAGGAATTGATGTGGGTGATGTGGAGGCAGTGTTTAATTATGATGTGCCTCAGGATGATGAGTATTATGTACACAGAATCGGACGTACCGGAAGAGCCGGACGTGAGGGAAAGGCCTTCAGCCTGGTAGTAGGGAGAGAGGTTTATAAGCTTCGGGATATACAGAGGTACTGTAAAACGAAGATTATTCCGCAGGCGATTCCTTCTCTGAATGATATCACTGAGATTAAGGTGGAAAAGATTCTGGATCAGGTAGCAGAGGTACTGGAGGACAGCGACCTGTCCAAGATGGTAACTATTATTGAGAAGAAGCTGCTGGAGGAGGATTATACCTCGCTGGATTTAGCGGCAGCCCTTCTTAAGATGGCAATGGGTGAGGATAACGAGGATATTATTGATTGCTCCGTACAGCCCCGCTCTCTGGACGAACTGGGCAGCTACGGACAGAGAGGAAGAAGCAGAGGCTGCGACCGGGGAGGCTATGGCCGCAGCAGCCGCAGAGGTTCTGCGGATTATGGGATGGGTGAAGAAACCATGTCAAGGCTTTTTATTAATATCGGCAAGGCACAGAGAGTAACTCCGGGAGATATTCTGGGCGCTGTGGCAGGAGAATCTGGTATACCAGGTCGCATGGTGGGAAGCATAGATATGTACGACGGCTATACCTTTGTGGATGTGCCGGGAAGGTATGCGGAGGCGGTGCTCAAGGCTATGGCTCATGCGAAGATAAAAGGAAAGAGCGTTCATGTGGAAAAGGCAAATAATAACCGCAGATAGCTCCATAAAGAATCTCCGGCGGGGAAGCAGCCTGCCGGGGGAGTTTTCATTTCCATAAATATTCAGAAAAAATTTCTTGAAAAAGAGAGATGATTGGGGTATAATAACACCATAAAAGATATATGTCTGTAACTACCTGGAATGTTCGATATTCTTACCAATTTTGAACCTACATTAGACAACAGGGATTCCAATATTTTCAGGCGGATGTCAGGCCTCCATTGAGTGGAAGGCAGATGTCTGAGTGAGGTTGCCCACCTAGCTTTGCTAGGCGTCAATAAGTAAGAGACGGCATTTTGGGGCTACAGATGATAAAAGCAGCGGTTGCCCGCTGCTTTACTTTGTTATGCCTATTGCTACAGGAGCGGATGTAAAAGTATGAAAAACAGAATGATTGCATGGGTGACGGGAGTTGTATCCATTGTTATTATACTGATGGTGATCATTGTGGCGATTGAGCCTCCTAAGGACGGCATTACCAGGGCCCAGGCTTTTAAGGCTCTGGCTTTGTCCCTGATCTCTAAGGAAGATTGTGAAAAGAAGGAAGAGGAGAGGGGAAGCTCTTATTTTTCTGCCAAGGAGAAGGATAACTGGTTTGTGAAATATATGGATTTCCTTTATGAGGAGCAGTATCTGAACGAAGAGCTAAGCGTTCCCACTCTGGCATCGGCTCAGGGATTTCTTACATATGGAGAGGCTGCCTTTATAGCAGGCAGAATATCCGGAAGGCTGAAACGCCAGGTGGGAGCCACAAAATACAATCGTGATAGTGTTTATCCGCAGGAGGAATGGTGGGAGCTTTATGATGGTATTTTACAGGAAACCGATCCGGAAGGCTTGGTTCGGATGGTGGAGGGAGTGCTCTATGGAACACCCTCTAATCTTCCCCAGGCTAATAGCTGGACCGCCTACACAACAGAGGGAAATTATGGCTTTCAGGGTCTGGCTTTAGATGCCTATCTGGACTGTAAGATACGGTTTCTGGCCAGAGAAGGCGAGATGATTGCCATGCGGGAGCTGGTATCAGAGGATGTGGTTTATGAAAATGTCTGGCTGACACAGAAAGATGCTGGTTATTTTAAAGCGTACTTGGGTACCTCATACCGGGAATTTCCGATGAATGACACTATGGAGAACAGTCAGGATATGGTGAATCTTCTTGCAGATCTTCATATGGAAAAAGGTAAGCTTACAAAAATAACGATGAAAAAAGACCGCATCAGAGGCAAGGTTTTGTCTGTAACAGACAATGCCATTGAAATTGAGGGCTACGGCGAGGTTCCTCTGGCTGACAACTTTCATGTATATAAGGCTTACGGAGATTTTAAGGTGATGACTGCCGGGGATATTCTGGTAGGTTATGATCTTCAGGAATTTGTGACAGCAGAGGGAAGGTTGTGCGCGGCCCTTTTGGAGCGGGAGTTTGATGCCAAGACAATCCGCGTGCTTCTTATGGACTCAGAGTTTAAGAGCGTATTTCACCCCAATGCAGACCTGGTGCTTGGCAGCCCGGCTGTGATGAAATATGAAACTTCCGGGGGAAAGACGGAGAGCGAGCATTTGGAGGCTGGCACGGAGCTGCTCATTGCACCGGAAGACGACAGGCTTCAGTATGGGCGTATTACAATTACGCCTGATAAAGAGGATGGCATAACGATCCGTTCCATTAAGCGGAGTAATGGAACACCCTCCTACAGCGGCAGTCTGGAAATCAAAGCGGAGGACGGCGGGCTGGTGCTGGTCAACGATCTCTATCTGGAGGAATATCTGACTAAGGTAGTGCCCAGTGAGATGCCGGCCTCCTATGAGATGGAAGCTCTAAAGGCCCAGGCTGTCTGCGCCAGAACCTATGCCTACCGGCAGATACAGGGAAATGCCTACAGCCAATATGGCGCCCATGTGGATGACAGCATTAATTTTCAGGTTTATAACAATGCCGATACCAATGAGCGTACCGGCCGGGCTGTGAAGGAGACCTATGGAAAAATGCTCATATGTGAGGGAAAACCCATCAATGCATTTTACTACTCCACCTCCTGCGGACACACTACGGACGGAAGCGTATGGGGAGAAGGCGGAGCCAGCCTCCCATACCTTAAGGCAAGGGAAATAAAGAGTGGGGGAAACGTGCTGGATGAGGATGACAATGAAAGCTTTGACGCATTTATCAGGGGAGACGATCCGGCCGCCTATGAATCCCCCTGTCCTATGTTCCGCTGGGAGACGGATATCAGTGCAGGAATGGTGAATGCCCAGCTAAATACTGTGGGCGTGGTGCAGGATCTGGTCATAACCGAGCGCGGTCCTGGCGGGATTGCCAGTGTTCTTAAGGTAGTAGGATCTGATGGAACCGATTACATAAAAGGGCAGAGTGCGATTCGGTCCGCCCTTGGCAATAGGGAGCTGGTGATTCAAAAGAAGGACGGAAACAGCATGAAGGGCAGTCCTACCCTGCCTAGCGCATTTATTTCGGTGGAGAAGCGGGTGTCAGGGGAGGGAGAGGTGTCCTTCCATATTTATGGAGGCGGATATGGTCATGGTGTGGGCATGAGCCAGAACGGTGCCCAGAAAATGGCTAAGGAAGGCATGGATTATGCATCTATTTTAAGCTTTTTTTATCAAGGTACGGAGCTTATGGAGGTATCCGGGGATGCAGCTTCTGAGTAAAGGCATTTTGTACACCAATGGAAGCTTGAACGCAATATAGAAGGAACGGATCTAGCGGTTGCTTCATCCCTGTTCCAGTGGATGAGGCAAATGGTTTACATCCGGCGGATTCACGACTGCACCAGATAAACCTCCGTGTTCTGCACGCCATGCTGCTTTGTCTCGCTGTGGGTATCGAAGAAAATATCAATGTGATTTCCTTTCACACCGCCTCCCTTGTCCTCGGCGGTATAGATGATTCCGTTGATCATAATCCGGGAGCCGTAAGGAATAACCTTGGGGTCTACGGCGATTGTGTGGTTGGAGGCAGCGATCGCTCCTGTGCTGGTGTGGCGGCCCCAGCCTTCAGAACAGCTTTTGCAGGGGCAATAGCCTGTAGTTTTAAATACCCCCAGCGGAATCAGCTTCAGGTCTTCTGGGGGCTGCTTTTGCTGGCTTACATCCGTATCTGCGTTTCCATTTGTGTAGGTGCGGGTGTTGGAAAACCTTCTGCTTCCTACGGTTCCCTCTACCAGGTATATCCCTTCGGGATAGCTTGTCCAGTCGATGTTAATTGTAAAGCCGTGGCAGCCGTTGCCCATATTCTGATCATAAAGGCTCTGCCTGTATTCTCCAGCGGAAACCACCTCCCTGAACATTACCTCTCCTGTATGCTTATTCGTGATGACGACCTGTACATTTAAAGCTGCATCGGCTTTGTCGCTGTTGTAGGCCCAGCCGGTGATAGCAGCTGCATCCACGGTTTCAAAGCGCCCCTTTGAAACTGCTGCAAAGGATGTAAATGCAGCTGCTGCTAGTAAGCTAAAGGTGAAAAAGGTTCCGGTTACTATGTGCCTGAATTTCATTTCTTTAATCCTCCTAATACTCAAATTATGCTTGACATATTTAATTAACACATAATAAATAATATGTAACATTTTTGTAATATATGAGTAATAAACACAGTTTTAACATAGATTTTTTTCTGTGTCAAGTCGCTAAGCTTGGCAGATGCGTTTTTGACCTATGGTTATAGTTTTTTGAAATTAAAAATAGATAGGAAATCGGAAATGTCCGCATAAATACAGTATCTACCAGCAAAACAACTAAAGAAAAAAGAAGAAAATTACAACGAAATTACAACAAATGAAAGAGCCTTATGTAACGACTTATAGAGAGTTATACAAAGTTATGGAGGAACGGCACTTGAAACAGAGTGTCTTTTTCTATGCAGTGTAACAGCATTCAAAAGCAGAAAAGAAATGACGATATTGAAGTATCATGGTATAATGCGCATAAAGATAAATTGGAATTGAGAGGGAATTGAATATGAATAAGGAATGGTCTGAACTTAATAAAACAATGCAGGCACAAATAAAAAAGAAAGATACTTATAGGATGGGTATTGATACTTTACTTAGTTTACGAAGTCAGTTAATGCAAACCTTAGTATCTTTCAAAGAGGAATTATGCAGAGAAGCTTTTAACTCAATCCCCTTCATAAACGCTGATGGTTATCATAGTAAGACGATTGCTTATTCTATTTGGCATATTTTCCGCATTGAAGATATAGTTGTGCATACAGTGATAAATGAAGATGAACAAGTATTTTTTGCAGGCAATTATCAAGAGCGTATCAATTCACCCATCATTACAACAGGAAATGAACTCATTAAACAGCAGATTGCAGACTTTTCAAAACAGCTTAATCTGGAAGAATTATATTCATATATTTTTGAAGTACGGGAAAGCACTGAGAAAATGCTTGAACGGTTATCTTATGATGAATTGAAAAGAAAAATACCGGAAGAAAGAAAAGGATACTTAGAATCGTTGAATGTAGTAAACGACAATGAAAAAGCAATTTGGCTGATTGATTATTGGTGTAATAAAGATATTCGTGGACTAATTCAAATGCCGTTTTCAAGACATTGGATTATGCACACAGAAGCCTGTTTGCGTATAAAAAACTGCCGGATAAGATCTTCCGGCAGTTTCAAACTATCTGGCTATTCCTGTACTAAAAAAACTTCTGCGTTATAGGTGCCTTTGGCAACCGCTTCCTCGTGTGTGCTGTAAAAAATATCAAGAATATTGCCGTTTACAGAGGAGCCTTTGTCCTCAACGGTGTATACGGTTCCGTTTACTTTTAGCTTAGTGCCCAGAGGGTATCTGGATAAATCAGCGGAAACGGTGTGGTTAGGAGCAGGTACAGTGCCGGAGTACGTAAGATTGTGGCCTCCGGAACATTGTTCGCAGTTGCAGTAACCGGTTATTTTGAAGATGCCGAGAGAAATCTCCTTCGGCTTTTCCGGCTCAGGTTCCTTTTTTTCAATTCCAGGCCCGGCATCGACATACCCGCTGTCTGAAGGGGAGACGGGAGCTGGATTGCTTTGATCAGAAAAGCTGACTTTTGAATGTTCGTCTTTAGGCTGTTCTTCTGACACTGCTTCCACGGCAGTTACCGCTTGTCCTGCGGCCCCCTCAGCGAAGGCTGGAAATAGGTTCATAGCGCTGACCGCAGTAATGGAAGCAATCAGAAACACCTTCCTTATCATTTGATGCATACAATTACCTCGCAATCTGTTTCAGTTGTTGTGGTCTTATATGACTTCTGGACAGTTTATATTATATTACAAAATTGTTAATTGTCAAGAACTAATGGTTAAGGTTTTGTTACAAACCTATAAAATATCCGGCGAGAAGGTTATAAAAAAGTAATTTTTGAGCTTTGAAAGCACAAAAATTTCAAAACTATCGTAAAGTGGAAGGAAGAGAGGTACGGATGATCCGGTTTTTTGATTCGCTTAGGATTGAGCTAATAGAAATTCACGAAAAGAATTTGGAATTATCTATTGACAAATCAAATCAGAAGGAATATATTATGAAATGTAGATATTAGCACTCTGGAGCATTGAGTGCTAATAATTGAAAAGTAAGGAGGCGGGCGGATGTCGTCAGATACATGTTTAGATGACAGAAAGGTTACAATATTAAAGGCTATTATCAAAACGTATCTGGAGACGGGAGAGCCGGTAGGTTCCAGAACTATATCCAAGTATTCGGAGCTGAAGCTCAGTTCTGCCACCATCCGCAATGAGATGTCAGATCTGGAGGAGATGGGTTATATTTTACAGCCTCACACATCGGCAGGGCGGATTCCCTCCGATAAGGGGTATCGGTTTTATGTAGACCAGATTATGCAGGAAAAAGATAATGAAGTAACTGAGTTTAAGGAGATGATGGTCCAGAAGGTTGATAAGCTGGAGCTGGTCCTGAAAAAGATGGCTCAGGCTCTTGCTTCCAATACGAATTACGCAGCTATGATAAGCGGACCCAGCTACCATAAGACAAAGATTAAGTTCATCCAGCTGTCCAAGCTGGAGAAAACCAAGCTTTTGGTAGTAGTGGTGGTAGAGGGAAATATCATCAGGAACGCGATGATTGATATTAATGAGGAATTAAGGGATGAGCAGGTTCTGAATCTGAATATTCTTCTGAACAGCAGCTTAAACGGGCTGACTATAGAGGAGATAAACCTGGATATTATCAGCAGACTCAAAAGCGATGCTGGAATCCACAGCCAGGTCGTGGAGCTGGTACTGAATGAGGTAGCCACAGCCATACGGGCAGGGGAAGAGGATTTGCAGATTTACACCAGCGGCGCTACGAACATTTTCAAATATCCGGAACTGTCTGAGGGAGATAAAGCAAGCCAGCTGATCAGTACTCTAGAGCATAAGGAGCTTCTTCAGGAATTTGTGTCGGAGGTCAACGCCGGTGCAGAGGAGGAGTCGGGTATTCAGGTTTATATCGGCGATGAAAGTCCAGTGCAGTCTATGAAGGATTGCAGCGTGGTTACTGCCAATTATGACCTGGGCGGGGGACTTCGGGGGACCATCGGTATTATAGGCCCCAAGCGGATGGATTATGAGAAGGTGCTGGGTACTTTGAGAAATTTGATGAGCCAGCTGGATACGGCATTTAAAAAAGATGAAAGGTGAGAAGTTGTGAGCGAAGATAAGAGGAAACAGGAGTTAATGGAGGAGGAAAGCGCTCCAGCAAAGGAGTGCCAGGAAGAAAGCGGCGAGGTACAGGCAGAAGCTGGAGAAGAAGGGCTGGAAGAAGCGGCGGCTGAGGATCGGCAGGCAGATACGGCAGAGGAATCGGAAGCAGCAGAGGGATCAGACATAACTGGAGAGGAGGAACCAGGAAGAGAGGAGAAAAAGAGCTTCTTTAAGAAAAAGAAAGATCCTAGGGATGAGAGGATAGAAGCTCTTACCGATCAGGTAAAACGCCAGATGGCAGAGTTTGAGAATTTCCGCAAGCGGACAGATAAGGAAAAGTCAGCTATGTATGAGATGGGCGCAAGGGATATCATCGAGCGGATACTTCCTGTGGTTGATAATCTGGAGCGGGGACTGGCAGCTGTTCCGGAGGCGGAAAAGGGAAGCTCCATTGCGGAGGGCATGGAGAAGATTTATAAGCAGTTCCAGAAAACCCTGGAGGAAGCCGGCGTAAAGGCAATCGAAGCTGTAGGCCAGGAATTTAATCCGGATTTCCACAATGCGGTGATGCATGTGGAGGACGAGGCTTTGGGAGAAAATATTGTAGCTGAGGAATTGCAAAAGGGCTACCTCTACAGAGAGAATGTAGTAAGACATAGCATGGTAAAAGTCGCAAACTGAGGCATTGAGCTTTTAAGGAGATCCGTCCCCGTAAGAGTAAGAGCGAAGGTTGTTACTGAAGCTTAGGGAGGTTTTTCCAGGCTTAGTTGAGCGGAATAAACCTGCCTAACGCAACCAGGCTGTTTCAAATTTCTTAGGAAAACCCTTTGGCAGCTTAGGCAGGACAAATAGTTGAATTTTATAGAACATTTCAGGAGGAAAAACTATGAGCAAGATTATCGGTATTGACTTAGGTACAACAAATAGCTGCGTAGCCGTAATGGAAGGCGGAAAGCCAACTGTTATTGCTAACGCAGAGGGTGTGAGAACAACTCCGTCCGTGGTGGCATTTACTAAGACAGGAGAGAGGCTTATCGGCGAGCCGGCAAAGCGTCAGGCAGTAACCAACGCAGATAAGACTATTTCCTCCATCAAGCGTCATATGGGTACAGATTACAAGGTGACGATTGACGATAAAAAATATACTCCCCAGGAAATTTCTGCTATGATCCTTCAGAAGCTGAAGGCAGACGCGGAGAGCTACCTGGGTGAGACGGTTACGGAGGCGGTTATTACGGTTCCCGCTTACTTTAATGACGCGCAGCGTCAGGCTACCAAGGATGCAGGCAAGATTGCGGGACTGGACGTTAAGAGAATTATCAACGAGCCTACGGCTGCTGCATTGGCCTATGGCCTTGATAATGAAAAAGAGCAGAAGATCATGGTATATGATCTGGGCGGCGGTACATTCGATGTATCCATCATTGAGATCGGCGACGGCGTTATTGAAGTTCTCTCCACCAACGGCGATACCCGTCTGGGGGGCGATGATTTCGACGCCGCCATCACTAACTGGATGATTTCTGAGTTTAAGAAGGCAGAAGGGGTTGACCTGTCCGCTGACAAGATGGCTCTTCAAAGATTAAAGGAAGCAGCCGAGAAAGCGAAAAAGGAGCTGTCCACTGCAACCACGACCAATATAAACCTGCCCTTTATCACCGCAACTGCAGAGGGCCCCAAGCATTTGGATATGAATCTGACCAGAGCTAAATTTGACGAGCTGACCCATGATTTGGTGGAGCGCACTGCAGTTCCGGTGCAGAACGCCCTTAAGGATGCGGGCATTACGGCAGCCGAGCTTGGGAAGGTTCTGCTGGTAGGCGGCTCAACCCGTATGATCGCAGCTCAGGAGAAGGTAAAGCAGCTTACAGGTAAGGAACCGAGCAAGTCTCTGAACCCTGACGAATGTGTTGCCATTGGTGCAGCTATCCAGGGCGGCAAGCTGGCAGGCGACGCCGGAGCAGGAGATATTCTTCTTCTGGACGTTACTCCGTTGTCCCTTTCGATTGAGACCATGGGTGGTGTGGCTACCAGACTGATTGAGAGAAATACCACGATTCCTACTAAAAAAAGCCAGATTTTCTCAACGGCCGCTGATAATCAGACGGCAGTAGATATTCATGTAGTACAGGGCGAGCGTCAGTTTGCAAGAGATAACAAGACGTTAGGCCAGTTCCGTTTGGACGGAATTCCTCCTGCAAGACGAGGCGTTCCCCAGATTGAGGTTACTTTTGATATTGATGCTAACGGTATTGTTAATGTATCTGCCAAGGATTTAGGTACAGGCAAGGAGCAGCATATCACCATCACTTCCGGCTCCAACATGTCCGATGCTGATATTGATAAGGCAGTAAAAGAGGCCGCCGAGTACGAGGCACAGGATAAGAAGCGTAAGGAAGCAATCGATGCAAGAAATGACGCGGACTCCATGGTATTCCAGACTGAGAAGGCTCTGGAGGAGGTTGGCGATAAGCTCGACGCTAACGACAAGGCTGAGGTAGAATCTGACCTGAAGACTTTAAAGGAAGCCATTAATCGTGCTCCGGTTGAGGAGATGACGGATGCTCAGGTGGAGGATATCAAGGCAGGTAAGGAGAAGCTGATGAACAGCGCTCAGAAGCTTTTCGCAAAGGTTTATGAGCAGGCACAGGCAGCGGGCGCTGCAGGCACAGGCCCTGACATGGGCGGCGCTGCAGGCGGTGCAGCTTCTGATGATGACGTGGTAGACGCTGACTTCAAGGAAGTATAATTTAGAATTACGCGGATTTGATATGGGGATTAGGAGCCGGGGTTTTTGGCACCTAACCCCTTTGTGACTGATAAAGGATTTTGCGTGAAAACCGTCATTTTCTACAGACGGCGGATGATAAAAGGTATATGATCCACATAATCGGACAAAGCTGCTGAGCTACTATGTCATTCTGAGTGAGTGTGCAAATTCAGAGTGTGGATTGAATGAAATGATAGAAGAGGTAGAACAACATGGCAGAGAGTAAAAGAGATTATTATGAAGTGCTTGGCGTTCCTAAAAATGCGGACGATGATGCCTTAAAAAGAGCATACAGAAAGCTGGCCAAAAAATACCATCCTGACGCCAATCCTGGCAATAAGGAAGCAGAGGCTAAATTTAAAGAGGCTTCCGAGGCCTACAGTGTGTTAAGCGATCCCCAGAAGCGCCAGCAGTACGACCAGTTCGGCCATGCTGCATTTGAGCAGGGCGGAGGCGGCGGAGGCGGCTTCGGCGGCTTTGGCGGCTTTGACTTTGGCGGAGATATGGGGGACATTTTCGGAGATATCTTCGGAGATATCTTTGGGGGCGGAAGATCCTCCAGAGCCAGAAGCGGGCCTATGAAGGGAGCGAACATAAAAACCTCCATACGTATAAGCTTTGAGGAAGCCGTATTCGGCTGCGAGAAGGAGATTGAGATTAACTTTAAGGAAACCTGCTCCAGCTGCAGCGGTACAGGAGCCAGGGCGGGGACTTCTCCACAGACCTGTCCCAAGTGTAATGGAAAAGGGAAAATCATGTACACCCAGCAGTCCTTCTTTGGACAGGTGCAGAATGTCCAGACCTGCCCAGATTGTAATGGAGCAGGAAAGGTTATTAAGGATAAATGCCCTGACTGTTATGGAACAGGCTATAAGACAGTCCGCAAGAAATTTAAAGTTTCCATTCCGGCAGGCATTGACAATGGACAGTGCGTCCGTCTGGCAGGCGGCGGGGAGCCGGGAGTGAACGGAGGAGAGCGGGGCGATTTGTTAGTGGAGGCGGTAGTTTCCAATCACCCCATTTTCAAGCGCCAGGATACCAGCATCTATTCTACTGTGCCTATCACCTTTGCAAGAGCGGCCTTGGGCGGAGCTATCCGCATCAAAACAGTAGACGGAGATGTGGAATATGAGGTGAAGCCAGGCACCCAGACTGATACAAAGGTGCGCTTAAAGGGTAAGGGGGTGCCCTCTCTGCGTAACCGCAGCATAAGAGGCGACCACTATGTAACTTTAGTAGTGCAGGTTCCGGAGCGCATGACCCAGGCTCAGAAGGAGGCTCTGAGACGGTTTGACGATGCCATGAATGGAGTCCAGACTTCTGAGGAGGAAAAGCCGAAGAAGAAGGGAATTTTCAAATAAGAAAGCTTGAGAAAAGATGCAGGTCGGATGAAAGGGCCTGCATTTTCTGCATGTTGATAGAAAAATTAAGAAAATCGCAAAGCATATATACGGTTTGTAGGCTATAATAATAGCATATTTAAGGAAAGGTACAAGCGGCAGTATGAGTAAGCGTTTATTGATTACAGGCGCCGGAGGTTTTTTAGGGTCCAGGCTTTCAGAATATTTTAGGAATAGGGAAGGCTATGAATGTGTAGCTGTGGGACATAGAGAACTGGATATTGAAGACTCTCTGATTGTATCGGCGTTTATGCAGGGGGTGCGTCCTGATGTGGTTTTTCACTGTGCGGGCATTTCCGACACAGCAGTTTGTGAACGGGAACCAGAGATGTCCCATAAAATCAATGTAAAGGGAACCTTCAATATGGCCAAGGCCTGTAGAGATACAGGAAGTAAAATGATATTTATGAGTTCGGATCAAATCTACGGAGCAACCCACGGCGCCGAACCCCATAGGGAGGGCAGTGAGAGAAGACCTGATACTGTGTATGGAAGGGATAAGCTGCGGGCAGAGGAAGCTGTGCTGACGTATCTTAAGGACGGAGTGGCTTTAAGGCTTTCCTGGATGTATGATTATCCTTCAAAGGGACGTATAGGGGGAAGGGATTTCCTCCATCAGTTGGTTGGGGCCCTGGCGGGCAGACAACCGCTGATCCTGCCGGTTCACGATTACAGGGGAATTACCTATGTATGGGAAGTAGTGCGCCGCATGGAGGCTGTTTTGGAGCTTCCGGGAGGCGTCTATAATATGGGAAGCGGAAATGAGCTGAGTACCTATGACACCGGACAAATGTTTCTGGAGGTCATAGACGGTTCCGCAGAGGCCGCAAAGCTTGTGAAGCGTGATGAACAGCGCTTTGCAGCCTGGCCCAGGAATTTGAATATGAACACGGAAAAACTGGAATCTTATGGTGTTATGCTGCCGGATACGCGGAAGGGAATCAAGCTCTGCTGCTCTGATTATGGAATCATAGCGGCAGGGAACGAAGGGAATGCCGGGAGGGATAGTGAACAATAAGTAAGGTGCAGCTATGGTTTTATGCCTGTGGCAGCTAAGTCATTTTTGTTTGTTCTGTCCGGATTCCCTGCCGGCGTGGCTTTCATCATTTCTGCTTCTTATATTTCTCTCAAAATGAAAGATATATTGCTGCATAATGCCGGCACAGCCCTTATACTGTCCGAAATGATCATGTATGATTTGATCGTAGAGCCGGGCCTTGGGCATCCGGCCGTAACGTCTTTTGGTGTAGTACTGCTCCATCAGTATTTTCTCAATCCAGGTGTCTACGGGAAAGGCATCTATATGGTGCAGTCCGAAAAGGCAGACGCAGTTGGCTACCTTTTTGCCGATTCCGTAGAAACTGGTGAGATAGCTCATGGCCTCTTTATAGGGCATTTCCTTTAAAGCGGAAAGGTTAAGTATTCCTGCAGCTGTATCCTGGGCCAGCTGGTATATGTATTTGGAGCGGTAGCCCAGCTTCAAAGATTGAAGTTCCTCCAGGGTAGCCGCAGCCAGCTGTTCGGGTGTTGGAAAGCTATAAAGAACAGGCTGTCTGGCTGGTTCTTCTGAAGGAGAGGAGGTCAGAGGCGTTCCGTAGCTGCTGCTCAGGGCTTCTACCAGATCTCTAATGTTCGGTATGGTCTTCTGCTGAGAGATGACAAAGGTGATGATCATTTCCCAGGGATCTTGACGGAGGATGCGGATGCCGCAGCCTGCCTGGGCTGCAGCCTGTAAATAGGAATCTTCTGGTGAAACTGAGGATAGAACAGCCTGATAGTCAGTTTCATAATCGAAATAGGACAGCCAGAAATCTAAATTTTCTTTTGGGCAGTCTAAAACAAGCTGTTCGTTTATCTGCCAGATGTTCAGCCACAGCCCCCGGCTGATGATCCGATAGCCAGAATCGGCATCTACAGGCAGCTTATGCTCTGGCAGGGGCGTCATCCGAAAGCATTGGCCCGATTGGGCAATCTGCCTTAAGCTGAGACATGGAATGGTGAAAGTGGTTATCATCGTATTGACCTTTCTGAATATGCTATATTATGTTATCACGCTTTGGTTTCAAAAGGACGGTTTCCCTTAGGCTGGTCTGATTGTCTCTATGAAGAAATCAGGAGAAGCTTGATTTGGCAAGCCGGATGAAGCAGTCCATTTCCTGGGTTTTCCATTTGTTTTTGTGGTAAAAGATTTGACGGTACAGCACTGATTGGAAATCACACACATCCAGTATTGCCAGGCGTTTCTCTTTAATGCTTTTTTGAACTGCAAAAAAAGGAAGAAAAGAAATGCCGCGGTTTTGATTCATCATCTGAATGATAAACTCTGTATTACTGATTTCAAGAAAGGGGGTCAGCTCTAATCCCTTGGATTCCAGAAACTGGTCTAGCTCCCTTCTGTAATTTTCATTTTTTTCCGTAAGAAAGAAAGGCTCTGCTATCAATTCTTCTAAATGAATTTTCTTTTTTCCAACCATATAAAAAGAGGGAGAGGAAACGAAGACGATAGGCTCCTTAAGCTCCATCACCTTATTCCAGTTATTATGATAACGAGGCCTGTCTAAAATATAAATCAAGTCTAGCTGGTTGCTTTCCATCATCTCAATCAGCGCTTTTGGGGTGCTGGTTGTTATACGCAGGGGAACGTTGGGGTAATTCTGCCGGAAGTAGTGAAAAATGGGAGGAAGCTTGGAAATGCAGAGAGACTCCAGGGTTCCTATGTGCAGGGGATTATGAAGCTCTTCATTTTGTCTTGCCAGCTGCTCTGCTTTATGCATTTCCTGAATTATATTGTTAGCGTAGACAAGAAACTGGCGGCCATGAGAGGTAAGAGAAATTTTTTTTCCCATTCTGTCAAATAGGCGGACATTCAATTCTCTTTCCAGAAGGCGGATCTGCACGGTAACGGCTGATTGAGAATAGCCCAAGAGCTCGGCGGCCTTTGAAAAGCTTTGCACTTGTGTAATGGTGATAAAGGATTGAATCTGCCTTAATTCCATATGGGAAAATCCTCCTTTATTATTATTCTTTTTCAACGCACCTATTTATTATATGAATTTGATTTATAAATATTGTTTATGATACAATATAATTACGAGGACGTCAATCGTGAATTTGCCAATTTGCAATAATGGAGGTATGAAAATGGAAACTAAAAAGAAGAAGCTGGGTCTTGTGCCAAGGCTGGTTATCGCTATTATCCTTGGTATTCTGATTGGTCAGTTTCTGCCAGAGGTTGTCTGCCGCCTTGTGGTAACGGCATCTGGCATGTTCAGCAATTTCCTGAAGTTCATTATTCCGCTGATGATTCTGGCCTATGTTACCATGGGAATTGCAGATTTGTCACAGGGAGCTGGAAAGCTTTTGCTTATAACTGTGGGTATTGCTTATGTTTCAACTTTGATTGCAGGCGCCTTTTCCTATACAGTATCCAGCACTCTTTTTCCTTCCTTTATGGATGAAGGCGCTCTGGAACAGATAGCCGCCACATCAGGGAAATCGGTGGAGGCATTTTTCAGCATACCAATCGTTCCGGTGTTAGATACCCTTTCAGCTGTGCTGCTGGCATTTGTTTTGGGGCTTTGTTTTTCTACCCTTAGGGGACGGACAATCGGCGATACGCTGTACGAGTCTATGAAGGATTTTTCGGGAATGATCGATAAGGTTTTAAATTCCGTTATTATTCCGCTCCTTCCTCTGTATATCTGCGGAACCTTTGTAGACATGACCCGATCCGGAAAGACCTTTGTTATTTTGGGTATCCTCTGGAAGGTGTTTCTGGTGGTTATCATTATGCATCTTGTAATTATTTTGTTCCAATTTATTGTGGCAGGGTCAGTGGGAAAGAAAAATCCTGCAAGGCTGCTTAAGAATCAGCTTCGCGGCTATATTACGGCTCTGGGAACCCAGTCCTCAGCAGCTACCATTCCTGTGAATCTGGAATGTGCCGCGGCAGACGGCATCTCTGAACAGATACGGAATTTTGTGGTTCCTTTGTGCGCCAACATACATATGTCCGGCTCAATCATTACAATTACGGCCTGTGCTACGGCAGTATGTCTGATGAATCAGCTTCCCATTAATCTGAGCACGGTTGTTCCTTTTGTTGCCACTTTAGGAGTTGCTATGGTTGCGTCTCCGGGTGCTCCAGGGGGTTCCATCATGACGGCTTTGCCGTTCCTATGGATGATATTCGGACGGGAGCTTGGAGATCCCAACGGACCTATCTGCGCCATTATGGTTGCTCTTTATATTACTCAGGACAGCTTTGGCACTGCCTGCAACGTATCTGGCGATAATGCCATTGGAGTGATTATTGACACAATTTACCACAGGTTTATAATGAAGGAAACTGCATAGGAGAGAATCATATGCCATATATCAGTGTATTTGACGTTTTAGGGCCCAATATGATTGGGCCCTCCAGCTCCCACACGGCAGGGGCTGCCTCTATTGCCTGCCTGGCCCGCAAGATGATTAGCGGCAGAATCAAAAAAGTGGAATTTATTCTATATGGTTCGTTTGCCAAGACCTACCGGGGACACGGAACAGACAGGGCTCTTTTAGGAGGAATCATGGGTTTTGCTACAGATGACAAGAGGATTCCTGATTCCTTCTCCATCGCCCGGCAGAGGGGACTTTTATTTTCCTTTGCTGTGAATGAAAGAGAAACGGAGGTTCATCCTAATACAGTAGATATTGTTATGACCAATGAGCTTGGACGTAGGATGACTATACGGGGGGAATCCCTTGGGGGAGGTAAAATCCGCATTACCCGAATCAACAACGTAGAGGTGGATTTTACGGGAGAATACAGCACAGTAATCGTAATTCACAGGGATAAGCCAGGTGTAGTGGCCCATATCACTCGCTGCCTCAGCGATGAGAATGTTAATATTGCTTTTATGAAGCTGTTCAGAGAAGAAAAGGGTAAACTGGCTTACAGCATTGTGGAATCAGACGGGCAGCTGACTGAACATGTATCAGGTGAGATTAAGAAAAACAAATATGTCCAGGATGTAATGCTGGTTAATTTGCAGGGAGGAACCGATGGAAGCAGACTTTAAAAGTGGAAAAGAGTTGCTGGAGCTGTGTCAAACACAATACCAGCCCATTTCCGAGATTATGAAGCTTCGGGAATGTCAGCTTGAACATAAAAATCCAGATGAGATAACAGAAAAGATGAAGCACGCGCTGGAAATTATGAAGGAATCTTCTATTATACCGGTTAAAAATCCGAAAAAATCAATAGGAGGCCTCATAGGAGGAGAGGCCCAACTGCTGGATAAGCACCGGGCGAAGGGAAAGAATATCTGTGGTAATGTGCTGAGCCGGGCTATGACTTATGCAGTAGCCATGCTTGAGGTGAATGCCTCTATGGGGCTGATTGTGGCTGCTCCTACGGCGGGATCATCAGGCATTGTCCCTGGCCTTATGCTTGCTTTGAAGGATGAGTATCACATATCTGATGACAGAGTTATCAATGTAATGTTTAATGCAGGCGCTATAGGCTATTTGGCTATGCGCAATGCTACTGTGGCCGGAGCGGTAGGAGGCTGCCAGGCGGAGGTAGGGGTTGCCTCAGCTATGGCAGCATCATCTGCCGTTGAGTTGATGGGTGGAACGCCAGGACAATGCCTGGATGCGGCTTCGATTGCTCTGATGAACATGCTGGGCCTTGTGTGCGACCCGATAGGAGGCCTTGTAGAATGTCCCTGCCAAAGCAGAAATGCGGCAGGAGTTGCCAATGCCCTGGCTGCTTCTGAGATGGCTCTTAGCGGGATCAGGCAGCTCATTCCTTTTGATGAGATGCTGGAGGCCATGTACTCCATTGGTAAAAAGCTTCCTGTGGAATTTCGGGAAACAGCCATGGGGGGGTGCGCGGCAACTCCTGCCGGATGCGCTCTGGCTAAGCCGGCTTGTCCAGTTTAAAAACATAGCGAGAATGCATGATTGAATAAAATATAAAATTCACTTCTGCGTTTGTTGTGAAAAACATAGTAAAAAGTCTTGACATTTTCAAAAGATGTGGATAGAATGAAGATTAGATTCATATTAAAAGGCTATGAACGTGTATAGTAGATGCTTTATTTTCCGTCAGAGAGGGAAGGCCACCGGCTGAAAGCCTGCCCAGGTTCAGATAAGCAGTTGAAATTCCCACGGAAGCCGCACGGATGAATGGGAGGAGACTCCCGGTAGTTTGTGACGTTTACACACGTTACGTGATATGAGCGCCTGTCCGGGCTTCCTCTGCATAACGAGACAGCCGGAGCGGGAAGCAGGGTGGTACCGCGAGCTTACAGCCTCGTCCCTTCAGATGAAGAGACGGGGCTTTTATAGTGTGACGGTCATGCTCTGCTCCTAGTGAGAAGTCCCAAGCGGAGTAGCTGACAAGAACTCAATAGCGGTCTGCAAGCCGTAGCCTTAATGCGTAAATCAGGCAGATAAACGGGAAAGGCTCAAAGCCTGTTTTGTGAGGTTCCTGAAGCCATATAAAGAAAAGGAGAAGCCATGAGAGAGCAGTTAGAAAAAATCAAAAAAGAAGCCCTGAAGCAGATTCAGTCTTCAGAAGCCCTTGAAACGCTGAATGAAATACGGGTTAGCTACCTGGGAAAAAAGGGAGAGCTTACAAATCTATTAAAGAGTATGAAGGATGTTGCTCCTGAGGAGCGGCCCAAGGTAGGACAGATGGTTAATGATGCCAGGACTGCGATTGAAAGCTGTCTGGAGGAGGCCAAGGCCGTTCTTGGGAGAAAGGCCAGGGAGGAGCAGCTAAAAAAAGAGGTAATTGACGTAACCCTTCCGGGGAAGAAGCGTAAAACAGGCCACAGTCATCCTAATACCATCGCATTGGAGGAAGTGGAGCGTATTTTCATAGGAATGGGCTATGAAGTGGTGGAAGGGCCTGAGGTGGAGTATGATCACTATAATTTTGAGAAGCTGAACATTCCAAAGGGACATCCGGCAAGGGATGAGCAGGATACCTTTTACATCAATGACAGAATACTTTTAAGAAGCCAGACCTCTCCTGTGCAAATCCGCACGATGGAGAAGGGAAAGCTTCCCATTCGTATGATTGCTCCGGGACGTGTATTCCGTTCCGATGAGGTGGACGCGACCCATTCACCCTCCTTCCACCAGATTGAGGGGCTTGTGATTGATAAAAACATTACCTTTGCGGATTTGAAGGGAACTTTGGCTGAGTTCGCAAAGGAGCTTTTCGGACCTGAGACCAAGGTTAAATTTCGTCCCCACCATTTCCCGTTTACGGAGCCAAGCGCGGAGGTAGACGTAACCTGCTTTAAGTGCGGCGGCAGAGGCTGCCGGTTCTGTAAGGGATCAGGCTGGATTGAGATTTTAGGCTGCGGCATGGTGCATCCCCATGTGCTGGAAATGTGCGGCATTGATCCTGACGAGTACTCAGGCTTTGCCTTCGGAGTGGGGCTTGAGCGTATCGCCCTCCTTAAGTACGAGATTGACGATATGCGCCTTTTGTATGAGAATGACATCCGATTCCTAAAGCAGTTCTGAGATGGATCGAAAACCAGTGAGAAGATAGAAAGGGAGAAACGACATGAATACAGCATTATCATGGATTAAAGCATATGTTCCGGATCTGGATGTAACGGCTCAGGAATACACGGACGCTATGACCCTAACAGGCACTAAGGTGGAGAGCTATGCTTGCCTGGATAAAAATCTGGAGAAGATTGTAGTGGGGGAAATCCTTTCCGTGGAGCGGCACCCCGATGCGGATAAGCTGGTGGTCTGCCAGGTGAATGTGGGCACAGGGGAACCTGTGCAGATCGTAACAGGCGCTCCAAACATTACAAAGGAGTCGGCGGGAGTTAAGGTTCCTGTGGTTTTGGACGGGGGGCGTGTGGCAGGAGGCCATGATGGAGGAGCCATTCCGGAGGAAGGAATTAAAATAAAAAAAGGCAAATTAAGAGGTGTGGAATCCTGTGGCATGATGTGCTCTGTAGAGGAGCTTGGAGCAAGCAGGGATATGTATCCAGATGCGCCGGAAAGCGGTATTTACCTGCTTCCGGCAGACAGCGAGCCGGGAGCTGACGCAGTGGAGGTTATGGGGCTTAGAGATGTGGTGTTTGAGTACGAGATTACATCCAACCGCGTGGACTGCTACAGTGTGATCGGCATTGCTAGAGAGGCGGCGGCTACCTTCCAAAAGACCTTTGTTCCTCCGGCAGCAGTTGCTACAGGCAACCATGAAAGCATTCATGACTATCTGAAGGTTCAGGTGGAAAATACAGAGCTGTGTCCACGCTACTGCGCTAGGATGGTGAAGAATATAAAGCTGTCTCCGTCTCCTCAGTGGATGCAGCGCAGGCTGGCAGCCAGCGGAATTCGCCCTATTAATAACATTGTGGATATTACCAATTATGTAATGGAGGAATACGGACAGCCAATGCATGCCTTCGACTATGATCAGTTGGCAGGGCATGAAATCATAGTAAAATGCGCGGCAGATGGGGACGTATTCCAGACGCTGGACGGTCAGGAGCGGAAATTGGATTCTACCATTCTTATGATCAATGACGGGGAAAAGGAGGTGGGCATCGCCGGTATCATGGGCGGTGAAAACTCCAAAATTACCGATGATGTGAAGCGGCTGGTGTTTGAGTCTGCCTGCTTTAACGGAACGAACATTCGCCTTTCTGCTAAGAAGGTGGGGCTTCGGACAGACGCCTCTGGCAAGTACGAGAAGGGCCTTGATCCCAATACAGCAGAGGAAGCTGTAAACCGTGCCTGCCAGCTTATTCAGGAGTTGGGGGCAGGAGAGGTTATCGGAGGAATCATCGACATTTATCCTGAGAAAAAAAGGGAACGTCGTATCCCCTTTGACTCCTCCAAGATCAACCGTTTGCTTGGAACGAATGTGAAAGAGGAAGTCATGCTAGCGTATTTCAGGGCGATTGATCTTGGGTTTGACCCTGAACAAAAGGAGGTCATCGTTCCAACCTGGCGCCAGGATCTGGAGAGAATGGCAGATTTGGCAGAAGAGGTTGCCAGATTCTACGGATATGACAGGATTCCAGCCACGCTTCCTTCTGGAGAAGCTACTACAGGAAAGCTGTCCTATAAGCTGAGAATTGAGCAGATCGCAAGGGAGGTTGCAGAATTCAGCGGATTTTCTCAGGGAATGACCTATTCGTTTGAGAGCCCCAGGGTATTTGATAAAATGCTGATTCCCACAGACAGTCCGCTGAGAAGCGCAGTGAATATTTCCAATCCTTTGGGGGAGGATTTCAGCGTGATGCGAACCACTTCCTTAAATGGTATGCTGACCTCTCTGTCCACCAACTATAACCGCAGGAATAAGGCTGTGCGCCTTTATGAGCTGGCAAATGTATACCGCCCCAAGGCTCTGCCTCTTTCCCAGCTCCCGGATGAGCGGATGCAGTTTACCCTAGGCTTTTATGGAGACGGGGACTTTTATACTATGAAGGGCGTAGTAGAGGAATTCCTGGAGAAAGCCGGGATGGGCAGGAAGCCCCGCTATAATCCTCAGTGCGGGCATCCCTATCTCCATCCCGGAAGAAAAGCCAACATCCTTTATGAGGGAACGGTTATCGGCTTTTTAGGAGAGGTTCACCCGGAGGTGGCTGACAATTATAAAATCGGTGATAGAACCTATATTGCTGTTATTGATATGCCTTCTATGATGGAATACACTACCTTTGATCGGAAGTATACCGGAATTGCCAGATTCCCGGCTGTTACCCGTGACCTCAGCATGGTAGTTCCTAAGGATATTCTGGCAGGACAGATTGAGGAGGTGATTGAGCAAAGAGGGGGCAGGATGCTGGAGAGCTATGAGCTGTTTGACATCTATGAGGGAGCGCAGGTGCTGGCAGGTCATAAGTCAGTGGCTTATTCCATTACCTTCAGGGCAAAGGACCATACGCTGGAGGAAAAGGAGGTAACCTCTGTTATGAATAAAATTTTAAATGGGCTGAAGGGCCTTGGCATTGAATTAAGAGGATAGAGCCATTGAACGGATCTGAAACATTTTGGATTAAAAATGATTGACAATAGCTTTTATATCCATTATAATAATCTTCGTTGCTTGTAAAAGCAGCGAGATGCAGAAGTGGCGGAATTGGCAGACGCGCACGGTTCAGGTCCGTGTGGTAGCAATACCTTGTGGGTTCGACTCCCATCTTCTGCAGCAGCAAGAGCAGGAGGCCTTAAAAAGGCTTCCTGCTTTTTTGCCTGTCCTGGACAAAGCTGCTGCGGCAACACCGATTTTGACAGAATGAGATAAGGTTTGGATAGTAATTTAGTAATAAATAGTATATACTGTAGTTTGAGATTTATTATAAGCCCGGCAGAGGGGAGAGAACATGGCAGGCAGGATCGGTACAATAAGGGCTTGGAAATTTACAGTTGAGGCAACCTGTATTTGGAGTAGGAGGAATAGAATGAAAAAGGGCTATTGTCTGCCACAAGGACGGCTGCAGGGGATAGTCCTTTTGGATTGGAGCAGGGGATGAAACGATTATTCAGATATATGAAGGATTATAAGAAGGAGAGTGTTCTTGGCCCTCTTTTTAAGATGCTGGAGGCTAGCTTCGAGCTTTTTGTACCCCTGGTAGTGGCAAGCATGGTAGATGTGGGAATCAAAAACCGGGATGGAGGATACATTATGAGGATGGGAGGCCTGCTGCTTATGTTGGCTATGATCGGACTGGCCTGCTCCCTCACAGCCCAGTATTTTGCAGCTAAGGCAGCCGCAGGGATAGCTGCCCGTTTGAGAAATGATTTATTTGTTCATATTGGCGGCCTTTCCTATACAGAGCTGGATCAGTTGGGGAGCTCCGCCATGATTACCAGAATGACCAGCGATGTCAACCAGGTTCAGAATGGGCTCAATATGGCTCTGCGCCTGCTGCTGCGTTCCCCTTTTGTGGTTTTCGGAGCTATGGCTATGGCTTTTACAGTGGATGTAAGAACCGCTATGATATTTGTGGCAGCCATACCGGTTTTGTGCGTGGTGGTATTTGGAATTATGCTGGTGAGCATGCCTCTTTACAGAGCGGTTCAGAGACAGCTTGATAAGGTGCTCCTGCTTACCAGAGAAAGCCTGGCGGGAGTCCGGGTGATACGGGCTTTTAACCGGCAGAGGAGCGAGACTGAGAAATTCCAGGGCGAAAATGCCCGTTTGGTGAAGATGCAGGTGTTTGTCGGAAACACATCCTCTCTTTTAAATCCTGTTACCTATGTAATTCTCAATATAGCTTTAGTAGCCGTACTCTGGTCTGGAGCAGAGCAGGTGGAGGCGGGAGCCATCAGTCAGGGTAAGGTTATTGCCCTGGTAAACTATATGTCCCAGATTCTGGTAGAGCTTATTAAGATGGCAAATCTAATAATTTTAATTTCCAAAGCCATTGCCTGCATGAACCGGGTGGACGGAGTGTTCCAGGTGGAGAGCTCCATCCGGGAGCCCCAAAGAAAGGAAGAGGGAATAAAGTGGGGGGAAGTGTATACACCGGCAGCTCATGCAGAAGCCAGGCCGGAAGCGATAACAGCTTTTGCGCCAAAGGTAGAGTTCAGGGATATGGATTTTATCTATGAAGGCGCTGGGGCAGAGGCCTTAAAATCCATCTCATTTAAAGCTATGCCAGGACAGACCATTGGAGTGATTGGAGGAACAGGCTCTGGTAAAACAACTTTGGTGAATCTGATTCCCCGGTTTTATGAAGCGTCTGGAGGGCAGGTCCTGATTGACGGTACAGATGTGAAGGAGTACAGACTTAAGGAGCTGAGAGAGAAGGTGGGGATGGTTCCCCAGCATGCGTCGCTTTTTAAGGGAAGCCTTCGGGACAATATGAAATGGGGAAGGCAGAATGCGTCGGATGAGGAAATCTATGAGGCCCTGGAGATAGCCCAGGCCAGGGAATTTGTTGACAGCAAGGAGCAGGGATTGGAGCTTGCTATTGACCAGGAGGGAAGGAACCTGTCAGGAGGCCAGAGACAGCGCCTCACCATTGCAAGAGCTCTGGTGAGAAGGCCGGAAATCCTGATTTTAGACGACAGTGCGTCGGCTCTTGACTTTGCTACAGAAGCCAGGCTGCGGGCTGCGATTCGAGAGCATATGGATAACATGACTGTGTTCATTATCTCTCAGAGGGCCTCTGCCATACAAAATGCAGATATAATACTGGTGCTGGAGGATGGGCATCTGGCAGGCCTGGGAACCCACAGGGAGCTTCTTAGAAACTGTGAGGTTTACAGGGAAATATGCCTGTCCCAGCTATCTGAGGAGGTTGAGAAGGATGAGCAGTAGGAAGGCTTCTATGACGGGAGATACAGGCAGAGGGACCCTAAAGAAAATATTGGAATATATCAGGCAGTACAGGTGGGCGGTAATCCTTTCTCTGCTTCTGGCTCTGCTTACGGTTGCCCTTACCTTGTATGTTCCTGTCCTGATTGGCCAGGCAGTGGATTGTGTTGTGGCAAAGGGACAGGTGGATTTCAGGGAAATTGCAAAAATAATATGGAAAATTCTGGTGATAGTAGCTCTTGCGGCTGCTGCCCAGTGGCTGATGAACCACATTCATAACAGGATTACCTACCGGGTGGTGATGGATATACGCACAAAAGCATTCAAGCATGTGGAACGGCTGCCTCTGAGGTATCTGGATTCTCAGCCATCCGGGGACATTCTCAGCCGCATGATCGCAGATGTGGATCAGTTTTCGGAAGGGCTTTTAATGGGCTTTACTCAGCTGTTTACAGGCGTGATGACCATTGGCGGCACATTGGCCTTTATGGTTTTGATCAATCCTTTTATTACAGTTGTCGTTGTGCTTCTGACACCCCTTTCCTTGTTTGTGGCCAGCTTTATCGCAAAGAAAACCTTTACGATGTTTCAGCGCCAGTCGGAAACCAGAGGAGAGCTGACGGCTCTTACAAATGAGATGCTGGGCAACATGAAGCTGGTTCAGGCTTTCGGCTGTGAAAGTCAGGTTCAGTCCCGGTTTGAAGCGCTCAGCAAGCGGCTGGAAGGGTACAGCCTGAAGGCTGTGTTTTTTTCATCTATAACAAATCCGGCTACCCGGTTTGTCAACAGTATGGTATATGCGGCTGTAGGAATGACCGGAGCCTGGGGGGCGATTCAGGGATTTATGACGGTAGGGCAGCTGACCAGCTTTTTAAGCTACGCTAACCAGTATACAAAACCCTTTAATGAAATTTCGGGAGTGGTGACTGAGCTCCAGAATGCGCTGGCCTGTGCGGCCAGGGTCTTTGAGCTGATGGATGAGGCGGTCATTCCAGAGGATAAGGAGGACGCTGTAAAGCTGGAGCAGGCCAGGGGAAGGGTGGAGCTTCAGGCTGTAAGCTTTTCCTATGAGCCGGATCAGAGGCTGATTGAGAATTTAAATCTGGAGGTGGAGCCTGGGCAGAGAGTGGCCATTGTAGGTCCTACAGGCTGTGGAAAGACAACCATGATCAATCTTCTGATGAGGTTTTATGACGTAAGATCAGGGGCCATCAAGGTAGATGGACGGGATATAAGGGACGTTACAAGAGAGAGCCTTCGCGCAAGCTACGGAATGGTGCTTCAGGAAACCTGGCTTAAGTCAGGAACCATACGGGAAAATATTGCATATGGGAGGCCGGAGGCATCAGAGGAGGAGATCGTGCAGGCTTCGAAGGCGGCTCATGCCCATGGATTTATCATGCGTATGCCTCAGGGCTATGATACCATTATCAGCGAGGAAGCCGGAAACCTGTCTCAGGGCCAAAAACAGCTGCTTTGTATTGCCAGGGTTATGCTCTGTTTGCCGCCTATGCTGATATTGGATGAAGCTACCTCCTCCATCGATACCAGGACGGAGCTGCAGGTACAGAAGGCCTTTGCACAGATGATGAAGGGAAGAACCTGCTTTATTGTAGCCCACCGCCTGTCTACCATTAAGGAGGCGGATGTGATCCTGGTGATGAAGGAAGGAAGGATATTGGAGAAGGGACGGCATGAGGAGCTTCTTGAACAAAAGGGCTTCTATGCAGCATTATATAAAAGTCAGTTTGCAGGCGTATAAGGAGGGCCGTGAAGCGGAAGGAGCCGCAAATGGATTGCATCCTCCATGGAGCATTGGAATAGAAGGGTGAAAGGGATAGATATGAAGGAAGGAAAATACAATCTGCTGATTGCGGATGATGAGAAGGAAATCAGAGATATTTTGCGGCTGCTTCTGGAAGGGGAGGGATACGAGCTTAGCATTGCGGAAAATGGGAGGGAAGCCATAGACCTTGCTTCGGATGAAATCGATCTGTATATTCTGGACGTAAATATGCCGGAGCTGTCCGGCTTTATGGCGGGAGCAGAAATAAGGAAGCGCTATGAGGCGCCCATGATTTTTTTGACGGCATATTCCGGTGAGTCTGATAAGGTGATGGGCTTTTCGGTTGGGGCGGATGATTATATTGTCAAGCCCTTTTCCAATATGGAGCTTTTGATGCGTATAAAGGCGGTTTTACGCAGAAGTGAACGAGGATGCGCAAAGGGGCTGGCGGGTAAGAAAAGTAAGCTTCTGTTTCAGGATCTGGCATTAAACCTGGAGAATCAGTCGGTTCTGCGGCAGGATGAGGTGATTCCGCTGACTCATACGGAATTTAAGATCCTGGAGCTTCTGGTGACTCACAAGCGGAAAATCTATACCCTTGAAAATATTTATCAGAGCATTTGGGAGGAGAATGCTGTAGGTGACAGTACCATTATGGTGCATATTAAAAATATAAGAAAAAAATTAGGGGATGATTCCAGAAATCCGAAATACATAAAAACGGCATGGGGAAGAGGGTATTATGTGGAGGAGTAGAAAAAAAGAAAGAAGAGAACGGCTTTCCTGGGAAGTGCTGGGAATATTGGGCGCGACGGCAGCCATAGCCATATTCTTTTTTGGTTTTTTATATTATACAGCAATGTCTGTGGCAACCACATATTATGAAGAAAAGGATATTTACCTGACAGAAATGCAGATACTGACCATGAATGGGTGGATACGCAGCCTAAGCCTTTGTGCGGCAGTTATTTTCTTTGTGGCCCTGTTTTTATTTTTGATGGCTCAGAAATTAATGTATCTGCGGGAGATCATCCATGGGGTGGAGGCTCTTAGAACACACAGAATGGATTTTGTTATACCGGTGGAGGGGAACAACGAGTTGGCGGAGCTGGCCCAAAGCATTAATTTTCTCGCTGAAACGGAACGAATGATGAAAGCCAGGGAAAGTGAGATGCAAAAGGAACGAGAGGGATTGATACGTACACTGTCACATGATATCAGGACGCCTTTGACAGCGATTTTATCCTATACGGAGTATATGAAGCAGAAAGGTCAGCCGGAACCGGAGGAAGTGTATGAATATGTTGGACTGATGGGACGTAAGGCGCAGCAGATAAAGGAGCTGACGGACCGCCTTTTAGATACGGGACGAAGAAGCTCGGAGCGAATCGATAATGGAAAGCTGCTGATGGAGCAGCTGGCTGCGGAATGGGAGGATGGATTGGAGGAAGAGTTTGACTGTACAGTTCATTTGGAACACTGCCCCGCATTTTCGGGAACCTTTGATGTACAGGAACTGAGACGGATTTTTGATAATCTAGCTTCAAATGTGGAAAAATATGCCGACCCCGAAGGTAAGGTAGAGCTGTGGGTGTCTGAGCAGGGGGAGGGCCTGGTAATACGGCAGAGGAACAGGAGAAAGGCGGAGAAAGCGAAGGTGGAGAGCCACAAGCTTGGATTAGAAAGCATTCGCCAGATTGCGCGCAACCATGGCGGGGATGTAGATACCGAATCAGATGAGAGTATGTTTGAAATTCGGATTCTGCTTTCTGGGATACTCTGAACTGAGGGGTAAATGGAGGTATCTTTAGAATTCTTTAGAAATATCTCTTAACTTTTTTTATAAATTCCTGCTACGATACTCTCATCAAAGGCAAACAAAGCCAAAAGAAAGAGAGGAAATGAGGAAATGATTTTAACTTCGTTAGATATGCTGGTGATTGTATTTTTATCCATGAGTGTTGTAAGTGTGCTGGGAATATTGCTCCTTTTTTTGCTGAAAAGTGAGAAAATAACAAAGGTTATTTTTTATTTTCTTGCAGGGCTAGGTATGGCAACTGCATATATGAACAGCGCCAGTACCCCTCCGGGCTTTATGGGGGAGGTAGTGACAGGATGGGGGCTGGGAGGGCTCAGCGCTGTTGCGATCCTTGTGCAGATAATAGGGAAAACACAAAAAAGCTTTATGGCTGCTAAAATACTGGTAACGGTATCTGTTCTGGCCGGTATCGTAAATCTTTTTCTTTGAGAGGCTTTTTAAGGTGTACAGGAGCAGTCTCTAAGGCTACTTATGAGTCTCATAAAATTGCTTGTTGAACCGATCCTCCCCATGTTTATAAAATTTTAGCAGACAATCAGCATGAGTTCAGGTATAATAACGGATGTAGTCTGAATTGAAACATGTAAAGGAGGAATAGCAGACAATGGAATCTGACCCTCAAGCGGCCAATATTCTGTTACAAATCACCATTCTTGTCATACTGACCCTTATCAATGCCTTTTTTTCAGGCTCCGAGATGGCGGTTGTATCTGTGAACAAGAACAAAATTCACCGTCTGGCAGAGCAGGGCAATAAAAACGCGGCCCTGATCCAGCGGCTGATGGAGGACTCTACGGTATTTTTGTCCACCATCCAGGTAGCGATTACCCTGGCTGGATTCTTCTCCAGCGCATCGGCGGCCACAGGCATTGCCCAGGTACTGGCAGTGCGTATGGCCCGGCTGAATATACCCTACAGCCAGGCAGCCGCAGGCTTTGTGGTGACGCTTATCCTCGCCTATTTTAATCTGGTATTTGGAGAGTTGGTACCAAAGCGTGTGGCCCTTCAGAAGGCGGAGGCTTTCAGTCTGTTTTGCGTCCGTCCCATTTACCGTATTTCCCGGATTATGAATCCCTTTATCAGATTGCTGTCTCTGTCTACCAGCGGCTTTTTAAAGCTGATCGGTATGCACAAGGAGGCTCTGGAGACGGAGGTGTCAGAGGAGGAGATTAAATCCATGCTGAAAACTGGCAGTGAAAATGGAGTGTTCAACGATATTGAGAAGGAAATGATTACGTCTATTTTTTCCTTCGATGACAAGCGGGCTAAGGAGGTCATGGTGCCCAGGCAGGATATGGTTGTAATTAACGGGGGGGAGTCGCTGGAATCGTATATTGATAAGATCCTTCAGTCCAGGCATGGAAGAATCCCGGTGTATGAAGGAGAGATCGATAACATAATCGGTATTTTGTCAGTGAGCGATCTGATGATTCAGGCTAGAAAGCAGCCTATTCAGGACATAGATATACGGCCTTTTTTAAAGCAACCCTACTTTGTGCCGGAAAACCGAAGAACCGACGTGCTTTTTAAAGAAATGCAGAGGAGCAAGACGAAGCTGGCCATTCTGATTGACGAATACGGAGGTGTATCGGGACTGGTAACTCTGGAGGATTTAATTGAGGAAATCGTAGGGGAGATTCACGATGAGTATGAGGAGGTGGAGCCGCAGTTTGTTGAGCTGATACCTCACAGTACCTACCAGGTATCCGGGGGAATTTCCATATTTGATTTGAATGAAGCCCTTCCTTTAAACATAAACAGTATCTGCGATACGCTGTCTGGTTATCTCATGGAGCAGCTTGGGTATATTCCAAACCCGCAGCAGCTTCCGCTGACGCTGTCCACCTCGGAAGCGGATTATGAGATTGAAGTCATGGAGGATAAGGTGATCAGCTGTGTAAGGCTGGTTCTAAAGGAACAGAAGCAGCGCAATGAGGCCCAGGAGCTGAAAGGGCCGTAAGGATATATAAAAACAACCGGTATACTCCAGTCCTGGCTTATGGAGTACCGGTTGTTTTTAGTTTACTGGAAAGCAGCTTATCTTTCTTCTGAGGCCATGAGAGTGCCTGTTCAAATGCTATATCCGGGAAGACTTTAATGCTAAATCGACGTTTGGGACATCCTCATGACTTTGTTGACATATCAGGCCTTCGTTTCATTTCCAATAAATGTAATTTCATGCTTTTATACATTGAAGCGGAAGAGCACTACATCTCCGTCCTTCATCACATAATCCTTACCCTCTGAGCGCACGAGTCCTTTTTCCTTGGCTGCGGCCATGCTGCCGCAATTCATCAGGTCATCATAGCTTACGACTTCGGCGCGGATGAAGCCGCGTTCAAAATCACTATGAATTTTTCCTGCCGCCTGAGGAGCCCTTGTGCCTTCCTTGATGGTCCATGCGCGGCTTTCCTGTGGGCCGGCTGTGAGATAACTCATCAGGCCAAGGATGCGGTAGCTGGCTGCGATGAGCTTTTCAAGGCCGGATTCTGTAAGACCTAAGTCATCTAAGAACATAGCCCTTTCTTCATCCTCCAGTTCGGCCAGCTCCTGCTCGATCTCAGCGCAGATTACGAATACTTCGCTGCCGCTTTCAGCTGCAAAGCTACGGACTGTCTGTACATAGGAATTATCTGCGCCGTCATTTGCAAGGTCATCCTCAGCTACGTTGGCTGCGAAAATAACAGGCTTCCAGGTAAGAAGGGTAAGGGTATTGATAAATTCGGCAGTATCTTCATCTTCAGTTTTAAAGCTGCGGGCCAGCTTGCCCTCCTCCAGGTGGGCCTTTAAGGCTTTTAAAAGCTCCACCTCCTTTGCCAGCTCTTTGTTGTTGAAGGCTCCTTTGGACTGCTTGGCAATCCGCCGTTCCAGCATCTCAATATCGGAGAAAATAAGTTCCAGATTAATGGTCTCGATGTCCCTCAGAGGATTTACACTTCCGTCTACATGAATGACGTTGGGGTTATCGAAGCAGCGGACTACGTGAATGATAGCATCTACCTCCCGAATATTGGACAGAAACTGATTGCCAAGACCTTCGCCTTTGGAGGCGCCTTTTACCAGGCCCGCGATATCTACAAATTCAATGACAGCGGGAGTAGTTTTTGCGGAATGGTACATGGCGGTCAGCTTATCCAGACGCTCGTCAGGAACAGGCACTACGCCTACATTGGGGTCAATGGTACAGAAGGGATAGTTGGCAGATTCTGCTCCTGCCTTTGTCAGAGAGTTAAAAAGCGTACTTTTACCTACATTTGGGAGTCCTACGATACCTAATTTCATTTTTATCTTTACCTGTCTGAAAACCCTTGATTTTACGGAGTTTTCGCCTTTCTCTATATTTTTATTACACCCTTTTTACACCTTTTTTCAACTGTGGGTGTAACTGTTTCAAATTGATGAACAGCATTTACAAGGGACTCGTCCGTAACATGACTTTGTTTTCGGTGGGCCAGAACGCCAATAGCCCCGGTCATGTCGATATTCAAGGCTTTTGTTGACTGTCAGAGTTGCTTATTCCAATCAACGGCGATCCATGTCAGGCCTATCAATTCAGCCGTCCTCAATCCCGTTTCCAAAAGTAACGCATACTGTCTGTACTTGTGCGAACGTGCCGCTGCTTTCAACATTTTTCAATTGTGATATACGCTTGTCGAATGGTTGACCCTGCATAAGGGGTTTCCATTCGATTTAGAACCGCTTTGCAGTGTATGGGTTTTACATCAGCTATGCACATAGACCCGCTCACTGGCTGAATATTCCATTTATAACGTTCTCAATAATTCCGCTTTGTGTTCAGAGCAAGGTCACAAATAATATTGTCAACCCAATAATTGAACCACCTTTGCCTTTTAAATTTTTTCCCATACCGGACTCCTTTCTCTACAAAAAAGAGTCCAACGCGACTATAAAGTATAGCATAAAGACTCCGATTTTTCAATCTAATTCGGCAAATAATACCGCATTGTAATTGTAAGTTTCTCTATATAGAAAGTTCCCTCTGGATATATTCCTTAAATTCTCTTCGTTTAACCAGCTTCCGCGTACCGATATACAGCACAAACGGACAATTAGGCTGCTCCAACATGGTATCAATCTTGTTGATACCGATATTGCTGTATTCAGCCACTTCCCGTATAGTCAAAGTCATTTTGAGGTGGATAGGTACTTTTTCCTCTCCATCTCTGTCCGCTGGGTATAGTCCCTTGCTGTTGTGCAGCGCCGGGGCAGCGGATACTCGTTTCTTCTATCCATAGAGTTATCTCCTTTCTAAAATGCGAAAAAGGTTAATAGAAATAGAGAAAATGAGCTTTAATCGGACGGCTGTTAGCAACAGCCTCACAGGGGTTTCACCTCGGCCCATGCTTGTGAGTGCGCCGCGCAATGCTGTGTGGGCGTTCAATGGGGAGTATCATTAGGTGTTTTGCGCTGTCGTCGCCCACAAAGCCGCTACGCTTGCTTTGCAGCGCGGTGTTGATCGCTCGGCTTTCTCCATAGAAAAAGCGTCATGGCGCACCCGCCTTCTGGCTCGACGCAAAAGGAACGTATCTGATTTGCCTTATACTGCGCCGGCGGCCTTCCGACAGGCTTTCTTTGTCAAGGGCATCGCGCCAGCAAAGTCCTTATAGCTTTCTGCGGTCAGACTGTAGGTTTTCATAACCGGCATGCCGTCGATAAACTGCATAACCGCGGAATTGAGCTTTCCCTGCAAACGGTGGTATTCTGCCATTTGTTTCCCTGTAACCGCCATGGCAATCCCCTGACAAGCGGGGCCAAGAGGCAAAGCGACATAATCGGATTGACCGTCAGCATATAGGCGAACATAATAATGGGGGCGCAGTCTCTGTATGTTCTGTTGTCCTGTATGGGAGACACACAGGGACATTTAATATCGGATGGTTGATAACCTCCGACTCAACATCAAACACTTCACGCAAGGTCTGCGGGGTGATGATCTCCGCCGGCGTGCCGGAAGCATATAACATTCCGTTTTTTATCGCTACAAGATAATCGGAAAACATTATGGCGTGGTTCAGATCGTGAAGGATCATTACAACAGTGACACCGCTCTCCTGGTTGAGCTTGCGTAAGAGATACAGAATATCCAGTTGATGAGAAATATCCAGGTATGTGGTTGGCTCGTCCAAAAATAACAGCTCCGTTTTTTGTGCAAGCGCCATAGCGATCCATGCTCGCTGCTGCTGTCCTCCTGAGAGCTGATCCATTTCACGATAGGAAAGCTCGGTCATGTTTGTGCTGGCAAGCGCCCATTCAACGATCTCCCTGTCTTGCATACTCAGTCCTCCTAAGGATGAGCGATAAGGGAATCGTCCATATTCAACGAGATCATTTACCGTGATGCCGGAGGGGGGGTGAGCCCCTTGTGGTAGGAGTGCAAGTTTTTGTGCAACGGTTTTTGCCGGCATTTTATGAATTGCTTCCCCATCCAGATACACATATCCGGAATCGGGAGAAAGGATGCGGCACAGGGTTTTCAAAATGGTGGATTTTCCGGAGCCGTTTGACCCGATCAGCGTTGTGATTTTGCCTTCAGGGACATCTAAATTAAGCTCTCTGAATACTTTTTTGCCATTGTAACCGGCAGATAATCCTTTTGCCTGCATTCGAGATTGCATAGATATTCCTCCTTCAAAACCGCTTACGAAGTAAAAACAGAAAATACGGGGCTGTGAGCACGGAGCTTACGATCCCAACAGGGATTTCGCGGGGTTGAAATGCTGAACGGCCAAGCGTGTCTGCCAAAAGCAGCATCAATGCACCGAAAAGCATAGATACAGGCATTAAAATTCGATGCCTGCCACCAATCAATCGCCGTGCTATATGCGGGGAGACAAGGCCAACAAAGCTGATGCCGCCGCTGACGGAAACACATACAGACGTGAGGGCAACTGAGGCAAACAGGAGAAGCCTTCGTTCCGTCTCCACGCGGACACCCAAGGACAGAGCAGGATTCTCCCCCAAGGTGAGGATGTCCAGGACATTCATTCTTGTAAAAAGAATCGGGAGCAGAAGGAGCAAATAAGGCAGCAAAGCCTTGACCTGATACCAGCTTGTTCCCCACATATTCCCTGCAAGCCACCTTGCGACAATCTGATAGCTGCTGTTATCCATATTGGCAGCCATCATCAACATGAAAGATGAAAAGAGCGCCGCAAGACCGACTCCTCCCAGCAAGAAATATGCCGGGTGAAGTTTCCCTTTCCGTTTCGCAAAGAGATAAAGTATTCCGATTGTGCAAAGCCCACCCGTTATGGCAAAGATCGGCTGAAATACCATTGTGCGAATATGCAGTGCCGGAAAGAATGCCAGAAACAACATGACGGCAAAGCCCGCCCCGGCATTGATGCCCAATATCCCCGGATCGGCAAGTGGGTTTCCCGTCACTGTCTGCATAACACATCCGGAGAGAGCCAGTCCCATCCCGCACAAAAGCGAAAGCGTGATGCGAGGGAGACGAAACTGTACGACCACCACAGACACCTCACCTGAGCCTGGCTGCAATAAGCTCTGAAAAACTGTCGGGTACGGTATTTTTGCGTAGCCGCTGTTCACAGACAAAAGCACCCCCACTGCTATCATCAGCAGAAGAACAAGAGGTATCAGACAGTGCTTATGCGCTCTTTTCATAGGGTTCTTGCCTCCTTTCGATAGGTGAGTGCAAAAAAGACAGGAACGCCGATCATGGATACCAGCGCCCCAACAGGTGTATCGAAAGGGGCGTTTATTGTCCGAGCTGCCACATCCGCCAAGACAAGCACAATGCCGCCCAGCAGAGCAGATACGGGCAGTATCCTCCGGTAATCTCCACCGACAAGAAAGCGGGAAATGTGCGGAACAATCAATCCAAGAAAAGATATACCCCCCACAAGCGAAACGCTTGCCCCCGCCAAAAGCAGCACCACAAGGATACCGATCAACCTGACGCTTCGGACGTTGATACCAAGTCCGATAGCGCTGTCTTCTCCGAGAGCCAGTACCGATAAGTGCCCGGAGAGTGTAAACCCAATAATCCCGGCCACAACAATAAACGGAACAATCAGCCTCAAGCCTTGCCATGTGATTCCAGACAAGCTGCCTGCGCTCCAAAAGGAGAGAGCTTTTGCAATCCCAAAGGCAAGGGAGACAGCCTGGCTCATTGCGGTAAGTAAAGCTGAAATCGCAGCACCCGCAAGAATCAGCCGGAACGATTCCGTTTTTCGCTTTCCTACGCCAAATCCATAGACCAGGATCACCGCAAAAGTGGCTCCGGCAAAGGCCGAAAGTATGGTAACGATGCTCGGAGCAGCAGGCAGGAATACAACGGATAGCGCAACAAAGAATCCGGCTCCCGCATTGATCCCCAAAAGCCCGGCGTCGGCCAATGGATTGCGGGAAAGCCCCTGCATTACAGCGCCGGAGAGAGAAAAGGCCGCCCCTGTAAGACAGGCGGCCAATGCTCTTGGCATGCGCATATCAATCATGATCTTGCCAATATCCGAAGCGTTGGCAGGGCTCATCATGGTGTCTGCAAAGATTTTGATGTTTCCGCCCGCTATTCCAGTACAAACAGAAAAAGCAAACGAAAGGAGGAGCAGCAGACACAATCCAATGATTACAAGAACAAATGACGCGGCAGACTGTCGATACCTCATTCTTGTCTGAATCTTCTTTGCGGTTGCATCTGCCCCATTACTCAACATTTCCGTGATTCAAAACAGCGTTTGCGAGCTTTTCCAAATAGAGAGCCTTGCCCATGGCCGTATACGCCATGTTGTACTGTGCTTCATTGTTCCCGTAATACACATTTCCGGCTTGCACAGCTTTTAGGTTCTGCCAGGCAGCGAGGTTTCCTGTATCCCCAGCCGTGCCGTCATCGCTGAAAAAGAAGATATGATCTGCGTCAATCAGAGAGAAGTATTCGGCGTCAACGACCTCTCCCCAGACATCCTCTGGAACGCCCGCCGAAGGAACAAGTTTCAGCTCGTCATAGATCAATTCTCCGGGGCCCCCGGTGCGATAGACATAGTAAGATCCAAAATGAACAGAATTGGCCTCAAGGACAGCAAAGGTCTCATTGCTAACGACTTCCTTGATTTTTGCCGCAAGCTCGACAGCGTTGGCGTCATAGTCTGCAAGCCATTTTTCTACATCAGCTTCCTTGTGAAACCACTGGCCCAACTGCTGAAAGCGGCCTCGCCAATTCACATAGCTTATGTTATCGTCGATCATAACCGTAGGAGCTATGTTTTGTAACTGTTCATAGATCTTATCATGCCGGATGTTCATAATAATGAGGTCTGGTTTCAATTCTGCGATTTTCTCAAGATTCAAGTCGCCAGTCGAGGAAGCTCCTGAGTAATTTCCCACGACCTCAATATTTTTGTCGCTAAATACCTGTTTCAGATGATCCGGAACGGATACGCCGTCAAACATGCTGGTATTTGCCGAAGCGATCACGTTCATATTTAGAATCAAAAGCTCCTCCGTCAAACCTGCTACATCAACAATACGTTGAGGGTCAGCGGGAATAGTTACTTCTCCTTTCATGTCCTTAACGACAACGGTATCCTTCGACCCCTGCGTATCAGTTCCCGTTGTGGAGCAAGCGGCAAGAGAAAGCACGAGAACAAGGCATAAGACAAGAATTATAGTCTTCTTCATTTTGATTTCCTCCATACGATAGCACCGCACGTTAGGTTGAGCTAACGTGCGGGCAAAATTATCAGTTCAAACTGACGAAATAAGTATAGGCTATCCAATTCTTCTTTTCTGCCCGCAGAGGGAGCTTTTTTGCCCCTTGCCGGATTGTGCGAATGCCTGCCATAAAAGAATGGCTTGACTGGTTAGCGTTATATAACTATAATAAAATTGTATCTTTTGAAGAATTAAGCTTATACATCTTCTGAAAACACCTCTTATGAAAGGATGACATAAATGTTGTACACACCTTTTCGATATGAAGCTTCGGATATTTTTCCGCGCCGGATACTTCCCATACGACCAGAGTTGCATATCATCATGTCCGCTGGCACATTCACAGATAAAACAAAAAGAGATACTGCCACCACATCCCCTATGTTTGAGTTAAGTTATACTCGGAAGGGTTCTATTTCCGGAGAGGTGGATAACACTCTTGTAGAAGTGCAACCCGGCCATGCATTGGTTGGATTCATGGGTTCCGTTTGCGCACACGCTGAATATGACAGAGGCGAAAATGTACGGTTGTATTCGATTTGGGCAAGTCCCCGTGCGTTTAATGAATTTTGTGAAGCCGTTAGTGGAAAATCCAACATCTCTTTTCAGGATTTCCAGAACAGGAATTACGCATTCTATCATTGTAGAATGGATATGCGAGAGGAAAGCATTTTGGGGAAACTGGACGGTTGTTTTTTAGGTGAACGCGATGCAATAAACCGCCTGTTGGTCGAAAGCTGCGTCTTGGAGCTCCTGTCTATCAATCTAGAACGCTTGCTTTATGATGGTGGTGGGAAGGGCGCGAGCGGCCTGTCCAGAACAGAAGTGGACAGCCTGAAATATGCCCGCGAGATTCTGTTAAATCGACTGGAATCGCCTCCCACATTGCTTGAGCTCTCCAGCCTGGTTAATTTGAATGACTGCAAGCTAAAAAGGGCTTTCAAGCTCCTTTTCGGGAAAACGGTCTATGAATATGTCAGGGAACAGCGCCTTGAGAAAGCGTATCATCTGTTAGATAGTGGTATATGTAATGTAAGTGAAGCTGCCTTTGCTGTAGGATATACAAACATCAGCCACTTTTCTGAGGCATTTCAAAAGAAATACGGTGTGTTGCCACGCGTAGTTAAAAGGGAGCGCCATACTTTGGCGTAAAGTACTTGGCAAACGGGGCGAATGTTTATACACTCACGATAATCTTCTGTCATGCGAGCAGCTTTTTCTGATTTACTCTTTTTCAAATTCAAATGCGCCAATATCCAGATGTTCCTCTCTCAACCTCTCAGCGCATACATAAGAAATTCGTTCAGAAATGCGGCTCTCTAGGATCTTTTAGTCAAGGGAATGGAACTATAAAATAGCGGCATGTATTTTGCTACATCATTCCCAAACCTATTGATGAACTATACAATGGTGGCAGGTGATAAAAATATGGCAAAAGGTAGAGCAATGCCCGGCTTTGAAATCTTTGGCTCTGACGTGAAAGCGGCCCGTGAAAAGTTGGAAATGCCCCGAAGAGAGTTTGCGGAAAAGATCGGAGTCGATCCCCGGTATCTGGCGAACATCGAATGAAAGGCAACAATCCCATGTATGCCGCTGGTGGTACAGCTATTCCACCTGTGCAGCCTCCCGGCAGAAAAGTATTTCAACTCGGCGCTGCGGCAGGAAGAAACAGAGCAATGACAGCGAGTGAAATAGAAGGTGTAACTATGCTCGGAAACATACCTGCCTGCTATCGGGAGCGCCATAGATGAGCTTATGAAGTTAGACAAGTAAGAGCCGCTTCCTGTATGTGAGGAAGATGCCTCTTATTTTTCACTTTTTAGGAAACTTCGCAAATCGACAAAGATGGTGTATAATAGACTAGAAATAAAAAATGGCATAGCAAAAGAGCGAAGGTGTGACTTCGCCATGACGCCGCCTATGTAGTTTTTTGTTTTTGGTGGATCATCCTGTTGATGTTATCCATACCATGTTTGCCAGGGCGGAGGACATATTGGATGTATTCAAAGTGGCCAGAAAAAATAGTTTGGAGAATGTTGTAATCATGCATAAGAACGTTTTACAATAAAAAGTTGCAAAGGAAAATCCCCCAAATCCCTCATGAGTGAGGGGAAGGGGAGTTGAGAGTGCCGAAAGCACGTTGTTCTGCCATTTTTCCGCTCGAAGTGAATGAACAGGCACTTTGTCAACAGCCTCAAGTTGGCCCGAAGCCATAAGCTATACTACGTCTATTTTTAGTTGACAGATATTTACTGTAAAAATTGTTTCAAATGTTCTCCAACATTAGATGGTATTTCATAGTAACGCGGAAGCTCAAAATTTGGCATATCAGTATATGAATACGCTGTCCCATCTTCAATATAATAAATATCTTCTGCTTGATACAATATATCTCTTGACTGTTCTTTTAATTGAGGATTTATAGTTTTTCTTTCTAACGCATATCTTACAATAGAAAGAATAGGTTTGGAGTTCTCCGGTATACTTTCAACGATTATCCAATTATACATTTCTTCTTGATTTAGAAAATCAGTGATTTCATGCAAATCAATAATTTGAGTAATTGCATTATCAGCAGCAGAAATGATTTCTATTTTTTGTTCTTTTGAAACACTGGCAACGCCCTCGTATGTAATAGAGTTACTAACAAATTGAGGCAAAAAATCAGTATTCCCTGTATTATCATATGATAAATTTTTGTTCAGGTAATCTTCGGTATCAACAACCCAGATATTTGCAGAAACAGCGTTTGCGAAATCTACATCAACTAATAAAATCCACTTTTCATTTTGCCTTTCAGCTTCTAATTGTAGAACAACAGCTTTTGTGTCATCCGGTGGTATTTTTTTAATTTCATCTATCATTTCAGAATCAGTTTCAACTCTTTGAACAATACCTTTCATATTCAAATTAGTAATCCGTAGTTTCAGTTTTGCAGTATCATTATCCTGCACAATATCTAAAATTTCCCATGAGAGGTTTTTAATTATCTCATTGTCAAGTTGATACACTAAATCCTTGTCGGAATCAACTTCCTTTTCTTCACTTAATTCCCCAAATAAAGTATACTCAACATTTTCAGTTCCCCACGGAGTAACCATTATCTGCCTATTATTTGTATAAGCATTAAATTTATCCATATCAAGATTTTTTAATGCCATCATAGTATCGTTTATCGTATTTTTCAAATCTTCATTTTTTTCATTTGAAAAGGTAGAGCTTGTCAAGGTCAAATTATTTTGAGAAATACCGTCATGCCCATTTCCACAAGCACATAAACAAAGAATAAGTAAACTACTCAAAATAATACGCCCTAAAAACATTTTAATCCTCCTTAAAATATGGAACCTAATAGCTCCATTGATATAACAAAAAGTACAGGTACTACTACAAATACACCAAAGGCAATTATAAATATCGTGAGTGCTACTCTTATAGACGCAGGCAAATCATGTAATTTATTAAATCCCTTTTTTTCCTTATATACAATATGATCCTTGTATACTATTTGATTATCGAGTTCCTTGCCTGTTAATATATAATCGGTGCTAACTTTATAAATATCACTCAACTTCAAAATATTATTGATGTCTGGATTTGCTTGGCCCGTTTCCCTTAGTTAAAGATATTGTTGGGTATCTCAAGATGTGTCATTCGATTTTGCCGATAAAGCGGTAGAAGATTTCCACTTCCTGTTCCCGGCTTCCGTCCTCACTTTTGACCGCTTCATGGACAAGGATTTTTTCAATCAGCGTATTCAGAAGTTCAGCCGTCAATTCTGTGGGATTGACATACTGTTTCATCAGACCTATCCACTTTTCAGCGTCAACCGCTGTCTGGGCGGCGGTCTCCATCGCTTCGTGAAGCCGTTCAATTTTTACGTCCAATTCTCGCTGTTCGCCCTGATACTTTTCGGACAGCATATTGAAATTGTATTCTGTAATGCGTCCGGCAGACCAGTCCTCATACATTTTTGCAAACAGGGTGTCTACTTCTGCTTTGCGCTTTTCCGCCTTTTTCAGTTCGGCTGTCTGCCGCTTCCTTGCAGTATTGCGTTCCTTGTCGCTGGCGTTAAGTAGCCGTTTCAGAAGTTTGTCCCCATCCTGCTGTGCCAGCACAGACCAGTATTGCAGACGGGAAAGGACATAGGCGTAAAGCACATCATAGCGGATATAGTGCATGGAACACTGGTGCAATCCTTGCCCGTACTTGCTACAATGGTAGTGGGCATAGGGATTTTTGTTCTGGCTGTTCATACCATAGGCCAGCGACCAGCCGCAGTCCGCACATTTTACCAGCCCGGAAAATATCTGTGTTGTGCCGTTCTTCTGCCGTCTGCGCCTGTTGCAAATCTGCTCCTGTACTTGACGGAACACATCTTCGGAAATAATCGCTTCGTGGGTGTTCTCCACACGATACCATTCCTCTTTTGGCTTGCGTACTTTCTTCTTGTTTTTGAATGAAATGTTGGTCTGCTTATTGTGGACGCTGTGTCCGATATAGGTTTCCTCTTTCAGAATACTTTTCACCTGCGCTATCGTCCACGCATAGGCTTTTTCCTCCGGCGCTCCGGCATAGATATTTGCGAAAGTGCCGTATCTCTGGAAATTCAGCCAGCCGGGAGTAGGTACTTTTTCTTCGACCAAAATCCGTGTAATGCTGGCGGCTCCCCGGCCATGAACGGCAAGGTCAAAAATCTTTTCGATAATCCACCTTGTTTCCGGGTCAATCAGAAGATGGCCTTTCTTATCTGGGTCTTTGACATAGCCAAGCGGAGCATAGGCTCCATAGTGTGCGCCATTTGCGAACCGTGTCCGCATGGCCGCCTTTACCTTTTTGCTGGTCTGGCGGGCGTGCATTTCATTCAGAATGTTGAGGAATGGGGCAAGCTCATTCTCTCCGTTGATGGTGTCCACATTGTCATTGACAGCGATATAGCGGACGCCTTTGCTGGGAAAGTAGATTTCCGTGTACTGGCCGGTCAGAATGTAGTTTCTGCCTAAGCGGGATAAATCCTTCGTAACAACGCAGTTGATTTTCCCGTCCTCAATGTCATCAATCATTCTCTGAAAATCCGGCCTGTCAAAGTTCGTTCCAGACCATCCATCGTCGATATATTCATCTATGACATTCAGGCCATGCTCGGCGGCATATTGCCGGAGCATCATGCGTTGTGTCTGAATACTCCCGCTTTCTCCTTGCAGTTCATCGTCCCGGCTCAATCTCATATAAAGCGCCGTGTTGTAAATCGTAGTATTGTAAGGTTGTTTCACCGTAAAAATCCTCCTTCTAAAGAAACAACCCACGCTTACAATACTTTTGCTCTATGGCAATTATATCATAAGCGTGGGCGTGTTATCAATGATGGGCTATCAGGTTGAAGCGGCTTTTTCTGCGGTATGCCGCACCACATCTACAATCAGATCACCGAGGGGCTTCCCGCCTGCGGCGAAGTGTTCGGAGATTTTTATACGGTTGTTCCCACATACAAAATACTGCGTGCCGTTCTCTGCTTGTATAACCTGCCCTGTTCGGGGTGTAAAAATATCGCTTTCACTTTTTGCCATCCAGTGTCCTCCATATTCAGTTTTCAAGGTACAATGCCGCACAGAGGCGGCGAAAATTTCTGCTTATATCTATCACCTTTCCTTTACCGTGTGCCGCTGCTGACGTTTCAGTTCCGCCAGTATATCCGGCGGGATACGGTCAACCAGCCGCTGTAAATTGTCCAGTTCGCTTTTCAGCTTTGCCCGTTCCATCGTATCTTTCATCTTTCCTTTTTCGCTGGCCTTTGCCCTTGCTTCCAACTTCTCATTCTCCGCCAGCAGGTCATTGATTGTGACCTTGTACTTTTTCAACTGCCCGGAGAAATTCTCCATCTGCGGGAACCACTTTTTCAGCATGGAGAGGGCTTCCTCTTTTTTCTTTCCGGCGTTCAGCGGGTTAATGCCGTCCAGTGTGGCTTCAATGGCTCTTGCCTGCCGGGAGAGGGAAACCGCCTGTTTGAAAAGCCGGGTGGGGATATGCTTCCGGCCTGTCCTGCTGGCGCTCTCCCCACGCTCCAAGTCAGGATATTTCTCCACCATATAGGCGTGAAAATCGTCCTGCCACTTCGTCAGGTTTGCCCGGTTGCCGATAATCTCCTTTGCACACAGGCGGTTGTCCTTTGTCAGCGGAACAAAGGTCAAATGCAGGTGGGGCGTTTTCTCGTCCATGTGTACCACCGCCGACACGATATTTTCCCGTCCTACCCGGCCAATGAGGAAGTCCGCCGCCCTCTGGAAAAACGCCTGTATCTCCTTTGGGGATTTCCCCTTGAAAAACTCCGGGCTGGCAGTTACCAGCGTATCGACAAACCGTGTGCTGTCCTTGCGGGTTCGGCACCCGGCCTGTTCAATGCGGTTTTGAATGAAATGATAGTACCTGCCCTCTGGCTTGACGATATGAAAGTTGTACTTGCTCCGGCTTGTGTCAATGTCGGGGTTGCTGGCGTATTGTTCTTTCTGTCTTTCGTGATGGGCTTCCAGCGGCCTTGCCGGGTTGCCCTTGTGCTTCTCAAACCGCAAAATTGCGTGTTGTGCCATTCTGCTCCTTTCCCCATTCCTTTCCTATCCGGGGTTTTCCACAGGGAAAATCCCGCAGAAATTAGCTCGGATAGGATTGGAATGGATAGAATATAAATAAATCTTTTTAATCTTTGTATTTCTATATACCGTCCGGTTTTCGTACTTCCGGGGAGTGATTTCCTCACTTCATAAGTACGGTTTTCAGCCCTCCGGCGTACCAGAACCGGATTTCTTGAAGTCGGTGTTTGGAACCGCTTCATAGGATTTTGGGAAAATGCGGTTGGGTTTTCCACAGCCCTGCTTCTGGATCTCCACCAGCCCGGCGTATTGCAGTTCCCGCAGGGTGTTTACCGCTTTCTGCCGCCCACAGTGGAGCAGGTCAACCACCTCGCAGATGGGATAGTACAGATAAATCCGTCCGCAATCATCCGCCCACCCATTCTTGCGGGATAACTCTGTCCGGCGCAGGATAAAGGCGTACAGAACCTTTGCCTCGTTGGACAAGGGCTTGAATGTGGGGGCTTCAAAGAGGAAATTCGGGAGCCGGGTGAAGCTGAACGCCTTTTCCGGCTGATGGATATAGATGGTATTTGTCATAGTGCGTTTTGTGGACGGTTAGAAGCCCGTTTTCCGGGGCGGGCGATACTTTATACCACCAGCCCCGGTTTGGGGCTTGCGAAGCCTGATAAATCAAGGCTTTTTTCGCTCCTAACTGTCCACAGCAGACCTCCTTTTCCGTTCACTTTCTGTTTTCTGCCGCCTGTGAACTCTGGCGGCACAGCCGGGGCAGTATTTTGCCCGGTTGGATTTGGGGACGAACACACCGCCGCAGACCTCACAGCGTTTCAAGTCCTTATCCCGGAAAATCTCCGCTTCCAGCGTCCCGTCCAGCGGCAAGACCGCCCAGCGGAACCACTTACAGCAGACCGAGAAAGAAATCGTCTGCGGACAGGTGCAGGTGTCCCCATCGTCAAGGACAATGCAGTTGCCGTCCTCACAGCAACAGCACTCCCGGCGTATCAGGCTGGCCGCCTGTTTTCTCTGCGCCGGGGTCATGCGGTAAAGGGAACCGTCCGGCCTGCGTTCCAGCGGCGGCAAGTCTTTATAGGGGTTATCTCTCATGCGTTCCCTCCATTTTGCTTTCCGTTGCCGTTCTCCCCGAAAAGGTTTCCTGCCCCATTCCTGCGGCGTGTTCCGGCGTTGGCACGCTCCTCGCAACTTCGGGACATTTTGTCCCGAAGTCCGACTCCTTGCGGTGCTTCCCCAGCCGGGGTATTCCTTTTCGGACGGTCATTCTGTTTTCAAGGTGCCGTCCATCGATGAACTACCCTAAGTCTACACGAAAAAAATGCAATTCCCGGAATATTGCGAGAATTGCATTTTGATGAAGTTTACACTTTGGAAATTGCATTTTTGCAATCATTCTGTATAATGGAAGTATGCGGAGGAGGTGCGTATCTATGGCTTTACCCGGAACGCCCGGACAGCGGATTTCCGATTTATGCAACGGGAACCACATCACACAAAAGGAACTTGCGGAGAAGATAGGCGTTTCCGCTTCCCAGTTGAGCCGCATTGTCAGCGGCGAAACAAGAACGGTCAGCAGTGATATTCTCATAGGTGTGGCAAAGGAATTTAAGGTATCGACAGACTACATACTGGGCTTGTCTACCGTGAGCGTTCGTAAAAGCTACGATATTTCTGAATTAGGCTTGTCCGAGGGAGCCGTGAGGGGGCTTGTGACGGGTGCTGTTGATGTGCAAATCCTCAACCGCCTGTTGGAACACAGGAATTTTCCTAAGCTGATAGATTTGATACGGATTTATTTTCAGGATACGGCGGCAAAGGGCATAACAGCAAGAAACCAGCTTATCGAGATGGCAACGGCTTCCCTGTCCGACCTGATGAAAGAACACCCGGAACACCGGGCAGAAGCGAAGCAGGATTTACAGCTTTTGAACGCCCAAAAGATAGGGGAACATGAAGCGGAGATTGAAAAAATCAAAAATGTGTTCCTGGCTATCCTGCGGGACATTAAGAAAGACATTGACAACGGGGAACAGCCGGGAGAAGCTGTGACCGCCGCTATGTTCCAAGCCATGCGGGACGCACTGGCGGAACAGAAACAAAAACCACTTTCCATTGACGATGTAACGGCGATGATAGCTGGACAGATCGGACAGCTTACACCGATGGATAAAGAAACTGTTGAAATGTTCCAGCAGTTTGCGAAGAAGATGATTGAGCAGGCAGGAACAAAGTGATAAATTTGAATTGTGAGGGAAAATACAGATGAATCAAGGAAGAATTATTGTGATTACAGGCTCACCGGGGACAGGAAAAACAACAACTGCGTCAATTGTCGCAAAGGAATCAGATATGGATAAATCAGTGCATATGCACACCGATGACTTTTTTCATTACTTAAGCAAAGGCGCAATACCACCACATTTGCCAGAATCCAACGAGCAAAATCTGGTTGTCATTGAAGCCTTTTTAGAAGCTGCAAAGCGATATGCTCGTGGCGGATATGATGTAATTGTAGATGGGATTGTCGGGCCATGGTTTTTGGAGCCATGGAAAGCTCTTGCCCAAGAAGATTACGAGGTACACTATATTGTATTAAGAGCGAGTAAAAAAGAAACTATGAAGCGAGCTGTGGAACGCTCAAAATTAGATAGAAAAACAAATATTGAATTAGTGGAAACAATGTGGGAGCAATTTTCCGGTTTGGGAGTATATGAATCAAATGTCATAGACACAACTACATTCACAATTAAAGATACGGTTTCCGCAATAAAAGAAAGAGTTGCATGTGGGACGTCTTTACTATCTTAGACATTCCCATTTGTCAGGAAGATAGCAAAGCCAGCCGAGCCAGTCAACGGTCAAGATGAACGGCGCATTTCATGCGCCGCCGTTGACAGTCCCGCCCGTCTTTGCTAAAGGGTAATCAAGGCGGGAAAGCCCTAAAATGGCTTCACACCTATTTCAATAATTGGAGGAGATAAAAATGAGATCAGAAAAGGAAGTTTATGATATTGTTTTGAATTTTGCAAAAACAGACAAACGCATTCGCATGGTTACTTTGGAAGGATCTAGAACAAATACAAATATTCCGCCTGATGATTTTCAGGATTTTGATATTACTTTTTTTGTTACGGATATGGACAGCTTCACAAGTGATGATAAATGGCTAGATATATTTGGTGAAAGGTTGATTCTGCAAAAGCCGGAAGATATGGAATTATTTCCAGCTGTAGAAAAGGGATTTTCATATTTAATGCTGTTTACTGATGATGTTAAGATAGATTTAACTTTGCTGCCGCTGGAACTGATAGACGAGTATTTTACATGGGATAAACTGGTAAAGTTACTGTTGGATAAAGACAACCGTATCGTAAAGCCGCCAATACCAACGGATATAGACTACCACTTGCAGAAGCCTACTCAAAGAATGTTTGACGATTGCTGTAATGAATTTTGGAATACTACAACATATGTAGTAAAGGGCTTATGCCGCAAAGAAATTCTTTTTGCTATTGACCATATGAATGATATAGTACGAAAAGAATTGCTTCGCATGATTTCCTGGCTGATTGGTATCAAACAGGGATTTCATTTCAGTTTGGGAAAAAACTATAAATTTATGAAGCAATATGTCCCAGAGGAATTGTGGGAACGACTTATGTCCACTTATAATATGGATTCCTATCCCCATATGTGGGAATCCTTTGAACAATGTATGGCATTGTTCCGGGAGGTTTCGTCAGAAGTGGCATGCCAGTTGGATTACCAGTATCCACTATATGATGAAAAAATCAGTAATTATGTGATTCGGCAAAAGAAAAAATATGGCATTGAAGATGATAACAAATAAAATTTTTTCAATCGAAAAAATTTATTTTGATTATTCAATTTTGAAAAACTGAATACCTCAAAATCAGAAAGAGAGCGGCCAAGCACTTTGAGGGATTGGCCGCCTTGTCCACCCATCCAGCGGGACAGCGGGCGGAGGTCAAGGCCGGGTGTAAACCCGTTCATTTCAGCCTTGACGGTTGCCCGTTGTCCTGCTACTTTTCCGGGAGTGTGGCCACAACTTCGGGACACTTTGTCCACAAGTTGGAGCGTAGGACGAGGAACTGGGGCTTTCATATACGCCCTGTCTGCTGATGAGTCCAGACCTGCGCTTGCGGCTCCACGCCACGCAAGCACAGCCCTGTTTTCCTGCCGCTTCAAATGCCCTTGCCCTCCCCGGCGGCAACGGCATTTTCACGGCAACGCCGGCAGAGCGTATAACACACTACACTTTGCTTCGCAAAGTCGTGTGCCAAATGGGGGCGTTGCCCCCTTTGGAAACCCCCACAAGAAAAGGCGGTACGCTACCCCTCCACGGGGCGCATACCGCCTTTTCTTGTTATCCAGCCCTCCGGCTGTATCGGTTGAGCAAAAGTCCGCGTGGGATTGATGTGGTATCTTTAACTTTGGGAAACTCCACCTTCCCATTTGGAAATAGCCTGTCTTGAAACATCTAATTTTTCTGCTAATTGTTCTTGAGATAAGTTATGTGATTTTCTTAACGCCTGCAATCTATCTGATAAAGTCATTATCTTTCCTCCTATATGCTATCATTTCGCTATGGTTGCGAACCACCAACTAGAGCTGAAATTTAGTCAACCAATGGTTGCAACTTCTACTTTTAGTCTATATAGCTATCATAATGGCATTATTGGATTGAAAAGTCATTCTCTTGTTTATAAAAAGCACAACCAGTCAACCCTCGGTTTTACGGACTTTCGCTGAGGTATATAGATTTATAAAAAAGGATGTAATTTTATAGCTGAAAGCTGCAGCTCCTGCCTTCCTATTTTAATACAGCCTTTTTATCATATCATAAAACCATTGGAAATAAAAGAAAAAAATAGAATTGCATTTTAGGCTGGTTAGGAGTAAAATGGGTAAGAATCTTACGTGTGGAAGGAGTTTATTTATGGAATCAGGAGCAGATTTAAGCTTTGTGAACCTGGGAATTACCATACAAAATCTGCCGAATCATATAACCGTGTTTGGCTTTCCCATTGCGTTTTATGGAATCATCATCGGTCTGGGGATGCTGGCCGGTATGGCGGTGGCATTTTCAGATGCCAGGCGCAGAGGGCAGGATCCGGAAGTTTATCTGGATTTCGCTATCTATGCTATTTTCTTTTCCATCCTGGGAGCCCGTCTTTATTATGTAATTTTTTCCTGGAAGGATTATAAGGACAACCTTCTGGAGATACTGAATCTGCGGGCAGGGGGACTTGCTATTTATGGAGGCGTAATCGGAGCGGTTTTGACGCTGATCGTTTTTACAAAGGTGAGAAAGCAGTCCTTTTTTTCCATGGCAGACAGCGGTGTTTTGGGGTTGATAACAGGCCAAATCATTGGGCGGTGGGGGAATTTCTTTAACTGTGAGGCGTTTGGAGGCTATACGGAGAACCTTTTCGCCATGCGGATTAAGAAGAGCTTGGTAGCTCCGGCTATGATCTCTCAGCAGCTGAAGGCTCATGAGATTGTGGAGAACGGCGTTGCCTATATACAGGTTCATCCAACGTTTTTCTATGAATCTGTGTGGAACCTGTGTGTTTTGGCTTTCATGCTCTGGTACAGGAAGCATAAGCGGTTTGAAGGAGAGATGCTCTGGATTTACTTTTTGGGCTACGGCTTGGGACGTGTCTGGATCGAGGGACTGCGTACCGATCAGCTGAAGCTTCCGGGAACCGGATTGGCTGTATCCCAGCTTCTGTCTGCCATTTTGGTGGTAGTATCAGCAGGAGTGATTTGCTACAGGCGCAGACATTTGAAATAGGGGAAAGAAAGTGGAGGGAAAAAACCTCGCCAGTAAGAGATCATAAAGGTTGAAAGCCTATATTTTGTACAGAACGAAGGTTCCCTCCCATATGTAGAGGCAGCTGCGAAAGACATAGCAGCAGCCTCTTTTTTTTATTTATTTTTTTAGAGAAATACGTAAAAAAACCTTGCCATTTCCCAGAATCTATACTATTATGGACATACAAGTGGTAGAAAGTGGCGTAAAGTGGTAGAGGATGGTTGTTAAGTGGATGAGGTGGGGGTTAGGATTCCCCCCTCAGTCATCCGCAGAATTGAATCTTCAGGTACACCATAGGACAGGGCAGGTGATAAGTTATGTTCATGGGCGAGTACAATCATACAGTAGACGCGAAGGGACGGCTTATCGTCCCTTCAAAATTCAGAGAGCAGTTAGGTGAAGAGTTCGTTGTTACGAAGGGCCTTGATAACTGCCTTTTTGTGTATGAGAATTCAGAATGGACCGCTCTGGAAGAAAAGCTGCGAACGCTGCCTCTTACAAATACTGCCGGACGTAAATTTTCACGTTTTCTTCTGGCGGGAGCTACCACCTGTGAAGTAGACAAGCAGGGAAGAATTCTCCTTCCGGCTGTTTTAAGAGAGTTTGCCGGAATCGAGAAAGACGCTGTACTGGTAGGTGTAGGCAGCCGGATTGAAATCTGGAGCAAGGATAAGTGGCTTGCTGCCAATACCTTTGATGATATGGAAGAAATTGCAGAACATATGGAAGGCTTGGGAATTTAATGGACGAGAACACATTCGGACACAAATCCGTACTTTTATATGAAACAGTAGGAAGCTTAAATATCAAGCCAAACGGCTTTTATGTAGACGGAACACTTGGAGGTGGAGGCCATGCCTATGAAGTGTGCAAGCGCCTGGGCGGAGGACATCTGATCGGAATCGATCAGGACGAGGACGCTATCGCGGCAGCCGGCGAGAGGCTGAAGCCCTTCTGTGATAAGGCGACTATTGTAAGAAGCAATTTTAAAAACATCCAGAAGGTACTGATGGAGCTGGATATTCCTAAGGTGGACGGTATTTATCTGGATTTGGGTGTGTCCTCCTATCAGCTGGACACAGCCTCCAGAGGCTTTACCTACAGGGAAGCGAACGCGCCGCTCGATATGAGAATGGATCAGAGAAATGAGAGGACAGCTGCCGATATTGTTAACACCTATGATGAGATGGAGCTGTATCGGATCATCAGGGATTACGGAGAGGATAACTTTGCTAAGAATATAGCAAAGCATATCGTGAAAGCGAGGGCTGAACATCCGATACGGACGGCAGGAGAGCTGACAGAGATTATAAAAGCCGCTATCCCGGCCAGGGTAAGAGCTGCGGGCGGACACCCGGCAAAGCGTACCTTTCAGGCTATACGGATTGAGCTGAATCAGGAACTGGAGGCTCTGGATCATTCGATCGATCTTATGATTGATCTGCTGAATCCAGGAGGGCGCTTAAGCATCATCACCTTTCATTCACTGGAGGACAGAATTGTAAAAAACCGGTTTAAGAACAGCGAATCCCCCTGCTGCTGTCCCAGGGAATTTCCGGTTTGCGTGTGCGGCAAAAAGAGCAAGGGGAAGGTTATTACCAGAAAGCCGATTCTTCCTTCAAAGGAGGAGATAGCTGTAAACAGCCGTTCCAAGAGCGCAAAGCTGAGAGTGTTTGAACGGGGAGAGGATGATTAAAAGCTGAATAAAGAAAGAGCTGAAAGAGATAAAGAGCGGTTTCAGCTCTCTGAGGAACAAAGGATAACAGAAATTTTATTATGAGGGATGGGAGGATAGGGTGTTATGGCCGCAAAAGCAAGGGCGTCGGCAGGACGTACGAACAGACAAAAGACGGGCAGGCCTGTATATGGCAGCGCCTATGTACACGGCACGGCAGCGCCAAAGCTTGAACCAAAGACGGCTCCGTCACCGGAAAGACCGGGAAAAAAGCCGGCTGACAGACGGTCAGTACGCGCCAGCCATCGGATCAGGCGTAATCAGGAACGGGCCATGTATATGGATCTTCCATATGTGATTATGCTGACTATAGCGTCGGTTTTTACCTTATACCTCTGTATTAATTATCTCCATGTCCAGTCCTCCATCACAGCCAGGATGCACAATATTGAGCGGCTGGAAACAGAATTGGAGCAGCTTAAGGCGGAGAATGACGCACTGGAAACCAGTATCAATACCAGCGTGGATTTAAATAAGATATATGAGATTGCTACAAAGGAACTGGGAATGGTCTATGCCCGGAAAAATCAGGTATTATTGTATGACAAGACAGAAAGTGAGTATGTAAGACAGTATGAAGACATCCCGGAATATTAAACCTAAGGGCCGCCGCGATTCCTTTGGAGGCGGCTCTCGGGATAAACAAACCGTAAGAGGAAAATATTTTTACCCAAAGTACTTGCAGGAAAAGCTGGCAATCACCGTTTTGGTGATTACGCTGGCTTTGTTTGCTTTAATTATGGTTCTTTACCGGATTATCCGGGATAACAACGAACAGTATAATAAGATTGTTCTGACTCAGAGACAGCAGGAGTATGACAGCCGTACTCTGCCTTACAGGCGGGGAGATATTGTGGATCGGAATGGAACTTATCTGGCCACCAGCGAGAAGGTGTATAACCTGATTATTGACCCCAGGCAGATTATGTCGGCTCCGGAAAATTTTCTGGAGCCCACCATCCAGGCCCTGGTGGAAGCCTTCGGCTTTGATGGAGGGGAGCTAAGAAGCCTGATTGAGGAGCGTAAATCCAGCGCCTATGTGAGATACAGTAAAGGCCGCCAGCTCTCCTATGATCAGCGGATCGCCTTTGAGCAGCTGGCCAAGGACACCAATGAGGCTTACAGTAAGAGCGAAAACGACGCAGAGGCAAAAAAACGAGTTAAGGGCATCTGGTTTGAGGATGAGTACAAGCGGATTTATCCTTACAATTCTACGGCCTGCAATGTGATTGGATTTACAAGCGCAGACGGTTCCGAAGGTACAGGAGGAATCGAGCAGTATTACAACAGCAGTCTTATCGGCGTGAACGGCCGTGAATACGGCTACCTGGATTCAGAGTCCAACCTGGAAGGGGTGGTTAAGCCTGCCATTAATGGAAAGACCGTCGTTTCCACCATTGATGTAAACGTACAGAATATTCTTCAGAAATATATAAATGAATGGCAGACTACGGTAGGAAGCAGGATAACTGCCGCCATTGCCATGGATCCCAGAAATGGCGAAATACTGGCTATGGGCAGCAGCAATGTCTTTGATCTCAACAATCCCAGAGACGTAAGCGGATTCACAGAGGATCAGCTTATGGAGCTTGGAAAAAAGGAGGCGGCAGCTGTATATAAGAGGAAAAATGACGGCGCTGTGATTACAGAGGATCAGGTTTTGGATTATTTCAGCCGGGAGGATGTCCTCTCTTATGGACAGCAGGTTGCCTGGAACCAGATATGGAGGAATTTCTGTGTCAGTGATACCTATGAGCCGGGCTCTCCGTCTAAGGTGTTTACAGTGGCGGCGGCTCTGGAGGAAGGTGTGCTGGGCAAGGACGAAACCTTTGATTGCGGGGGCTTCCTCCATGTGGCGGACAGGGATATTTACTGTGCAAACCGATTGGGTCATGGCACGTTGACGGTGGAGGAATCTTTGATGTACTCCTGTAATGTCTCTATGATGCGGATTGCCCAGAGGCTGGGACGTGATAAGTTTTGCAAATACATGGAGCTTTTTGGGTTTGGAGATAAGACGGGGATTGATTTGCCTGGAGAGGCCGATACCAGCGGTCTTGTATATAAGGCTGACAAAATGGGACCTACGGATCTTGCGACCAATTCCTTTGGACAGAATTACAACTGCACAATGGTTCAAATGGCGGCTGCCTTCTGTTCTGTGATCAATGGGGGCTCCTACTATGAACCTCATGTTGTAAAGCAGATACTCAATGAACAGGGAGCTGTTGTGGAAAAAAAGGAGCCTGTGCTGGTGCGGGAAACCATATCCCAGTCTACAGCGGATTTCCTCAATGAGGCTATGTTCCGAACCGTAGAGGAAGGAACAGGAAAGGTAGCCCAGGTTGCGGGCTACGAGGTTGGGGGAAAGACTGGAACGGCGGAACGCCAGCCACGCTTGGAAAAGAATTATCTGGTATCCTTTGCAGGCTATGCCCCGGTGGAGGAGCCTCAGATATTCGTCTATGTGGTAATTGATATCCCCAATTACCCACCTGGTCCTGAGCAGGCCCACAGCTCCTATGCCAGCGCCATTTTCTCTAAGATTATGGCGGAGGCTCTTCCATATCTGAATGTATTTCCAGAAGAGGAGCTGCCGGAATCGGAAGAGATTGGAAAGAGCCAGCAATCCCCGGAAGGGATTAACGAACCTGAAACAGGTTTTGAGGGAGAAGGGGAGGAAGCAGGAGAGAGTGAGACGGGGGACGCTAAGGTACAGCGGCAGACAGACGAGTATATCATTGCGGCCCCGGAGGGTGACGCAGGCAGCGGAGTGCCGGACGCCGTGCCCTCAGCCTCAGGACAGTCTCAGGAACCAGAAGGGCCGCTAACGAGAGGCGAAGGTTCTCCCTCCGGGGAAGAGGAGACAGCGGGAACGGCCCCCGAAGGGAGGGAAGGAGCCTCTCAGGATACTCAGGGAGGGACGGCTGCGGCTGCGGCGCTGGATGAGAATGTGACATAAAATGAGCTGGGTTCCAATATATTATTAACAATGATGGACGCCGGAGATGCTCATGTATTCAAACCTTACAAAGCATAGAAAGAATATAGCCGTCCTGGGACTGCTCATTGCGATTGTGATGGTGGGTCTGTCAGGACGGCTTGGCTTTCTTATGATTTTCCGCTCGGAGCATTACGGAGATATGGCAGAGGAGCTTCACCAAAGGGAACGGACGATTAAAGCTGCCAGAGGCCGGATTATTGATGCCAATGGGGTTGTGATCGCGGATAACCGGACGGTATGTACCATTTCTGTTATTTATAATCAGGTGGAGGATAGGGAGAAGGTGATAAACATTCTATGCAGAGAACTGGGCATGGATCAGGAGACAGTGAGAAAGCGGGTAGAGAAGCGAAGCTCCAGAGAGATTATCAAAACCAACGTGGATAAGGAAGTGGGAGATACGATCCGTTCCTACCGTCTTGCTGGGGTAAAGGTGGACGAAGATTACAAGCGTTACTATCCATATGACGATCTGGCTTCTAAGGTTCTGGGATTTACAGGAGGTGACAACCAGGGGATTATCGGTCTGGAGGTTAAATATGAAACCTATTTAAAGGGTCTTAACGGAAAGATTCTCACCATGTCCGATGCCAAGGGAGTGGAGATTGAAAATGCGGCTGAGGATCGGATTGAGCCTGTAGCTGGCAATGATCTTCACATCAGCCTGGACGTAAACATCCAAAAGTATGCGGAGCAGCTGGCCTATCAGGTGCTGGAGAAGAAAAATGCGAAAAGGGTATCGATTATCGTTATGAATCCTCAGAACGGGGAGCTATTAGCAATGGTCAATGTACCGGAGTTTAACTTAAACGATCCCTTTACCCTGAACCAGAATCTGAGAAGTCAAAGCCTTCAGGAGCTGGCAGCCCAGAAGGAAGGCCTTACAGGGGCCAAGAAACAGGAGCAGTTAAACCAGATGTGGAGAAACACCTGTATTAACGATACCTATGAGCCGGGCTCTACCTTCAAAATCATTACTGCGGCAGCAGGACTGGAATCAGGTGCGGTAAAGCTGACGGATCAGTTCTCCTGTCCTGGATTCAGGATCGTGGAGGATAGAAAGATCCGCTGCCATAAGGTAGGGGGGCATGGAGCGGAGACGTTTTTACAGGGAGCCATGAACTCCTGCAACCCGGTATTTATTGACGTAGGTCAGAGGCTTGGGGTAGACGGGTATTATAAATATTTTTCACAGTTCGGACTGGGGGGGAAGACAGGCATTGATCTGCCTGGCGAGGCAGCTACTATCATGCATAAAAAGGAGAATATGGGCCTTGTGGAGCTTGCTACCGTATCCTTTGGCCAGTCCTTTCAGATTACACCCATTCAACTGATAACCACAGCAGCGTCCATTGTGAACGGAGGAACCAGAGTGACGCCTCACTTTGGAATCTCTGCTGTAAGCGCTGATAAAAGCAGAGTCCACGAATTTAAGTATTCCTCTCAAAAGCGCATCCTATCAGAGGAAACCAGCGCTACCATGCGCTATGTGCTGGAGCAGGTGGTGGCAGAGGGGAGCGGCAAAAAAGCGAAGGTAGAAGGCTTTCGGATTGGAGGGAAAACAGCTACCTCCGAAAAGCTTCCAAGAAGTCTTAAAAAATATATTTCTTCTTTTATTGGCTTTGCGCCTGCGGATAATCCACAGGTCATGGCTTTGGTTACTATAGATGAGCCGGAGGGAATTTATTACGGCGGAACCATTGCTGCTCCGGTAGTAGGAGATTTATTTAAGAATATACTTCCTTATCTGGGAATTCAGGCAGCAGAGGAAGAAACTGCTGTTCATGAATCCAATCCATAGTTGATTATTCCCGGAAAAAGACGTATACTAAATACCAAATAAGACTTACATATGAGATTGAGGTGCCCTTATGATTCATGAAACCATCCTAGCTATTATCATTGCATTTGCCATAAGCGCATTGCTTTGCCCTGTTATTATTCCTTTTCTCCATAAGCTGAAATTCGGCCAGCAGGTAAGGGATGACGGACCCCAGGCTCATTTAAAAAAGCAGGGTACGCCCACCATGGGAGGCTTGATTATACTCAGCAGCATCATTATTACATCTGTTTTTTATATCCCCACCTATCCCAAAATCATACCCGTGCTCTTTGTAACGGTAGGATTTGGCATTATTGGCTTTCTGGATGACTATATTAAGATAGTAATGAAGCGGTCCGAAGGATTAAAGCCGGTGCAGAAGCTAGTTGGACAATTTGCTATTACAGGAATTTTTGCCTGGTATGTATTAAACAGCCAGGAGGTTGGAACGGATATGCTGATTCCCTTTACCGGAGGATTTGAGGGAGGTAAATTTCTCTCTCTTGGAATTTTTTTTGTTCCAGCCCTGTTTTTTATTGTTCTGGGAACCGATAACGGAGTGAATTTTACCGATGGGCTGGACGGACTTTGCACAAGCGTTACCATTCTGGTAGCGACCTTCTTAACCATTGTGGCCGTCGGTGAAAAGATGGGCATCAGTCCCATGACAGGGGCAGTGGTGGGAAGCCTTCTGGGATTTCTGCTCTTTAATGTGTATCCTGCCAAGGTGTTCATGGGCGATACTGGTTCACTGGCTTTGGGCGGCTTTGTGGCGGCCTCTGCCTATATGATGCGCATGCCCCTGTTTCTTCCTATTATCGGTCTTATTTATCTGGTGGAGGTACTTTCCGTCATTATCCAGGTTACCTATTTTAAAAGAACCGGAGGAAAGCGATTTTTCAAAATGGCTCCAATACACCATCATTTCGAGCTTTGCGGCTGGTCGGAGACGAGGGTGGTGGCGGTGTTTGCCATTGTCACCGCTGTACTCTGCATGGTCGCTTATCTGGGATTGTAAGGGTCTAGTCTATTTGGAAGCCAAAGTGTGGTTTGAAATAAGGAGGTTATTTGACAAATGAACAAAAGCCAGAAGGTATTAATTGCAGGAACCGGCGTCAGTGGTATCGCGGCGGCCAGGCTTGTATTGGAACGGGGCGGAGAGGTTGTGCTGTATGACGGAAATGCCGCTCTTAAAGATGAGACATTGAAGGCAAACTTTGAAGAGGGAGCCAGGGTGAATGTAGTGCTGGGAGATATTAAGCGCACAGACTTGCTGGGAGTGGAACTGTGCATTATCAGCCCCGGAATCTCATTAGACAGCCCCTTTGTGGCAGTGGTGGATGACGCCAAGATTCCTATATTGGGAGAGATAGAGTTGGCTTATCAGTGCGGCTGCGGAAGATTAGCGGCGATAACAGGCACCAACGGCAAGACTACCACCACAGCCCTGGCAGGTGAAATTTTAAAAGCGAAATACGAAGAAACCTTTGTAGTGGGCAATATAGGTGAACCCTACACCGCCAGGGTTCTGGAGATGACGGACAATTCCGTGACGGTAGCAGAGGTGTCAAGCTTCCAGCTGGAAACCATTATGGATTTCCGGCCGAATGTCAGCGCCATCCTGAATATAACCCCGGATCATTTAAACAGGCACAAAACTATGGAAAACTATATCCGCATCAAAGAGTGTATCACGATGAATCAGAGGCCGGGAGACACCGTGGTGCTGAATTACGATGACCCATTCTTAAGGGAGTTTGGTCAGAGTCCTGAGCTTGCTCCAAAGGTAGTTTGGTTCTCCAGCCGTGAGAGTCTTAAGGATGGCTTCTGTATGGACGGAGACAACATTGTATACAGGGAAAACGGCAGAGCTGAGGCAGTTGCCGATGTCCGCCGTATGAAGCTTCTGGGCCGCCATAATTATGAGAATGTCATGGCGGCTGCGGCCATAGGACGGGAGTTTGGCGTGCCTATGGCTGAGATTACCCGGGTGATTGAGGCCTTTCAGCCGGTAGAGCACAGGATTGAGTTTGTGAGGGAGAGAACTGGAGTCAGATACTATAATGACTCTAAGGGCACCAATCCGGATGCGGCGATTCAGGCCCTGCGGGCTATGCCAGGGCCTACGCTGCTGATTGCAGGGGGGTATGACAAGAACAGCGAGTATGATAAATGGATATCTGAGTTCCCAGGTAAGGTTAAGCATCTTGTGCTGATTGGACAGACCAGAGATAAGATTGCCGAATCTGCGAAGCGGCATGGCTTTACAGAAATTATGTATGCGGAAGATATGAAGGAGGCAGTGCAGGTTTGCGCCGTTTACGCAGAGATTGGAGATTCGGTACTGTTAAGCCCTGCCTGTGCAAGCTGGGGTATGTTTAAGGATTACGAGGAGAGGGGACGCGTGTTTAAGGAGTGCGTCATGGAGCTTTAAGCAGGAGGTAATTGCGTATGTCGGGAAGGGTGCAGACAGCAGCCGGGTCTGGAAGCCAGAACAGGCGGCAGGCGGGATACCCAGATCAGGGAGTACAGAAGACACCAAAGAAAAAAAAGAAGCCGAGGCATTTTTACGATTACAGTCTTTTATTCTGCATCATTTTCCTTACGGCCTTTGGATTAGTTATGATATACAGCTCCAGCTCCTATATGGCTCAGCTCAATTACAAGGACAGCGCCTATTTTATGATGCGCCAGGCGAAGATAGCGGCCGGAGGATTTGTGCTGATGCTGTTTATATCCAAGCTGGATTATCATGTATTTGCAAGGTTTTCCGTAGCAGCGTACATCGTTTCCTACATATTGATGATTGCGGTAAGCCTTGTGGGACGTGAGGTCAACGGTAAGAAACGCTGGCTGCCTCTTGGGCCTTTCAGCTTCCAGCCTACGGAATTTGTAAAGATTGCTTTGATTGTGCTCCTGGCGGCAGTGATCACTACCATGGGAACCAGGATTAACAAGTGGCGGAATATGGGCTATATTGTTCTTCTGACACTTCCCATAGCAGGCCTTGTTACAATGAATAACTTAAGCTCTGGTATTATCGTCTGCGGTATTGCCTTTGTAATGCTTTTTGTGGCATGTAAAATAAAATGGCCCTTTTTTTCCATAATAGCGGCGGGAATGGGAATGCTGGCCTTTGCCGGGCCTATTGGTAAGGCGCTGAATCAGATAGGGCTTTTGCAGGGTTATCAGTATCGAAGAATTGAGGCATGGCTGAATCCGGAGCTGGATCCTACAGACAAAGGCTTTCAGGTTCTTCAGGGCCTTTACGCCATAGGCTCAGGCGGTTTGGTAGGACAGGGGCTAGGGGAGAGTATACAGAAGCTGGGCTTTGTGCCCGAGGCTCAGAATGATATGATTTTTTCGATTATATGCGAGGAGCTGGGATTGTTTGGAGCTATCTCCATTATTCTGATCTTTCTGTTTATGATCTACAGATTTATGATTATCGCCAACAATGCTCCTGATTTGTTCGGCGCTCTTTTGGTGGTGGGTGTTATGGGGCATATTGCCATTCAGGTTATACTGAACATCGCGGTGGTTACTAATACCATTCCCAACACGGGCATCACCCTTCCCTTTATAAGCTATGGAGGTACGTCGGTTCTCTTCCTTCTGATGGAGATGGGAATGGTGCTGAGCGTATCCAACCAGATAAAGCTTGAGATGTAGCGTTTAAGGGACAGGGGTAAATAGGTTTATGTAAAAAGGACAATGATGAACTGCACAGGCCAAGACAGATTGGCATATGCTTCTAGTAGATCGTGTTTTTAAGGGAGCATAATGGATGCTCCGGGAAGACTCAAATACCAGGAGGTGCCCCATTGTCTGTTATTCAGGTTCGTGGTCTTACTCCTCTTAAAGGAGAGATATTCATACAAGGTTCTAAAAACGCTGTTTTGCCCATGATGGCTGCGGCTTTGCTTCATAAAGGAATTACAGTGCTTACAAATGTTCCTGTGATTCGAGATGTAGCCTGTATGGAGGACATACTGGAGCATCTGGGGTGTGGGTGCTGCCGGGAGGGAAACTGCCTGATTATAGACGCGCGGCAACTTACAGACACCCATATACCAAGTGAGTATGTGACTGCCATGCGATCTTCCATCGTAGTGCTGAGCGTCCTCTTAGGACGTATGGGAGAGGGGAGCAGCTGTTATCCGGGCGGCTGCCTGATCGGTGCAAGGCCAATCGATCTGCATTTGATGGTGTTGAGTAAGCTGGGAGCCAGGCTGAAGGAGAAGGACGGACTGATAGAGGCAGCCTTAAAGGACGGAGAAGGACTTAAGGGTACGGAGATATTCCTTCCTTATCCCAGCGTGGGAGCTACAGAGCAGGCAATTTTAGGCTCTGTTCTTGCAAAGGGAGTGACAGATATCCATGGAGCCGCAAGGGAACCGGAGATAGGACAGTTATGCCGGTTCCTGAACAATATGGGAGCAGTTGTCTGCGGAATGGGAACGGATCATATTGTGGTGCAGGGGGTGGAGGAGCTTCATGATAGCAATTTTTGTGTGGAGGGAGACCGGATTGTGGCTGGAACCTATGGGGCGGCTGTATTGGCAGCTCAGGGAACTGTAACCCTTAAGGGGGTGTGTCCTTTGGACCTTAAATCTCCTATGGAAATGCTTGTCAGAGCTGGGGCTTATGTGAGAAGCAGGGAAGCGTCCAGAGAGATAGAAGTGACTATGGAACGCCGTCCTTTGGGACTTGGTATTGAAACAGGGCCTTATCCTGGGTTTCCTACAGATTTGCAGTCGCCCTTTATGGCATTTCTGGCTGCAGGAGCAGGCCGCAGCGTCATAGAGGAGAAGGTTTTTGAGGAACGGTTTGGAACTGTGGATTCTCTTAAACAGATGGGCGCTTCCATCTGTGCCCAGGGGCAGTGCGCAGTGATTGAGGGCGTTTATCCCTTAAAAGGGGCCACGGTTCATGCTTCGGATCTGCGGGGCGGAGCGGCTCTGACTGTGGCGGCCTTGGCAGCAGAGGGAACCACAACCATCAGGGATTGTCATCATATTGAGCGGGGGTATGAGGACATATGCCGGGATTTGGCAGAGCTTGGAGCCGACATCCGATGGGTAAACGAAGCATGTACACTCTAATCTATTACAGCGAGAGGTTACTCCATGAGAAATTCAGTCAAAAAACATCATCTGGGACTGGGAATTGCTGTGGCGGCTGTTCTGCTTACGGCAATCCTCCTTTTGTCTCTTCAGATAAGGAGCGTCCAGGTAACTGGCAGCGAACGCTATAGCGATAAGCAGATAGAGGAACTGCTTTTTTCAGGAAGATGGGGAAAAAATTCGGCCTACGCTTATTTTTCCGACCGGTTCAGAGCACACCGTCAGATTCCTTTTGTAGAGGATTATAAGATAGTGTTCCATAGCCCTCTGGAGGCAGAGGTAATTATATATGAAAAGAGCATTGTAGGGTACGTGTCCTACATGAGCAGCTATATGTATTTTGATAAGGATGGAATCGTGGTAGAAAGCTCCGGACACCAGTTGGAGGGGGTTCCTCTTGTTACGGGGCTGGATTTCGGGCAGATTGTACTTTATCGTCCTCTTCCTGTGAAGGAGAGCAGTATTTTCGAGGAAATATTGAATCTGACCCAGCAGTTGTCTGTATATGATTTGAAGGTGGACAGGATTCAATATGACCCCAATGGACAGGCCTCCCTTTTGATTGATAAGATGGAGGTATCACTGGGGAATCATACGGATTTAGACGGGAAGATTTCCACTCTTAAGGACATTTTAAATGCTCAGCCCCAGCTGGTTAAGGAGAGGGGTGTGCTGAAGCTGGAGAATTATACGGAGGCCAGCAGTGGGAAGGGGATTACATTTAAAAGAAAGTAGCAGGCCCAGAAACAGTACTTGGTGGTTTTACGAGCCGCAGCTGAGCCAGGCCCAAGCCGGTAGGTTGGGCCTGGCTCAGCTATAGACAGAGAAGAACCGGCTTCCTAAGAAATGCTTCCAGAAAGCATACCACAGCAACCGGTTCTTATGGCGGGTTAAAAGCATTAGTTTGCAAAAAGCTGAACCCAATAGTAGATGCCGTCGATATAAGCGCAGCCTACTCCCATGCGTCCAAAGTCAGATTGTAAAATGTTTTCCCTGTGGCCAGGGGAATTCATCCAGGCAGTCATAACAGCCTCAGGTGTTTTCTGCCCGCTGGCAATGTTTTCGCCGCAGGAGGTATAGGAGACGCCTGACTCTGCAAGAATAGTGAAGAAGCTAGAACCATCAGGACGGGTATGGCTGAATGTTTCCTGGATTTCATAGGCCCGTGCCTGTGCGCAGGCAGCCAGCCCATCATCCCATGCCAGAGCGCTTATATTCTTTTCCGCTCTTTCCTGATTGACAATCTGGAATACATTGTAGGCAAAGCTGCCGGTATCCTTATTAACCTGTACAACACCATTTACCGTCCAGGCGCCGCTTGCGTCCACTGTGTATCCATCGGGAGTGGTAGTATTCATAAGACAATATCCCTCAGGCGTAAAATAGTAGTATTTGCCGTCAATCCATTGCCAGCCGTTTGTGTGGAAGGAGGCATCGTCCTTTTGGTATTTCCAACCTGAGGCATCTCCAATCCACTGTCCGCCGAAAGCAGTGGTAAGGGATGACAGAGAAAGGGACGCAACAAGAGTGAGAATTGTGTACAGCTTTTTCATATGGGCTACCTCCGGGATCATATTTGGCTTATTATCAGGGATACAGGAGTTTACTTTACTACATCATCATATTCAGGATGCTTCTCAAACCATTTAACTGCATAGGAGCAGGTTAAAACTGCTTTCTTATTCTGAGAACGAAGGTGATTCGCTGCTGCCTCCATAAGCTGACCGGCCACTCCCTGGCCCCGCAGTGATTCATCCACGAATGTATGGTTGATAGCGACCGTATGGGCGTCTGTATCAGGAAAGGTAACTTCGGCCAGTAGCTTTCCATTGGGATCATAGCAAGAAATCTGATTCTGATTATAGATAAAATTCATATAATGTATCATTCCTTTCTTTTCTCTCAAGGCATAAACCACTGTTACTATATTTAATATAGCGAAAAATGAGAGAAATGTCAAAAAAATAAATATAACATTTTACTATAATATGGAGATTATTATGAAATTGTTCTTAGACGTAGCGTCGCAGTTTTTAGCAGAGAAACGGGATTACTATAATAAGAAGGCAAAAAGCCTTGGAGCAGCCTCCCTTATGATATGTTTTTTTGCATTTATAATAGTATATATACTATTTCTTCTTCGATTCATGGGGACAGCCGTCCTTGCAGCAGCAGTATTCCTGCTCTTGGCTGCCCTGACAGCGATGCTGGCAAAGGAGAATGGCACAAAATCCGAGATCTACAGCCAGATTTTTGAGGATTTGCAGGAGGTACGAGCCAGAGCCAATGAGAGGTCTGAGTTAATGGCAAAATAAGGCGGTATAGCTGTCGTTAACTGAATTATACATAAAAGGTGAATAAAAACAAAAACTCCAATAAAAGGATTTCTTAAAATCCAATATTTTCTTGAAAAACCTATTGATATTTTTTGCAAAATCAAATATAGTATTAGTTAGATCAGACTTTGACGAGAGATTGACATATATAATAAGAAGAGATATGCCATGGGGCATGAGGGAATAAAAGGAGGATATGAATCTTGTTAGAGATTAAGATAAATGAGTCGGAAAATACCGCCAGGATTATTGTTGTAGGTGTGGGTGGCGCAGGGAATAACGCGGTTAACCGCATGATTGATGAAAACATTGCCGGGGTGGAGTTTATTGGAGTTAACACTGATAAACAGGCCCTTCAATTTTGTAAAGCCCCTACAGCTATGCAGATTGGTGAGAAGCTGACAAAGGGTCTGGGTGCAGGCGCAAGGCCTGATGTAGGCGAGAAGGCGGCAGAGGAAAGCTCCGAGGAGATTTCGCAGGCTCTGAAAGGCGCTGACATGGTATTCGTAACCTGCGGCATGGGCGGTGGTACCGGTACAGGCGCGGCTCCTGTGGTTGCCAAAATTGCAAAGGACATGGGTATTCTTACGGTAGGTGTTGTGACGAAGCCCTTCCGTTTTGAAGCGAAAACACGTATGAGTAATGCTTTAGCCGGTATCGATAACTTAAAGGACAGTGTCGATACCTTAATTGTGATTCCAAATGACAGGCTTCTGGAGATTGTGGACAGGCGTACTACGATGCCTGACGCCCTCAAGAAAGCAGATGAGGTGCTTCAGCAGGCAGTTCAGGGAATTACCGATCTGATCAATGTTCCGGGTCTGATCAACCTGGACTTTGCAGATGTTCAGACGGTTATGATTGACAAGGGTATCGCTCACATCGGTATTGGTAAAGCCAAGGGTGATGACAAGGCTATTGAGGCTGTTAAGCAGGCAGTGTCCAGCCCTCTGTTAGAGACCACCATCGAAGGCGCAAGCCATGTTATTATCAATATCTCCGGCGATATCAGCCTGATTGAGGCAAACGAAGCTGCCAGTTATGTTCAGGAGCTGGCAGGAGATGATGCTAATATTATTTTTGGCGCTATGTATGATGAGAGCGCTCAGGATGAGGCTACCATCACCGTTATAGCTACTGGACTGGACGAGCGTGGGGCCAGTCCATCCATTTCCAAGGCTATGAACGGTTTTGCGAACTTCAAGACCAAAGTACCGGCAGGAGGAACAGCTGCCGCTCATCAGGCGCCCCCTGAGGCGGCGGCTACAGCTCCTTCTCCCTATGGGAGACCTGCTGGCGGCTATCATCTCACTGGTTCCGGCACCCAGGGCTACAATCCTCCTAAGTATAATCCAAACCAGGGCTACAATGCCGGTGGGAGTACGGGGGCATCTGCGCCCACGGCGCCTCCCTCCTTCCGTCCTACAGCCAATAAGGAAATGCAGATCAATATTCCTGATTTTCTGAAAAATAAGAGATAGTTCATATTTGCCTAGGGATATGCGAAACTCTACAGAACCTGTAGATTACAGTAAAATTGCTGTGATCCGCAGGTTTTTTTATGCATTTTTTTCTAAGCTTCTGCAATAAAATAATCCTGAAAGATACAATATTTGTTGCATATGGAAATTATGTCGATAAATATAGTATTTTTTCTCTGCTCTTTCGACAGATTTTGCATGTCATAATTACTATAATTGCCTACAGATAAGTTGATAGGGAGGTGAGGCCGGACTGAGTGGTTTATACAGTGTACATAGATGTAGTATTTGCAGTCAACACCATGATGGACATGGCAGTGCTGGTAATCTTGAACAGGGTGTTAGCATACAGGACAACCAAAGGGCGGCTTTTAGCAGGCGCAATGATTGGCGGGGTGTGGTCCTGTGTGGTAAGCATATATCCTGGCCTCCCGGCTGCAATGACGGGATTCGTAACCTATGTGGCAGTGAGCAGCCTGATGGCTGTGGCTGCCTATGGCCTGAAAAGCGTCAGGGAGATTGTGAAATCAGTGGCAGGTATTTATCTGGTGTCCGTAGTAATAGGAGGAATCATGCTGGTTATCTACGAGCACACCAGAGCCGGATATTATGCGGCCTTGCTTATGAATGGAGGAACTATAGGAGGTCTGTCTGCTAAGGCTTGCTTTTTCATGATTGCAGGAGCGGCGGCAGGCTGCTACGGCTTTTCAGAAGGAGTAAAAGAGCTTATATCATCCATGGCCCACAGGAAGGATTTGTGTACAGTCACACTGAAATACGGAGACAGGGAAGAACGGATTACAGGTCTTATTGACACAGGCAACCGTCTTAGAGAGCCGGTAAGCGGCCGGCCGGTACATGTTGTAACGGAAGAGCTTTGCAAGCGGTTGTGTCCTGTGGTAAGAGGAGTGGTATATGTACCCTACCAGTCAGTAGGGACGGCTAACGGAATCCTACCGGCTGTGTTTATAGACAGAATGGAGGTAGAGCAGGAGGGAAAAAGCTATTGTATTGCCCGGCCTCTGCTGGCAATTTCAAAGCAGCCTCTTTCCCCCTCAGGAGAGTATCAGATTTTAATACAAAAAGCTGATGAAGGAACCAGTACAGAACCTAAGAAAGGATATATTGCAGGGTGATGTGATGGAATAACGCACCTAGATAATACACAACATACAGGAGGACATTCCCATGATAGTTAAAGTTTCCATACCCAATCGTTTTCAGTTAAAAACCGTCCCCAGCTTTCGAACGGTTCTTATGCCTAAGAAGGGCGAGGTTCACTATATAGGTGGAGCAGATATACTGCCGCCGCCTTTGGAGGCAGAGGAAGAAAGCCGGATGATTGGACTTCTTGGCAGCGAAGACGACAAGGACGCCAGATCCATGCTGATCGAACATAATCTAAGACTGGTTGTATACATAGCTAAGAAGTTTGATAATACCAGTGTAGGAGTGGAGGACTTAATCTCCATCGGCACCATCGGACTGATCAAGGCCATCAACACCTTTAATCCTGATAAAAATATTAAGCTGGCAACCTATGCTTCACGCTGTATTGAAAATGAGATATTGATGTATTTGAGGCGGAATAATAAAACGCGCCTGGAGGTGTCGATCGACGAGCCCTTAAATGTGGATTGGGATGGGAATGAACTGCTGTTATCGGATATTCTGGGAACCGATGAAGATGTAATCTATCATGATATTGAGGAGGAGGTGGAGAAGAACCTTTTAAACAATGCGATCAGCCGCTTAAACCCCAGGGAGCGCAAAATAGTAGAGTTGCGTTATGGCCTTACCAGTGAGGATGGTGTGGAGATGACACAGAAGGAGGTAGCCGACCTTTTAGGTATTTCTCAGTCATACATATCAAGGCTGGAGAAAAAGATAATGAAGAGGCTGAAAAAGGAGATCGTGAGATTTGAATAGATAGAAAAAAACGCTGTCCCTGCCAGTTGGATGACTGAGGGGACAGCGGCTTTTTTGTTGCAGATATTATTTTAGCTGTACCACGTTATCCTTGATTTTAAAGGTTCCAAAGCTTCTTATAAAGCTGGAGATACGGCTGAAACCATACTGCTTAACATCAAAGGAGGGATGAGACTTTCTCAGCTCATCATGGATGATGCTTAAGTTATCCACCACACCGTTGTTGTCGTGGATAATCCGGGTAATTTCTCTCTCAATCTCAGATTTGGAAATGCTTGCGCTTTTTTCCTGAACAAAATATCCGCCATGGAGCTTTACGACCTGGAAGTCATTGTTATTCAGGCTTTCCAGAAATGTGGATAATTTGGAATAGCCATAATTACGGACGTCAAAATCTGAAAAACGCTTGGTAAGAAAATTGCCAACTCTGGCCAGAATAATGGGCTGATTCTGGCTGTTGTTTTCAATCAGAAGCTTGGTAATAGCCTTTTGAATTTCGTCGATGCCGGTAATGGTCTTTTGAATCTCATCAATGGCAGCTACCTCTGCTTTTGCCACAGCCGTATTCCCATTGCGGCCCTTTGCAGCCACCGGTGTCTCAGCCCCATCCTCCGAAGAAATAATTTCCAGCAGTTTAAAGGTATCACATGCCGACCGGAAGGGCTTGGGTGTTTTCTTCTCCCCGATTCCCATGACGAACATACCGGCCTCTCTCAGCCTCTGCGCCAGCTTTGTAAAGTCGGAGTCGCTGGAAACCAGGCAGAAGCCGTCTACATTTCCAGAATAGAGAATATCCATAGCATCAATAATCATAGCCGAATCCGTTGCATTTTTTCCCGTTGTATAGTTATACTGCTGTATAGGATTGACAGACCAGTCCAGAAGCACATTTTTCCAGCTCTTTTTTTCATTATCTGTCCAGTCTCCATAGATACGCTTGTAGGTAGCAATTCCAATATCAGACACCTCGTCCAATATATATTTGATGTACTTGGGGGAGACGTTGTCTGCGTCAATCAGCACTGCAAATCTGCGTTCATTTTGTTCCATAGCTTTTCACTTTCTCTTATCGGTTATTTTTCATATATTTCTAACTATGACAAGTGTAACATACTGGGGAAGAAGCTGTAAAGAGGTAAGTCGCCGACAAAAAGGAAGAAATAAGAAGAAATGCAAACTGTATTTAAAGCGAAAAAGCTATTATGTAATTGGCGAAATATGTCGATAAGTGTAATGTAATGAAACATTGTCAGCTACTGCCGCTGATAGAACAGCAGCGTGACGTTGAAAGACAGGAGGACTTGGGCCTTGTATGTAAACGGAACGGGATTTAGAGAACAGCTTGTAAGAAAGAGAGAGAATCGGGTTTTAAAGGAAGCGGAGGCTCTTATAGAGCAGCTTTTAAAAGAAAAGGGCAGCTTTGCCCTATGGGGGGCTGGCAATACGGGGAACCATACCCGTCGTTTTTTAGAGAGGCGGACGAATGGTAAGCTCCGGCCTGCATATGTGGTTGATAATAATCCCTCTCTATGGGGGAAGGATAATATAATCGGGCCAGAGGAATTTTTCAGCCTGAAGGACGGTCCGGCTCATCTGGTGGTGGCGGTGTATGTGGCGGATCAGGTAGTTGATCAGATTCGGAGCTTTGGCTACAAAGGGAAGGTAAGCTGTCTGAATGCTACAACACTCTATGAAGAGGGGGATATCTGGACTCCTTATGAGGCCTGTTTCGCTGAATTGGAGGAGACATTTTGGCTTCTGGCAGATGAACGATCCAAAGCGACATTGATCGGATTCCTTAATTATATAAGGACACTGGATGACAGATATCTGGAAGCTGTCAATGGAAACAGCCGTGAGAAGCTGATGGATGCTTCTGTTTTAAGGCCGACACAAAAGGAATATTTTGTTGACGTAGGAGCCTTTACCGGAGATACGATTGATTCTTTTTTAAACATTTCAGACAGAGAATATAAAGGTATTTTAGCGCTTGAGCCGGATAAGGAAAATTTTTCAGCATTATGCCGGTATGTGACCAGTAATCAGCTGGATCGAATTATAGTAAAGCAGTTGGCGGCAGGTGAGGAGGAGGGAAGGCAGTGGTTTCAATCAGGAATGTCTGAGAGCTGTCGTATTGGGGAGTATGGAACTGGGGAGATAGAAGTAAGAAGGCTGGACAATATGCCTGAGGCTTCGGATGTTACCTTGTTAAAGGTTTCCTCCAACGGATTGGATTTAAGCGTGCTTAAGGGAGCGGAGGGCTTAATCCTGAGCAATGGACCTAAGATATCGACCTATGCCAGCGGTTCCCTTCTCTGGGAGATACCTGCATATATCAAAAAGCTGAATCCTGATTATAAAATATATTACAGACATTATGGCTTAGGAAGACAAGCCATGATTTGCTATGGGGTTTTATGAAACGGCTATAAGTTTATATATCATATTATATTAAATGCCAGGGGAGGAGCGGAGAAAGATGGAATGCAGGAAAGCGATTCTAATGGCTGCAGGCAAGGGGAACCGTATTTCAAGAATGATTCAGGATATACCAAAATCGACTCTTCCGATTAACGGAGTACCGCTGATACGAATTACTGTGGAGAAGCTTTTGTCGCTGGGGATAAAACCTGTGATTGTAGTAGGCTACCACAGGGATAAGATTACTAAGGCTCTGGAGGGACTGCCGGTTATATTTTACAATAATCCCTTTTATGCTGTGACAAATAGCATTGCCAGCCTGTGGTTTGCGAGAAAAGAGCTGGAGGATGATGTTCTGATTATGAACGCTGATGTTTATGTATCAGATGAGATTTTAAATGATGTGCTGGAGGATCCGAGAGAGGCGGTTATGTCCATAGACGTTACCCGAAGAAAGACAGGGGATTATTTTTTTGCCACGGCAGAAAGCGGTATTATTAAAAAGTATGGAAAGGATCTTCCGATTGATGAGAGAAGCTGCGAATATGTAGGTCTGGCAAAGGTCAGACAGCCCTTTCTGAAACGCTTCGCTAAACGTTTGGAGGAACTGATTAATCAGGAGCAGTATATGCTGTGGTGGGAAAATGTGCTGTACTCCTTTGCTGAGCAGGATGAATTTCCGATCCATACGATTGATGTGAAGAAGCTATTCTGGTCGGAAATCGACTATTTTGATGATTACGAAAGGATTCTTGAGTATCTGTCAAAGGGGTCAGAGGCTTAAGGGATTAATTATGTACATAAATGAACGAATTAATCAGGTTGTAAGAGTTAAATGCAGTGAGGACAGAAGCCCATTTTTGCGTTTAGACATGAATGAAAATCCAGAGGGACTTCCGGAAGAATTTGTTAAGGAGGTTCGGGAACGGATAGACGGACAGCTGCTAGCCAGCTATCCAAATAAAGCCCGGCTTATAGAGATGCTTGCGAAACAAGAAGGGGTCAGAAGGGAGAATATTTCTCTCACATGCGGTTCCGATGAGGCCATCCGGTATATATTTGAGGTATTTACAAAGCCGGGGAGCCGGGCTCTGATGGTCGCTCCCAGTTTTGAGATGTACCGAATCTATAGTGAAATATTTGGGGTTGCATTGGAACGGATACCATACGATGCGTCTTTTTCTCTGCCCTTTGAAAAGCTAAAGGGCAGGATTACTAAGGATATCAGCCTGCTGGCGCTTTTTAATCCGAACAGCCCAATTGGCGAGGCCTATACTCCGGCTGAGCTTCAGGAGCTTTTGGAGCTTTGCCGGAAAACAGATACGCTGACGGTGATAGATGAGGCTTACTATCCCTTTGGAGTTTCAAGCGCAGTGGGAATGCTGAAAGAACATGCACATCTTATAGTGCTTAGAACTTTTTCAAAGCTTTATTCCATGGCGGGTCTGAGAGTAGGCTATGCGTTGGGAAGCGCAGAACTGATTCGATGTCTGGATAATGCCCAGTCTACCTACAATGTGAACTCAGTAGGAATTCTGTTTGCAGAGGAGCTTTTGAGAAGGCCTGATATTACGAAAAGGCTGATTGAGGAAGAGGCGAAAGGACGGAATTATCTTCTGGAACGGTTGGAGCAGACCGGATATGAGGCGTATGCCAAGGGAGGCAATTATGTGCTTGTGAAAACCAAGAGGGCGCCTGAAGATACTGCGGCCCGGCTCAGAGAAAGGCATATTCTCATTAAATATTATAGTACAGGAATTTTAAAGGATTGGATCAGAGTTACCACTGGCAGCAGAAAGGTGATGGAACAATTCTGGAAGGAGTTTCTTAAGTGTGATAGCTAAAACCAGAATAACAGGCAAGGAGAAGCCTTTGGTTTCAATTATTATACCGGTGTATAACGGAGGTAATTATCTGTCAGAGGCAGTGGAAAGCGCTTTGGGGCAGACCTATACAAACTGCGAAGTGCTGGTGGTGAATGATGGCTCCGATGATCAAGGCGCTACTGCAAGGATTGCCGCTTCCTATGGTGACAGAATACGTTATTTCGAAAAGGAAAACGGCGGAGTGGCTTCTGCTCTGAACATGGGGATTGACCAAATGCGAGGGGAGTACTTTGCATGGTTGTCTCATGATGATATCTACAGGCCGGAAAAAATTGAGCTGCAGGTAAAGGCCGTATTGTCCTCTGGGGACAGAACCAGGCTGGTACAGGGAGAATACGAATTTTATCATATGCCAACAGGTACCAGAACGCCGACGGATTTTCATAAGCTCTATAAGGAAGAACAAATATGCCGCTCCTTTTTTTCAGTGCTTTGGCTCCAGAGCCATGCCTGCAGCGCTCTCATTCACAGAAGCCATTTTGAACGGGTGGGGAGGTTTGATGAAGCGATTCGGACGGTACAGGATGTAGAAATGTGGTTCAGGCTGTTCCGAAAGCAGCGTTCACTGTTTATCCCTCAAATTCTTCATTCGGTCAGAGAGCATCCAGAGGCAGGATCAAATACCATCAGCTGTTATCATGAAGAAACAGGTCGGATTTACTGGAGACTCATTGAGGAGCTGGATTTCCTTGAAATGGGGGAGGTATTTGTAAATGCTCCCACTTTTTTGTGCAGAATGGAAGGGTTTTTGAAAAGCTATGGCCGGAAACAGGAGGCCTGGCAGGTAAAAAGGCTTCTTGAGAGGGCTCCTGCTTTTTCAAAAGGGGAGGAGGAAGCCTCGATAGAAGGATTTCACCGGCGTCTGGAGATGTATTCCGGAGGGAAAAGAAGAAAAATCGCGATATTTGGGGCAGGACAATATGGAAAGCGTATTAAGTTTGAGCTGGAGAGCCGGTTGGTAAATCCGGACGTGTTTATTGATAATAGCCAGGAGAAATGGGGAAAGAGCATTGACGGACTTCCCTGCGTAAGTATGGAGGAGGCCTGCCATAAGAAGGATGAGCTTCTTGTGGTAATTGCCCAAAGAACTCTGACGCCTGCTCTAAGTCAGATTATTCATTGTGGCTTCCCATATTTTATAACCAAGCAAAGTCTGGAGGCGGAGATGCTGCATGTTCTGCCTGCCATGAGCCGTATGCAGGAGTGGCTATCTGACAACGTGTTAAATGCTTAAGGTATGCATAAATCTCAGGAATGGAGACTGGATATGAAGTGGAGTAACAGAGGACATGAATTTGATAAGAGCTGGAAGCAGATAGAGAGCAGGAAGAGGGTATATCTGTTTGGAGCTGGGGAATATGGGGAACTGGTATGGAGGACTCTTAACAAGACAGTGGGAATCTGTGGCTTTCTGGATAATGACCAAAGCAAGCAGAAAGGAGTATACTGCAGTCTGCCTGTGTATGCTCCAGGCGAAGTAAATCCAAAGGACAGGGATAAATGTATTGTTTTATGTATTTCTCCTAATACGAGAAAAGAGGTTATCTTCCAGCTTATGCAGGCCGGCTTTATATATAATGAAAATATGTTTACAATGGAAAGCTATATCTCCATTTACTACGCTTATGCGCTTCAGAAGGTATATTTCCCCTCTGTGTCTTTTTTGCCAAGCACTCGCTGCAATCTGAATTGTGAGGCATGTCTTAATTTTACGCCTTATATGAAAAAATTTGATGAGAGGCCCTGGGAGCAGATTAAGGAGGATGTAGATCTGTTTTTTAAAGCAGTGGATGATATCATGCTGTTTCATATCAGCGGAGGAGAGCCTATGCTTTATCCCAGGATGATAGAGCTGGTAGAATATATTGGCAGCCGGTACAGGCAGAAAATACATGTGCTGAAAACAGTAACGAATGGAACGGTGCTTCCGAAGGAGAAGCTTTTACAAACTCTGAAAAAGCACAATGTGGTTTTAACAGTGGATGATTACCGGGAAGCCGTTCCTGACAGCAAAGATACCTTTGACAGGCTTATTCTGACTCTGGAAAAATTGGGAGTAAGCTATGAGATTAATAAAGTGGATGAATGGATCGATCTGGCGCCCTTAACGACCCATCATGAAAGTTGGAGTGAGGAACGGCTGGGAAAGAAATTTGACGGCTGCCATGTGCCCTGGCAGGAGCTAAGAGGGGGAAAGCTATATAGCTGCAATTATTCCAGTTATGCGATCGTAGCGGGACTTAGCAAGGAAAATCCGGCAGACAGCTATGATTTGCGAAGCTACAGGCCGCAGCAGGCCAGGGAGCTGATGGAGTTCAGAATGGGCTACAATGAAAGAGGCTATGTTGAATTTTGTAAAAACTGCAGCGGCTATGTAGACCTAAACCCCAACAAGGTACAGCCGGCCAAGCAGGGGGAACGGAGACGATAGAATGATTGAGGCAAGAGAGTACCTTCCATCGGGTAAGGATTTAAAAATGCTTCAGAAAATTGAATTGGAGATGCTGATTGAGCTGGATCGAATCTGCAAAAAAAATAATATATCCTACTCTCTGGATGGAGGGACTCTTCTGGGAGCTGTAAGGCATAAGGGGTTTATTCCGTGGGACGATGATGTGGATGTAATTATGCTTAGGAGGGAATACAGCAAATTCAGAAAGGCATGCAAAAAGGATTTGGATGAATCACGTTTCTTTCTGCAGGATTACAGAAGCGATCCAAATTATCGCTGGGGATACGCGAAGCTAAGGAGAAAAGGAACGGAGCATGTAAGATTAGGGCAGGAAATGCTGAAGCAGAAAACAGGAGTTTTCATTGACATTTTTGTAGCAGATCAGGTACCGGATTCCTACTTGTTAAGGAGAGTTCATCACTTTCTGTGCTTCTGTATACGAAAAATGCTGTATGCGCCCTTAGGGGAAGCAAATTCCTCATCCTGGCTTTTGCGCAGGTGGTACAGCTTACTGAACAAAATTCCCAGGAATGCGTCTTTTTGGCTTAGGGATTTGCTGGCTGTCTGCTGTAACAGGAAAAGAAAGGAGCTAATCAGCCATTATACGTTACAGTATCCCAAAAGCTGCAGGTATGGTCTTCCCAGGAGGTGCTTTGATGAAATGATTGAAATGGAATTTGAAGGAAGAAGCTTTTCGGGATTTAAGGAATATGATGTGTATTTGAGAATGCATTATGGAAATTATATGGAGCTTCCGCCTGTAGAGGAGCGAAAGGCGCATTTGCATGTGTCGAGGCTGGGGTTGATGGAGGTGGAGGTTTGATACCCAGAGCAGGAGAAAACCAAGAACAGGAGAAGGGAAGATATGAAATGGAAAAATCCCGGACATGAGTTAGAGGGAAGAGCCAAAGAGGCTGTACAAAAATACAGAGCGCATAGGCTGTACGTCTATGGTGCGGGAATAGTTGGGAAAAGAGTGGTCAGGAGTATTCTGCATTTGACTGATTGGAAGATCGTGGGAATGATAGACAGAGATAATAGCAAGCAGGGCTCCTGTCTGGATGGTATAGAAATATTTTCTCTGGATACAGTTTTGAAACAGGAAAATCTGGAATCCTGTCAGATTTTGATTGGCTTGACGGATGAAGCTGGCTTAGCTGTAAAAAGAGATATTGACCGTTTTATGAGGGAAAGAGGAGCCCAGGTACATTGCATTTTATACGAAGAGTTTATGAGGAATGAATTTCCAGCTATAGTAAGTTATTACTATAATAAAATTTTTGTTCATTCATTGTCTTTAATAATTACGGAACAATGTACTCTTAAGTGTAAGAAATGCTCTATTATGCTTCCGTATTTTCGTGATATAGCTTCCTATTCTCTGGAAGAATTGAAGCAAGATGTTGACTTGGCTTTTCAGAAAATAGATTTTATTGGTGACTTTACTGTTACGGGCGGGGAACCGTTGCTTAATTGTCAGTTGTACAAAATTCTTGCGTATATAGGACAACGCTATAGAAAACGGATTGGCAGCCTGAAGATAATTACAAATGGCACTCTGCTTCCTAACAAAGAATTGTTAGACGTCATGGCAGAATATGATGTAACTGTAGAAATCAGTGATTACACCAGGGCTGTACCAGGGATCAAACATAGGGTGGATGAGCTAAAAGAAACATTAACAAGATATGGAATTATTTTTCATTTCCTATCAACGGCTCAGTGGGTTGATTTTGGTTTTGAGTCAGAGGATAAAGGATTGGACGAAAGCAGTCTAAGCGCTTTTTTTGATTATTGCAGTACAAAATGCCGCGGATATGTAAAGGGAGAAATCTGGTATTGTATCAATGCCGGATTTGCAGAAAAGGCATTGCAGAAACAGGTGGATGAGGATAATCGATTGGCTTTGGGCAGTATTGGAGAAAGCCTTGATGAGAGAAGGAAAATTGTAGAATTTGATTTGGGCTTTAATAGTAAAGGGTATTTGGAATTGTGCAGATGCTGCAATGGAACTTGTGAAATTAATACCAATTTTATAGAGGTGGGAGAACAATGGGAAAACCTTTGATATCCATTATTATACCTGTTTATAACGGTTCCGATTATTTGAAAGAGGCAATTGACAGTGCGCTGGCACAGACGTATAGGAATTGTGAAGTGATTGTGATAAATGACGGTTCCTGTGATAACGGCCGTACAGAAGAAATCGCTTTTTCCTACGGAGACAGAATACGATATTTTTCAAAAGCTAACGGAGGAGTAGCACAAGCATTGAACTATGGGATAAAGGAAATGAAAGGAAGTTATTTTTCATGGCTGTCCCATGATGATGTTTTGTATCCTGAAAAGGTAGAAAAGGAATTTGCAGAACTGGAAAGAACGGGAGCTGCTTTGGTATTTTGTTCCTATCACTTATTTGGAAACGGAGGGAGGAGGTCATTAGTAAGACTTTCAGACCATTTTAGTAAAAATAGATTGGAACAGGGAGTGTTTCCGGTGCTAAATGGACTGATCCAATTTGGAGGGGTTCTATTTAGCAAGGAGATATTTAACCGTTATGGTGTTTTTAATGAAGAATTAAGAACCACACAGGATTTTGAGTTTTTATTTCGAGTTCTTAAAAGAGAAAAAAGCTGCTATTTGGACGAGCCTTTATATGGGATTAGATATCATAAGGGGCAGGGAAGTCGTACGATCAAAAGCGTACTGAAAGATGCAGACGAGATGTTTATGATGTTTCTCAATGATATTAGTGATAAAGAGAGAGAAATGGCATATGGCAGTGTTTACAATTATTATTACCGTATGTATTTGAATATTTTGCCTCAGACTCATTTGGTGAGAAGCTTGGAGCAGTGCAGGAAAAAACTGAAAAGTTTCAAAGAGAAGGGATATGCTAAAAAAGGTTGCGCAGAGCAAAGAAGTACCCAAGCGAGAAGATGTATGGAATCGTACCTGGAGAAAGGTAAGCGGATATATATATATGGATGCGGAAATTATGGAAGGCGGCTAAAAAGGGATCTGGAATTGCGGGGATTTTTAGTGGAGGGGTTCATAGATGGAAATTCCCAAATGTGGGGAGCGTGTATAGATGGCAGTTTTTGTATTCCATTGAAGAAGCTTATATTTAATAAACATCAAATATTAATTATTGTAGCAGCGTTAGTTGCAGATGAAATCGTGAGGGAGCTGTCCAGATATGAAACGTTGGAATTTATAACGAAGAAAGTCATTGATGAGGCTGGGATGGATTTTCCTCCTGAGGCAGAAGTTGTCTTAAAGGAGAATTAAGGGCCGGCTTGGATTCGTATTTGAAGAGATGCCCATTATATATGTTTAAAAAGATTGTCGGATTAGCATGCGGGTGATAGGGAATAAAATGAAGAAATTGCTGACAGAAGGAATGGAGCTTTGTATTTATTGCTTAGGGGAATATGGAATAAGAACATATTTTAGATTGAGGGATTACGGAATAAATGTGAGTTGCTTTGGGGATGCAGATGAAAAAAAAACAGGTTTTGTGTTAGATGACGTTTATTGTATTCCTTATGAGGAATTTAGAAAGAAAAATAGAGAAAAAACTATAATTATTGTATGTATAAAGTATCCTGAAAAGATTATGCGAATGCTAAGAGAAGAGGGGTTCATTTATGTTTATTCCTGCCAGATGTTAGAAAAAGAGCTGAAAGTCAGATATAGGAAGATTCAATGCTCAGATGAAACAATTAACAAAATAAATATATTTCGTGAAAAACTCTACCAGGTGACCTGCCACAATGTAAAGTTGAAAAAAGGTGAATCAAAAGAAGGCTTTAACTCTGAAATAGAACGAGTTTTAATTGATGCAAAAATGAGGGCTCAAAAGAGGAAAGAAACAAACAATGAATGTTTTGGAAGTTAATTTTACAGATTTGGACGGGAGAATTTTTAATGGATATGATTTGCATTTGTCATTAAATGAGATAGAGGGTGTAAACGCACTGCAATATGTTCTGAATAAAGACAGTACAACAGAAAGTGTGCGGGTATTCTGTTCGGATCCTATCATTCATCAAGAGTTGCTGTATTTGGAACAAAAGAATTCCATAAGTCAGCTGTTAGCTCCCTATGGAAGACAGCTTTTGAGGGAGGAGGCTTTCCGTAAAGCAGATGTGGTTCATCTGCATATTCTGCATAATGACGTAATTTCTCTCCTTGATTTGCCGGAAATTATGGATAGAGATAATGTAGTCTGGACAATTCATGATCCGTGGGCTGTTACAGGAAATTGCATTCATCCTCTCGAATGCAGAAAATGGAGAACTGGTTGCTGTAATTGCGAAAAATTAGAATTGCCAGGACGAAAGATGAGTGTAGATAATACCAGTCAAATGTGGAAACTGAAACAAAAAATTTTTTCCCGGATTAATCCTTATATTGTGGTAGCCTCGGATTTTATGAGAAAGTATATAGAAGAAAGTCCTTTGACTTCACACTGGAATCGTATATTTCAGATTCCGTTCGGAGTTAAAGAGAAATATTTTGAAACGTTCAGCCAGAAAGAATGCAGGAGACGCTTTGGAATTTCAATGGAAAGTTTTGTTATAGGCTTTCGAATGCAGGAGGGAGAAATTAAAGGCTGCCGTTATCTTCTGGAAGCACTTGAAAATCTGTCAGATTCTCTTCCCATTCATTTATTTGCCGTGGGTAATCAGATTCTGCCTGAGCGAATAAGAAGACAATATTCTTACACTGGCCCTGTGTGGTTTAAGGAAGAGGATATGATCGATTTTTATCGCTGTTTAGATGTTTTTGTGATGCCGTCTCTTGCAGAATCCTTTGGAATGATGGCAATTGAGGCTATGGCCTGTGAAACAGCAGTTATATGTTTTAAGTCAACTGCTTTAGAAAAAATAACGCATGCACCCGAGTACGGAATAGCTGTAGAATATAAATCTTCACGTCAAATTGGAGAAGCAATTCGGCAATTAATAACGGATCGAAATAAACTGATTATTAAAAAAGAACAGGGGAAGAGGTTTGTTGAAAGAACGTACTCATATACCACCTATGTAAGCAGACACCTTAAGCTGTATGAAAAAATACAAAAAGAAGCATATAAAAAATGAGAGGAAAGTGAATGAAAAGGATACTAATAATAGGGGCACATTATGATGATGCTGAGCTAGGAGCAGGAGGGACAGCGGCCAAGCTTGCGGCGGCGGGAAAGGAAGTGTATAAGCTTACTCTAACGGATAATGAAGTGAAAGAAAGTGTATATAACAGAGTAACCAGAAGAGAGGACAGTATCCGTGACAGCGCTAGAGCCTGTGCGGCACTAGGGATAAAGGAGATAAGCAACTTCCAACAGGAGCGGGTATGCCAGTTAAAATACAGTACAGAGATTATGCAGAGAGTGGAGCAGGTAATTCTTGAGAAAAGAATTGATACTGTCTTTGTCCACAGTGAATTTGATACGAATCAGGATCATTGTGAAGCAGGAAAAATATCTAAAACTGCTGCAAGGCATTGCGATAACATTTTAATTTATCAAAGTAATCTATATGTGTGCGAAAAGCCTTTTTATCCAACTGTATTTTTTGATATTACAGATTATATTGAAATGAAACGATCTGCGTTAAAACAATACGGAATTGAGCATCAGAGATTTGGAGCAGAGAATGATACTTTATTCGAAAATAATATTGGCAGAAATAAATTGTGGGGCTATTCCAATGGAGTAAAATATGCGGAAGGATTTTTGCCGTTTAAATTACTATTTTAGGAGGACAGGCTATGAAAGCCAAGGTATCAATTGTAATTCCAGTATATAATGGGGCGAATTATATGAGGGAGGCTATTGACAGCGCACTGGCACAGAGCTATGAAAATACAGAAATAATAGTGGTGAATGATGGATCTGTGGACAATACTGAGAAAATTGCTTTGTCCTACGGAAATAAAATACGATATTTTTCCAAAGAAAATGGCGGAGTTTCTTCGGCGTTGAATATGGGTATTGCTAATATGACAGGAGATTATTTTCAGTATCTGCCTCATGATGATTTGCTCCATCCAGATAAAATTAAAATTCAAATGGAAGCAATACAAAAGAGCGGCAATAGGATGAGCATCGCTTGGAGTGGATGGAATAGATTTGTAGAATCCAGCCATAAGAAGCTCCAATTTCAAATTCCGCTGTGGTATCCTAGGTCTTGCTGGACAAAGAGAAGGTATCCTCTATTTTTTGGTATTTTAAATACGGTAACAGTTTTGCTCCATAAGAGGTATTTTGAATTAGTTGGAACCTTTGATGAAACACTGCGAACCTCTCAGGATTATGATATGTGGTTCAGAACATTTGGCATGAATGACACGGTTTATGTTGATAAACCGCTGGTAGATTATAGGATACATGAAATTCAGGGAACGCAGTCAGATAAAGAATTCCTGAAAAATTGCCAGAATTTGGCGTGGAAAATTTTGCAGAGAATCACTATAGATGAAATCAAAAAAGAATTTTCTTCTGAGTATATGTGTTTCTATGCACTAATGAAATATTATCATGAGGTTGGCTGGGAAAACCATAAATTATATGTGCTGCAAAGATTCATTGAATCAGAAGCGCCAATATCTGCGATAAAGGGAAGGAAGCAGCTTTCTGACGAATTATGTGGGGATGGAAGGCAGCTTGTGTTATATGGAGCTGGAAAAAACGGGAGACGGCTTTTGAAGGAACTATGGGCCTATGGTATTGAGGCCTCAGCGTTCTGCGATACTAACCCTTCAAATACTGGCAGTGAGATTTGGGGAGTAAAATGTATTAGCAAAGCTGAACTTACAGATATTGATGCTACTATTATTATAACGTTTGATGAGCCAGAACAAGTAAGAAAAGAACTTCTGTCCCAGGGCCTTACTCGGGTTATGGATTATGGGGAAGCGGCAGAGATACTATGGAGGGTATGCCCAATAAAGGAAAGGGTTTTACAGCTTATTCAAGGAGATATTTGAGATGGAATATTCGGGCACATGGAGAGAAATATGGACACAAAAGGGAGAGATGGAGGGCGGAATAGACGATCTGTATATATATGATGGTTGGGAAAAATCTAAGGCAGATATTAAAACAACTGCTTATAAAATAAGAAAAGAGCTGGATATAAAGCCTGATGACAGGGTTTTAGAAATAGGATGCGGTGCAGGTGCTCTCGCACAATATCTGGAGTGTGAGTACATAGGAATTGATTTTTCCCGCTCACTCCTTAAAAAACATATTGAATTTTTTGGAAATAGTGTGTTGTATGGAGAAGCGAATGATATACCCTTTAAGGATAAGTGGTTTGACAAAACTTTCTGCTGGGGGGTGTTTTTGTATTTTGAATCGTTAGAATATGCAGAGCAGGTTTTAAGGGAAATAGTAAGAGTAACTCGATCAGGCATACTGATTGGAGAACTTCCCTTAGAATCTCATGATAAAAAGCATCTTCTTTACACGAAAGAGATGTTTGATGGATGGATTTTGGAGGATGCCTGGACTAAGAAATACAAAGGTAAGCGATTTATCGCAAAGAAAAGAGAAGAGAATCTATGAAGATTATATTAAAAGAAAAGATATTGAGTATTATTTCCTCTATGGAAGAGGCAAATAATTATTTTAAAAAGCTTACAGATAAAGCCTCTGCTGTTGAGCTGTTCTTAACCTGTCAGGAAACGGCCGCACAGATAGGGGATATAATAGAAAAAAATGAGTCTCAGCCAGGAAAGGTAATTGAATATTTAGAAAATTACTGTGAGCTGGTTTACCAGCTGTACATATGTGAAGGAACAGAATGGGGAGCGCTTGTAGATAAGCTTGAAATGCAGGTAGAGAAAATCAGAAGCGGTATAGAAAAGGTTATACCAAGCGATAGTATGAAAGCTGTTTTTCTCCCATACATTGCTTCTATGTGGGATACATTTCACAGTATCTATCTTTCTGCAAAAGAAGATTTAAGATTTGATGTAAAAGTAGTTCCGATTCCTTATTATACGTTAGGACCGGAGGGACAGATTCTATCAGAACATTATGAAGGACAAGAAATTTCGGAGTATGCTAAGATTACAGATTACAGAAACTATGATTTTCAAAGAGAGCAGCCGGATATAATATTTATACATAATCCATATGATCAATACAATCGCGTCACCCGCATTCCAGAAGCATTTTATAGCTCTCAATTAATTAAATATACTTCAAGATTAGTATATATACCATATTATATTTCTAAGGAAAAAACGCTCGATCATTTTATGCAGCTACCGGGAGTGAGAAATGCCTGGAGAATTTTTGCGCAGAATGAAACGATTCGGGAACAGTACATTGAGAGTGGGATTGCTTCTGAAAAAGTAGTTGCGTTGGGGTCGCCTAAGCTTGATATGGTAGTTAGTTTCTCAAAGAAAAAACAGCCCATACCAGATGAATGGTCTGCACTAAAGAATAAGAAAGTGTTTTTTTATAATACAAGTTTAATGGATATAATGAACAGAGGGGATCTGTTTCTTAAAAAGATCCGGTATGTCATTTCTGTGTTTAAGGAACATAAAGATATGGCTTTACTCTGGCGGCCCCATCCTCTCAGTATTGCAACGATTCAGGCTACAGCGCCTGAATTACTAAATGATTATTTAAACTTGATCCAGGATTTTAAAAACAGCGGAATAGGAGTATACGATGACACAGGGGAGCTAGATCGTACCATTGCTATTTCAGATGCGTACATTGGTGAACTGCAAAGTTCTGTCAGTCAGTTATACGAAGCAACCGGTAAACCTATGTATTATATTGAAAATTACAATCCGGATTTTATGCTGGAAGAACGATATGCCAGATGCTTGTGTGCAGAGGTTATTGATAAAAAGATATATATGTACAGTTGGGAATACAATAGTATTTTTGTATATGATGAAATAACAAAGACGGTAAGGGTGGAACGAGGAGATGATACGGCGCTGGGATGTGAGAAATTTTTGTATTTGCAATCTATAGAAGATAGAAATATTATCTATTTTGTTCCAAGTGCAGCGCTTAATGTGATTAAATATGATATTTCCGATGGTAATAGAAAACTGATTAGTATTAGAAATGAAGGTAAAGCTTTTGATCCTGTAATCTTTGGTGGAAAATTATATTTATTGCCAATTTACTATTCGGACTATTTTGCGTCTATAGATCTTGAGACAGAGCAGGTAGAGTATATTAGTACTCACTATCGGGAACAATTTCCGAATATAAAAAACTTAGGGGAAAAATCATTGTTTTATGGTAATACTGTGCTGGGGCACAGTGTGTGGCGTATAAGCTTCATAGGTGCTTTTTTGCAAAGAATATGCTTTGACAGCAATGAGATTCAATATATTGAAATTGAAAACTTGAAGGAACCTTTAAGGGGGATTGCGTTTGATGGAAAATATTTTTGGGGTGCTGGATTGTACGGAAACAAGATATATAAATGGGATCCTAACGAAAATAAAATAATTTGTACCATAGCTATTGAGAGATGGGAGCAACTCCAAAAGACAATGCTGTTTTCAGATATATATTTTTTTGGGAATAGTATATGGGTGTTTTTTAAAAGAGAGTGTAATGTAGTGCGGATAGATCCTACGACGAAAAATATAAAAATATTGGATTTTAGTAATATTTTTGAACTAAGGTTTGATGGAAATGAACAGCAGTTATTTAGCGAAAATATAAGGATGTTTGGAAAATATATATATTTATTTCCTTACCATGCAAATGGAATTATAAAAATTGATATTGAAACTAATGAGGTTTATTTTGAAAAAATTTATATTGAAAGCCAACAGTTATTAAAAAAAATTTCAGGTAGTACTTTAAGTGAAAGTATCTGTAGCCTTAAGAAATATTTACAAAGGGTCAAACAAAGTAAAAATTCAGCGTGTAAAAATGGATATATGCTTGCTGGAGATAGGATTTGGAAGTATATCTTAGATAATCTGTATATGTAAAACAAAAAAGGAGGAAATCAATATGAAGTGGACCAATAGAGGCCATCAGTTTGATGAAATAGGTAAACGATTCCATGATGTAGAAGAGATAATCATTTATGGAGCTGGCGAGTATGGAATGAAATTAGGGAAGCTGTTAAAGGGAATAAAGGCTCCTTTTGTTTATTTAGATGATTTTAAAAAAAGTAAGGGAACATGTGAAGGAGTGAAGGTGATTTATCATAAGGATTTGGAAGAGGAGATGAAAAAAAAGAAATGTATCATAATCCTGGCGTTGGGAAGGGAGAATGCGGGAATTGTGCTAAAAGGATTGGAATTACAAGGGCTAAGATATGGGGAAAATGTTTTCGATATCCATAGCTTTATGAACTATTATATTTATATTTATGCAACATATGGATTAAATAAGTGTATTATACAGGATTGTTCCGTTATGGGAGTCTTTAAATGTTCTTTAAAATGTAAACACTGCGTGGGAGCCTTCCCATATATGAACAATAAAGAAAATACAGCGATTGACAATGTCAAAAGGGATATAGATATTCTCTTCTCAAAGATTGATTACATTAAAGAATTTGGAATGGTTTGTGGAGACATACTTCTTTATGAGGATACTGAGGAATTTATAAGTTATGTGATGGAAAATTATTCAGATCAGATTGGAAATTGTACTGTATTAGTTAATGGGATGCTCATACCGAGGCAAAGCATTATTGATACTGTTAAGAAATATAATTTGCCAGTTATGATTAGTAATTATGATACGGTGAAGGGCTGGAAGGAGCGGCATGATAGATTGATAGAGGTATTGAGTAGTAACGATATTAAGGTAGTGGACATAAAGATGAAAGAATGGGTAGATCTAGGTTGGACAGAGAGAAAATATCATGATAATGCTGAAAAACTGTTTGATGCATGCGGAGGACAATGCAGAGCTTTTCAAGACGGAAAATTATTCTATTGTGCACATGCCTTAACGGCGAATCGGGCATTGTATGGGTTGGATGATTCAGAAGAGGGATTAGATTTAACCACAGAAGAGGACAATATTAAAAAAATTATTACAGAATATCATTTGGGATATAATAAGAATTCAAATTTGAAGATGTGTCATTATTGCAACGGAGTTTCAAATGTCAACCAGAATACAATACCAGTAGCAGTACAGCTTGAGAGGTGATAAAAGTGATGTTGGATATTGAAACAGAATTTCAGAAGATTTTGTTGAGATATGGTTATAGTAGGATGGAAGAAGACTTTAGAAGAGAAATGTATAGAGAAATTAGAACCATCTTGCATGATGTCTGTGAAGGAAATCATAAGATTGCTATAAAGTGTGCAGGAATACATACAAGTAGGCTGATGGAAGATTTTATAGATGTTCTTAAAATTGATTGTATCATAGATAATAATCCAGAAAGAATAGAAGAAGAGATACAAAGATTCCATATACCTATTTTCCGTTCATATAAAGGGAGAAATATTAATACAGTTATCATCAGTTCCTTTGAATTCAGAAGTGAGTGTAAACAGGAATTAGGAAATGATCCGGGCATAGAAATTGTAGATATATATGATAAGCTAATGCAAAAAGGATATTATTTGTCAAAGGAATATTATAAATATATTGGAGAACCTTATAAAGCTATTATCAAGTGTCAATATCAATATAAGCAATGCAGGAATACGAAAGAAAAAGAGAGGTTTTTAGACCAGCTAATTGGACACTATTTAGATATAAGGGATATATATTCTGCCCAAAAATATGTAAAAGAATATATAAAATATAGTTATAAAAAAAAGAAAGAAAAAGAGAAACTTTTGGAGGAACTGGAGCAACTGTTAGTTACAATAAAAAGAAAGTGCAATGACAGAAATCAAAAAGATATTTTATGGTTCTGGCAGGATGCCTTGCCTTTTGAGTATGTAAAGGAAATGCAATATTTAAGCAAAGAGGCAAATAAAGGGATATTTTTTGAACAGGCATATACTCCTTCATGGGTTACTCGCAGTGTATATGCCAGAATTTTAGATCAGAAGGAAGAATATGATATCTATAATAATAAAAATAACTGGCCTAAGGAACATAAGACGATTGAGTTCATGAAAAGCAAGGGATACGATTGTAGAAAAATTATGTGTATAGGAAAACAGCATATTCCTTTGGATAGATATGATATTCAATATTCAAAAAACATGCTCCAACAAGCTACAGCAACAGAAATATGGTGGGAAGCATTGAGAGAACTTCTATTAAGTGAGAAACCGGTATTTTTTCTTCTCCATACAGGTATGGAAACTCATGTTCCAATTGTTTCTCCTGCTTTAGATGAATATACATGTATAGTTGAATCGGATATTCCGACTAGGTATACGCCTGAAGGAGAAAAGTTGCACAGAGAGCGCTTGAAAAAAAATGTTAATTATATCGATCAAGAATGGAAGTTCTTTATGGATATTTTGGGAGATAATAGCATAAAAATTTTCATGAGTGATCATGGTGATGTTTTGAGAAAAGAAACTCGTCAGTATACAAAAGATGCCTTGCATGTAGCGATGATTGTAACTGGCAGAGGGGTTCCTTGCAGGCAATATTGTAGGCTATTCTGCCTAACCGACTTTTTAAAACTACTAGTTTATCTTTTAGAACAAAATGAGAGAAATGAAGCTGAATTATTTTCGGATGAGATATGGTTAAATGGAGTAGATTTTTATAATAAGAGGGTAATTGAGAAATACAATGAAATTGAATGCTTAGAGTTAGGGATATCCTATAATGGAATTCTTACTTTAATGGACAGATATGTAAAATTGGGAACAGGGGAAGAAGTATATCATATTTTTCCAGATGAATGTACAAATTGTATTAAAGATAAAAGGTATCAGAAACGTATAAAGATTTTAAGAAAGCATGCCGGAGAGTGCTTAATAGACATAAATAAAAACCCCAAATTCAAATATTCCCATTTGCTATATGAAGCATTAGGAAAAAAGCATATTTAGGGGTTTTGAATGTGTAACTAAGGTAATATAGAAATTGAAATTTATAAAATATGAAGTTTGAGGAGCATGTATATGAAATGGACAAGCAAAGGGCGGCAATTTGATGAAATTGGGAAAAAAATTAAAAATAAAAAGAATATATATATTTATGGTGCGGGAGATAATGGAAAGTATGTATTAAAAAGACTTGAATTTTTAAATTGCATGGGTAGGATGGATGAAAAAAAATCTATAAGGGGAGGCTTTATCGACGTAGATGAGAATAAGCAAAAATGTGGATATTTGGGATATAGGGTTTATTCTCTAGAGGAGATTAAAAAAATTGACAGAGAAGAACTAATAATTGTGATTGCTGTATCTAATATTAACAAGACCAATGTAGTAAAAAAACTAGTAGTTAACGGTTTTATTGAAGGAGAAGATTTTTTTGATTTTCAGGATTTTATTGATGTGTACCTTCCAATATATGCAGCATATAAATTTAATAAGGTATACCACAGAGGAATTTGTCTGATTCCAACAAGGAAATGTCCTTTAAATTGTCAGCATTGTTTGAACTTTATTCCATATGTGGAAAAACCATCAGAGGATAAAATTGAGGCAGTCAAAAAAGATTTAGACAGGTTATTTGCTGTTATTGATTGTTTGGGAATTTTGAGCGTTGTGGGAGGGGAAATATTCTTTTATTCTCAGTATAAGGAACTATTTCGATATATAGGAGAAAAGTACAGAAAACAGATAGTAGTCCTTTCTGTTACAACTTCGGCTGTTTTAGTGCCAGATGATGAGACTTTTTTACTTTTTAAGGAATATGGATTTACTCTACATATCAGCGATTATAGGAGTGCCCTTCCAGGAATAGAAACGAATTATAAAAAATTTATTGAGAAGCTGGAAGAATTTCAAGTTGAATATGTTCTGTTTGAGAACCATGAGTGGTTGAATTTAGACGTATTCCGAGAGAAAGATATGCTTGTAACAGAGAAGGAAAGAATCGAACACTTTGATGCCTGCGGAATCCCTTGGAGTTACTATAGCGATGGAAAACTATGGCAATGCAATTGGGCTGGGTTTGCGGTGATGGCAGGAGCGAAGAGTGGCTGTGATACGGATTACTACGACCTGAGAAGCTGTACTACAGAAATAGAGAGGGAAGATGAAGGAAAGACATTTTTATTTCAAAAAGAAAAATGTAAAGAACTGATGGAATTCGGCCTTGGTTACTCAGAATTGGGCTATGTGGAAATGTGTTCTAAGTGCAATGGATATTCAACGATTAATAATCATTTTGTTCCCCCAGCAGTCCAAATCCCAAGAAAAACAAAACTGGTTAGGTAAGAAGTATAATATTACAAATATATCAAAGAAGAAAAATGTATGGGGCAGAGCGCATTAATGCAATATGAAGAAACATAAAGAGGAGAATAAGAGATGAACTTAGAAGAACGCGTAAGATTAAAAAAAGCCAATCGGAGGGAGCTCTACAGTCTTGAGCCCCCCTTCCCCTACACAAATTTTCTTATAGAATTGTCCAATGCATGCAACCATGCCTGTATATTCTGCACCCACCAGAAAATGAAACGTCCGGTAGGATTTATAAAAGAGGATCTGCTCTATCAAGTGCTGCAGCAGGCCTATGACCTGGGAACAAGGGAAGTTGGCTTTTATGCTACGGGAGAGCCCTTTATCGTCAATAATTTGTCGAAATATGTGAAGAAGGCAAAGAAAATCGGATATGAGTATGTTTACCTTACGTCCAACGGCTCCTTGGCCACGCCTGAGAAATTAAGGGCAGTTATTGATAACGGAGTGGACAGCATTAAGTTTTCCATCAATGCTCCTAACCGTGAGATGTATCAGTTCATTCATGGAAAGGATGATTTTGATATTGTAGTAGAGCATCTTCAGTATATGAATGAATATAGGAAGGAGAGTGGGCGCAAGTTTAAGATTTTTATTACCGGGATACTGACCAGATATACGGAGCGGCTGAAGGAGGATTATTTTCAGGTGTTTAAGGGGCTTGCAGATGAGATTGTATTTAAGGATGTCTATAACCAGGGCGGTAACATGCCGGAAATCGATGAACTTCTCCGTTGCACCTACGATAATGAAACTTACAGGCGCTGCAATCTTCCTTTTGATTCCATTTACGTTACACATGAGGGGTATCTTTCGGTCTGCAATGCGGATTACGAAAATATGCTGGTTGTAGCTGATTTGAATAGGGAATCCTTGAAGGATGGCTGGTATGGGGAAAAAATGAAGAAAATCCGTCAGGGATTTATGGATGATAATGTATCTCAAACCCTTTGCGATGGTTGTCTCCATCATAAGAAGCTTCCTGCCAGTCCCTTGACCCCGGAAGCGGCAACTATAAATCTGGAGTTGTTTTCGGATAAGCAGGTACGGGACAGGCTGATAAAAGCGGGGTACTTAAAATGAAACAGGTTTATATGAGCGTGAGTACGGATATTCTGCATTACGGACATATACAGATTATGCAGAAAGCAGCAGCTATGGGAGAATTGACAGTTGGGATTCTGACAGATAAGGTCATTTCACAATATAGGCGTCCGTCCTTGGTTCCATTTGAAAAACGCTGGCAGATGATAGAAGCGTTGGAGTTTGTCAGTCATGTGATAAAGAAGGATACTCTGAGTTACAGACCGATCATAGAACAGTATCATCCAGATATTATTGTTCATGGAGATGAGTGGAAAACAGGGAGTAAGGCGAAGCTGCGTTCTGAGGTTATAGAGCTTTTGGATCAGCTGGGAGGAGAATTGGTTGAGTTTCCATATACGAAGGATGAAAATATCAACGCATTGGAAGGGGACGTGTTCAGGCGTTATGCAATCCCTGAAATCCGGCGAGGCATGCTGAGACGGCTGCTGAATCTGAAAAAGTCGATCCGGGTGCTGGAGGCACATAACGGATTAACTGGTTTGGTGGTGGAGAATGCAAAGGTTCATATGGATAATGGTGAAGAACGGGAGTTTGACGCTATGTGGATTTCCAGCCTCTGTGATTCGGCTTCCCGTGGAAAACCGGATATAGAACTGGTGGACTGGTCCTCCAAGATTGACAGAATTAATGAAATTATGGAAGTCACCACAAAACCAATTATTGTGGATGGAGATACCGGAGGACTGACAGAGCACTTCGTCTACAATGTGCAGACATTAGAGCGCCTTGGCGTATCGGCGGTTATTATTGAGGATAAGACCGGGCTTAAGAAAAATTCCCTTTTTGGCACGGAAGTGAGGCAAACTCAGGCTGAACCGGATAGCTTTGCAGAGAAGATTCATCTGGCGAAGCAGGCCCTGAAAACCTCAGAGTTTATGATCTTTGCCAGAATAGAAAGCCTGATTCTGGATCAAGGAATGGAGGATGCGCTTATGCGTGCCGGTAAATACGTGCATGCGGGAGCAGACGGAATTATGATTCATTCTCGACAAAAAAAGCCGGATGAAGTTTTTGAATTTTGTGAGAGCTTTAAGAGCAGTTATCCAGATGTTCCGATTGTTGTGGTTCCAACGACCTATAACCAGATCAAGGAAGAGGAACTGGCTGCCTGCGGAATCAATGTTATTATTCATGCGAATCACCTTCTTAGAAGTGCATTTCCTGCTATGCAAAAGACGGCAGAGGCGATTTTAAGGGATGGATGCTCAGGGGAGGAGGCAGAAAAATACTGCATGTCAATTAAAGAGATTATTAATTTTATTCCTGTGAAAGGAGAATCGATTTAGACATGGAGAAACAGGAAAAGAGAACCCCGCGCCAGGGAACCGTATATTGGATTACAGGACTGTCCGGCGCAGGAAAGACAACCATCGCTTCCCTTTTATATAAGGAGCTAATTCGTGAAAAAGAGGGAATTGTTTTGCTGGATGGAGATGAACTGAGGAAAACGGTGGCCGGAGATTTAGGGTATACATACTCAGAACGGCTTGAAGCAGCAATGCGATATGCAAGATTATCTGCAATGCTGGCAAAGCAGGGGATTACAGTAATTATTGGTACGATTTCCATGTTTGATCAGGTAAGGGACTGGAATCGGGAGAATATTCTCAGTTATTGCGAGGTTTATCTGGAGGTTCCCATAGAAGTGCTTCAGGCCCGGAATCAGAAGTCTCTTTACAGCAATGTAAAGGCCGGGCAGATAAAAAATGTGGTTGGAATGGATATGGATATTGAGGAGCCGAAGCATCCGGATATTATTATATGTAATGACGGAGCCTTGACAGTGGAAGCTTGTGTTGAGATTATCAAAGGATGGGCATAGATGGAAGCAGGAGCATTATTTAACCAGCTGAATGGAGAATTTTTCACAGGGGTACCGGATTCGCTGCTTAGGCCCATCTGTGATTACTTGATGAAGAAAAAAGGAATTTCGGCCAGTCATGTGATTGCAGCAAATGAAGGCAATTGCGTAGGACTGGCAGCGGGGTATTATTTGGCAACAGGGAAGACGCCGGTTGTATATTTACAGAACAGTGGGATTGGAAATATTGCCAATCCGGTTATTTCTTTGCTGAATGAACGGGTTTACGGGATTCCCTGCTTGTTTTTGGTGGGATGGAGAGGAGAGCCTGGAAGTAAAGATGAGCCGCAGCACTCCTTTCAGGGAATGATAACCCATCAGCTTTTGAATGATATGGGGATTGCCGCTTTTACAGTTAGGGAAACCACTGATCAGGAGGAATTGGGAGAGATTCTTGAGCAGGTGGGACTGTTGCTGGACAAAGGGAAGCAGGCAGCGTTGGTTTTTACCACAAAGTCTATTGTAAATAGTGAGAAGCAGGTATATAAAAATGATTTTCAATTGGAGAGGGAAAAAGCCATTCATGCTATTTTGAAATGGACCGGGGATGATATCATAGTGGCTTCTACAGGAAAAATATCCAGGGAAGTCTTTGAAGTGCGGGAACAGAGGGGAGAAAGGCATGAGAAGGACTTTTTGACAGTTGGTTCTATGGGACATAGCTCTTCTGTGGCTCTTGGTATTGCATTGGCAAAGCCCAAACGGAGGATATGGTGTCTGGACGGAGATGGCGCTCTTTTGATGCACATGGGAGCATTGGCTGTGATTGGTACTTCCAATGTGAAGAATCTTGTTCACATTGTGTTTAACAACAGCGCTCATGAATCAGTTGGAGGACTTCCCACAGTAATGGGCAGGGTTAACCTGTGTGAGACGGCGAAAAGTTTGGGTTATAGCTGTGCACACCGCATTGACTCAAAGGAAGGACTGGAAGCTGTTTTGGAGATAGTAAGAGGGAAAAGGGAGCTTGCTTTTATTGAAGTTCTGACTGCTATGGGCTCCAGAGCGAATCTGGGACGGCCCACGATTTCTCCAGAGGAAAACAAGTGTAGTTTTATGAAATATCTGGAGGAGGATAAAGAGTGAGAGAGAAAAAATTAGTATATGTTCCAATGGCAGTCGATACGGTGCACCCTGGACATTTAAACATCATTAAGGTTGCTTCTGAGCTTGGACAGGTTATGGTAGGCCTTTTTACAGACGAAGCAATCGCTTCCTATAAACGGGTGCCTATTATGAATTATGCGCAGAGGAAGGCCATTATTGAAAATATGAAGGGCGTAGATATTGTTGTTAGGCAGGAGACTCGTGATTATGAGCCAAATCTTCGTGAATACAAGCCGGACTATATGGTACATGGAACGGATTGGCGAGAGGGTCCATTGGCAGAGGTCAGAGCCAGGGCGATAAAGGTGATGGCTGAATGGGGAGGAGAGGTTGTGGAACCTGAGTATACGAAGGGGGTGTCTTCAACAGCACTGCATCAGGAAGCCAAGCAGGACGGGGTAACTCCTGAACAGAGGCGAGCATATCTTAAGCGGCTGCTTGCTGTGAAGCAGTTTTCACGGATCATAGGGGTCTACAGTGCGCGGACAGCCCAGATAGCGGAGCAGGTGCGGATAACGGGGAAGGAGGGAGTGAAATGCCAGTTTGACGCATTATGGCTGGATGTGGAAGGAGTCGCGCTTCAAAAAGGAATAAGTTCTTCTTTGCTGAGTGAGTCAGATGTTTTCTCAGCTGTGTGGGATATTGGCATAAATAGTGAAAAACCACTGATTATTCCCTTTAGAGGAGGCGACCGGCAACTGTTTCTGAGGAAAGCTGAACAATCTGGAGCTGCCGCTGTCGTTGTGTGGGATGGTAATCCGGAAGAACAAAGGGAAACTGTAAGCTGGCTCATCAATCACCGCAATTACCAGAATATGATGATAATGGCAATCGCGGATGAACAGACGAAGGATACAGATGCATTAGGAGCAGAAGGATACATTTTCAGAAGGCAGAAGGCAGAGAAAGGGACGGATAAGAGAGAAGTAAAAGGAGGTATTCCTGTGTTGATTATGGAGGATATGCAAGATAGTCTGAAAAACTACGGAAGCGTTTCTGGTATTATTTATGGAGGTATTCTAGGGAGACTGGCTGATTCCTATGCATGGGATGCGGCTGAGTCGATCCTTAAACTCAACGCCTGAAGGGAATAAGTAATTAATAGAACTGATATTTGGAGGAAGTACCATGTGGAATCTGAAAGATAAAAAAATTGTAATTATGGGTGCGGGAACCAGGGGAAAGAGACTATTACGTTTTTGCAGGAACAAAGGTTTAAGGGTGCTGGGCTTTATTGATAATGATCAGAAAAAGTGGGGGGGGGGGGGCAAATAAAATGTTATCCGGTGGATCAATTTTTGAACATGGATAATGAGGTGATAGTACTGGTTAGTCCAGAGAATAGTGCAGAACTGGAACGGCAGCTTAAAAAAAAGTATACACATGTGTTTGGGGAATCCGTATTTAACATGATCGGCTGTTTACCGGAAAGTGCAAGTTATAAAAGGTTATTTCCATTAGGACACTTTTACAATCTTTATCCAGATGTGAGTGAGGTAAAGAAAAAAAGCAGTTTTCTCTATGATGAACAAAAAGAGTTGCCAGGAATTGATTTAAATGAAGATGGGCAGAAGAAATGGCTTTATAAAATGAGAACTAAATATAAAAATGTCCCAGACTGGACTTTAACAGGTAGATACCGGGCGGAATATGGAAATGTTTCTCTCTCCCCGGGAGATATGATTGGCCTGTGTACTATGCTTCAGTTAGTGAGGCCCCAACGTCTTATAGAGGTTGGTTCAGGATGGAGCTCAGGTGTGATTTTGGATACCAATGAAACGTTATTGAATGATAGTATAAAGTGCTCCTTTATAGAACCGTATCCTGAACTTTTACAGTCTCTTCTAAAAGAGGGGGATCGAATAGAGTTACATATTAAAGGTCTAGAAGAAGTGGAAATTAATTATTTTACCCAGCTGGAGGAAGGGGATATTTTATTTATTGATTCTTCACATGTGTCCAAAATGGGTTCAGATGTTAATTACCTATTTTTTGAAATATTGCCAAGACTAAAAAAAGGCGTCTATGTTCATTTACACGATATTTTTTATCCGTTTGAGTATCCCATGGATTGGATTGAGAATGGAATGGTTTGGAATGAGATGTATATTCTTCGATCGTTTCTGCAATATAATCATGAGTGGGAAATTGTGTTTTTCCAAAATATGATGGAAAAAAAATATCCGGATATATTTTTGAAAGAATGGCCGACGAAGCTGCCAATACATGGAGGAAGTTTCTGGATGAAAAAAGTTCAGTGAGAAGAGTTTTAGAAGAAATACAGAAGAATGCTGAAGGGCAAGGAGGGTGTATAAAATTTGAAATATCTAATCTTAGGAGCCAACGGAATGGCCGGTCATATAATAGCCGCCTATCTGACAGAAAGAGGCCATGAGGTAATCGGTTTCGCCAGGAAAAAATCCCTGTGCTGCTCCCACACCATAATCGGGGATGCTATGGATTTATCACGGTTCAGAAAACGATTAGCATCGGTTCCCTATGACTGTGTGGTAAATTGCATCGGTGTTCTGAACAGAGCTGTGGATAAGGATATTTCCAGGGGGATTTATTTGAACAGCCTTTTGCCTCATTTGGCGGCAGATATATTAAAGGACAGGGATACAAAGTTCATCCATATTAGCACGGACTGTGTATTTTCTGGAAAGAAAGGCCGGTATACGGAGGCGGATATTCCGGATGAATGCTCCCTGTATGGCAGAACGAAGGCTTTGGGAGAGGTAACAGACGGAAGGAACCTGACCTTTCGGACTTCCATTATAGGACCAGAGCTTAATAAGAATGGCGTTGGCCTGTTCCACTGGTTCATGCATCAGAAGGGAGAAATAAAGGGGTTTACAGAGGCCATCTGGTCTGGAGTTACCACTCTGGAGCTGGCTAAAGCGGTGGAGAAAGCGGCCTTTGCAGACCTCACAGGCCTTTATCATCTGACGAATAATGAAACTATAAGTAAATATGAGCTGCTGTGTCTGTTTAATAGGCTGTGCAGGGAGGATTGTATTTCCATTGTGCCGGATAGCGGGCTTGTATGTGATAAATCGATGGTATGCACAAGGGAGGATTTTCATTATCAGATTCCCTCCTATGAGGAAATGGTGAAGGAAATGGCAGACTGGATAGTGAATCATCCGGATTTGTATGTTGGATATAAGGAGCATGTATGAAAAAATTAAAGCTGATGACCATTGTTGGAACCAGGCCGGAATTAATCCGGTTATCGGAGATAGTAAAAAGGGCGGACTCTTTATTTTGCCATACCTTTGTTCATACCGGTCAGAATTATGATGACAAACTGAATGATATTTTTTATGCAGATCTGGAGCTAAGAAGACCGGATTATTACCTGAATGTAGTAGGTAATCATCTGGGGGAGACTATGGGGAATATTATTTCAAAGTCCTATAGTCTGATGCAGGAGATAAAACCGGACGCTCTGTTGATCCTGGGAGATACAAATTCTGCATTATCTGCTGTTTCAGCGAAACGATTAAAGATACCGATTTTCCATATGGAAGCAGGAAACCGGTGCTTTGATGAGAATCTTCCAGAGGAAACCAACCGCAGAATTGTGGATCATATTTCAGATGTGAATCTTCCTTATACGGAGCATGCCAGAAGGAATCTGATGGAGGAAGGCATACGCAGGGAATATGTATTTGTTACAGGTTCGCCTATGCGGGAAGTAATTATGGCACACAGAGATAAAATTGACTGCAGCAGCGTGCTTGACCAACTGGGGCTGGAGAGGGGAAGGTATCTGGTTTTGTCAGCCCATAGGGAAGAAAATATAGATAATGAGACGAATTTTATGAGTCTCATGGAGTCGGTCAATACTATGGCTGAGACATATTCCATGCCTATTATCTATTCGGTTCATCCAAGAAGCGCCAAGTACATCGCTAAGAGAGGATTTCATTTTCATTCCCTGATAAGGCAGATGCCGCCGTTTTGCTTTACGGATTATAGTTGTCTGATGGAAAATTCCTACTGCGTGGTATCTGACAGCGGAACTATGCCGGAGGAGGCGGCTGTAAGCAGATTCCCAGGCGTGTGCATCCGTACCTCCACAGAGAGACCGGAGGCATTTGATAAGGGTTGCTGTATTCTTGGGGGGATTAGTGGCCAGAGCATTCTTCAGGCAGTTGATTTGGCTGTGAAAATGGCAGAGAATAGAGACTTTGGCTCATTGGTTCCTGATTATAGTGAGGAAAAGGTTTCCTCCACCGTGCTCAGACTAATTCAGAGCTATACGGCAGTTATTAATGACAGAGTATGGAGAAAGGACAGGCAGTAAGACAGAAGATGATGAAGGGTATGGAGGCAGACCGTATGGAAGAGGATATTTTTAAAGATAAAGTACTGATGATTACAGGAGGAACCGGTTCCTTTGGAAATGCGGTTCTCAGACGTTTTTTAAATACTGGAATCAGGGAAATAAGAATTTTCTCCAGGGATGAGAAAAAGCAGGATGACATGCGCAGGAAGTACAATAATCACAAAATAAAATTTTACATAGGTGATGTGCGTAATGCTCAAAGCTTATGGGATAGTATGGAAGGGGTGGACTATATCTTCCATGCGGCTGCTTTAAAGCAGGTTCCATCCTGTGAATTTTTTCCAATGGAGGCAGTGCGGACGAATGTGGCAGGTACGGATAATATGCTGACAGCTGCCATCCGCTATGGGGTAAAAAAGGTAATTTGTCTTTCTACAGATAAAGCTGCATATCCCATTAACGCTATGGGAATCAGCAAAGCGTTGATGGAGCGGGTATTTGTAGCTAAGTCAAGGACAACTAATACAACGGAGATTTGCGGTACCAGATATGGAAATGTAATGTGCTCCAGGGGCTCAGTGATTCCTCTGTTTATTGAACAAATAAAGGCCGGGAAACCATTGACTGTTACCGATCCGGAGATGACCCGTTTCATGATGAGTCTGGATGAGGCGGTAGATTTAGTCATGTTTGCTTTTAAGGAAGGAAGAACCGGAGATATTATGGTACAGAAGGCTCCTGCATGTACGATAGGGGTACTTGCTCAGGCAGTGAAGGAGCTGTTTCACAGTGGCAGTGCAATACATCAGATTGGCACAAGACATGGAGAAAAGAAATATGAAACGCTGCTGACCAGGGAGGAGTGTGCTCATGCCTTTGATTTAGGTGATTTTTATCGCGTTCCGGCTGACAACAGGGATCTGAATTATGGAAAATATTTCGAAGAGGGAAAAGCAGAGAGGAAAGAGCTTAAGGAATTTAATTCTAATAATACAAGAATACTACAACTGGAAGAGGTCAAGAAGCTGCTCCTTAAGCAGCCTTATGTGCAGCAGGAGCTTGATAGATACATACTTTAAGGTACAGGCTTTATAGAAGGGAATAAGATATGAAGAGTGTTGCTTTAATTCTTGCCGGAGGTTTTGGGCAGCGTATGCAGCAGGAGGTTCCAAAACAGTTTTTGAATATAGATGATAAACCTCTGGTGATTTATACGCTGGAAGCATTTCAAAGACACCCGGATATTGAAAAAATTCTGGTAGTATGTATAGACGGATGGCATGAGGCGCTCAGGGCTTATGGGAGGCAATTCCATATCCATAAGCTGGAATGGATTATCAGCGGAGGAAGTACCTCACAGGAGTCTATAAGAAACGGAGTTTTATTTCTGAAGGATAAATGTGAAACGGATGATATTGTGGTAATACATGACGGAATACGGCCTCTGGTAGAGGAACGTGTTCTGTCAGATGTAATTGAGAAATGCCGGATTTACGGAAATGCAGTGACCTCAATGCCCTATAATGAGCAGATTTTTGTAAAGGAGGATGAAAACACGACCTGTGAATATATCCCCAGGGATCGATTGAAGCGAGTGTCCACTCCCCAGGCCTATTTGTTTGGGAAGCTGAACTGGGCCTATAAAAAGGCATTCAGTGAAAATATAGGAACCAGCGCTTCGTCCTATGCCAACACAATGATGGTAGATTTGGGAGAAAAGCTGTATTTTGCAAAGGGCTCGGACAAAAATATAAAAATTACTACCCAGGATGATTTGGATATATTGAAAGCATTGCTGCGTATGAAGCGATAGAGGAGATAGTATGTATCTGGACGATTATTTATATAAGCAGGATATAGAATATCTGAATAATCTAAAAATCGATTGGAAGCGTCTTGAGGATAAAGGGGTTTTGATTATAGGGGCCACCGGGATGATTGGAACTGTGCTGGTGGACGCTTTGATGGAAAGGAATATAAAGAGAAACAGCCGCATCAGAGTGTATGCTATGGGGAGAACAAAAAAGAGGGCGCAGGAGCGTTTCGCTGATTATCTTCAAAGACCTGAGTTTACCTTTCTTTCAGGTGATATTAATGAAGGGCTGGATTTAAATAAAAGGGTGGATTATATTTTTTATTGTGCCAGCAACACACATCCCCGGGCGTATGCGGCAGATCCCATAGGAACGATTTTGACCAATGTTTTGGGAACTAATAAAATGTTGAAATATGCGGCAGACAAGAGATGCGAGAGAGTGCTTTTTTTGTCGTCCGTGGAGATATATGGAGAAAATCTGGGAACAGAAGCTTTTAGGGAAAGAGATTGCGGGTATATTGACTGTAATACGGTGAGGGCTGGATACCCGGAGGGAAAGCGGGTAGGAGAGGCCTTGTGCCAGGCCTATCGTGCACAATACGATCTGGACATCGTGATTCCAAGAATTTGCAGGGTGTACGGTCCCACTATGCTGGAGTCGGACAGCAAGGCTCTCGCCCAGTTTATCCGGAATGCGGTTCGCAAAGAAAATATTGTGCTGAAAAGCGATGGAAGCCAATATTTCTCTTACTGCTACGCTGCGGATGTCGTTTCGGCTTTACTGTATAGTTTGTTATATGGGGAAAATGGAGAGGCTTACAATATTGCTGATGAAGGGTCAAATATCTGTCTAAAGGAGTTGGCAAAGCTGCTGGCTGATAAATCAGGGGTTCAGATAGCATTTGAGCTGCCGGATGCTGTCGAGAAACAGGGATTTTCCAAAGCTACAAAAGCAGTTTTGGATTCCGGTAAGATAAAGGAATTGGGGTGGAAGCCCGCATGTTCCATTCAAGAGGGTCTGGACAGGACGATAGATATACTTCGCAATGCTGCCCGGATTTGATTCAATGATTTTAAAAGCTTGGTAAAGGTGGTAAATTATGATTCAATATACAAAAATGCAAGATATTGAATATTTAAAAGACAACTATGATTATTTAGTCGGATGGGGTGTGGGTAGAGATGAGTTCCTTGGCAGGTATAATCCATCCCTATATCATCTTGATTATATGATTGATGGAAGGGATCATTGCGTAGGTCAGATAAAATGCGGTATGAAAATATCACCAAAATCGGTCTTAAATGAAATAAAGGATAAGGGAACAATCTGCTTCATTATCTATCCGAATCCGGAATTGGAGATTATTCAGCAGATACAGGAATTTGTAACCGATTTCTCTGTTATTGTCTCACGATTGGTAAACTGCGGGGAAATGGTGAGCAAGCTTAGCTTTTCAACAGATAATGAGGATAGAATCTTACTGAACGCCATTAAATGTATGAAGGTAGAGAGGCCATATTATGTGGATATTGGGGTATGTCATCCTGTGATACGTAATAATACGTACCTTTTTTATCATGAAGGATATACAGAAGGGGTATTAATCGAACCTAATCCCATCATGTGCGGCTTGGCGGAGCTTTACAGACCGAAAAACAAAATTGTAAAAATTGGGGCTTGCGGTGGCGAGGGAGGTACAATGCAATACTACCAGTCTTCTGTTTCTGCCTACACGGGATATAATACCTTTGATAAAGAATTGGCTCTAAAAAGAGGCTTTGATCTGCAAAACGGATTAGATATCCCAGTACACAATATTAACCAGATATTTGAGGAAAACTGCGTCAGATGTCCTGATGTAATTGATATTGATACAGAGGGGATGGACTTTGAGCTTTTACAGGCTCTGGATACGGAGCGATTTCGGGTAAAGCTTATTTGCACAGAAATATGTACATCAGATGATGAATTTGACGATATGATGAAAAAGAAGAGGTACATCCATTTTATGCGCACCTCAGAGAATGGGATATATCTGGCAGAAGAGTATATAGATAAATTTCACAGATAGATGTGCAGGTGCCGCTAAGTCACCTGTTTCGTAACTTTGCGACACCACCAAGCGATTAACTCAAATAACTTTTCATACTCTTAAGGGCGTTCTTCTCCAACCTGCTCACCTGGGCCTGGCTGATGTGGATTTCCTGGGCTACCTCCGTTTGGGTTTTTCCCTCAAAAAAACGCATATCAATAATATGCCGTTCCCGTTCTGGGAGCCGTTTCATCGCTTCCACCAGGGACAAATCCTCTATCCAGTTTTCCTCCAGATTTTTTTTGTCGCTAATCTGATCCATAACGTACAGCGGATCGCCGCCGTCTGTATAGACAGGCTCGTACAGGCTGACTGGAGTTTGTATGGCATCCAGAGCGTAGGTGATATCCTCCTTGGAAACGCCCAGCTCCTGGGCAATTTCCATCAAGGTTGGCTCTTTGGAATTAGCTCTCGTTAGCTGCTCTCTGGTATACAAAGCTTTGTAAGCGGTATCCCTTAAAGAACGGCTGACCCGGATGGAATTATTGTCCCTGAGATAACGGCGGACCTCACCCAGAATCATAGGTACTGCATAGGTGGAAAATTTTACATTTTGCGTAATATCAAAATTATCAATCGCCTTGATGAGGCCGATACAGCCTATCTGAAATAAATCGTCTATGTTTTCCTGACTGTTGGAAAAACGTTGTATCACGCTTAATACCAGCCGCAGATTCCCTTTAATATACTGCTCCCTGGCTTCTTTATCTCCGTTCAGTATCCGTTCAAATAGCATTTCCTTTTCTTCATTACTCAATAAAGGCAGCTTGGCGGTATTGACTCCGCATATCTCAACTTTGTAGCCTGACATTATCCTTACCTCCATTATACTGTCATTCTTCCAGCCCTGTAAAAAATGGGCTGTGCCGGATGAATCTGCTATAAAGAATCATGTACGGATTCGGATTGTTTTATACGATGGATGGGAAAGAAAAAAATGCCAATTTTTGCACAGAGATAAATGGGCTGTTTGGGGAATTAAATGGGAGCAGAAGAACTCGCCAGGGCATTTTGATACATGCAGAAGAAAAGCGCCTGTATCGCGTACGGAACGCTGCAGGCGCTTTGTCTACAGCCTAAAATGGCTGCTTTTTAGTGAAATGAAAGATTTTCTCCGTTTGATTCAATAACTTGCTTATACCAGTAAAAGCTGTCTTTTCTATATCGTTTCATCGTGCCATTACCACGATTGTCCCTGTCTACATAGATAAATCCGTACCGCTTGTCAATTTCACCTGTGGATACGCTTACCAGATCCATGGCGGACCACGGCGTGTAGCCGATTAAATCTACACCGTCGTCTATGGCCAGACGCATTTGTTCAATGTGACGGCGCAGGTAATCAATTCGGTAGCTGTCATGGACGCGGCCGTTTTCCAGTACATCGCGGGCACCCAGGCCATTTTCAGTAATCATAACCGGGATGTGGTATCGGTCGTAAACGTGGTTTAACGTATAACGGAGTCCCTTGGGGTCAATCTGCCAGTCCCATTCGGTTGCTTTCAGGTAGGGATTTTTAGCTCCGCCCATTACGTTTCCGGAAACCTGGGCTGCGTCCTTTTGGGCTGTAATACAGTTGGACATATAATAGGAGAAGGAATAAAAATCAACGGTACCTTCCGAGATATCTGTTAAATCCTGTTCAGTTATTTCAAATGCAATATGGTTTCGTTCAAAATATCTCTTAATGTAATAAGGATACCCCCCCTTTACCTGAACATCGCCGCTAAAGCAGTTGCGCATTAAATCTTCCTGCTGAGTAAGGAAAATATCATCGGGACTGCAGGTAAGGGGATATACAGTAATATGGCATATCATAGTGCCGAACCGGAAGTCGGGATTAATGGAGCGGCCAAGCCTTACGGCCTGGGCGCTGGCTACGAATTGGTGATGCAGGGCTGCAAAACGGGAGCTGGGATCGTCAGCCTGCTCTGTGAAAAATTCGGTTCCTTCGTTAAGGATACCTGCATGGTTCCAATTCCCAAGTTTTGTGGTAAGGCAGTTTATTTCGTTGAAAGGAATCCAGTATTTGACCACATCCTTATAGCGGTTAAACAATACCCTGCATAAATTCATGTAATAATCAATACAGCGGCGATCCTTCCATCCGTTGCACTCCTTTGTGAGCTGAAATGGATTTTCGTTGTGGTAAATAGTTACCAAGGGTTCGATATTATATTTTTTTAGTTCAGAGAAGACAGAGTCATAAAATTTCAGCCCTTCTTCATTTGGTTCTGCTTCATTTCCATTTGGAAAAATCCGGGTCCAGTTGACGGACATGCGGAAAATGTTAAAGCCCATTTCTGCGCAAAGGGCAATATCCTCTTTGTAATGATGATAAAAATCTACAGCCTCATGGGAAGGATAAAAATAAGCATGTTCGTCCATAACAGGAGTAATGCGGCGCGGGCTTTTATGGGTGCCGGAAGTCATTACATCAGAAATGCTGACTCCTTTACCGTGGACGTTCCAGGCGCCTTCACACTGATTGGCTGCAGAAGCTGCTCCCCAGAGAAAATTTTCAGGGAATTTTTTTAGATGATTCATAGCTGCCTCCTATTTGAATAAATTAAATTTCATTTGTAATCTTATTATATCAGGATGAATCGAAAAATCAATGAAAATTATTTAATTTTTATGATTGACTTAACTATTTTATATTGATATAATAAATAAAAAGAAAATATTTTATCGAAAGGAGAAAAACAAATGATAAGGAAAATTCACACAGATAAGGCGCCGGCAGCCATTGGTCCATATGTGCAGGCAGTAGCGACAGAGGAGTTTTTATTTACGTCTGGTCAGATTCCGGTAAAGCCGGAAACCGGGGAAGTAGCAGGGGATACAGTGGAGGAACAGGCAGAGCAGGTCATGAGGAATGTAGAAGCCGTTCTTGAAGCGGCTGGCATGGGGACAGGCAATGTGCTAAAGACAACATGCTTTTTAGCTGATATGAAAGATTTTGGCGCATTTAATGAAGTTTACGGAAGACACTTTACAAGCTGTCCGGCCCGCTCCTGCGTGGCTGTAAAGGGGCTTCCGAAGGGTGTTTTGTGCGAGATGGAAGTAATTGCTCATAAATAATAAGGGGGAGGTATTTATGAAATACGAACGGTTAGTGAAAACAATTCTTGAAAACATCGGAGGAAAAGAAAATATTGAAAGTGCAGCACATTGTATGACCCGTCTTCGTTTAACACTGAAAGATAAAACTCTGGTAAACGAAGAGGTTCTGAAAAATACCGATGGAGTAATGGGGGTAATCAACAGCGGCGCCCAGACTCAGATAGTGATAGGGCCGGCCGTTAACGCGCTGTATAAGGAATTTACAGAGCTTGCGGGACTCAATGAAGAGACGGATGTCCATGAAAATCTGGATGACGTGAAGGAGCTAAAAAATAACCTGAAAAATAAAAAGGGAAATCTGCTTACAACATTTTTTGAAACAGTAGCAGGGATCTTTAATCCCATTGTTCCGGCGCTGGCCGGAGCCGGCCTGGTAAGAGCCATTCTGACCATTGCTGTGGTGTTGGGGCTGGATAATACGGGACATACTTACCATGTTATTGATACGATAGCAAACGGAATCTTTACATTCCTGCCGTTTTTGCTGGCGGCGTCCGCTGCAAAGCAGTTTAAAATGAACCGCTATGTGGCGCTGACTATCTGCGCGGCGATGATGTCCTCTAACTGGGTGTCTTTGATTGCAGAGGGAACGACCATATATTCGTTTATAGGGATTCCATTTACAGTGGTAAATTATTCATCCAGCGTTCTTCCTATGGTGTTCGCCGTGTGGTTCGCATCTTATGTGGAACGGTATGTGGACAAAGTGATACCTGGCGCTCTGAAAATTATTATGGTGCCATTCCTGACAATGCTGATTGCGACACCTGTGGCCTTAATCACGATTGGTCCAGCAGCGAATTGGGTGGGACTGAGGCTTGCGGATATATTTAATCTGTTGTTTGAAAAGGGAGGAATTTTTGCGGGGCTTATTTATGGCGGTATTTATTCTTCTATGGTAGTTCTTGGAATCCATCATGGAATGGTGCCGGTGCTTACCCAGGGAATTACTGTTCAAGGCTTCAATTACCTGTCTCCTGCCAGCGGTTCTGCCAATATGGCCCAGGCTGGAGCGGCTTTCGGAGTATGGATGAGAGCAAAGAACAAAAAGACAAAGACAATAGCAGCGTCAGCCACCATTGCCGCAGTTACGGGTGTCAGTGAGCCTGCTATTTATGGTGTGAACTTTAAGTATAAAAAGCCGTTTCTGGCAGCCTCCATCGGCGGTGCGCTCGGCGGTGCGTTTGCATCCTTTTTTGCCTTAAAGGCATATGCCATGGGTGGGCCGTCATTTTTGAATTTTGCAATGTTTATTGGGGAAGATCCCATGAATGTATGGCTTGTTATGGCGGCGTTTGCGATTGCATTTGTTGCGGCGGCTGTGCTGACTATAATATTTGGATTTGATGAGGAATAGGAAGAGAAAGGCGAAGCTATGAGAGATAAAATGATACCTGCTTTTGCTAAGGCGGAAGGCGGACTTTTTTCCTCTGTGGAAAAGGCGGATGTGGGGAGCTCCTATCAGGAAATGGAGAAGCAAGGAATTACCTTGATGGGATGGGCGGATCCGTTTATGCCTGACTTCTCCATGCCAGAATGTGTGGAAAAAGCCCTGATAGATGCGGTAAAAAGGGCGGAAGCTCCACATTATACGGCTCCTATTGGAAATCCAATGCTAAAGGAGCTTATTGCCAGAAAGCTGGAGCGGCAGAATGGATTAAAAGTGGATCCGCAGAGAAATATTTTAATTACTCCAGGGTCTGATAGCGGGCTTTATTTTTCTATTCTCCCCTTTATATACCCCGGAGATGAGGTGTTGATTCCTTCTCCCAGTTATCCAAATAATTACCTGAATGTGGAAATCATGGGCGGAAAAGTGATTCCTGTGCTCTTAAAGGAGGAAAACGGGTTTCAGTTTGTAAAAAAGGATTTTGAAGACTGCATAACAAAACGGACGAAAGCCGTAGTGCTTACTCATCCGAATAATCCGACTGCTACGGTATTTAACAGGAGCTCCCTGGAGATATTGAGAGAAATCGTTGTGGAGCATGATTTAGTGCTAATTTGCGATCAGGCATTTGAAGATTTCTGCTATGGCAATGAAATGATAACCCCGGCGGCCATGCCGGATATGTTTGACAGAACCGTAACTGTGTTTTCTTTTTCAAAGGGAATGGGACTGAGCGGTTTAAGAGTGGCTTACATTGTGTGCAGCGATATTGTGATGGATACCATGTTTGCCAATGGAGTGTCCGTACTGGGAGCTACCAATACGGCATGCCAGTACGCTGTGGCAGCGGCCCTGGAGAATCCTTCCTTTATGAAGGAGTTTGAAGCTGCTTTTGATGAGCGCAGGCATAGGGCTTATGAAATAATCAATTCGATCCCTAATGTGTCCATGGGCCTTCCAGAAGCCGGTTTCCTTAGCTGGGTGAATGTATCCAGGCTCGGAAGCTCGTCGGAGCTTGCAGCTTATCTGGTGAAGGAGGCGAAGGTGTCTGTAAACGACGGGATTAATTATGGGCCTGGGGGAGAAGGGCATCTGCGTATTGTACTGGGAGTTTACAAAGATACGGCAAGGGTTGTGGAAGCTCTGGAAAGCATCCGCCGGGCTCTTGTGAAATGGCAGGAATAATGAGAAGGAAATATTTGATTCTGGACTGGAATAAAATGAATTTTTAAGTTAAAATAAAAAGAAAGGATGAAAACGGAGGGGAAATTGTCATATGGCTCAGAAGCCTGTAACACTTACATTGGTTGACAGAGAGATCTTAAATTCATATTCCAGGTTTATTGACGGACTGGGAAGGTATCTGGGAGATGCCTATGAAATTGTACTTCATAGTTTGGAGACTTACGAGCATTCCGTTATTAATATTCTGCATGGGGAGCATACAGAGAGAAAGGTCGGAGCGCCGATAACGGATCTGGCTTTGAATATGCTGGAGAAGCTTTCTGAGACAAAGGAGGACAATATTACATATTTCAGCAGGAACAAAAAAGGAGAACCGTTAAAATCTACAACGATTGCGATTCATGGGGAGCAGAACAGAATCATCGGGCTGATGTGTATTAATTTTTATATGAATACTCCTCTGTCGAATGTGCTTGAGGCATTTATCCCAAAGCAGCCAGGGATTATTCAGAGCAATAAGAGAGAAAATTATGTGGACAATTCAGATGAGTTAATTGCCTCCGCCCTGGAGAATGTCAAGGAAAAAGTGATGAATGATGGGACAATTACTCCCTCAAATAAAAATAAAATGATAGTTTGCATGCTGGATGATTATGGAATATTTAATATTAAGGATGCGGTAGTAAAAATTGCGGGACTTTTGAATATATCTAAAAATACAGTTTACATGCATTTGAGAAATAAGGGAAAGGGGGCATAGGCCTTTCAGAAGTGAAACGGGGTTCCAGGTAGCTTTTATAGATACTAGAACCCTGTTTTATCGTGTTATAGTTTCGTGATTTAAAAATTTGTCTTTATTAATCGTAAATACTGTCAATGTCCATTTCAATCACAGCTCCCGTATAGGCGTCGATTTCATATGTGTATTCCGTTGTTTTGTAAACAAATTCGCATTCATATAGGAGGCGTCCGTCATCCTGCTCCTGATTTGCTTTGACAAATACCACCTGGGAGTCAGAAAGTCCGGCTTGGTTCAATGCGATTGCCTTGGCCTGCTCTAAGCTTATTGCAGACGTGGCGGCAGTCTGGAAAGGGGCGGAAGGCTGAGTGGGAGCAGCGGCTGCCAATCCGCCGGACTGTCCGGCAGAGGTGATGGATTCAGCCTCGTAGTCTATGCTCAGAATTGCGCCGGTATAGGCGTCGATTTCATAATCATACTCTGCATAATCAGGAGTATAAAATTCTACGTCATAGACCGGTCTTCCGTCATCCCAGTCCAGCTTTGCATATATAAGGGCAAGATTACGTTCGGATAAGCCCGCATTGCTTAGGGCAATCTGCTTAGCGGATGCCTCTGTAATCTGCTTTGGGGCTCCAATGGCTGTCGCGGGAAGAAGGGGTACAAGGGTAAGGGATAATCCAGCTGCAGCTAACAATTTTTTTACCATATTGATATCCTCCGTAGATAACGTTGATGTTGTATAATGCTATTTTATATATTTAAGATTAAAGGAACATTAAAAGCAGGAATATAAATCGTATACCTTCCGCGGCCCGGATTATGCAAAAGATAAAGCCTGGGGAGCATTCTTGCGATACAGAATCAGAAGCCCCTTTAACAGCAGAGCATCATCATAGTGTATTTTGTGGCGGCACAGCGGTGTAATAAAACGGGCCAGACCTCCGGTGGAAATGATGGTGGGGGATTCCCCAAGCTCTGCTTCCATCCGGTCCAGGATTCCGTCAATCATATCGACAGTTCCGTAGATGATACCGGCTCTCATACAGTCGATAGTATTTTTTCCTATGATGCGATCCGGTACCTCCAGGCTGATGTATGGGAGCTGAGCCGTTTTGCCGCTTAAGGAGTCCAGAGAAACCTTAAGTCCCGGAAGGATAACGCCGCCGATATAGTTGCCCTTCTTGTCCACTGTACAGAGGGTAGTAGCGGTTCCCATGTCAATGACAATCAAAGGCAGAGGGTGCTCATGGCTGGCAGCCACCGCGTCTACAATCTGGTCGCTTCCCACTGCTTTAGGGTTGTCCATAAGAATGTTAAGACCTGTTTTCATACCGGCTCCGACCAGAAAAGGGCGGATGCCCACAACCTTTTCTACGGCATTTAAAATCGTGTTGCTGAGTGGAGGAACCACAGAGGAGAGAATGGCTCCCTCAATGGAGGAAGCGCTGATCTGGTTCATCTCCAGAATATTCTTAAAGCTGATTGCGTATTCTGTATCTGTGCGGCTCTGGTCTGTGGTGATCCGTTCGATAAAATAGGTTTTCTGCTCGTCAATGCCGCCGGCTACGGTATTTGTGTTTCCCATGTCGATTGCTAAAATCATCTAAGGGACTCCTTTCCTATTAAAAAAATATATGATATACTAACAAAAGCTCCAAAAGCTGGGGTTAGCAGGAATATAGGGTTAAGAGAATTGACCGTTATGATTGTAACATAGAAAAACAGGAAAAACAACAGGAGGAATCCCTATGTTAAAAGGAAAAACAGTGCTGCTGGGAGTAACGGGAAGCATTGCTGCCTATAAAACGGCAGGCCTTGCCAGCATGCTGGTGAAAAAGGGCGCAAAGGTTCATGTGCTGATGACGAAGCATGCAGTTAATTTTATTAATCCGATTACCTTTGAGAGCCTGACGGGAAATAAATGTCTGGTGGACACCTTTGACCGGAATTTTGAGTTCAGCGTGGAGCATGTAGCGTTGGCTAAGGCGGCAGATGCAGCTATGATAGCCCCGGCCAGCGCCAATGTAATCGGGAAAATGGCACATGGCATTGCGGACGATATGCTGACCACTACCATGATGGCATGCAAATGCAAAAAAATCCTGGCTCCTGCCATGAATACTAACATGTACGAAAATCCTGTTCTTCAGGATAATCTGGAGCGCTGCAGAGGCTATGGCATGGAGGTGATTCCCCCCGCAAAGGGGTATCTGGCCTGCGGCGATACAGGGGCAGGGAAAATGCCGGAACCGGAGGCGCTGTTTGAGTACATTGTGAGGGAAATAGGGTATCCTAAGGATATGGCCGGGAAAAAAATACTTGTGACGGCTGGACCTACGATGGAGGCCATCGATCCTGTGCGCTTTATTACCAATCACAGTACTGGAAAAATGGGCTATGCCATTGCAAAAACAGCCGCCTGCCGGGGAGCGGAGGTAACACTGATAACCGGTCCTGTAAGCCTTTCGCCTCCTCTGTTTGTAAATACGGTTCCGGTGGTATGTGCCAGGGATATGTTTGAGGCAGTTACCAGCTGCAGCAATGAACAGGATATTATTATCAAAGCGGCGGCAGTAGCCGATTACCGTCCGGCTGTGGCATCTGCGGAGAAAATGAAGAAAAAGGACGATGCTCTGACAATTTGTCTGGAGCGTACTGAGGATATTCTTGGCTGGCTGGGGAATCACCGCAAAGAAGGGCAATTCCTCTGCGGCTTTTCCATGGAAACCCAGAACCTGCTGGAAAACTCCAGAGCCAAGCTGGAGCGAAAGAACCTGGATATGATTGTTGCCAATAATTTAAAGGTGGAAGGGGCTGGCTTCGGAACCGATACGAACGTAGTTACCTTGATCACAAAGGATATGGAGCTGGAGCTTCCCCTTATGGATAAGGCAGAGGTGGCTGACAGGCTGCTGACGGAGATTCTGGGGAAAATGAAAGGGAATTGAAGCTTATGAGGGCATATTTCTGGCTGCAGCGAAACAGACAGGATTGATGGGCCAAGAATTTATGGAACAGTCAGGGGAAGTCCTTGACTTATGATTTCAATCATAATAAAATGAAGATTCGAGGACAGGAATTGTAATCATTATGAAGGACGGAGGACAAAATTTTGCCGCAGATAGATAACCAGATAATAGAGGAAATAAAAAAGCGAAGGACATTTGCAATTATATCTCATCCCGATGCAGGTAAGACAACTCTGACAGAGAAATTTCTGCTGTATGGAGGCGCTATTAACCTGGCTGGTACTGTAAAGGGGAGGAAAGCCTCTAAGCATGCGGTTTCTGACTGGATGGAGATCGAGAAGGAGAGAGGTATTTCCGTTACGTCCTCTGCCATGCAGTTTAATTACAATGGATTCTGCATCAATATCCTGGATACGCCGGGGCATCAGGACTTCTCAGAGGACACCTACCGTACCCTCATGGCTGCGGATTCCGCGGTTATGGTGATTGACGGCTCTAAGGGTGTGGAGGCCCAGACCATCAAGCTTTTTAAGGTTTGTGTTATGCGCCATATTCCCATTTTCACCTTTATTAACAAATTTGACCGTGAGGCCAGAGACCCGTATGAGCTGATGGACGAGATTGAGGATGTACTGGGAATCCGCACCTGTCCGGTGAATTGGCCGATTGGCTGTGGAAAGAGCTTTAAAGGGGTTTATGATCGGTTTACCAGAAAAATCACCACCTTCACAGCTGCCATGGGAGGAGCAAAAGAGGTTGAGAGCCGGGAGTTTGGAGTAAATGCAGAGGATGTAGACAGCGCAATCGGGCTTGACTATCGCCAGCAGCTTCTAGAGGACATTGAGCTTTTAGATGGAGCCAGCGATGAGCTGGATATGGAGCGGGTTCAGAGAGGAGACTTGTCTCCTGTGTTTTTCGGATCTGCCCTGACCAACTTCGGTGTTGAAACCTTTTTGGAACATTTCCTGAAAATGACGACTCCTCCTCTGCCCAGACGTACCCTTACCGGGGAGATTGATCCGTTCCGAGTGGATTTTTCCGCCTTTGTATTTAAGATTCAGGCGAATATGAACAAGGCCCACAGAGACAGGATTGCATTTATGCGCGTTTGTTCCGGCAGGTTTGACGCAGGTATGGAGGTAAATCACGTCCAGGGGGGCAAAAAAATCCGCCTCACCCAGCCCCAGCAGCTAATGGCTCAGGACAGAAAGATTGTTGAAGAGGCATATGCCGGCGATATTATCGGTGTCTTTGACCCCGGTATTTTTTCCATTGGAGATACCTTGTGTTCCTCCAATGATACCTTTGAGTTTGAGGGGATTCCTACCTTTGCGCCGGAGCATTTTGCGCGGGTACGTCAGGTAGATACCATGAAGCGTAAGCAATTTATAAAGGGAGTGAATCAGATTGCCCAAGAGGGAGCCATTCAGATTTTTCAGGAGTTTAACTCCGGTATGGAGGAAATTATTGTAGGTGTGGTAGGCGTGCTGCAATTCGAGGTTCTAACCTACCGTTTGAAAAATGAATATAACGTGGAGGTCATTCTGGAGAAACTGCCCTTTGAACACATCCGCTGGGTAGAGAACCCGCAGGAGGTGGATGTTGCAAAGCTGACTGGAACCTCTGATATGAAGCGGATCAAGGATTTGAAGGAAAATCCCCTGCTGCTGTTTATTAACAGCTGGAGCGTAGGTATGGTGTTAGAGCGGAATCCGGGACTGAGGCTGAGTGAATTTGGGAGGGCATAGGCCGCCTTAAGCATGTAAATAAAAGGAGACGAAATGATGTACAAGGATCAAATTGAACGCTATATGGATGCTCATAGGGACGAAATGATTGAGGATATCTGCAGGCTTTGCAGAATTAACAGTGAAAAAATGCCGTATATAGAAGGTAAACCCTTTGGAGCAGGAGCCTTTGACGCCCTTCAGTCTGCCCTGGCTATGGCGGAAGGGTACGGCTTTTCCACTGTTAATTATGATAACTATGTGGGAACGGCAGATTTGAATGATAAGGAGCGTCAGCTGGATATTCTGGCTCATCTGGATGTAGTTCCAGCAGGAGAGGGATGGACGGTGACGGAGCCCTTTGAGCCGGTTGTTAAGGATGGAAGGCTTTATGGGAGGGGAACAGCTGACGACAAGGGACCGGCTGTGGCAGCTCTCTATGCCATGAGGGCTGTAAAGGAGCTGGGAATTCCCGTGACGAAAAATGTACGCTTGATTCTGGGGACGGATGAGGAGTGCGGAAGCTCTGATATCAAATATTATTATGACAGGGAGAAGGAAGCGCCCATGACCTTTTCGCCAGATGCGGAATTTCCTGTAACTAATACGGAGAAGGGCCGTCTGGAGGGACATTTCCACGCCTCTTTTGCTGCTTCAAGCGCACTGCCCAGGCTGGTGAAGCTAGACGCGGGAATCAAGGTGAATGTAGTTCCGGGCAAGGCAAAGGCTGTGGTTGAGGGCCTGGAGTTAAAAACTTTGGAGGAGACGGCCAGTTTGGTGGAAAAGGAAACGGACATTTCCTTTATCTTTGAGGAAAATGCTTCTGTCATCCAGATTACAGCCCAGGGCGCAGGCGCTCATGCTTCTACCCCCCAAGAAGGAAGAAATGCCCTCACAGGCCTTTTGACATTGCTGGAGCGGCTGCCTTTGGCAGAGTGCGCACAGTTTTCCTGTATAAAGCGCCTTTTAAAGCTGTTTCCCCATGGAGACACCTGCGGAAAGGCAGTGGGAATTGATATGGAGGATGAACTGTCAGGCGCACTGACCTTGGCCTTTAGCATGCTGACCGTAGGATCGGACAGCCTGGAGGGAGTCTTTGACAGCCGTTGCCCTGTTTGCTCTAATGAGGATAATGTCTTAAAGATAGTAAAGAAAGCTATGGCAGAGGAGGGAATCGCTCTGGAAACCGATTTTATGGTTCCGCCTCACCATGTAGATGGGGAGTCCTATTTTATTAAAACCCTTTTGTCGGTATATGAGGATTACACGGGACTGAAAGGGAGCTGTCAGGCTACCGGCGGAGGGACCTACGTCCATAATCTGAAAAACGGCGTGGCATACGGTGCTTCTATGCCTGGTACAGATAACAGGATGCATGGTGCAGATGAATTTGCGGTTGTGGATCATCTTCTGACCAGCGCAAAAATATTTGCACAGGTGATTGTAAATTTGTGCAGCTAAAACCGGCAGATAAAAAAAACTTGACAAATGGTTGCGAGTGTTGTATCTTCATATCTAAGATAATTCCTAGTAAAATTATAGGGAATTAATACAGGAGGAGCTTATGACCCAGTTCAGAGCCATGGGGATGAATATGGATATGATGAACAGCATGTGTATCATGTGCTGCGTATCCCTATGGGCAAAAAACTGAATGTAGGTTTCATCTGTATAGATTGTGATGATTGATAAACAGTTGCTTTGAACGGAATACTCAGGGCCGCAAGTCTGTGCAGGACGTGCGGTCCTTTTATGTGCGATGGAATGACAAAGGAAAGGGATCAAATCATGGAAGGTAATAAAGATAAATCCATCATTGTGCTGGAAGGTCTGGGGAAGCAGTTTCAGACATCCAATGGTACGGTGAATGCTCTGGAGGACATTAATCTGGAAATCCGCTATGGGGAGGTATTTGGTATCATCGGCTTGTCTGGTGCGGGAAAAAGCACTTTGGTGCGATGCATCAACTATCTGGAAGCTCCAACCTCCGGAAAAGTCATATTTGAAGGGAAGAATCTTTCTGCTATGAAGGATAAGGACAAGCGTCTGGCAAGACAGTCTATGGGGATGATTTTCCAGCAGTTTAATCTTTTGGCTCAGAGGAATGTGCTTCAGAATGTATGTTTTCCTCTGGAAATTGCGGGCAGATCCAAAGCAGAGGCCAGACAGAGGGCAGAGGAGCTCCTTGCTCTTGTAGGTCTTGAGGATCGGATGAAGGCTTATCCGGCCCAGCTCTCCGGCGGTCAGAAACAGCGCGTAGCCATCGCGAGGGCTATGGCTACCAATCCCAAGGTTCTGCTTTGCGACGAAGCTACCAGCGCCCTTGATCCCAATACGACCAAGTCTATTCTGGGACTATTAAAGAGGATTAATCTGGAAATGGGCATTACGGTTATTGTAATTACCCATGAAATGTCTGTCATTGAATCTATTTGTGACAGGGTGGCTATCATCGATCACAGCCATATAGCAGAGGTAGGAAAGGTTTCAGATGTTTTTTCAGGACCTAAGTCAGATATTGGCCGCCAGCTGATTCTGGGGGATGTGGCAGGACACAGCTCCAGCTTTGGATCTTCCCGGCAGATACGCATTATCTTTGATGGCAGGGAATCCTCGGAGCCTGTTATTGCCAATATGGTGCTGACCTGTAAGGTACCAGTTAATATTATGCATGCGGATACCAGGGATATTGAGGGCAAGGCCATGGGGCAGATGCTTATCCAGCTTCCAGAGGATGAGAGTGATGCAGGAAGAATTTGCAATTATTTAAAAACTGCTAATGTTACATTTGAGGAGGTGCGGTAAAATGCAGTTAGATGGGACAACTATGAATATGCTGATAAAGGGAATTGGAGAGACCGCTTACATGGTAGCTCTTTCCTCGTTTTTGGCTTATGTGATAGGAATTCCTCTGGGAATTGCGCTGGTAGTTACGGATGGGGAGGGAATCCATCCCGTTCCCATATTTAACAAAGCTCTAGGGCTGATTATCAATCTTCTGCGCTCCGTTCCCTTTATTATTCTTCTGATTATGGTGATTCCGGTTACTAGAGTAATTGTAGGCAAAATCATCGGCTGCAATGCCACGGTAGTGCCTTTGGTCATTGCGGCGGCCCCTTACATCGCGCGTATGGTGGAGTCCTCTTTGAAGGAGGTGGACGGGGGAGTGGTAGAAGCCGCCAAGTCTATGGGAGCTTCTACCTGGCAGATCGTTGTAAAGGTGCTTCTTCCGGAAGCGAAGCCTTCCCTGCTGGTTGGAGCGGCTATTTCCATTACAACCATTTTGGGATATTCTGCAATGGCCGGATTTACAGGAGGAGGCGGTTTGGGTGATATTGCCATCCGATATGGCTACCATCGTTATCAGACGAATATGATGCTGATCACCGTGGCGCTGTTAGTCATTATTGTTCAGTTAATTCAGGAAGTGTTTATGAGAATGTCAAGAAAAAGTGATAAGAGAATCCGCTAGATGGTGTATTTGCCTCTGGCTGGTTTATAGAAACATTCCCTTTGGGGATAAAGAGTTAGGGCAGTCTGCCCGGAAAGAGGAGGAAGCAATTATGAAGAAACATGTATTAGGAGTTGCTGTTCTGGCAGCAGCGCTGGCAGCTGGTTCATTGACAGCATGCGCAGGAGGAGGCAACAAGGAGGCCGCTTCCACAGCAGAAACCACCGCGTCAACAGAGGCGGCAGCTGGAGCGTCACAGGAGTCATCCGCAGAGGCAAAGGATCAGGCTTCCCAGGCGGAAAAAAAGCCTGCAGAGGGACTGAAGGAAATTGTAGTTGGAGCAAGTCCGGCTCCCCATGCGGAGATTCTGGAAGCTGCCAATCAGGTATTGCAGACGAAAGGCTATACATTGAAAATTGTAGAGTATACAGATTATGTTTTGCCCAACAATGCGTTGGATTCCGGCGATCTGGATGCGAATTATTTCCAGCATAAACCATATCTGGATTCCTTTAATGAGCAAAATGGAACCAAGCTGGTAAGCGCGGGCGCCATTCATTACGAGCCATTCGGCATCTATGCGGGAAAGACAGCTTCTTTAGAGGAGCTGCCAGATAAGGCAACGGTTCTGGTACCCAACGATGTAAGCAACGAGGCGAGAGCTCTTCTCTTACTGGAGGCTCAGGGCTTAATTAAGTTAAAGGAAGGCGTTGGCCTGGAGGCAACTAAGAATGACATCGTAGAGAACACTAAGAACCTGGACATTGTAGAGCTGGAAGCAGCTCAGCTTCCCCGTTCCCTTCAGGACAGCGATATCGCGGTTATCAACGGTAACTATGCGATTGAGGCAGGTCTGAAGGTAAGCCAAGCCTTGGCTACGGAGGATTCCCAGTCCCTTGCAGCTACAACCTATGGAAATATAGTTGCAGTAAAGGAGGGTAAAGAAAATGACGAAGGGATTAAGGCGCTGATAGAAGCTCTTACCAGCCAGGAGGTTAAGCAGTTCATGGAGGATACATACGAAGGAGCTGTAGTGCCTTTATTCTAAGAAGAAAAAAACGGTTTTGTAATCTGCAATCCGCCTAGGAAGTTCCCTGGCGGATTGTATATTTGGGTGGGTTATGGTATAATATCGCCAGATATGATACTGCGCTGGTTCGGTGACACGCGAAAGCGTGACAAAACACCGTGCCGAACCAGGTTAAACCATAATAGAGAACCATGTGTGAGCCGGAAGAGGGAGGAATGAGATCCATTAAGGGAACAGAGCACAGGTATAAGGGCTCTATACCAACTGAAAGGAGAACAAAGATGGATTACAGTAATGAAAACCAGTCTGGGACAGAAACCAGAGAAGGAATGAATCCGGATGCCAACCGCTCCAAGGAAGAACCGGAGGTAGTTTCGGAGCAGATTGCTACTCCGGCAGAACCCGGGACGAATACGGATGGATGGATTCAACCGGGAGATATAACGCTTGCCCCGGCTCCATCCGATATACAAAATGCAGAACCCGCGTGGAACAGCGGAAGCAGCCAGCAGCTGGGAGGACAGAGGGGCTGCAATCAGAACAACCAGCCAGGAGGCTATGCCAACAGCCAGCCAGGAGGCTATGCTAACAGCCAGTCAGGAGGCTATGCCAACAGCCAGCCAGGGGGCTATGCCAATAACCAGCAGGGCTGCAATTACCAAAATCAGACGCAGTACCATACCCAATATCAGAGTCATGGAGAGCAGCAGAATGGTATGGCGGTTATTTCTCTGGTTATGGGGATTCTTTCTTTGGTTACCTGCTGCTGCGGATGGATTAACCTTCCACTTGGAATATTGGGAATCATTTTTGCCCTTATTTCCAGAAATGGGAAGCAATCTATGGATAGTCAGGCGACAGCAGGTCTTATTATGTCCTGTGTGAGTATTGGGCTTTATATCATTTCCGTTATATTCATATTATTGTTCTCATTTTTTCCTAGGATAACATATTATTGATGTGCTTCTGCCGGCGGTTCGTCTCTCACCTTTATTTTAACTAACAGATTGAGCTTAGTAAAAAGGACAGGCCGCCGGATGGAGCTGCTCTAACAGGAAGTTCTGCGGCTTATTATGGTCTGGCTGGCTTCCATACAGTGTAGCAGGCTTTTCCGTTCCATTTGGACTGATATAAAGCTCTGTCCGCTTTCTTATATAACTCTTCAAAGGAGCCGTTTTCATGCTTGCTGGTAAAGGCAATGCCAACACTGCATGAGACGCTTGTCTTTTTTTTATGGCCCACTGCTATGGCCGAAACCCGATCAATTAAAAGCTTTGCCTTATGCTGGGGAATTGTCTCAGAGGAAAGATTATCCATAAATACCAGAAATTCATCGCCTCCAAGACGTGCCGTAATATCGGATGAGCGAAAGATTGTGCCGATGACCTTCGCCACTTCCTGCAGCAATATATCGCCCATCTGGTGCCCCAGCGTATCGTTGATCTGCTTAAAGCCGTCTAAATCCAGCAAAAGAAGGGCCTGAAGGGAATTTTTCCCCAGATACTGAACAATGGAGCGCTGTGCGGCATTACGGTTAAGCAGACCTGTCAGGCTATCGGTATCTCTCTCTTCAATCAGCCTGACTCTGCTCATGATTTCTTTGCGTTTTGCCATAGTCAGGCAAATGTTGATAAAGACAGCGCAAAATAAAAAGATCAGATTTTCCACAGCCTGATGAAAGACCTCGCTCAGACAGGAACTGAGAGCCTGATAGGTGTAAAATACGTCGTGCAGCATAAGAACGGCCAGACCTGTGAAGTAAAGCCCATTGTGGTAAATCACCGATACCGAGGTGGAGACAAATGCCAGTATAAGCAAGTAAAACCCCGAACGTGTCGGCATGAAGGTATACTGAATGTAGGTGGCCAGAAGAAACTGGAAGATAGAGATAAAGAAAAAAACAGTCACTCCTGTTTGCTTTCGCTCTATATAAAATCTGAAGATGAAGAGCAGTAATACGGCTATGAGAACTTCGATGCATCCTGCTATGCTGCTGGCATTGACGGTTTTATGAAAAATCCAGTCAACCAGTGCGTCCAGAGCAATAAAGCTTCCATATACGACAATAATGAAAATCAAAAAGTTTTTTTGCAGGAGCAGTGTCTCTGTTTTAATTTCACACTCATAAAGTGAACAAAAATGTTTGTCTGATGTTAGGAACTTAATCACTACAGTAACCCCCAATATTATTAGCTCTGTATATGAAAAGAATAGCACAAAAGCAGAGATAAGTAAATAAGGGGTTCTCCATCTTATGCTTGACACAAGAGGCTGAAATTCATGGAACATTCAATACAAGATGAAGAATATCATTACTTTTCTGCTATGTAAACCTCTAGGATTTTCCGTGTTAGCTACTTTGACAACGGCATATATTTAGGTAAGTAAGAAAAAGCCGGGAGGCTGCGGCGAGTGAGAATTTATGATTTGAAACAAAAGGAAGTAATTAATGTAAAGGACTGTAAACGTCTGGGATATGTGGGGGATGTGGATTTTGATATGGAGAAGGGCTGTGTGCTGGCCCTTATTGTACCAGGTCCGGGCTGTATCTGCGGATTTCTGGGGAGGGAAAAGGAATACATCATTCCCTTTTGTGATATCTGTCAGGTAGGAAACGACGTGATTTTGGTGGAGCTAAAAAACAAAGAGGAGAAAAAATAAAAGGATAAAAAATGAGATGAGAATTGTCAATGGCGTGCTTTGCTTATATGATAACTGAGGAGTGGCCGGCAGGGTTTCCCTTGCCGGCCAGTTTGTGAGAAAAAGTTGTATGAAAAGCATTTGCTTTTGTACATGGATGACTATACGTCTTAAATGTGATAATTTTATGTGCTGATTGTGAAGTTTTTGTGAAAGCAGGATACTATGGGAATTGGGTATGGTTTTTTTGCGTGCTAGCTGGCGGGGAGAGAATTATGAAGGCAGCTGATTCTTATGAATAATGTCCAGAATCTCCTTAAGCTCACCTACGTAAATCTGTCCGGGAGCAGAGGCTTTCCCTGTAGAGCCAAAGGTCAGGCAGGAACCGAATATCTCGCCTGAAAGGCGGCTTATAAGTCCGGTTCCTTTCATTGACATAGTGACAACAGGGCAGGAGAGGGACTTGCCGGCTTGTAGGGTAGCAGAAAGAAGGGTCAGAACATCCTCCGCTTTCTCAGGCATTACCGCGAGCTTGGCAATATCAGCTCCCAGCGCCTCCATAGAGTGGAGCCGCTTGATTAATTCCTCCTGGCAGGGAGTAGAGATAAAATCGTGATTGGAAAGGATCACCTTAACCTGGCGCTTATGGGAGAGATCGGTCAGTCTTTTTGCCACACCTGCATCAGAAAAAAGTTCTATGTCCACGGCGTCAATCCATCCGGAGCAAATGGCCTCTTCCAAAAGAGAGACATAGAAGGACGTGGAAACGTTTAAATTTCCGCCCTCCTTCAGAGTGCGGAAGGTGAAGAGAAGAGGTATTTCTCCAATGGCCTTACGCAAACGGGGGAGCACGGTTTTTAGACAGCCTGGCTTTTGAATGTCACCGTACCAGTCAGCCCGCCATTCAACCATATCTACAGGCTGGCTGTCAAGAGAGGAGGCTTCACGCAGTAAATTTCCGCAGTCAGTTTCCGACAGGGGGACGCAAATTTTAGGGACGCCTTCTCCCAACGTTATATTTCTTATAGTAACACTTGTCATATGGGCATATACCTTTCTTTGCAAATTTTGTGGTGGCTTTTATTATAAAACAGCAGGGAGGATTCGTCCAGCATCTGGGAAAAATAAATACAAAGTCCTTGCGATTCATACTTGATTCGGTTAAAATATATGCAGCACAGAACCACGGGCACAAGATGCATATAAAAAGTTACATAAGAAAGGAAACAGGATATGAAATGCCCCTATTGCAATGAGTCAGACACGAAGGTAATCGACTCCCGCCCCGCAGATGACAACAGCTCTATTCGCAGACGCCGTCAGTGCGAGGGCTGCGGCAAACGCTTTACAACCTACGAGAAGCTGGAGACGATGCCCCTTATGGTTATTAAGAAGGATGATTCCAGGGAAACCTATGACCGGTCCAAGATAGAGGCTGGAATTATTCATTCTTGTCATAAAAGGCCCGTATCCACCCAGCAGATCAATACGATGATTGATGAGATTGAGAACCAGATATTTAATATGGAGGAGAAGGAGGTTATGACCTCTGTGATAGGAGAGCTGGTTATGTCCAAACTGAAGGTGCTGGATGAGGTTGCCTATGTCCGCTTTGCCTCAGTTTACAGAGAGTTTAAGGATGTGAACACCTTTATTGATGAGATCGGTAAGCTGCTGAAAAAATAAATGTGCTGCGGTGTTTGGCTCTGCTGGAGGCCAGGGAAAAGACAGGAACAAGAAAGGACTGCTTTTATTTATGCTGGAACAATTTTATCCCAAACGATATGAGGTTTCTGCCTATGTAATCCCTTATGAGCATTATCAGGCCAGGGGATATAAGGGGATCATCTTTGATATTGACAATACATTGGTATTCCATGATGCGCCTGCCGATAAGCAGGCCCTGGAGCTTTTTAAACGATTAAAGGAGATAGGGATGAAAACCTGCCTTTTATCAAACAATAAGGAGCCAAGAGTCAAGGCCTTTGCCGAGAAGATGGATTCCCCCTACATATACAAGGCGGGAAAGCCGGGAGTAAGGGGGTATGAGCGGGCCATGGAGCTGATGGATACGAACAGGGGGAACACCCTGTTTGTAGGAGATCAGCTGTTTACAGACGTGTATGGCGCCAACCGGGCGGGGCTGTACAGCATTCTGGTAAAGCCTATGAATCCCAAAGAGGAGATCCAGATCATGCTGAAACGGTATCTGGAAAAGCCTGTGCTGTATTTTTACAAAAAAAAGCACCTAAGGAAGGCGTGAGGGCCCTGCTGGCGGGGAAGAGGCGTATTTTTAACCGGCAAATAAATATTTAAAAGAGTCAGGAGTTAGAAATGGACGGAAAAACAAAAGTATGCGGACTGATAGCCAATCCGGTGGAGCATTCCATGTCGCCGCTGATGCACAATTTTTATGCTCGGAGAACCGGGATAAATCTGGCCTACGTTCCTTTTAAGGTGGAAAAGGATCAGGTGGAGGCGGCAGTAAAGGGAGCCTTTGCCCTAAATATTCTGGGAATGAATGTGACAGTGCCCTACAAGCAGCAGGTGATGGAATATCTGGATGAGTTGGATGACGCTGCCTACGCCATCGGCGCAGTGAACACCCTGGTCAGAACGGAGCATGGCTTTAAGGGGTATAATACGGATGGAGCCGGGTTTGAGAGGGCCCTCAGGGAAGCTGGCATAAAAGCTGCCGGCGAAGCCTGTATTCTCTTAGGAGCAGGAGGGGCAGCTAAGGCGGTGGCCTATGTACTTGCCAGGGAAGGCGCAAAGCTTATCTACATTCTCAACCGGAAGGTGGAGCGGGCCAGGGAGCTGGCTGAGTATATAAACGAAATGTTTGGCCGCAGAGTGATGTATCCCTTGTCTCTTGACGCCTACCCCTCTATTCCTTACAGGAAGGGGGGATATCTTGCGATTCAGTCTACCAGCGTAGGGATGGCTCCCAAGGAGGAGGATGTGATTATTGAGGATAAGCATTTTTATGAAATGCTTCATACAGGGGTGGATATTGTATACACGCCTGCCAAAACCCGGTTTATGAAGCTGGTGGAGTCTGCCGGAGGAAGGGCTGTCAATGGTCTGGATATGCTTTTGTACCAGGGAATCATTGCCTATGAGCTGTGGAATCCCCAGATAAACGTGGATAAGGAAACCATAGAGGCTGCCAGAGCGTTGCTTCAGGAGCGGCTTTCAGGAAATACCGCTCTATACAAGGCAGCTGTGGAGGAATCAGAAGGCCGGAAAAGGAACCTGATTTTCATAGGCTTTATGGGGGCTGGAAAAACAAGTGTGGGAAAGGCCTACGCCAAAGCCTTTCATATGCCCTGGATTGATACGGATCAACGCATAGAAGCCGCGGCAGGTATGGCAGTTTCACAGATATTTGCCGCCCAAGGAGAGGAAGCCTTTCGAAGGCTGGAAACCAGCGTTCTGGAGGAGCTGTTAGCCAGTACGGATGGATCTGTGATTTCCGTAGGGGGAGGGCTGCCTTTGCGGGCGGAGAACCGCACGCTTTTAAAGAAGCTGGGAACAGTGGTATATCTGGATGCGTCTCCTGCCACTGTGCTGGAACGGATTGGAAGGGATGTATCGGACAGGCCCATGCTTCAGGGAGAGGATGTAATGGAGCGGATTACCGGCCTTTTGGCTTGCAGAAGGCCGGTCTATCTGGAGGCATCCCATGTGATTTTGGATGTGAACGGCCGCAGTGTAGAGGAGCTTGTAAAGGAGATTTACAGCAGGGTAAAGAATTAAAGACAGAGGTTGTGGCTTTTTGGCATACGCTGCGGGAAATGCGGGAATTTCCTTTTCATGTCAAAAAAAAACTTGAAAATAGAGCTTACATAGTATAGAATATAAAAGATTAGAGACTTACCGGGCGCTGAAAGCGGTTGTGGATCGCTTTAAGGGGCGCCGTGAACGAATTCGAGGAGGAATATCTTTATGATATCAGCAGGAGATTTTAAAAACGGCATTACACTGGAAATTGACGGACAGGTTGTTCAGATTATGGAGTTCCAGCATGTAAAACCTGGCAAGGGCGCTGCTTTCGTACGTACCAAGCTGAAAAATGTAATCAACGGCGGCGTGGTGGAGCGTACCTTCCGTCCAACTGAGAAATTCCCTCAGGCAAGAATTGAGCGTGTGGATATGCAGTATCTGTATTCAGATGGCGACCTTTACAATTTTATGAATCAGGAGACCTATGATCAGGTAGCTTTGAATAAGGATATTATTGGGGACGCCTTAAAGTTCGTAAAGGAGAACGAAGTATGTAAGGTTTGTTCCTATAACGGCAGCGTATTTTCCGTAGAACCTCCTCTGTTTGTGGAGCTAGAGATAACTGATACAGAACCGGGATTTAAGGGAGATACCGCTCAGGGTGCGACAAAGCCTGCTACTGTTGAGACGGGAGCAGTGGTATATGTTCCTCTGTTTGTGGACATGGGCGACAAGATCAAGATTGATACCAGAACCGGTGAGTATCTGTCACGTGTTTAGTGGCTGTCATCGGTTACTGTCAGGCTTAAAAGATGAATGATTGCTCCGGCTGGCGCCGGGGCAGTTTTAGCTTTCGCAAAGGAGAGTTTGAATTGTGAAGAAAATTCTGGATATAATGGAGCAGGAACTACGGAGGGCATTTGCGGCCTGCGGCTATGATGAGAAGTTTGCTAAGGTGGCGTTGTCTAACCGTCCGGATCTGTGTGAATATCAGTGCAATGGAGCCATGGCTGCGGCCAAGGCTTATAAAAAGAAGCCGATTGACATTGCAAACGAGGCAATCGAAAGGCTGACGGAAGGGGGAAGTCATCCTGTATTCAGGGAAGCAGTGGCTGTGATGCCTGGTTTTATTAATCTGAAGCTGTCGGAATCCTTTCTGGCTGACTATGTGGGACAGATGGCGGTGGAAGAAAAGCTGGGTCTGGAGAACGCTAAGGAGCCGGAGACAATTATAGTGGATTACGGCGGAGCGAATGTGGCAAAGCCCCTTCATGTGGGGCATCTGCGGTCTGCCATTATCGGCGAAAGCATCAAACGGATGGGCCGGTTTTTGGGTCATCACGTGATTGGAGATGTACATCTGGGGGACTGGGGCCTTCAGATGGGATTGATTATAGAGGAGCTAAGAGACAGGAAGCCAGAGCTGGTGTATTTTGACGAGAGCTATATTGGCGAATTTCCGGCTGAAGCTCCCTTTACCATCAGTGAATTGGAGGCAATCTATCCTGCGGCCAGCGCTAAGTCCAAGGAGGACGAGACCTTTCGGGAGAGAGCCCACCAGGCTACGCTGAAGCTCCAGAAGGGGTATCCTCCCTTTCGGGCTATCTGGCGGCATATTATGACGGTATCTGTGACTGACCTTAAAAAAAATTACTCCAATCTCAATGTGGAGTTCGATCTCTGGAAGGGCGAAAGCGATGCGGAGCCATACATTCAGGATATGATTCAGATGCTGATAGACAAGGGACTGGCCTATGAGAGCCAGGGAGCTCTGGTGGTGGATGTGGCACAGGCAAGTGACACAAAGGAGATGCCGCCCTGCCTGATCCGCAAATCAGACGGAGCTTCCCTCTATGCTACCTCGGATCTGGCCACTATTGTGGAGCGTGAACAGGATTTTTGCCCCAACCGTTACATTTATGTAGTGGATAAGCGTCAGGGGATGCATTTTGAGCAGGTGTTCCGTGTGGCGAAGAAGGCGGGGATTGTAAAGCAGGATACGCCCATGATATTTCTGGGCTTTGGCACGATGAACGGTAAGGATGGAAAGCCCTTTAAAACCCGGGAAGGCGGTGTGATGCGTCTTGAAACCCTGATAAGGGATATCAATGAATCGGTTTACCAGAGGATTATGGAGAACCGTACCGTGTCTGAGGCGGAGGCCAGAAGGACATCTGAGCTGGTAGGGCTGGCTGCTCTCAAGTATGGTGATTTATCCAACCAGGCGGCCAAGGACTATGTGTTTGATCTGGAGCGCTTTATTTCTTTTGAGGGGAATACAGGGCCGTATATCCTGTACACCATTGTTCGTATCAAGTCCATTGTGAATAAATATAAGGAGACTGGCGGCAAAGTAAGCGAGACTGGGGCAGAGAAGAGAATTTTACCGGCTCTGGGAAATTCTGAGAAGGATTTGGAGCTTCTTTTGTCAAGGTATCATGAGGTACTGGAGGGAAGCTTCGCGGAAGCGGCCCCCCATAAGATTTGCCAGTATATCTATGAGCTGGCTAACGGCTTCAACAGCTTCTATCACGATACCAGGATTGTCTCTGAGGAGGACGAGGCCAGGAGGGACAGCTATATCGGCTTAATCAGCCTTACTAAGAGGGTTCTGGAGATCTGTATAGATTTGCTGGGGATGGAAGCGCCGGAGCGCATGTAAGAGGAACAGGGCAAGCGCTGAAAGGATGCGTAAGGTAAATGAAAATTATCAGGATGAGCGCCAGCAGCTTCTGGAAGGGAGAGGCTGGTGTGAGAGGCCTGGTGGAAGACCAGGGAGAAGTGTTTAACGTTAATTTGTATCTGGGGAAAGGACGAGTGAGGGACTACTCCTGTTCCTGCGCAAAGGGGAATTCTTATAAGGGCATGTGCGCTCATGGGGAGGCCCTTTTTGCATATTATAAGGAGCGGCAGAAGGAAGGTGAAAAACCAACCGTTTATACATCCGGCCTGGTTCATTCCATGATACGGGAATATACCAACAGGGAAGTTGGGAAGATTCTGGCTGAGGATGGGATGGGGAAGGTGAGCCTTCTGCCTGTGCTGTTCATAGAAGGGCAAAGGCTTAGCCTGGAGCTTAAGGCAGGGGAAGGACGGTTTTATGCGATTCGGGATTTAAGTAGATTTAAGGAGGCAGTAGAGGCAGGTTCTTTCGTGGAATATGGGAAGGAGCTGGCCTTTCATCACCAGAAATGTGCCTTTTCAAAGGACAGTCAGGAGCTTTTGTCCTTTCTTATGGCTATTACTGAAAATCAGGGGGCGGAAAGAAGCCTGGTTTTAAGCCCTATGAACCGGGATCGGTTTTTCCAGCTTATGATGGAGCGTGAGCTGGAGGTAGTTTATTCCGGCGGGATTCGCACAAGGCTCCTTGTAAAGGAAAGAGATCCGGCAGTGGCTCTTTGTGTGGAGCGGTACGGCAGGGATGGGATCAGGGTTTTGTTTCAGGGCATACTTCGGACCAAGAGGGAAGGGGAAGAACCCTGTGTAATGAATGGCTGTTTTGAAGGAGAAGACTATCTCTATGTAGCAGCTGGCCAGGTATTGTACCGCTGCGGGCGGGAGGCTTCCGAGTGTTTGGGCCCATTGTTAAAGCAGATTGTACGGGAGCGGGAGGATAGCCTGCTGATTGGACAGAAGGATATTCCTCTTTTTTATGAACGGGTGCTCAAGCATCTGCGTCCCTTTAGCCGGATGGTTCTGAAGGATGTGGATTTAGATGCTTATAGGCCGGAGCCCTTGCAGGCGTCCTTTAGGTTCGATGTAAATGAAAGGGGTGAGCTGCTTATGGAGCCCCAGCTTTCCTATGGCAGCTATACCTTTCATCCCTTGGAGGATGAAAATGTGCCAAGAACTATATGCAGAGATGTGCCGGGTGAGTTCAGAATCAGCCAGTTGATCCAAAAGTATTTTAAATATAAGGATACTAAAAGCCTTCATCTGGTGATAAAGGAGGATGAGGACAGCCTGTACCGGCTGCTGGATGCAGGTCTGGAGGAATTCCGCCTTTTGGGAGATGTGTATGTCTCTGAGAAGATGAAGCAGTGGAAGATTCTGCCGCCTCCGAAGGTCAGCGTAGGCGTGAATGTTTCCTCCGGGTGGCTCAAGCTGTCGGTAGATATGGGAAATATAGATCCCCAGGAGCTGATCAGAATCCTGACAGCGTACACCCAAAAGCTAAGATACTATCGGCTAAAGAACGGACAATTTTTACAGTTAGGCGAGGGTGGGCTTTATACAGTGAGCCGTATGGCCTCAGAACTTGGCATCAGCAGGAAGGAGCTTATGAGCGGCAGGATGAAGGTTCCGGCTTATCGGGCTATGTACATTGATTCTTTGCTGAAAGAAGGGACGGGGATATCCTATTACCAGGATCAGCTGTTTAAGGCGGTGGTCAGGGGATTAAAGTCAGTAGAGGACAGTGAATATCAGGTGCCGGAGCCGTTACAGACGGTCCTTCGGGAGTACCAGAAGGCAGGCTTTCGTTGGATGAAGACATTGGACAGCTATGGCTTTGGAGGGATTTTGGCCGATGATATGGGACTTGGCAAGACGCTCCAGGTAATCGCATTGCTGGAGGATGCCTATGAAAACGGAGAGAAAGCTCCCTCTTTGATTGTGTGTCCTGCCTCTCTTGTATATAATTGGGAGCATGAAATTGGACGGTTCGCTCCAATGCTTGGCGTCTGTTCGCTGGTTGGAAGCAGCAGCAGGCGGGAGGAAAAACTTCGTGCCTTAAAGGACGGAACCGAGCGCTTCCAGGTGCTGATTACCTCCTATGATTTGCTTAAGCGGGATGTGGAGCATTATAAAAATATATGCTTCCGGTATCAGGTAGCGGACGAAGCCCAGTATATTAAAAATGCTTCTACCTTCAGCGCAAGGGCAGTAAAGGCCATTGACGTACGGACACGGTTTGCGCTGACCGGGACTCCGGTAGAGAACCGGTTAAGTGAGCTTTGGAGTATTTTTGATTATCTGATGCCGGGATTTTTGTTCAGCAGCCAGCATTTTAAGAAGAAATATGAGGGGCCGATTGTGAGGGATGGGGATGAAGAGGCCCTAAAGAGGCTCCAGAAGCTGACAGGTCCCTTTGTGCTGCGGCGTGTTAAGAAGGATGTGCTCAAGGAGCTGCCGGAAAAGCTGGAGCAAGTGGTGTATTCTGCCTTCGGAGAAGAGCAGAAGAAGCTGTACGCCGCCAATGTTCTGGAGCTTAAGAAAAAGCTGGAGGCAGGAGACCTTGGAGACAGCGGAAAGGAAAGACTTCAAATACTGAAAGATCTGATGCGCCTGCGGCAGATCTGCTGCCATCCGGGGCTTTGCTATGAGAATTATAAGAAAGGCTCAGGAAAGCTGGAGACCTGTATGGCTCTAGTGCGCAAGGCTGTGGCCGGAGAGCATAAAATACTTTTGTTTTCCCAGTTTACTTCCATGCTGGGGCTGATTGAGGAACGGATTAAGGAGGAAGGGATTTCCTGTTATAAGCTGACCGGTGCTACCTCTAAGGAGGAGCGAAGCCGCCTGGTGGATGAGTTTCAGAGGGACGGCGTGCCAGTGTTTCTGATCAGCTTGAAGGCGGGAGGAACAGGACTTAATCTGACGGCTGCGGATATTGTGATTCATTATGATCCCTGGTGGAACGTGGCAGCTGAGAATCAGGCTACGGATAGAAGCCACCGGATCGGTCAGGAGAAGCAGGTGACGGTATATAAGCTGATAGCCCGGAATACGATAGAGGAGAATATTCTAAAGCTTCAGGCTTTGAAGCAGCGTCTGTCAGAGCAGATTGTCACAGAGGGAACTCGTTCCCTTGTAAGCCTGACAAAGGAGGATATTTTGAGTATGATTTCAGGCGAATCATGTTAAAGGAGGTAAGTAAGAATGAGAGTTTTGATGTTAAATGGAAGCCCCCATGAAAGAGGGTGCACCTATACGGCTCTTACAGAGGTAGCCGGGACTCTGAAGCAGGAGGGAATTGAAACGGAAATTCTTCATGTGGGAGGGGATGCCGTGGTTGGCTGCATGGGCTGCGGCGGCTGCGGCAAGCTTGGACGGTGTGTGTTTGGCGAGGATAAGGTGAACGCCGCGGTGGAGATGATGAAGGAGGCTGATGGACTGGTGGTAGGCTCACCGGTTCATTATGCGTCAGCCGGAGGAACCATCACCTCCTTTCTGGACCGGTTTTTCTACTGTGGAGGACGCTATGCTTCCCATAAGCCGGGAGCGGCTGTAGCCTCTGCCAGAAGGGCCGGAACTACGGCAACTCTGGATCAGTTGAACAAGTACTTTATGATTTCTCAGATGCCGGTGGTTTCTTCTCAGTATTGGAATATGGTTCATGGGTCATGTCCTGAGGATGTGAGGAAGGATGAGGAGGGCATGCAGGTAATGCGCGTATTAGGCCGAAATATGGCCTGGCTGTTAAAATGTATGGAAGCTGGAAGAGCTGCGGGAATCCAACCTGCGGCAGAGGAGGAGAGAAAGAGAACAAACTTTATCAGATAAGACGGAAAAAAGCAGACATAAAAAAGACCAGAACCGCTCCGGGAGAGAATAACCGGGGCGGTGGAAAAAAGGCTGCTTTGTATGCTCCAGAGCTTTACTGAGCAGGATATGATAGGAGAATTTCCGAATCGGCTCTATGAGAATCCGAAAGGGAATAGGATCTCTGATACGGAAAGTGAGGACAACCAGGTGAAACGATATAAAAAATATATTACCCCCTACCTCAGTGCCTTTATTATAGGGCCTGCTTTAATGATTACCGAGGTGTTGGGTGAAATTCTGCTGCCGAAATTTATGTCTATGATTATAAATCATGGCGTGGCAAACCGGGATATAGGCTATATCATTTTTATGGGTGGGGTGATGATACTGACGGCCATAGTAATGGCAGCAGGGGGAATTGGCGGAGCATATTACGCGGCGAAGGCGTCCATCTGCTTTACAAGCGATTTGAGAGATGATTTGTTTTCAAAGGTTCAGGAGTTTTCGTTTAAAAATATAGACGATTACAGCACTGGCTCCCTGGTTACAAGGTTGACTAATGACATACAGCAGATACAGATTGTAATGATGATGATTCTCAGGCTGGCCTTAAGAGCTCCGGGAATGTTTATAGGAGCGATTATCATGGCTTTTCTCATGAATGCCAGGCTGGCAGTCGTGATTCTGGTCGTGATTCCTTTGCTGATCCTGACGATTTCGGTGATTTTAAAGCTGGCATTTCCAAGGTTTACAATGATGCAGAAGAAGCTGGACGCTTTAAATTCTGGAATTCAGGAGACCCTCACAAATGTACGGGTGATCAAGTCCTTTGTGCGGGAGGATTTTGAGAAGAAAAAATTTCAGGGCATGAATCAGGAGCTGAAGGAGAGCAGCCTGCACGCTCTGAAAATCGTCATTGCCACTATGCCTGTGATGATGCTGGCTATGAATATTACCACCCTGGCCGTGGTTTGGTATGGAGGCAATCTGATCATCGCGGGACATATGCCTGTAGGAGATTTAACTGCCTTTACTACCTATATTGTACAGATCCTTATGTCCCTTATGATGCTGTCCATGGTATTTCTTCAGAGCTCCAGAGCTATGGCCTCTGTAAAGCGTGTCAATGAAGTTATGGATACAGAGGTTGATTTGACTGATGCTGAGGCTTCCAGAAAGGGCCTTCTGGTTACAGAGGGACGGGTGGAGTTTCGAGATGTAAGTTTCAGCTATACGGATAATGAAGCGGAGCTGGTTCTGGAAAAGATTAGCTTTACAGCAGAACCAGGTCAGACCCTTGGAATTATCGGAGCTACAGGAAGCGGAAAGACCAGTCTGGTTCAGCTGATCCCCAGACTTTACGACGCGACTGGAGGTCAGGTGCTGGTGGACGGCGTGGATGTAAAGGAGTATTCCCTGCATAATTTAAGAGAAGGCGTGGGCATGGTTCTTCAAAAGAATGTGCTTTTCTCAGGCACCATTGAGGAGAATCTGCGGTGGGGACAGGAGGACGCGTCTTTGGAAGAAATAAGAGAGGCGGCAGGGTATGCGCAGGCAGACGGCTTTGTTACCGGTTTTACAGGAGGCTATGATACGGACATGGGTCAGGGAGGCGTCAATGTATCTGGGGGCCAAAAGCAGAGGCTTTGTATTGCCAGAGCCCTCTTAAAGCATCCGAAAATACTGATTCTGGATGACAGCACCAGCGCTGTGGACACAGCTACGGAGGCAAAAATCAGAAAATGCTTTGCCACAGATCTGAAGGATACGACCAAGATTATCATAGCCCAGAGAATCAGCTCTGTGGAGACGGCGGATAAGATTCTGGTTATGGATGACGGACGAATCATAGCTCATGGAACTCACCAGGAGCTTATAAAAGACTGCGAAGCCTACCAGGAGATTTACTATTCCCAGAGAGAACGGGAGGAAAGGGGGACTGCCTTATGAATGAGCAGCAGAGAATGGACAGCCTGAAGCGGCGCTATGGCCACTGTGAAGCGCCTTCCGTGAAGGCCCCAAGGAGAGAGCTGGGACATGGGCCGAGACATCCTATGGGCCAGAGTGGAAGGGGGAAGCCAAAGAACAGCCGCCAGACGGTAAAGCGGCTTATGGGCTATCTTAAGGAGGACAGGGGAAAGGTACTGCTGGCATTTGCCTGTGTCATTATAAGCACAATATCTACGTTGGCAGGATCATATATGCTGCGTCCCATTATAAACCTCTTTATCGCTCCCATAGATGGAAGCGCCGGCAATCCCGCAGGTCTTGCAAGCTCCTTGGTAATTTTGGGAGCGGTGTATGGAGCCGGCATCTTGTCTCAGTATGCCCAGGCCAAGGTTATGCTTACGGTAGCCCAGAACGCGCTTCAAAAAATCAGATACGAGCTTTTTGAAAAAATGCAGGCTTTGCCGATCTACTTTTATGACACAAATGTGAGTGGGGATCTCATGAGCCGTTTTACAAATGATGTAGATACGGTAGGCCAGATGCTCAGCAGTACCCTGGTGCAGCTGGTTTCAGGGTCCTTAAGCATTGTGGGAACTCTTGTTCTGATGCTGTACACCAATGTCACCCTGACGGTGGTAACGGTGGTTATGATTCCCTTGATGGCTAAGGCCGCAAGTGCGGTGGCAGCCAGAAGCCAGAAGTATTTTACTGCCCAGCAGGCATCGTTGGGAGCGGTAAATGGATATATAGAAGAAATGGTTACCGGACAGAAGGTAGTGAAGGTATTCTGCCATGAGGAAGCAGCTAAGGAGGAATTTCGGCTTTTGAACCGGGAGCTGAGAGGAAACATGATACGTGCTCAGTTTTTCGGAGGTATGATGGGGCCGGTGATGGGGAATTTAAGCCAAATTAACTATGGACTGACGGCTTGTATCGGAGGCCTTCTTTGCGTTCTGAGAGGTTTTGATGTGGGAGGCCTTACCGTGTTCCTGAACTTTTCCAGACAGTTCAGCAGGCCTATTAACGAGATTTCCATGCAGGTCAGCAATGTGTTTGCCGCTTTGGCCGGGGCGGAGCGTGTATTCGCGGTGATGGACGAGGAGCCGGAGGCTTCGAACGATGAGGACGCAGTGGTTCTAAATCCCATGAAGGGTTATGTGACCCTGGAGCATGTAACCTTTGGCTATAACCCGGATAAGGTAATTTTAAAGGATATCAGCCTTTATGCAAAGCCGGGTCAGAAGATAGCTTTTGTAGGCTCTACCGGCGCAGGGAAAACCACTATAACCAATCTTTTGAACCGATTCTATGATATACAGTCAGGGGCTATCACCATTGACGGAGTGGATATCCGCCATATCAAGCGGGATGAGCTGCGGCGCAGTATTGCCATGGTTCTCCAGGATACCCATTTATTTACAGGAACGGTGAGGGAAAATATTCGCTATGGCAGGCTGGACGCTACGGATGAGGAGGTGATTCAGGCAGCCAGGACAGCTTCCGCCCACTCGTTTATCATGCGCCTTCCCCATGGGTATGACACGATACTTGAAGGGGATGGGACTAACTTAAGTCAGGGGCAGAGGCAGCTTCTCAACATAGCAAGGGCTGCTGTTTCCAAAGCGCCGGTGCTGATTTTGGATGAGGCTACCAGCTCTGTAGATACCAGGACTGAGAAGCATATTGAGCATGGTATGGATCGTTTGATGGCAGACCGCACTACTTTTGTTATCGCCCATCGTCTTTCTACTGTGAGAAATGCAGATGCGATTATGGTACTGGAGCAAGGGGAAATCATTGAGCGGGGCAGCCACCAGGAGCTTTTGGATCAAAAGGGAAGATACTACGAATTGTATACCGGAAGGAAAGATCTGGACTAATTTCCGTGAAATTAACAGGTGAATTTAAATTATAAGGATGGAATTCCATGTTGTATACAAAGTTCATTTATGCTATACTATTATGGTATATTCAGAAGAAGGCCAGGCAGCCTCTCTGAAATATCAGCCTTTACACGAGGACAAAGGTAATATTATGAAAGAAAGAGGGAGAGAGTCCATGGGTTTGGCGACTTTTAAAGGCGGCATCCACCCCTATGAGGGGAAGGAGCTGTCAAAGAACAAGCCGGTGCAGATTCTGATGCCAAAGGGTGATTTGGTGTATCCTATGTCACAGCACATCGGCGCACCGGCGCGTCCGCTGGTGTCAGTTGGCGATAAGGTACTGGCAGGCCAGAAGATTGGAGAAGCGGGAGGCTTTATTTCCGCCAATGTCATTGCTTCTGTGTCAGGTAAGGTAAAGGCCATTGAACCAAGGCGTATGGCTAACGGCACGATAGTATCCTCTGTTGTTGTGGAGAATGATGGGGAGTATAAAACCGTTGAGGGAATAGGAAAGGACAGGGACCCGTCCTCTTTATCCAAGGAAGAAATCCGCAGAATCATAAAGGAAGCAGGTATAGTAGGATTAGGCGGCGCCGGTTTTCCTACTCATGTTAAGCTGACCCCGAAGGATGAAAATGGGATTCAGTATATCCTGGTTAACGGAGCGGAGTGCGAGCCATATTTGACCAGCGACTACCGCATGATGCTGGAGGAGCCTGAAAAGATTGTAGGCGGTCTGAAGGTGATTCTTCAGCTGTTTGACAATGCAAAGGGTGTGATCGGGATTGAGGATAATAAGCCTGAGGCCATAGCAAAGCTAACCGGGCTGGTAAAGAATGAACCCCGTATCACTGTGCGCCCTCTTAGGACCAAGTATCCACAGGGCGGCGAGCGCTCTCTTATCTATGCAGTTACAGGCAAAAAGGTGCATGCTTCTATGCTGCCGGAAGACGTAGGCTGCATTGTAGATAATATTGATACGGTTATCTCCATATACATGGCCGTCTGTAAGCAAACGCCTCTGATGCGCAAAATTATTACGGTCACAGGCGACGCAGTGGCGGAGCCAGGTAATTTTAATGTAAAGCTGGGGACAAATTATCAGGAGCTTTTAGAGGCAGCCGGCGGCTTTAAAACAGAGCCAGAGAAGATAATTTCCGGCGGCCCTATGATGGGACAGGCCCTTTTCGGACTGGATATCCCCGTAAGTAAGACTTCATCCGCCCTGACCTGCTTTACAAAGGATCAGGTAGCAGAGATGGAGCCTTCTCCATGTATCCGCTGCGGCAAGTGCGTGAGCGTATGTCCCAGCCATATCATTCCCGTTATGATGATGCAGGCAGCTCTTCATGATGACTGCGAGGCTTTTGAGCGATTCAACGGTATGGAGTGTATGGAATGCGGAAGCTGCACCTATGTATGTCCGGCAAAGCGCCCGCTTACACAGGCTTTCAGAGAAATGCGCAAGACGGTTGCGGCCAACCGCAGAAAGAAAGGGTAGGAGGGGAGAACGGTCATGGATAAATTGTTAAACGTATCATCATCCCCCCATGTAAGAAGCTGTGAGACCACCCACAGCATTATGCTGGACGTGGCTATTGCCATGCTGCCTGCATCTGCCTTTGGAGTGTATCACTTTGGACTTCATGCATTAGGGGTTTTATTAGTTACAGTTGCGGTCTGTATGCTCAGCGAGTACATATATGAAAAGCTGATGCATAAGCCCAACACCATTAGCGATTGCAGCGCCTTGGTTACAGGTATGATTCTGGCATTGAATATGCCGCCGGAGATTCCCCTTTGGATTCCGGCCTTGGGCGGAGTTTTCGCTATTATTGTTGTAAAGCAGCTTTACGGCGGCCTTGGGCAGAATTTTATGAACCCTGCGCTGGCAGCGCGCTGCTTTCTGCTGATTTCCTTTGCGGGAAAGATGACAAACTTTAGCTATGCCGGCTTTGACGGAATCTCCGGCGCGACGCCTTTGGCAGCCTTAAAGAGCGGCTCCTCTGTGGATCTTCCCGCTATGTTCGTGGGGACGATTCCCGGAACCATTGGCGAGGTATCTGTGGTTGCGCTTTTGGTTGGAGCGGCTTACCTCCTGATTAAAAGGGTAATCTCCATCCGTATTCCAGCGGCCTACATTCTGACTGTCGCTGTATTTGCCGCGCTTTTTGGAGGGCATGGATTTGATATCAGCTATATTGCGGCGCACCTTTGCGGCGGCGGCCTTATATTTGGCGCTTTTTTCATGGCGACAGACTATGTTACCAGCCCTATTACGCCCAAGGGACAGATTGCATTCGGCATCCTTTTGGGGGTTCTTACAGGACTGTTCCGTATCTTCGGAGGTTCCGCGGAGGGAGTTTCCTATGCAATTATCATTGGCAATATTCTGGTTCCGCTGATTGAAAAAGCGACCCTTCCCAGAGCATTTGGAAAGGAGGGCAGGTCCTTATGAGCAAAGCAGGATTTATGAAAGACGCAGCGGTTCTGTTCGCCATTACGCTGGTAGCGGGAGCGGCTTTGGGCGGCGTATATCAGGTGACGAAGGAGCCTATCAGCCGGGCTGCTGTGGCAGCAAACTATACGGCATATAAGGCGGTGTTTAACGAAGCTGAGTCCTTTGAACTGGACGACGCTCTGACGGAGGCCATCGAAGGCTGCAATACAGAGCTGGCTGGTATGAATTACGGCAGCGTAGCGGTTGAAACTGTGCTGAAGGCAGTGGATGCCGGAGGCAACCAGCTGGGCTATGTGATAACGGCCCTGTCTAACGACAGCTATGGCGGCGCCATTAAGCTGTCTGTGGGTCTTAAGGAGGACGGAACCATCACGGGGATTGAGTTTTTGGAGATTAATGATACGCCAGGCCTTGGACTGAAGGCAAAGGAGCCCGAATTCAAGAGCCAGTTTGCAGGAAAAAAGGCGGAAGCCTTGAGTGTCACTAAGTCAGGCAGTGGAAGCGATAACGAGATTGCCGCAATCAGTGGCGCAACCATTACCTCAAGCGCAACAACAAACGCAGTGAACGCAGCTTTGTATTATCTGCACAACTGCATCGGTAAATAGGAGGCGGGAGCATGAATAAATGTACAGAGCGTTTATATAACGGTATTGTGAAAGAAAACCCTACCTTTATTCTGATGCTGGGGATGTGTCCGACTCTAGCCGTTACAACATCAGCTGTTAACGGTATTGGAATGGGGCTTTCCACAACCGTGGTTTTAATGTTTTCTAATATGATTATATCAGCTTTGCGTAAGGTGATTCCGGATCGTGTGCGTATTCCGGCATACATAGTGATAGTGGCATCCCTGGTTACCATTGTGCAGCTGCTGCTCCAGGCCTATGTGCCGAGCCTGTACTCCGCTCTTGGTATCTATATACCGCTGATTGTAGTAAACTGTATTATCCTTGGCCGCGCGGAGTCCTATGCGTCAAAGAATGGCTCTCTGGTATCTACCTTTGACGGAATCGGTATGGGGCTGGGCTTTACCATCGCCCTTACCTGTATTGGCTTTGTGCGGGAGCTTTTAGGCTCCGGCGCTGTATTTGGTAAAATGCTGATTCCTGAGGACTATCATATCGCAATCTTTGTGCTGGCTCCGGGAGCGTTCTTTGTGCTGGCTATCTTGACGGCGCTGCAGAATAAGTTTAAGGCTCCTTGCGCAACCAACGGTTCCGGGCCTAAATCCAGGCTGTCCTGCGGCGGAAGCTGCTTGGAATGTACCGGCTCCACCTGTATGGAAAACCATAAGATACTGGATACCAGAAAAAGACAGGCTGAAGAGGAGTCCCTGGCAGCTGGGAAGACAGCAGCGGCCAGGAAGGAGGCAGAGCTTAAGGCATCTGCTTCTAGGAAAGATGATTAGGAGGGTGGATAAATGAAAGAATTATTGTTAATTGCCATTGGCTCCGCTCTGGTAAATAATGTGGTGTTAAGCCAGTTTTTGGGACTCTGTCCATTCCTTGGGGTTTCTAAGAAGGTGGAAACCTCAGCCGGTATGGGCGCAGCCGTAATTTTTGTTATTACCATTGCGTCTGCCGTAACCAATCTGGTGTACACGGGAATCCTGGTAACGCTGAAGCTGGAGTATCTTCAGACCATCGTATTTATCCTGGTAATCGCGGCTCTGGTTCAGTTTGTGGAAATGTTCTTAAAGAAATCTATGCCCTCGCTTTACGAGGCTCTGGGCGTATACCTGCCGCTGATTACCACCAACTGCGCGGTTCTGGGCGTTGCTCTTACAAACGTGCAGAAAGCTTACGGCTTTGTTCAGAGCGTTGTAAATGGCATAGGCATATCCGTAGGCTTTACCATTGCGATCATTATGCTGGCGGGTGTTCGTGAGAAGATCCAGTATAATGACATACCCCATTCATTTCAGGGATCGCCGATTGTTCTGATTACTTCAGGCTTGATGGCAATCGCATTTTTCGGATTTTCCGGATTAATATAGAAGGAGGAGAAGGAAAATGGTAACAGGTATTTTGACAGCGGCAGCGGTGGTGGGCATTCTTGGCATATTGATTGGTGTCTTTCTGGGTGTTGCCAGCGAGAGGTTTAAGGTAGAAATAGATGAGAGGGAAATTCTGGTTCGCAACGAGCTGCCGGGCAATAACTGCGGCGGCTGCGGGTATGCTGGCTGTGACAGCCTGGCAAAGGCCATAGCAGCCGGTCAGGCAAAGCCAGGAGCCTGTCCTGTAGGGGGACCTGATGTAGCCGCTAGAATTGGTGAGATTATGGGAGTCTCAGGCGGCAGTACTGAGAAGCGAGTTGCCTTTGTAAAATGCAGCGGCACCTGTGATAAGGCCAAGGTTCAATACAACTACTATGGAGTGGACGACTGCAGGAAGGCAGCCGTTGTTCCCGGAGCCGGTGAGAAGGCCTGCAATGTTGGCTGTATGGGATACGGCTCCTGTGTAAAGGCCTGCGCCTTTGACGCGATCCATGTAGTAGACGGAGTGGCTGTTGTGGATAAGGAGAAATGCGTGGCCTGCGGCAAGTGCGTGGCGGCATGTCCAAACCTGCTGATAGAGTTGGTTCCTTACAGGGCAGAGCATTTGGTGAGGTGCAGTTCTCACGAAAAGGGCAAAGATGTAAAAGCCGTATGTTCAGCCGGCTGCATTGGCTGTACTCTCTGTACCAAGCAGTGTGAATTTGATGCCATTCATATGGACAATAATTTGGCTGTGATTGATTATAAAAAATGTACCAACTGCGGTAAGTGTGCAGAGAAGTGTCCGGTCAAGGTAATTGCCTGAGAGCGCTTAAGGCAGAGAGATTCCGGGGCAAAGATAAAACTAGAAAGAAACAGGATGTGAAAAAATGAGTAAATACATAGCGAAACGCTTAGGGATGGCCCTTGTCACCATTTTTTTGGTTGCTTGTCTGACCTTCCTTTTGATGAATGCGGTTCCAGGAAGCCCGTGGCTAAGTGAGAAATCACCCTCAGAGACTACGCTGGCTGCCTTAAACGCAAAATACGGACTGGACAAACCAGTATATGTGCAGCTTGGGAAATATCTCCAGAACTTGTTGAGGGGAGATTTTGGCGTATCCTTAAAGATGCAGAAAGACAGGGCGGTTTTAAGTATTATAAAAGAAATGTTTCCTGTTTCTGCAAAGGTTGGCGCCATTGCCCTGTGTTGGGCCGTGCTGGCGGGGGTACCTCTTGGCTGTTTCGCTGCCTTTAAGCGCGGAAAAATTACCGACAGCATTTTACGTGTGATCTGTACCCTGGGTATTTCCATGCCCAGCTTTGTAGTGGCATCTATTCTTTTGGTGGTATTTGCGGGAGGTGTTCAGGCGTTAAAATTTTTCCCCACTATTTTTGATGCGTCCCAGGGGGCGAGGGCCTATATACTTCCGTGCCTGGCGTTGAGCTTCTATCCCATGTGCTATACAGCCCGTCAGACTCGCTCTGCCATGCTGGATGCGTTAAATCAGGAGTTTATCAAGACGGCAAGAGCGAAGGGGCTTAAAAACAACAGGATTATTTTCAAGCATGCCTTGAGGAATGCTCTGATTCCTGTTATTACATATTTAGGTCCTCAGGTTGCATTTACGCTCTGCGGGGGCTTTGTGGTAGAGAGCGTGTTCTCTATTCCGGGACTGGGCCGTTATTTTGTGCAGTCGATTCAAAACAGGGACTATCCGGTTATTATGGGAACTACCGTATTTCTGGCAAGCTTTATTATCCTCATGAATATGGTGGTAGATATATTGTATAAAATAGCAGATCCACGTATCAATTTAACAGGGGGAGGGGGTGAATGATCATGGCAAGAGAGAAGAAAATGAAACGCTGCCCGGTGACGTTACAGCCGGATATCGAAGGTATGCTGGAATGGAATACCTTAAGCCCTGAAGATTTTGCGCCTGCCACTCAACTGGAGAAGGAGGAGTTTATTCAGGAGCGACAGAGCGTTTCTTATTGGAAGGACGCATGGAGAAGGCTGAAAAAGAATATGGTTGCCATGATAGCTCTTGGGGTGATTATTTTTCTGGTGCTGTTTGCCTTTGCCGGCCCCTACCTGGTGCCCTATGGGTATGATCAGTTTAATAAGGGCGCTGAGAACCTTCATCCCACCCACTACGCTTTAGAGGATCAGAAGCGGCTTCAGGAGGAGCTGGCAGCAAGAACCTCTAGTCAGAATAAGAGCGTTGAGGATATGATTGCTGAGGCGGAGGCACAAGCGGCTGCCCAGGGTAAGGAACTGACCTCCGTGGATCGTGCCAAGATCCGGGCTAAGGCTAAAGCGGCAAGAACGAATACTTCCAAGGAAGATGAGGCGGCTGTTTTAGAGGCGTTGAAGAAGGAGCTGGGCATCAGAAAAAAATTATTCGGATATTCCACAGAGGAATTACAGAGGAAGGCAAATGGAGAAAACGTATTTCCTCATATTTTCGGAACCGATATATATGGGCGTGATATTCTTGTCCGGGTGATGTACGGCGCAAGGGTATCTATGAGCGTAGGCTTTTTTGCCGCCCTCCTGGTACTGATCCTCGGAGCAACCTACGGCGCTGTGTCCGGTTACTGCGGAGGTAAGGTAGACGCTGTCATGCAGCGTATTGTTGAGGTAATTTATTCCGTACCGGAGATGCTGGTGGTGCTATTGATTGCCACAGCAATGAAGCCTATCCTGACGGAATATATTAATACAGGGAGCGGCCCCTTAAAAAGCTTTGTATCCGTACTTGGGCCAAATCTGATTTCTATGTTTATTGCTTTTGGCATGCTATACTGGGTGACTATGAGCCGTATTATCCGCGGACAGGTCCTTCAGCTAAAGCAGCAGGAGTATGTAACGGCGGCCAAAGCTCTGGGGGCTTCCGGCGGACGTATCATACGCAGGCACCTGCTTCCAAACTGCATCGGACAAATTGTAGTGACCACCTGCCTGCAGATCCCCTCCGCTATTTTTCTAGAGTCCTTTTTGTCCTACCTGGGCGTAGGCGTGTCTGCGCCTCTTCCGAGCTTAGGCTCTATGGCGACGGATGCATTGAGCGGTATGTATACCTATACCTACAGGCTGATTATCCCGTCCCTGGTATTAAGCATTATGATTTTGGCTTTTAATTTATTTGGCGACGGCCTGCGGGATGCTCTAGACCCCAAACTTAAGAAATAGAGAGGAGGAGACCTACGATGTCTGATATGAACAAGAACCAGAAATTGCTGGAAGTAAACGATTTGCACGTCTCCTTCTTTACTCCGGCAGGAGAGGTAAAGGCGGTGGGCGGTATTTCCTATAGTTTGAACTACGGAGAAGTGATGGGAGTGGTGGGAGAGTCCGGTTCCGGCAAGAGCCAGGAGGCTTATTCTATCATGGGACTGTTGCAGTCCCCAGGCAGGGTTACAGGCGGCTCCATCATCTTCGAGGGGCAGGATGTACTTAAATTTTCAAAAGAAGAAATGACAAGTTTTCGGGGCAATCGTGTGTCTATGATTTTCCAGAACCCTATGACATGCTTAAATCCGGTGTATACGGTGGGAAACCAGCTTGTAGAAGCCCTTCACGCCCATGACAAGGCTGTTTCCAGGAACGAGGCCAGGCAGCGCGCTATGGAGATGATGGAGATGGTAGGCATTAATAATGTGGAAAAGCGGATGAAGCAATATCCTCATGAGTTTTCCGGAGGTATGAGGCAGCGCGTGATGATTGCTATGGGATTGATTTGCAATCCCAGGCTTCTCATTGCCGACGAGCCTACTACGGCTTTGGATGTAACCATACAGGCGCAGATTCTGGAGCTGATGAAGGATATACAGAAAAAAACGAAGATGGGAATTATTTTCATCACTCACAATCTGGGGGTAGTGGCGGACATCTGTGATAAGGTATCGGTTATGTATGCCGGAAAGATCGTAGAACAGGGGCCTGTAGACGCTATCTTCTACAGGGCTGGACATCCCTATACCCTAGGACTTCTGCGATCCATGCCCCGGGTGGACGCTGAAAGCTATGAGAGACTGGTGCCTATTGAGGGTACTCCGGTGGATATGTTAAACCCGCCGGAGGGCTGTCCCTTTGCGCCCAGATGTGAGCGCTGCATGAAGATTTGCTTAAAGAAAATGCCTCCCTATGTAGAGCTGGGAGAGAATCACCGGTCCGCCTGCTGGCTGCGGGTGCAGGAGAAATATAGCAAGGAGGAAAACGGATATGAGCAGTAATGAGAAAAACCTCCTGGAAGTTACGAAATTAAGAAAATATTTCCCTGTTAAGGGTCTTAAGGGAGCGGGGGTTCAGGCAGTACAGGACGTGTCTTTCTTTATAAAAAAGGGAGAAACCCTGGGGCTGGTAGGAGAATCCGGCTGTGGAAAGACCACCCTTGGCAGGACGGTGCTGCGCCTTCATGAGCCGACGGGAGGAAAAATCGTGTATGACGGCTCCACATTGTATGATAATCCCTTAGGAGAGGATGGAAAGCCAACGGGAAAGGCTTCATCTGTTAATATGCTTCCATATCGCCGGAGGATGCAGATCATCTTTCAGGATCCCTCAGCATCACTGGATCCGCGTATGACTGTAGGAGAAATTATCGGCGAGGCCATCGATATCCACAAGCTGGCGTCAAGTAAGCAGGATCGTGCCGACAGGATCAGGGAGCTCCTGGGACGAGTCGGATTGAATACGGAGCACGCTAACCGCTATCCTCATGAGTTTTCCGGGGGACAGCAGCAGCGTGTGGGCATTGCCAGAGCTCTGGCAGTGAAACCGGAATTTATCGTCTGCGACGAGCCGATTTCTGCCCTGGATGTGTCCATTCAGTCCCAGGTAGTGAATATGCTGGAGGATATGCAGGACGAGCTGGGGCTGACCTATTTGTTTATCGCCCATGATTTATCGGTGGTGCGCCATATTTCCAACCGGATTGGCGTAATGTACTTAGGCTCTTTGGTGGAGCTGGGAGAAAGCTATGAATTAAACCGCCATCCGATGCATCCCTATACCCAGACGCTGCTTTCCGCAGTTCCGGTTCCAGATCCTCAGCTTAGCAGGATGAGGCAGAGAATTGTCCTGGAGGGGGATATTCCCAGCCCTATGAATCCGCCTTCAGGGTGCCGGTTTCATACAAGATGTCCCTACGCTATGGAGCAATGCAGGCAGTTGGAGCCGCAGTTTAAGGAATATGAGCCGGAGCACTGGGTAGCCTGCCATTTGCTGGAGCGCCCTTAAAGCGTTTGGGCCACAGCCAGGGCGGTATATCCGCCTAGACCTTACGGAAATATCAAAAATTACCTTAAGCCAAACCTGCTTAAAATGTAAGGTGGGAAGCTTTGGCTTCTTATAAGTCTTTATAGCAGAACTGTTTTTACGGCAGAAATCAGGTGATTTTTTGAATATGGAATCTGAAGGCCTGTAAAGCAGGAGTAAAAGATTCCGAGAAGATGTTATTAAAAAAGGAGGATTTATTTATGAGAAAGGCATCTAAAGTTCTTTCTGCTGTATTAGCTTCCGCTATGGTATTGTCTTTGGCAGCCTGCGGCGGCGGTACGGCAGACACCACAACTGCGGCAGAAACCAGCGATACTGGAACCACAGCTCCTCAGAGCGCTGCTGCAGCGTCAACCGGCGGGCTAGCGGTGTGTCTGGCTTCCGAGCCGCAGACCATTGACCCTGCATTAAATACCTCTCTTGACGGCGCTATGATGCTCAACCACATGTTTGAGGGCTTGGTAAAATGGGTAGACGACGGAAAGGGCAATGCGGTTCTGGCCCCCGGACAGGCTGAGTCCTGGGAGAAGGCTGCAAATGACGACGGTACCGTAACCTATACCATAAAGCTTCGCTCAGACGCAAAATGGTCTGACGGCAAGCCTGTAACTGCCGGTGACTTTGAGTATAGCTGGAAGCGTCTGGCTAACCCGGAGACTGCGGCGGACTACTGCTACATGATTGATATGGTAAAGGGCTATTCCGAGGTTCAGGAAGGCGCCGATCTTGACACCCTGGCTGTGAAGGCTGTTGACGACGGGACTCTCGAAATTGTATTGAACAATGACTGCCCCTACTTTGAGGAGATTATGGCATTTCCTGCTACCTTCCCTGTGCGCCAGGAGATAGTGGAGGGCAATGCTGAGTGGACCTACGATCCTTCTACTTATATTGGCAACGGCCCCTATAAGATGAAAGAATGGTCTCACAACGCGTATATTTTGACTGAGAAAAATCCGGAATACTATGATTACGCAAATCTTGGGCCGGAAACCATTAAATTTACCTTGCTGGATGATGCCAACGCTATGCTGGCTGCCTACAAGAGCGGTGAACTGCAGTTCATCAAGAATTTTCCTACTGACGAGATCGCAAACTACCTGGCTTCCGGAGAGCTGAAGATTGCCAAGCATATCGGCACCTATTATGTATGCTTTAATACAGAGGATGAGGTCTTTCAGGACCCCAGGATTCGTAAGGCCTTCAATCTGGCGATCGACCGTAACTATATTGTAGAGAATGTGACTCAGACCGGCGAGGTTCCTGCTACCGCTTTCGTGCCATCTGGCGTCTATGATGCGGCAGGCCCTGGTTCAGATGATTTCCGTACCGTAGGCGGCGACTACTACAGCGCAGCGCCAGAGGACTACGAGGCAAATTGCGAGGAGGCCAGGAAGCTTCTGGCAGAGGCAGGCTATCCAAATGGAGAGGGCTTCCCAACCGTTGAGTATCTGTATAATACTGATGACAGACACAAGGCTATCGGCGAGGCTTTACAGAACATGTGGCAGGAGGTGCTGGGGGTTAACGTAACCTTAAGCAATCAGGACTGGAACGTGTTCTTAAAGTCCCGTAAAGACGGAGACTTCCAGATTGCACGTAATGGCTGGATTGCAGATTACAACGATCCCTGCTCCTTCCTGGATATGTGGTATACAGACGGCGGCAATAACGACTCCCAGTACTCCAACCCGGCTTATGACGCGGCAATCGATAAGGCAAAGGCAACCACTGACCAGACCCAGCGCATGGCAGCATTCCATGAGGCTGAGGACATACTGATGGGCCAGGACTGCGTACATGCGCCTCTCTACTTCTATGTAGAAAAATATATGCTGGATGACAGCGTAAAGGGTATGTACTATACACCGCTTGGTTACTTCTTCTTCGGATATACGACACGCCAGTAGTGAAGCTTAAGCGGTTCTGCCTTATACGAAAGTACTGGTCTTTCTGATACCATGGGCAGAAGGAAAATTTGATAAGGCGGAAGGCCAGGAAAAAGAAACCTCTGGGGATGTGTAAATCCCTGGAGGTTTTCTTGTGTGCGATAAAGAAGTAATAGAAGTCTCGGCATATTCTTCCTCGGTCAAGCGTGTTTTGATTACTCGGCGGCGGTGGGGCGTGTTGCATTTTTTCATGGCTGTGAACTTCCTTTCTTGGGTGGATTTTTTCAAGCGGCGCAAGCCGCAAAAGGCGGGCTTGGGGTGGCAACCCCAACAAGACTCCCGCAGGACAAAATGAGCAGGTAGGCGAAATTTGGTACTGTGGTAGAATCTTGCTCTAAAAAACTGACAGTCTGCCGTTCACTTACTGCTGCCACTTTTTCGGGAAATCGCAACTAGTTTTTTCAAAAGGATTGCGGGCTGGTGTTCTCCCTTTGTTACCTACAAACCACAAAAAGGCAGAATGGACGGACTTCCCGGCAGGAACTTTTCCGGCGGCTTGGTCTTTCCCTACAATAAGGCGTTTCGGAAGCTGTGTTCTGTCCGCTGTTTGATAGAAAACGGGAATTTCCTTGCTCACATATAAGTACCGGCGCTTTCCCGGTTTGCCAAAAATGGGCGCAAAAAAAGCAGCAAATCTTTTTCGGATTTACTGCTTCATGTGCCGCCGGTGAAGGGTATATTCAGTTGTAAATAATAAAAGAGGGCGGCAGCATTTTGGGCTATCCCCCCCTACAAATGGAAAGTAGCAAATATTACTATTCCAGCTACATCATATTAGTATATTCATGCCTGATTTGTAGTCATCCAAGATACCGGGCTTGACTGGCTTTCCCCAATTCCATGAGGGGTCTCGCTGATGTACATATTCTCCCAATCGGTCAGCCTCTTGCAGACTAATCTGATTTAATGTCCACCCAGCGGCAGCTCGTTCTTCGGGCGGCAATGACATAACATAATTCTTTATGATTTCGCTTTCAATCTCTCCATCACTCATGCCGCCGTTCTTTTCCATGCTCTCAAACACCAAAGATTTTATCTTATTTGCAACGTCCTCGTCAACAGGGATAATGCGGCGGAAATCTGTTCGACCTGTAATATCCATTCCCTCCGGACAATATGGGTTAACATGACCCTTTGGTGGCAAGGAACCATTTGGAAGTTTAGGGGTTAAGTGCGAATTTTGAACCTTATAATTTTGTTGCACAAATCGTGCCATTCCTGTAATCGTCATAAGAACACCTCCAAATAACAATAAACCCTGTTTTAAGAATAGCTGTCATAGCCATAGTTCACAGTTATACGAGCTGTTGCTGTAGAAACATCTGTGAATGCAGAACCACGATTATAGATATAAATTTTCCAAGTGCCTTTCGGGTAAAAATCGTTAAACTCATCAAATTCAACCTTACCATTGGCGCTTATATATCGTTCTGCCTGATAACCATTCGGGGATTCAACAACGATATAAAATGGGATGCTCCCCCTACTCACAGTAACATTTAATTCCACATTTGTTACACGAGCATTGGTTGAGATGCTTCCAGAGGAAGCATTGAAGATTTTGGACTGAGAGCCAGCCATGCTATTCATCGTCCCAGTTCCTCCGGTGAAGTAATCATTATAGAGATACATCGGGCTAATCATATTTTCAGCAGGAAGTTCAGCAGCAGCTATAGATGTACCACACATGGCACACAGCATCAGTACTATTAGACAAAGGGATGTTATACGTTTTTTCATAATTGCAACTCCTTTCAGTGTGATTTAATATTGTTGTTTGCATATTTGCTGCCATATTAACAAGGATAGTACAATAAACTCATAGGCAATCACCTCTTTTCCATTCGCCATTGTCAGAAACTTACCAAACTATAATGTCCTTTATAGTATATAGTCGGCACTTTTGGCAAAAATATAATACCCCCCCCATCCCCAAAAAAATTTCATCGTTGCAAAAACACAAATTTTGTTCTGTTTGTCTAACAAAGAGTTTTATCCGCTTTATTATATTTATCGCACGATTTCCGCAAAATTAAATGCCCTAATAAAAAATATAATTTGGAATAGCGGGCTGATGTCTATTAATTCTTGTGTGTTATTTTACCGCACATGAGCATTATTTTGATGAATCAAACAAAATCATGAGCCTATTTTTGGAAAAGTGGGTGACAGGCCCTATTTTTCGACAAAGTTCCCACTCTAAGATATAGGAAAAAATGAGTAAAAATAGTATATTATATGTAAAAAATAATTTACATAATCAAGATTACAAAAAATGGGAAAAGTATATTATGATTAAATGTTAACAATAATGTAATAAAAATGTAAAAATAAAAAGGTGAAAAAATATAATTAACAAATGAAAAAGTTCATAAAATAATACTTTTTATACAAAAAAATATACTGGTCAATTTTTACAAGTAAAAAATGTGACAAAAATGTTAAATGTCCATTGACTGAAAATATCAAATCCCATATAATAAGCCGTACATCCCGGAAAAATATGCACAAAGTGGGAAAATACCACGAAGGCAAATATGAGAATTGAAGTTCAGAAAAATTTCTGAATTTCAGGAAAGAGGAGTATGTATGCTTACATTTCATTCATTCTTTCAATCAGTGGTACTGTTTGTTAAATCACTGGCAGTTAAGGTGAAAAAACAGATGTATCGTTCTTTTTCCGTTCTGATGACAGGAATGATGGTAGTTGCCATCATCGCGTTTTCAGCCAATGGATTTGGCGGCAGCGGCAAGAATGCACTGGCGGCTCCTATTTCTGAGGAGCGGCAGGAGGAAGAGCCTGAGACAGAAGAGGTTGAAGGAAGCAGTTTGGTTACGGAAGCAAAAGTACAATTCGGACTTTTAAATACAGACAGCGAAGGCCAGCTGCTTGCCGGCGCCCTGCTGCTGAATGAAGTCCGTAAACAGCAGGAGCAGCAGGAAGCTGCCCAGGCCCGGCTGGAAGCTCTTCAGAGGCAAATTGTAAAGGAGAAGCAGGAAGCTGAGGCCAGAAAGAAGGCTGAGGAAGCTAAGAAAAGGGCTGAGGAGGAACGGCGTGCAGCCAGAAGAATTTCCTATACAGAGGAGGATTATCAGGTGCTTTTGCGTATTGTTCAGGCAGAGGCAGGCATCTGCGATGAAAAAGGGAAAATACTGGTGGCGAATGTTATTATTAACCGTGTGCTGTCAGATGAATTTCCTGATTCAGTCAAAGCAGTTGTATACGAGCCATCCCAGTTTCAGCCCGTATCCAACGGCGCTATTAATTCAGCCAGGGTAACGGCCGAAACCATCGAGTGTGTAAACCGGGCCCTGGAGGGAGAGGATTATTCCAATGGAGCCCTGTATTTTATGAACCGGAAGGGATCTGGAAGCGCGGCTTCATGGTTTGACAGACATCTTAATTATCTGTTTTCACATGACGGACATGAATTTTTCCGTTAAACTTTAAAACTGAATATAAGTAAAAGAAGGGTGCCGTAAATGAGAGCACCATGAAAATGTTGCACAATGGCACACGGCTCCAACCGCTATAAAACCACTTGGAGCCGTGTGTTTCTGTTGTGTCGCAGCAGGTTCATTAATTTCCGAACACCGGCTGGTGTGGGGATGGGGTATACGCCTCCACGGTTCTTGAAACGTGGAAATATAGTAACCTGTGAAATAGGGGGTATCGGCAGACTGACAAATCGAATTTTTCAAAGTTAATTCATAATTTGATGTCCCTGTATGATTTGGATTCTAATTCCGTAATGGATGAATATAAAAGCAATTTAGGATTGTAGCCCGGCCTTAATTCTTGTATGGCAGGCCGGGCGATTTTCTACAGAAGAAGCTGAACGCTAAGCTGTAGCGCTAGCTGACGTATGGGGCTTCCGCTGAGGAAGCGTCTGCGTGTTTTCCTTTGCCCATAATGCATGTGAATACAAAGGTTCCTAAGCAGAGCGCCGCGAAGATAAGACCTGCGGGATAAGCGATGGCGATTGAAAGACGAAGTCCCTCGTCAGCCATGAGTATGTAGGTGCAGGATACGGCAGACATAAAGGTTGCGGGAAGGGCTGTAATCCAGTACAGGCGTTTTTTACGGAACAAGTAAACGCTGGCAGCCCAGAGCGCGATCATAGCCAGAGTTTGATTGCTCCAGGAGAAGTATCTCCAGATAATCTGTACATCTATCTGGGTGAGGACGGTTCCTACTCCCAGAAGGGGGATGGTAAGAATCAGGCGGTTTTTAACGGGCTTCTGGTCATATTGGAACCAATCCGCCAGGGTCAGCCTGGCGCTTCGATATGCGGTGTCGGCAGAGGAGATAGGGCAGGCGATAACGCCAATCATAGCGATAACCGCTCCTACCGGTCCTAAAAGGGTAAAGCAGATTTCATATACAACTGCGGACTGGCCGTTGCCAAGAGCCGTTAAAAGACCGCCTGTGCCGTTGTAGAAAGCAACTCCTGCCGCAGCCCAGATTAAAGCGATAATTCCCTCCGCAACCATGGCTCCGTAGAAGACCTTGCGTCCATCCTTTTCAGTTGTAAGGCAACGTGCCATCAGAGGGGACTGGGTTGCATGGAAGCCTGAGATAGCGCCGCATGCTACTGATATAAACATAACGGGCCAGATGGGAGTTCCATTTGGATGCAGGTTAGAGAGGGTGATTTCTGGAATGTGATAGCCGCCGAGGAGGATCGATCCTCCTACGCCCAATGCCATGATGATCAGGCAGATTCCAAAAATTGGATAAATCTTTCCAATAACCTTGTCAATGGGAACGAAAGTAGCGATAAAGTAATAAATCAGAACCACAACCAGCCAGAATTTTGCGTCCAGCACCTGAGGGGTAAGCATAGCCAGCAGATTGGCGGGTCCAGTGGAGAAGGTAACGCCTACCAATACAAGCAGAACTACGGAAAACACCCGCATAACCTGCTTCATAACAGATCCCAGATAGGTGCCTGCAAGCTCTGAGACGCTGGCTCCCTTATGACGCATGGACATCATGCCTACCATATAATCGTGAACGCCTCCGCCCAAAAGGGTTCCAAGCGTAATCCACAGGAAAACGCTGGGCCCCCAGCATGCGCCTGCCAGCGCTCCGAAGATAGGGCCTAAGCCTGCTATGTTCAGAAGCTGTATGAGGAAGATGCGGGCCGTGCCCATAGGGACATAGTCACTTCCGTCCGTCATAGTCAAAGCCGGTGGCTTTCGGTCGTCAGGGCCAAAGGATTTTTCAGCCACCCTACCGTAAACTGCAAAACCTCCGATTAAAAGCGCCAAACATACGAAGAAACTAATCATAAACCTACCTCCTTGTTAAAAGTTTATAGAATCTTTATATTTGACACAATTATATTAGAATAATATACAATATAAAATAGTTTTTGAGTAAAATGTTCAGCCAAGTGCACAAACATCCTGATTCGGTTCATGAACGGCTGTTAACGGCTGTAGAAATGTGCTTTCCATATGGAGGCTAAATTCCCAGCAACTGTCTTAGATGCTTAACCTTTTCCCGTCCTATAGGAAGAATGGCTGTTTCGAAGCCCTGTAACTTGAGGGCCAGGCTGTTGTTAGCCCAGGGGAACATTTCCGCAATGTAATTGAGATTGACCAGATAGCTTTTGTGTATCCTGAAAAAAACTTTGGAGGAAAGCCGCTTTTCATATTCTCCCAGAAGCTGGTTTTCCCTGTAGTCTCTGGAGGTGGTGTGAATGATGCAGCTGCGGCCGGCTGTTTCTATGTATACAATCTGTTCTATATCCAGCAATATGAAGGTTCGGCTTACATTAATGGCCAGGCGGTTGGAGGAAAATGCTTCTGGAGAAGCCTCTCCTTGAGCTTTTGCGGTTGTCTGCAGCTGGCGGCCTTTCGCTTCCAGCAGGGTTGTATAGTCTCTGTGACATTTTTCCAGAACCCTCTTTAGACGTTCCGGGTCAAAGGGCTTTAAAATATAATTGTCCGCTTCCAGCTCAAAGGCCTTCACTGCATATTGGGAATAAGCGGTGGCAAATACAATCTGAGCATAGGGCAGAATCCCCTTGGCTTCGCCTGCCAGCGCCGTTCCCTCCATATCATTTAAATTAATATCTACGAACATCAGGTCAAAGTTCTGGCCTCTGATGCATTTCAGGGCCTCAAAGCCGCTGTCAGCCTCCTGGATCTGGCTTTCGGGGTATAGATCCAGAATCTGCTGGATCAGTTCTTTTCTTGCAGGGCGTTCATCATCAATTACCAATATTTTCATAACAGAATCTCCTTATTTTCCTTGTAAGTGAAGGAATGACGAAGGGGCCGGCACCAAAAACCATACCCTGGCTCCGGCCGGAGAGCTTTCTATCTTGAGCCCATTTTCTTCTCCATAAATACTTTTTAAACGCTTATGTACATTCATAAGCCCTACACCTGAGACAGATATTCCTGCCAACAGATTGGTGATAACCTGGAACGGGATGCCCGGACCCTTATCACTTACAGATATTTCAGTCATCCTTCCCTGGGTGCGGGCTTTAATTGACACATGGCGGTTTCCTTTTTTGTCTGCGCCGTAGCGAATGGCATTTTCCACAAGAGGCTGAAGTATGAAGGCCGGAACCATGCAGTCCAGCCCAGCCTCCACCTCTACCTCTACCTGAAGCTTTTCCTCGAACCGGGCCTTTTCCAGCTCCAGATAGCTGGTTACATGATTTAGCTCTGTGTGGATACCCAACATGTACTGATCATTTTCCAGAGTCTGGCGGTAGTAGGAGGAGAGGGCTAGCAGCAGCTCTCTGGCCCTGTCCGCATTTTCACGGCATACATAGGAAATGGTGTTTAAGGCATTGTAGAGGAAGTGAGGGTTTACCTGGGATTGAAGGGCTTTAAATTCGGCCTTTCTGCGAAGCTGCCTTTGATAATCCAGATCGGACAGCTCTAGTTGAGTTGAAAATAGCTTTGCCAGCTCGACGGCAAAATTCAGGTTAACCTGGGAGGTGTGCCAATGCTTTTGTACCATCATGGTAAGGCTGCCTACCGGCTTGTCCAGCTTGATGAGAGGCGCGGCTACAATCATGTGATTCTTTAGTACAGGATACAGCGGATTCATCTTCTCTACATGGGAGAAAATGGTGGGTTTTTGATCCTTAATGGACTCCAGAATTGGCTGAAGCACAGTCCTGCTTTTCAAATGGCTGCACCATTCGTCCCCTTTAATGGACAGTATTTCCTTTGTGTCTGTTATCATTACCGCAGTACAGGCGGTGGAGGTATAGATAATTTCAGTGGCAGATTCCATATCTGCGGCGCTGTACAATCCCTTTCTCAGATGGGGCAGGCTTTGCTCTGCAATCCCAAGGGCCAGCCGCATTTTTTCCGCGAACTGGCTGTCCTCCTCAATAAATACCATATTAAGGGTTCCGATGAATATAACCATACCTACGGCATTCATTATAATCATAGGAAAAGCAATCAGCTTAATCAGAGCCAGAGCGGCAGAGATAGGACGGGAGATAAGGAGAATGATTACCATCTGTCCTGCTTCGGCCAGAGCTGTAATGAAAAAGATTCCTGTGCCGTTTATTTTACCTGATTTAAACCTCCTGGAAAAGATGGAGCCTATAAATCCCTCCATAAAGGTGGAAAGGGCGCAGGAAAGGGCGGTAAATCCGCCAATATCAAAAAGATAGCGGTGGGCTCCGCCGATCATGGAAGCGCCCATGCCTACATAGGGACCGCCCAAAAGGCCTGCGGCCAGGACTCCTATGACACGGGTATTTACAATCGCGCTCTGAGCCCTGAACCCGGTATATGTGGATATAATGCTGACAGATCCGAAAATGACAGTCAGGGCAGCTTTGGAGCCGATGGAGGCGCTGCCCTCCAGAAGCATATTCCGAACAACGGGTATTTTTGTTAACAGGGTTGCGATCAGCACCAGAAGGCCGATATTTAGCAGCAGACTAAAGAACATGGCGCCGGACATAGAAACCTCCTTAAAGTCTGTTTGTAATCTCTTACCAGTATACCAGAAATTTTTAAAATATGCAGTAGTACTTTTAAAGATACCAGTAAGGAATCTTAAGAAAAATTTTTATTGTTTTTTATTTGGAACTATGGTAAATTTATAATGACTGTATTAGTTCGGTTAATACACGCGAGATATGTGAGCGAATAATGAGCCTGTAAGGACTCATTGCCCTTTCTATCTATTGTGGTGTGGCTCGAACATACCGGAGGCAGTTCAACCTGCATAAAACCAACGCTGCGAATGGGGAGTCGAATCAATGGACGCGAAGTGTAAGAAATGAAGCCGGTATATCCGCTGCTCCTTACATTCTGACGGCTTGAGCAGCAAGATGGATAAAGACCCGACTGGCTGTCAGGTGCTATAACCATACATATATTGCAGTAGAAAGGAGGAGAGACGGATGATTGTGCTGGACTACAGGGACAGGAGACCTTTATATGAACAGGTGGTGGAGCGGTTTCAGGAGCTGATATTCCGGGAGATTTTGCCCCAGGATGCCAAGCTTCCTTCTGTTCGGAGCATTGCCACAGACCTTTCCATTAATCCAAATACCATCCAGCGGGCTTATCAGGAGCTGGAGCGGCAGGGATATATTTATTCTGTTAAGGGTAAAGGCAGCTTTGTGGCAGATAACAGCCGTATCAGGACGGCGGTTCAGAAGGAGTGGAAGGAGCGGTTTATCGCCTCTGTTGAGGAGGGACTGAGGATAGGAGTGACAGAGGAGGAGATAGAAGCGCTGCTTAGGCAAAGGAGGCGTCAGACTGTTACAGAAAGGGGAAAGAGGAATGATTGAAGCAGTAAATCTTACAAAACGCTTTGAGGATATTGTGGCTGTAGATTGTATCAATGCTGTCATCAGGGAAGGCAGCGTGTTCGGCCTGATAGGCACCAACGGCGCTGGGAAGTCTACTTTTTTAAGGCTTGCCAGCGGAATACTGAAGCCTGACGAGGGCTACATTACCATAGACGGACAGGAGGTGTTTGAAAATATTCCGGCTAAAAAGCGGTTTTTCTATATTTCCGATGAGCAGTATTTTTTCAGCAACGCCACTCCGCTGGAAATGATGCATTACTATAAAAAGGTATACCAGGATTTTAACGAGAATCGGTTTCACAAGCTGATGAGTAATTTTGGCCTGGATGAGAAACGGAAGCTTCATACCTTTTCCAAGGGCATGAAAAAGCAGGTATCGGTTATCTGCGGCGTCTGCGCTAACACAGATTATCTTTTTTGTGACGAAACCTTTGACGGCCTGGATCCGGTTATGCGGCAGACTGTAAAAAGCATATTTGCGGCGGATATGGAAGATAGAAATTTGACGCCTGTTATCGCGTCTCATAATCTAAGAGAGCTGGAGGATATTTGCGACCATGTGGGGCTTCTTCACAGGGGAGGGATACTCCTTTCCAAAGATCTGGATGCTATGAAGCTGAATATTCATAAGCTTCAGTGTGTCCTTCAGCCGGAGATGAAGCCGGAGGATCTGATTGGGCTGGATAAGGTGAGCGTAGAGGAGAGAGGGAGGCTTTGCACCTTGACAGTGAGGGGGAGCAGGGATGAGGTGGAGGCAATTATGTCTTCCTATAATCCGGTATTTTTTGAGTGCATCCCTCTGTCTTTGGAGGAAATATTTATTAGTGAAACGGAGGTGGCCGGGTATGATATACGGAAACTTGTTCTCTAAGCTTTTAAAGGAAGATTTAAAACGGCGTACATGGGCTGTTGCCCTGACCTTTCTGGTATTTTTCTTCTCCCTTCCCATCGGGCTGGCTCTGGCCCTGGAGGGCGCAGAGAATACGAACTACGTATCCTTTAATAATGAAAGGCCATTTATTAATGACGGAACGATACCGGAAGCCCAGTTCAGAGAAAAGCTGCTCTCTCTTAGGACAGAGGTGGTACTGAGCCAGGCGGGCTTTGGCAACGGGCTTGCGCCCTTTCTTCTGATTGTTGCGGCTTTGGTAATCGGTGTTTCCAGCTTTTCTTATCTCCATAATAAGCAGAAGGTGGATTTTTATCATAGCCTTCCTGTAAAGAGAGAGGCTTTATTTGGCTGTCAGTTTATGGGTGGGATTCTTATGACCGGTGTGGCTTATGGAATCAACCTGCTCCTTCTGACAGTGGTAGCCATGGCCTACGGTGTGCCATTAGGAGCGATTGCAGGCTCTCTTGCAGGCGGGTGGGCTTTCAATATGCTTTACTTTATGCTGATGTATGCCACAGTGGTAATTGCCATGATGATGACAGGCAACATGGTAGTGGGGATTCTGGCAGCAGGGGTTTTCTTTTTCTTCCTTCCCGGAATTATGTTCCTTTTGTCTGCCTATTGTCAGATGTTCTTTGTTACCACAGCCAGGTATATGTGGACCAACGAGCACTCGCCTTTCTGGTGGGGGGTTAAGTATCTTTCGCCCTTCAGCATCTATATGGAGGCTCTTTCCTGGAAGCTTAAGGATTTGGGAAAGCATGTGCCGGAGCTGTTCTGTTCGGTGGCCGCAGTGCCGGCTCTGACACTTTTGTCCCTTTGGCTGTACCGTATACGGCCAAGTGAAGCGGCGGGCAGAGCCATGGCTTTCAGGCGCAGCAAGGCTCCAATCAGGCTGATTATGGTAATAGGCTTTGGCTTGTCTGGGGGGATGTTTTTCTGGATTTTGCAAAACAGGGTGCAATGGGGGATATTCGGAGCAGTTGTGTCAGTGCTTTTGTCCCACTGTATCATAGAGATTATATATCATTTTGATTTTAAAAAGCTTTTTGCCAATAAGCTTCAGTTGGGCCTTAGTTTGGTGATTACGATACTGCTATTTTTAAGCTTCCGCTTTGATTGGTATGGCTATGATTCTTATCTTCCAAAGAAGGAAAGTGTGGTTTTTGCAAGTCTGGATGTAGAACAGGATCATCAGCGGAGAGGCCGCCCGGAGTTTACAGAGAATGAGGACGGCGCTCTGACCATGAAATATAAGCCTATGTATGTGTATATTGAAAATAATATGAAGCTGTCGGATCTGGATTCAGTGCTTGCAATTGTGGAAGAAAGCAGGGACAGAACCCTAGAAGGAAGAGACCGGAGGCTGGAAGGCCGCAATGCTCAGAAAAGCTATGCGGCGGCTTCCTATACAACGATAGGTGGAGCTGACGGCCCTACTGCTGTTTTCCTTGCAGGAAAGCAAGAAGGTGAACAAGAGACGGAGGAAAAATTCTTTACGACGATTACGGTCTGCTATGAGCTAAAGGATGGTCGGAAGGTGAGCCGGGAGTATCAGAATATACCTATCAGCTCTGTTATGGATGCATACAGAGCCATCTACGGCAGTCAGGAGTATAAAGAAGGCCTTTACGATATTTTAGGTCAGGCTCCCTCTGAGGTGTGTCAGGTAGTGTACAGTGAGGCAGGTCAAATGATGAGCGCAGGTGAGGACAGAGAAATATCGAAGAGGATACTGGAGGCCTATCAGTCAGATTTGATGGAGCTTAGTGTGGAGGAACGAATGGCGGAGCTTCCTTTAGGAAGAATCAGCTTTGTGACTGATGCCGCGGCCAAATACATGCGGCAGAAGAACGCAGGAGATTTGGAGGAGCACCTAAGGTGGAATTACAGCTACCAGTCGTGGGAGGAATTAAATTTTTCTCAAAACTATGACTATTTCTGGCCGGTGTATCCCTCCTTTACACGTACAATAGCCCTTCTTAAACAGCAGGATATTTTGCCGGGAACCTATTTTGTTCCTGATAAGGTAGATTCTGTCGTGCTGAATGTGCTGCCCGTACTTCAAAGGGACGACTCTGGTTCCTATAGCGATCTGCCCAAGGGAGAGGGGCTGGAGGCTCTCAAGAAGCTGAATCCAAACTACAGGGGAGATGGCTTTCTGGAGTTTCGGGATCAGAAGGATATAAAGACGCTGATGGACGCTATGGCACAGGAGGATTGCTACAGTCTGAATTACCTCTATGATCCGCCTGAGCATTCATTAAAGGGAATTACAGGCAGCCTTGTGCTTTCTGGAGGAAGAACGGTAACTTGTGTGTTTACCGGGGAGCATGTAACGCCGGAGCTTTTGAAGCTGTTTGAAGGAATCCCGATTGAAAAAGCAGGGGATTTGACGAGATAAAAGGGATAAAGGAATCGGAAAAGGCCTTGGAAAAAATTTCCTGTCTGCATCGGTAATGGTAAGACAGAAGCAGGATATATAGGGAATGACCTGGAAATAATAGCATCCGTAAGGTTTTTTGTAGATTTGGGATGGATATGGATATGGTATCATATCGCCAGATATGATACCGCGCTGGTTCGGTGGCACGCGAAAGTGCAATGCTGCATTATGTACATTTTCCGAAGGGAAGAAAGGAGCAGGCTATGTGCGGAAGATACTATATTGATGAGGAAACGGCCAGAGAAATCAGAAACACAGTCCGGGAGTTGGACGAGCGGCTTTGGAGAGATAAGCTGGGCTATGACGTATATCCTGCAAAGCAGGCTCCGGTGCTGCTCAAAAAAGGAAACAGACTGACTGCGGCCTGGCAGAGATGGGGATATCCGGGGTTTTCTGGAAATAAGGTGATCTTCAACGCTAGATCGGAATCTGTGTTGGAGAAACGGATGTTTTACGAGGGAATCCGCTGCCGCCGGGTCATTGTCCCCGCTGCATGGTTTTATGAGTGGAACAGAAGTAAGGAGAAGATAACCTTTCAGAGAATGGATTTGCAGGTGATGTTCATGGCAGGCTTTTATAGTTCCTTTGAGGATGGGGATCGTTTCGTGATTCTTACGACGCGGGCCAATGCTTCGGTCAGGGGAGTCCATGACAGAATGCCTCTGATTCTGGAGCGGGATCAGCTTGAGGAATGGGTTCTGAATGACAGGGCTGTGATGCGTATCCTGGAGCAGAGGCCGGTTCTTCTAAAGAAGCTGGCAGAGTATGAGCAGCAGACTCTGTTTTAAAGAAAAGGAAGCATCATCAGGTTGTTACCCCAAATAAAAACACGGTTTCATGTAGCTTTTTAATAGCTGCTGGAACCGTGTTTTTTGCGGTATGTGTAAAAGGGCCAGATTCAATACATTTGCCCATAATCTGGAAGGTTGCTTTCAATGTTAATATATTCCCTTCTGTCTGCACCATCTGCTTTGCCTTCTGCTTGAATCAGACTTGGAGAAGCCCGGATGTAAAGGTAAGGCTGTCTGATTTGCAGAAGGGGCAGTTAATAAAAAAATGCTGTCATTTTTAAATTACCTATTTACATATAATATTAATAGGTTTATAATGATGTAACAAAATAAGAAACTATCATTAAGAACAGGGAGATGAGGCATTGGTCAGCAGCTTTGCTGATATCCAAGGGCCAGGGGATGGAAAAGATGAAAAGGAAATTGGAAGTTAAACAGCTTCAAACGCAGGTGCTTATTATTGGAGGAGGAACGGCAGGCTGTTATGGGGCCCTTACACTTAGCCGAAACAGCAGCCTGTCTGTACTCATCGTGGAGAAAGCGAACATTAAGAGAAGCGGTTGTCTAGCAGCAGGGGTAAATGCGATCAATGCGTATATTACAAAGGGAAGAAAGCCCCAGGATTATGTGGATTATGCTGTGAAGGACGCAAAAGGAATTGTCCGCCAGGATTTACTTCTGTCTGCGGCAGAGCATTTTAATGAATTGACGGCAGATCTGGAACAGCTGGGACTGGTTATTTTAAAGGATGAGACAGGAGCATACGCTGCTCGGGGCAATCGAAACATTAAGATAAATGGAGAAAACATAAAGCCGATTTTAGCAAAGGCGGTAGAAGAAGGGGAAGGGCTGTCTGTGCTCAACCATATCAACATTACGGATTTGCTTGTGGAGCAGGGGAGGGTCTATGGCGCGGTTGGCTTTTCTGTGGTTGAAAACACTGCATATGTGATTGCCGCAAAGGCGGTTTTGGTCGCCACTGGCGGGGCCTCCGGCCTGTACCGGCCAAACAATCCGGGATTTTCAAGGCATAAAATGTGGTATCCCCCCTTTAATACAGGGGCTGGCTATGCTATGGGCTTAAGGGCCGGAGCGGAAATGACCACCTTTGAAATGCGCTTTATAGCGCTTCGCTGTAAGGATACCATTGCCCCCACAGGAACCATTGCACAGGGAGTTGGGGCAAAGCAGGTAAACGGGAGGGGAGAGGTGTATGAAGCAAAGTATGGTCTTACCACCAGTGAACGTGTGTATGGAACGGTTCGGGAGAATCAGTCAGGAAGGGGGCCGTGCTATCTAAGGACAACGGGCATCAGTAAGGAGCAGGAGGATGAGCTGCTTAAGGCATATCTGAACATGGCCCCAAGTCAGACGCTGAAATGGATGGAAGCTGGGAAGGGCCCAAGCGGGCAGGATGTGGAGATTCAGGGAACGGAGCCTTATATTGTGGGGGGACATACCGCAAGCGGCTACTGGATTAACACAAAAAGAGAGACTACGGTCAGAGGACTTTATGCTGCAGGCGATGTGGCAGGGGGCTGTCCGCAAAAATATGTAACCGGCGCTTTGGCAGAGGGAAAGCTGGCTGCACTGGATATGATAGAAAAGCTGTCAGGAAAAGCTGGGGAAGGTGAAGACTCAGAGGAGAAAACAGAAGCTTCCATTAGGGCCCTTGCTGATGGTATCTTACAGGAGTATGAGCGGATACTGAACGAAGAAGGAGCCATTTATACCATAGAAGAACTGGAGGAGGCCATGCAGAAGGTCATGGATGAGTATGCAGGCGGCATTTCCAGCAGTTACCAGTACAATGAAAGACAGCTTTGTATTGCAAGGGATCAGATCATAAGGCTCCAGCAGCAGGCGGATTTTGTTGCTGCCTCCAATATGCATGAGCTTTTATTTGCCTATGAATTAAAAGAAAGGCTGCTGGTTTGCCTGGCGGTAATCGCGCATTTGTCCGGGCGTAAGGAGACCAGATGGCATTCCTTTAATGAGCATCTGGATTATCCAGATACAGAAACGGATTATGAAAAATATCTGAACTCAAGGCTGGAAAACGGCGAAATACATACGTTTTGGAGAGAGCTTGTAAAGGAGGCGGAATATGAGCATTCGGATCAATAAGGAAAAATGTGTTGGATGCGGCAGGTGCGCCGAGGTTTGTCCGGGAACTCTAATATCCATTTCAAGGGAAAAGGCCAATATGGATTATCCAAGGGACTGCTGGGGATGCGCGTCCTGCCTAAAGGAATGTTCGCCAGGAGCGATTGAGTTTTTTTTGGGCGCGGATATAGGAGGGAATGGCAGCAGGATGTATGTGACCTCTAAAGGGCATATGCTCCATTGGAAGATTGTGGGATTGGACGGACATATAAGAACCATTGAGCTTGATAGACGTAATTCAAACCAATATTAGGAGGGACGGTTGCTTATGAGCAGATTATCACATTTAGATGAACTGGAAGCAGAGGCGATTTATATTATCAGAGAGGTGGCGGCAGAGTGTGAGAAGCCTGTGATGCTGTATTCAATCGGAAAGGACAGCTCCGTAATGCTCCGTCTTGCGATGAAGGCGTTTTACCCGGAAAAACCTCCCTTTCCATTTTTACATGTAAACACAACCTGGAAATTTAAGGAAATGATAGAATTTCGTGATAAAACGGCCTCAGAGCTTGGCATAGAAATGTTGGAATACATAAACGAGGACGGCGTTAGACAGGGAATCAATCCCTTTGACCATGGGAGCGCCTATACGGATATTATGAAAACCCAGGCCTTAAAGCAGGTGCTGAATCAGTATGGATTTACGGCTGCTTTTGGAGGCGGCAGGCGGGATGAGGAAAAAAGCCGTGCAAAGGAACGCATTTTTTCCTTCCGAAATGAATCCCACGCCTGGGAACCCAAAAACCAGAGACCGGAGATGTGGAAGCTGTATAATACAGAAATTAATAAGAGAGAAAGCATCCGGGTGTTTCCCATTTCTAACTGGACGGAGAAGGATATTTGGCAGTATATTAAGCGCGAACAGATTCCGATTGTGCCCTTATACTTTGCGGCGGAGCGTCCGATGGTATACAGAGACGGCAACATCATTATGGTAGATGACGACCGTATGCGTTTAGAGCCGGGCGAGGTGCCGCAGATGAAAAAGATCCGGTTCCGTACCCTGGGATGCTATCCTCTCTCAGGGGGTATAGAATCTGATGCGGAGACGCTGGATGAAATTATTCATGAAACCTTAGCTTCTGTTGAGTCTGAGCGGACCAGCCGTGTGATTGATAAGGACGGCGGAGCTGCGAGCATGGAAAAGAGAAAGAGGGAGGGGTATTTCTAGAATGAGCGGATTGTTAAAATTTATCACATGCGGAAGTGTGGATGATGGTAAGTCAACGCTGATTGGACATATTTTGTATGATTCAAAGCTGTTGTATGCGGATCAGGAAAAGGCGCTGCTTCTGGACAGCAGGATTGGCTCCAGAGGTGGGGAGATTGACTATTCTCTCTTGCTGGATGGCCTGATGGCTGAGCGGGAGCAGGGAATTACGATTGATGTAGCGTACCGCTATTTTACCACAGCCAGAAGAAGCTTTATTGTGGCAGACACGCCGGGGCATGAGGAATACACCAGAAACATGGCGGTAGGAGCCTCCTTTGCCCAGCTTGCTATTGTTATGATTGACGCGAAGCAGGGCGTTCTCGTCCAGACCAGGAGGCATGCCAGAATCTGCGCTATGATGGGCATCCGGTATTTTGTATTTGCTGTTAATAAGATGGATCTGGTGAATTACAGCCAGGCCCGTTTTGAGAAAGTGAAAGGGGATATTAAAGCCCTGGCTGACGAGCTGCGTCTTTACAGTGTAAAAATAATACCAGTCAGTGCCACAGCGGGAGATAATGTAACCCATGCTTCCGGCAATATGCCATGGTATGAAGAGGAGCCTCTTTTATCGTATCTGGAGGAAGTGGATGTCTCCCGGCAGGAGGCAGGGGATGTATTTTATCTACCGGTACAGAGAGTGTGCAGGCCCAACCATGAATTTAGAGGCTTTCAGGGCCAGATTGAGTGTGGCAAAATTCAGGTTGGAGATGTCGTTACCACACTTCCAAGCAAGGAAACCGCCACGGTAAAGGGAATATTAAACGGCGATGCAAAGGCGGAGCAGGCAGCTGCGGGGCAAGCGGTTACGATACAGCTGGATAAAGAGGTGGATGTAAGCCGTGGGTGCGTGCTTACTAGCTGGAAGGAGCTGCCGGTGGAGAAACAGGTTACAGTCTCTCTTTTGTGGATGGATGATGAAAAGCTTTTTGTTGGAAAAGAGTATCTAGTGAAGCTAGGAACTAGGAAGCTTCCTGGGACAGTACGGGAAATTTTCTATAAGGTAGATGTAAATACAGGAGAGCAGATACCGGCTCCCTATATTGAAAAGAATGAAATTGCTTTATGCCGCATAGAATTTGCTGAAAAAATAGTAGTGGATACTTTTAAGCGAAATAAGACCCTGGGCGAACTGATTTTAATTGACCGTGTTTCCCATATGACATCTGCCTGCGGCGTTGTGGAAGAGGTGCATCATGCGGCAGACGAAAAGCCATATTTTGAAAAGGGTGAATTGAAAGCAGGAGGCTACATATTTGAAGAGCTGTATTTTAATCTGGATCAGGCTGCTCTATCCAGGATGAACGGAGGGGAGAAAACCTATCATGCAGGTGATTTAGTGCCGGTTGCGGGGGATAGCTATCAATACCCGGACTACTTTGATATTGTGGCTGCAGAAAGCAGGGTTGCTGTTTTAATCCGAAGCCAGAGGATTCAGGATATTATTCCGCTGGAAGCGTATCAATTTACAGGGCTGCCGGTTGTGGATGAGCGTGGATTCGCTTTATACATTAAAAGCGAAGCGGATTTCGATAATTTCAGGTATGAGCTGGAGCATATGAAAGCAAATGAGCGGACGGAGTTCTTTAATAAATGGTCCAGATTCGAGCTGTATCGGAAAATTGTATGCACCGATAATTTTTGGGTGATCTGATTGCATGGGAAAGCGGGGATTCTTTTTGAAAGAGTGCCTGCTTTTCACTTTGCGGAAAGGCAGCTTACCGGTCTTGGAGGGCAGACGCTGAAAATGGATTGACAATCCAACCAGGGAAAGCTACAATCATAGCTACAGAGGGATTAACTGGAAAAAGGATGGACAGACAGGGAAAGAGAGGACATATGTATGATATCAGAGAAGATAAAGCCGTTGGTGAATCATAACTCCGCGATCCGCGCCATGTTTGAGGAGGGCAGGCGTCTTGCGGCCATCTATGGAGAGGAGCATGTATTTGATTTTAGCCTGGGAAATCCCAATGTGCCCGCTCCCCAGTCGGTCAATATGGCGATCTGCGATATTCTTAAGGAGGAGAATTCTGTCTTTGTCCATGGATACATGAGCAACGCAGGCTTTGAAGATGTGCGGGCTGCTATTGCAAAATCCTTAAACCGCCGCTTTAACACGAAATTCCACCAGAATAATATACTCATGACCGCAGGCGCAGCCAGCGGCTTAAATGTGATTTTAAAGACCCTTTTAAATCCTGGGGACGAGGTAATTGTATTTGCTCCGTATTTTGTAGAGTATGGAAATTATGTATCTAATTATGACGGCAGGCTGATTGTAATTTCACCTGATACGGAAACCTTCCAGCCCAATCTGGATGAGCTGGAGAAAAAGATAAACGCCAAAACCAAAGCCGTGATTATTAACACCCCCAATAATCCGACAGGCGTAGTTTATTCCGCAAAAACGCTGGCGAGGCTGGCGGATATTCTAAGGGCCAAAGAAGAGGAGCTTAAAACCGCCATTGTCCTGATTTCCGACGAGCCTTACCGGGAACTAGCCTATGATGGTGTGGAGGTTCCCTATGTGACCAGGTTCTACGACGATACGGTGGTTGCCTATTCCTACAGTAAAACTTTATCTCTTCCAGGAGAGCGTATCGGTTATCTGGTAATTCCAGATGAGTTAGAGGAAAGCGGCCAGGTATTTACTGCGGCAACCATTGCAAACCGTGTGCTGGGTTCAGTAAACGCACCGTCCCTGATGCAGAGGGCGATTCTGCGTTGTGTGGATGAGAAGGTGGATCTTGAGGCCTATGACCGGAACAGGAATCTTTTATACAACGGACTTATAAGGGCAGGCTTTGAGTGTGTAAAGCCGGAAGGGGCTTTCTATCTCTTTGTAAAAGCACCTGAAGCAGATGAAAAACGGTTTTGCGGCATCTGTAAACAGCATAATATTTTGGTTGTGCCGGGAAGTTCCTTTGCATGCCCCGGTTATGTAAGAATTGCATATTGCGTTTCCAGTGAACAGATTCAGCGTGCCCTTCCGGAATTTGAGAAGGTAGCTAAAGCCTATGGAATGAATCAATAAAAGGAGGATGGAGGTGCTGCACAATATGAAGCTATGGGAAGAGAATATACGACGGGTGGTTCCCTATGTGCCAGGGGATCAGCCAAAGGGTGAACGGCTGATTAAATTGAATACAAATGAAAACCCATATCCCCCGGCTCCGGGAGTTGCCAGAGCCCTGGCAGAAATGGATACGGCTCAGCTGCGCAAATACCCGGATCCTGGGGCCTTTCAGCTTGTCAGGGCTTTGGCAAAGCGTTACGGAGTAGGAGAGGACCAGGTCTTTGTGGGCGTAGGCTCGGATGATGTGCTTGCTATGGCATTTCTCACCTTTTTTAATTCAGATAAGCCGGTGCTTTTCCCAGATGTGACCTATTCCTTTTACCCTGTATGGGCCAGCCTTTTTGGGATACCCTACGAAACGCCTGCTCTGGATGAGGATTTTTTTGTCAGAACCGGGGACTATAAGAAGGAAAATGGAGGCGTTATATTTCCGAATCCCAATGCGCCTACAGGCCTTTATATGCCTCTGGATCAGGTGGAGGAGATCCTACGGGCCAACCGGGACGTAGTGGTGATCGTGGACGAGGCTTATATTGATTTCGCGGGACCCTCCGCACTTGAGCTTATAAGCACGTATGAAAATCTGCTGGTGGTTCAGACCTTCAGCAAGTCCAGGTCTATGGCTGGTCTGCGTATCGGCTTTGCGGTGGGAAGCCCTGCCCTGATCAAAGCCCTTTCTGATGTAAAGTATTCCTATAACTCCTATACCATGAACCTTCCCTCCATTGTGATGGGAGTGGAGGCAGTGAAGGATGAGGCTTACTTTTGCGAAACCACAAAGAAAATTGTGGCAACCAGGGAGAGGGCTAAGGCGCGCCTGAGGGAGCTGGGCTTTCGCTTTCCTGATTCCAGAGCTAACTTTATCTTTGCTTCCCACCGATGGGCACCTGCGCAACAGCTGTTTGAAGCCCTTAAAAATGAACAGATTTACGTACGCTATTTTCATGCCCCAAGGCTGGAGAGTAGCCTGAGAATCAGCATCGGAACCGATGAGGAGATGGATGCCCTTTTTCATTTTCTGGAGGAGTATCTAAAGGGAAAATGACAGAAGGCTTTATTAAAAAAATGTAACAGGACAGGTGATGGAAGAATGAAAAACGGAGCTGGATGGCGGCATTATCTGCGGCTTTTCCTGAATATTATGATTCCTGCAGCCGGATGGCTTTTGCTGTGCTTTGCAGGTCCCAGATTTCTGCGGTTTTTTATGCCCTTTGTCATCGGGTGGATTATTTCTATGATGGCTAATCCGCTGGTTCGCTTTCTGGAGCGCAGGGTGAAGCTGGTGCGAAAGCACAGCTCCATTGTCATTGTGGTGATTGCCCTGGCCCTGGTAATCGGGCTTATCTATCTGGTGGTTTCCAGAAGTATTCTGCTGCTTCAGGGCTTTTTTAAGGAGCTTCCAGCCCTGTATGCAAGTATTGAGGTGGACATAAGCCAGAGCCTGGAACGGACCCGGCATTTGTTTCAGTTTTTACCCGATGGCATTCGGCAGTCCTGGGAGAGCATTGGAGATGATGTAGGCGCTCTCATCGGAGCACTGGCCGAAAAGCTGGCTTCTCCTACTGTGGAGGCCGCCGGCTCTGTAGCCAGAAGCCTTCCGGCTGTACTGGTCAATTTTGTAGTGACGGTGCTTTCTGCGTATTTTTTCATTGTGGATAGAGAGCGGATTGTGAATTTGATCAAGGGCTATCTGCCAGTGGGGGCAAGCCGGTATCTCCAGCATTTGAAAAGAGATGTATTACGGCTTATGAGTGGGTACTTTATGGCCCAGTTTAAAATAATGGTTGTGGTCTGGCTGATTCTAACGGCAGGTTTCCTTGTGCTGGGCATAAAGGATGGGCCCCTTTGGGCCATTCTCATTGCGGTACTGGATTTTCTCCCTGTATTTGGTACGGGAACGGCTTTGATTCCCTGGGGATTTGTTAAGCTTTTGGGGGGAGAATACTATGTTGCGGCAGGGCTTTTGGGCCTCTATATTCTGACTCAATTTATCAGGCAGCTGGTTCAGCCAAAGCTGGTGGGAGACAGCATGGGAATGCCACCCCTTCTTACCCTTTTCTTTTTGTATGTGGGTTTTAAGGTAAGCGGCATTGCGGGTATGATTCTGGCTGTGCCTATCGGTATGTTTTTTGTAAATCTGTATAAGTACGGCGCCTTTGAAGGACTTACGGACAACCTGAAAGAGTTGGTTCGGGATGTAAATACATTCAGACATAGAGAAAATTGAAGCAGGAGGTCCATTGGCTTTAGACAATGGGAAGTTTACAAACTAGCTTCAGGAGAGAGCGGAAGTGAAGATCGAAAATAATCTGGATACGGATAAAATAGGAGGGCTGGTATGGAGGTTGGCGTTTCCCTCCATGCTGGCTCAATTTGTGAGTGTGCTGTATAGTATTGTAGATAGGATGTATATAGGAAACATTCCGGTAATTGGGGCTGAAGCCCTGGCAGGTGTAGGCATCTGCGGGCCAGTAGTGACTCTTTTATCCTCCTTTGCCAGCTGGATTGGAGTGGGAGGAGCTCCTCTTATGAGTATCCGGCTTGGACAAAAGAATGAGAAGGCAGCCCAGAGCATGTTAGCCAACTGCTTTGCCCTTCTTTTAGGAATGGCCTTAGTGATTATGACTGTGACATTTCTGTTAAAGGGCTGGCTTTTAAGGTGGTTTGGAGCTAGCTCTGCTGTTTTTCCTTATGCGAATGAGTATTTAAGCTGGTATCTGGCGGGAACCGTCTTTTCCCTTTTGTCAGTAGGCATGAACCAATTTATTATCTGTCAGGGCTTTGCGAAGGTGGGCATGAAATCAGTCGTGATAGGCGCTGTCAGCAATATTGTGCTGGACCCGGTATTTATTTTCTCAATGCATATAGGAGTTAAGGGAGCGGCTATCGCTACGGTGCTGTCACAGATGGCCTCCTGTATCTATGTGTTGGCCTTTCTATTCAGCGACCGGTCTCTGGTTCCTATTACCTTTGGCGGGTATCGGGGAAGATACATGAAGCAGGTGCTTTTGGTAGGCCTTTCCCCCTTTCTGATTATCGCTTCGGACAGCGTACTCATTATCGTTATGAACATGGTTATCAATGCCTACGGGAAGGGGGGAAGAGGAGATATGCTTCTGACCTGCAATACGATCCTACAGAGCTTTATGCTGATGATCACCATGCCGCTGGGAGGAATTACCGGTGGAACTCAGACGGTTTTAGGTTATAATTATGGTGCAAAGAGGCCAGACCGGATACGAAAGGCACAGAAGTATATTTTAGCCCTGGGGTTGGTCTTTACAACGATTATGTTTATAATAGGCCAGCTTGTCCCAGGATATTTTGTACAGATCTTTACCAGAAATCCTGCTTATATGGAAGTGACACAGCGGGCTATCCGGGTCTGTACTATGTGCATTATTCCTTTGGCAGTTCAGTATACCATTGTAGACGGGTTTACGGGAATGGGAATTGCCAGGGTGGCTGTCAGCCTCTCTATGTTCAGGAAACTGATTTATTTTCTGGGAATGCTGATTATCCCTATGCTTTTTGGGGTGGAGTCAGTATTTTTTGCAGAGCCGGTATCGGACGTAGCGGCCTGTATATCCTCTGCTGCCGCCTTTCTTCTCTTAAGCGGCAAGGTGCTGGGAGATAACAAACGGCTTTAGAGAAGATTTCAGGGCTCATTGATTTTAAAAATCGATCTTGTCTAATACATAAACAGAGGAGTGAGGAATATGAATATACTGGTAAGCGCCTGCTTGCTGGGAGTGGAATGCAGATATAACGGAACAGGTGTTTTGGAGCCTAAGCTGGCAGGTCTTATGAAGGAACATCATCTGATTCCAGTGTGTCCGGAGATCATGGGAGGCCTCTCCACACCAAGAACTCCTGCGGAGCGTTGTTTTGGCCGTGTTCTTACAAAGGACGGGGAGGATGTGACCGGAGCCTTTGAACGGGGAGCGGCCCAGGTTCTTAGACTGGCTCAGCTTTATGGATGCAGGGCGGCAGTTTTAAAGGAGAGAAGCCCCTCCTGCGGCAGAGGGATAATTTACGATGGAACATTTACCGGGACATTGATACAGGGGGATGGAGTGTGTGGAGAATGTTTGGAGGCACACGGGATTAAGGTGTATGGGGAAAGCAGAATTTGCAGATTGATGGAAGAAATAGAAAGGTTATGATGAATGAGGGACGAGATTAGGACAGAAGGAAGGTCTCAGGCAGCAATACTGGCAGATGAACTTCAAGCGTCTATCCGGCAGGTGGAGTCAGCAGCGCAGGCAAAACCACTCTATGGGTCTTATGGGGAAGCCTTCGGGGAGAAAATGGGAGTAAAGGAACAGAAAAATCCCAGAAGCCGCAGCCGGACTTCTGTTAGAAAACGTGGCAAAGCCACCGGAAAAAGGGGTCAGGATACGTTTCAACAGGGCCATGCAGGAGGAGCTTCCTTCAGAGAAAGAGAGCCGGGCAAGCCTTTTTCTTGGAAGCCAGCCGTAGGTATTTTCATGGCTTTGGCAGTGGCAGCCAGCGGTTTTTATATGTATAAGGTCGTGAGCTTTCAAAAGGCATATCTGCCCCATACGGTTATAAATGGGATGGATGTGACCGGTAAGACCGCAGATGAGGTTAAGGAATTAATAGCGGCTGGTGTGAAGGACTATGAGCTGAGCCTTCTCCTGCGGGGAAATGGCAGAGAGACGATAAAGGGAACTGACATCGGGCTTTATACCGTATTTGACGGAAGCCTGGAGGAGATTATCAGGCAGCAGAATCCCTACGCCTGGCCCCGCTATCTGCTAAAGGGGCCGTCCTATGAGCTGAAGACGATGATATCCTTTGATGAAGAAGGGCTTAGTAAAACTCTGAGTAAGCTGGACTGCTTTGACAGCTCTCTGGCGGAAGCGCCCAGGGACGCCTGTCTGTCAGACTACATAAGCGGTCAGGGATACACCATAGTACCTGAGACAGAAGGGAATCAGCTGGATGAGGCCAAAGTAAAAGAGGCGGTTTCCCGTGGAGTTATGAAGCTTGCCCCAGAGCTGGATCTGGAAGTGCTGGGCTGCTACCGGACAGCCGCAATACGGGCAGATAACCCGGCTTTGGCAGCTGCCAGGGATGCTAGAAACGGTTATGTAAATATGACAGTCACTTATATCTTCGGAAATAAAACACAGGTGCTGGATGGGGAGCGAATTCATCAGTGGCTGGTGGGTAACGGAGATACTGTTACACTCAACGGAGAGATGATTGCGGATTACGTGAAGGAACTGGCAAGGGAGTATAACACTGCTTATACAACACGTTCTTTTAAGACCAGCTACGGAAATACCATAGAGGTCAGTGGTTTTTATGGATGGCGCATCAATCAGGCGGCTGAGGTTCAGGAGTTGATACGGATTCTGGAGTCAGGAGAAAGTGTTACAAGGGAGCCTATATATTCTCAGACAGCTGCCAGCCGCGATGGGCCTGATTATGGCAACACCTATGCGGAGGTGAATCTGACTGCACAGCACATGTTCGTTTACAAAGAGGGTGAGCTAATTCTGGAATCTGATTTTGTGTCAGGTAATGCCTCTAAGGGCTATACGACGCCTCCTGGCCTTTTCGGACTTACCTACAAGCAGAGGGACGCAGTGCTAAAAGGGGAGAACTACCGAAGCCCCGTTAAGTTTTGGATGCCTTTTAATGGTGGTATCGGCTTTCACGACGCAAGCTGGCGCTCCAGCTTTGGAGGCAGTATTTATAAGAACAATGGCTCCCATGGCTGTATTAATTTGCCCTATGCCGCAGCCAAGACACTGTTTGAGAATGTCTATGCAGGTATGCCGGTGATCTGTTATAATCTGCCAGGTACGGAAAATTCCAAATCCAGTCAGGAGTCAGGTAAGGCGCCGGCCGCATCCACAGCAGCGCCGGCCGCATCCACAGCAGCGCCGGCCGCACCCACAGCAGCGCCAGCCGCTTCCGCGGCTGCCGTTTCTTCGCCTGTGCCGCCTCCGGCCTCCCCTCCTGCACAGACCCAGCCGGAGGTATTCATCCAACCAGTAGATAAAACTACGGCAGCATATGAAAAGGAAAACCAGACGGCAGGCACTACAGCTGGATATGGTCCCGGATTTACAGCTTCTGCATCAGGGGAAGAGGCTGGCCCAGGGGTTCAGTGACTGACCTTTGATACAAAAGCCGAGTATAAGAAAAATTCTGATATTAAGCGGGTTTTTAGCGGGGCTTTATTGACAAATGCAGGAAAGAATTTTATAATTTCCTTAACACATCAGGGGGGCATTTATAAGGATCTACATAGAAAGCAAAGGAGGGAACGGATTATGGTGGAATCGAAAAAAGGGATGAAAGAAGCAGCTAAGCCAGCTTTGGAAACGGTTGATAAGCCAGGAGTAAAGGCAGAAGGAAGGACAGCAGCTCCGGTTACAAAGGATGCAAAGGCAGTTCCGGCAAAGAAGGCGGCAGCTTCTGCGGACAAAGGGGCAGCTCAGAAGAAAGCTGCCGCGAAGAAGGAGACTTCCAAGGCAGCAGCTAAAAAGCCGGTAACAAGAAAGAGAGAGCCTAAGGTTGCCGTTCATTTCCAGTTTGATGGAAAGGATCTGGTGGCTAAGGAGGTTTTGGATCAGGCGGTTAAGGCATTCAAGAAAAGTCATAGGGGTGTTGTGATCAAGACCATTGAGCTGTATATAGTTGCCAATGAAAGCGCCGCCTACTATGTTATAAATGGAGAAGCAGACGGCAATTATAAGATTATGCTGTAGCTTTTGTGACATTCCGGCCGTCCGGGTTCTCTGGATGGAGCATGTATGTAAGATTAAGGATTGAAGGATAAGGTGAGTTGCTGTATGATAGATGCAGCAGCTCATTTTATATTTATGAAGGGTGTAAGAATATGTCAGAGTTACCAGTTGGTTTTCAGGAACGGATGAAGGAGCTATTAGGAGATGAATACTGGGCCTTTGAGGCCAGTTACCTTGAAGAGAGGAGTCAGGGACTGAGATTTAGCAGCCTGAAGCTGCATGGACAGGAAGCAGAGCTTAGGCATGGAGAGGCCTCTGGACTGTGGGCAGTCAGGCTTGCCCAACAGGTAGCGAAGAAAGCCGGCTTTTCCCTCCGTCCGGTTCCCTGGGTTAAAGAGGGATTTTATTATGGAAGCCAGGACAGGCCTGGCAAGCATCCCTACCATGAGGCAGGGGTTTACTACATACAGGAGCCCAGCGCTATGGCGGTAGTGGAGCTTTTGGAACCCCTGCCGGGAGATTCGGTTCTGGATCTCTGTGCAGCGCCGGGTGGAAAATCCAGCCATATTGCTGCTAGGCTGGAAGGGAGGGGATTTTTACTGTCGAATGAAATTCATCCCGCCAGAGCAAAAGTTCTTTCCCAAAATATAGAACGGATGGGAATAAGAAACTGTGTTGTCTGCAATGAAGAACCGGGACGTCTGGCGCCTCATTTTGCTGGCTTCTTTGATAAAGTGGTAGTGGATGCCCCTTGTTCGGGTGAGGGAATGTTCAGGAAGGATGAGAGGGCCAGAGAAGAGTGGAGCGAGGAGCGTGTAAGAATGTGCGCGGCACGACAGGCGGAGATTCTGGATTACGGAGCTTACATGCTAAAGCCTGGAGGCCGTCTGGTATATTCTACCTGCACCTTTGCGCCAGAGGAAAATGAAGGAACGATTATGCGGTTTCTGGAGGGACATGAGAATTTCAGCGTAGAGGAAAGGCCCCATTATAAAGGCTTTACGGCGGGGATTCCCAAGTGGGCCGGTTACGGGCAGATAACGGGAGGAAGCTTCCAGGATGAAAGCCAGCTTTTTAAGCTGCACCTGGAGAGAACGATGAGGATTATGCCCCATAAGCTGGAGGGAGAGGGACATTTTATAGCTGTGCTCAGGAAGGAAGGCACTGGGGCTTATGAGAATTACGGAGGAAAGAACGGGAAGGCAAGGTATCTGGATGATAGAAAAAGAAGGGATGTGCTGAAGGAGTTTGAGGTGTTTTTAAGGAATACGCTTATAGCTCCGGAGCCATTTCTCAGCCGGGAGGAATATGTGCTGTTTGGGGAACAGCTTTATCTTGTGCCTGAGCAGATGCCGGATATGACGGGACTTAAGGTGGCGCGTCCCGGACTTCATATGGGGACGCTGAAAAAGAACCGTTTTGAACCCTCCCACGGACTGGCGCTGACCTTGAAGGCGGAGGAAGTAAATGCGGTCTGTGATCTGCAGGCAGAAAGCCCTCAGGCTTTTAATTATTTAAGGGGAGGAACCGTTGTGCCGGAAGGGGACAATGCCGGGTGGTTAGCAAGGGGGAAGGGCTGGGTACTCGTCACCGTTGACGGATACAGTCTGGGCTGGTGTAAGCTGGCCGGAGGGATTCTGAAAAACCATTATCCTAAGGGACTTAGATGGAACTGAACTGGACAAAGCTGCTTTCAGAGCTGGAGCAGGGAGGCCATATCTTCAGGCAGTTCAGCCTTGAATTTCATCGTTTCGCCGGTTATGGGATGTGTGAAGGCCAGACTGAAGGAGTGAAGGGGCTGTCTTGCAATACAACGGTAATCAGGGTTATAGAGAAAATCGCCGGGAAGAGGATGGCCTACCGACCTTAAATGTACCCGTATCTGGTGGGTTCTTCCTGTCTTCAGCCACAGGCTGATTAAGGATAGATCGTACCTGGGGCTGTAGCAAACCGGACTGTAATGGGTGCAGGCGGCCTCTCCCTTCTCATAATCCACCTGCCGCTCAATGGTGGAACCCTCTTTTCTGGCTATTGGGGCGGTGATTGTTCCTGGTTTCTGAATTTTCCCCTGTACCAACGCGCGGTATTCACGGTGGATGGAGCGGTTTAGCATCTGGGAGGACAGGATGCACGCGCTGAGCATGTGCTTTGCAAAAAGCAGCAGACCGGTGGTATCCCGATCCAGACGATTGACAGCACGGCAGGTGAAGGGCTGGCCCTTTTCCCTGAAATACCAGGCCAGTCCGTTGGCAAGGGTGTTGGTATAATGGCCCTGAGAGGGATGGACAGGAACGCCAGCCTCTTTGTTGATAACCAGAAGATCCTCGTCCTCATATACAATATTCAAAGGAAGCTGTACAGGGACAATACTGCCGGAAGGCTCATCCTCCGGCAGACGAACAGTGAGCGCTTCCCCTGGTGAAAGCCGGCGGTTGGCATATGCAGGCTTCCCGTTTACGGAAAGCCCCATGGGGGTATGCTTCAGGCAGACTATCAGACGGTGGGAATAGCCCTTGGCTTTTAAAAACTGCTCTGCTGTAAGTCCGGCCTGTTCGTTTGATATGGGATAGTGTAGGGTTTTCTTTATCATGGTCTCTCCTGCGGCAGTGGACACGATCTAAGCGTGGGGGATGTTTAAATGCTTCTGTTTGCTGGCCGCGTGGTCAACTACGGCATCTTTCTGAAGAAAGCTGGCTCTCTTAATACTGTCAACACCGTAGCGGCTTCGTATAGAATCCACCGCTTTTTCAAATTGTTTCTGTTTCAGCAGCTTCGGATCATCAAAAAAGCTTATTTGGGAACAGCCTCCATCAATTATCTTTCCTGCCCGTACGCCCATGAGACGAAGGGGAGTCATATTCCAGCATTCTCTCAGTAACTTGCAGGAATATTTATAAAGCACAGAGGTAGAGTCGGTAGGCTGCGCAAGAACCATCTGGTGAGACTGGGTTTTAAATTCCCAGTCCTTAAGCTCCACACAGATATTACAGCAGAATACCTGACTGGCTCTTAGTCTGGCTCCTACTGTCTCGCAGAGGGAAAGAAGCACCTGATCCGCTCTGGAATAGTCCGATATATCTCTGGAAAGGGTAATGCTGTTGCCGTAGGATTTACCCACAGCGTCACGCTCCTCAACCGGAGCCGGATCAATGCCGTTGGCATACTGATGAATCAGCAGGGCATATGTTTCTCCCAGGTGAGCCTTCAAAAGGGCCAGATTGCAGGCGGCCAGCTGACCGATGGTGAAGATGCCCAGATTCTCTAGCTTGCGCTGGGCCGCTCCGCCGACGGAGAACAGCTCCCGTATAGGAAGGGGCCACATCTTTTCAGGTATTTCTTCAGGGAACAGAGTATGACATTGATCCGGCTTTTCAAAGTCGGATGCCATCTTAGCCAGAAGCTTGTTGGTGGAGATACCGATATTTACGGTAAAACCCAGCTGTTTTTTAATTTTTTCACGTATATGCCCGGCTGTTTCCAGAGGCTGGCCGAATAGATGGATGGTTTCTGTCATATCCAGAAAAATTTCATCTATACTGAATTTCTCATGGTCAGGGCTATATTCCTCTAAAAGCTGCATCATTTGCCTGGAGCATTTGATGTAAAAATCAAACCGGGAGGGGACTATAGTCAGATTCGGGCACTTGCGCAGTGCCTGTGCCAGAGGCTCTCCAGTGGTGACTCCGTATTGTTTGGCTAAGGGAGACTTGGCCAGGACAATGCCGTGGCGCGTGCTGGCATCCCCGCCTACAGCAGAGGCGATGGAACGCAGATCCAGGGCATTCGGATCGCTGGTCAGCCTGTATACAGATTCCCAGCTTAAAAATGCTGAATTGACATCAATATGAAAGATAAGCCGCTGTCCTTGTTTCCAAGCTGCCATTATTCTGCCGCCTTTCTCTTGCTTAGAAGCTTAGATAATAATAGTCTTTTTATCATTATATCAGAATGTGTGTTCGATTGCAAGGTTCCATGTATAAATGCAGTTTTTACAGAATAGGATGAAATAAAGGCAAAAAGGCGGCACTGCCATGAAACGATGGATTTGTTCAGCAGTATTGGCGATCTCCTTATTTCTGAATCCATTAGAGGGATTGGGAGGGGAGATATTTACAGAAAATGGATGGGTGCGGGAGACAGAGTCCCCGGCATTGTCTGCTCCCTCCGCTGTCCGGCCTGGTGACGCTGCCTCAGGCGACTTCCTGAAGCTCTATGCTCAGTCTGCTGTCCTTATAGACGGCCGTACTGGCCGTGTCCTGTACGGCAAGGGGCAGGATATGATCCGCCCAATGGCAAGCACCACAAAAATCATGACCTGCATTTTGGCCCTGGAGCTGGGCAACCCCGATGACAGGGTGACTGCTTCCTCTTATGCAGCCTCACAGCCCAAGGTTCACCTGGGGGTACGTTCCGGGGAGCAATACAGGCTGGAGGATCTGCTCTATGCCCTGATGCTGGAGTCATACAATGATGCTGCCGTTATGATTGCCGAGCACATAGGCGGAAGCGCGGAAGAATTTGCGTCTCTTATGAACCAGAAGGCAAGGAGCTTGGGCTGTGAGAATACCTATTTTATCACCCCTAACGGTCTGGATGGAGTAAAAACGGATGAGAATGGCATAGAGCGGATTCATTCTACTACAGCCTCTGAGCTGGCCCAGATTATGCGCTATTGCGTAACCCAATCCCCGATGAGGGAAGCGTTTTTAAAAATAACCCAGACTCAAAATTATTACTTTACCGACCTGTCAGGGAAGCGCAGCTTCAGCTGCTGCAATCACAATGCTTTGCTTACCATGATGAAGGGCATACTTTCCGGCAAAACAGGCTTTACAGGCGGAGCAGGCTATTCCTATGTGGGGGCTATGGAGAATGAGGGAAGGACGTATATTATTTCCCTTCTGGGCTGTGGCTGGCCTCCCCATAAAACCTACAAATGGAGCGACGCCAGAAAGCTGTACAATTACGGTTTGGAAAATTTCCAGATGCGAGACGTATTTCAGGAGGAGGCTCTTGGAACTGTTCCTGTTACAGGAGGACTGTGCTGGGAGGAGGATGGCTGCAAAACAGATAAAACGAGTCTTTCTTTGAATTTAGAACCAGAAGAAATGCATCTTGCCCTCCTTTTGAAGGAGGATGAGCAGATAGAGATTTTACGGCGTATTCCCAACCGGCTGGAGGCGCCTGTAAGGGCGGGCCAGCAGGTGGGTTCCATCGATTATATTCTGGACGGTCAGCTTATTAAAAGCTATCCTGTCTATGCCAAGGATGATGTGGAGGCCATGACTTTATTACGATCGGTTCGACGTATTGTGAAACTGTTTCTTGAAAATGGAAAGAAATGCCATAAATTTTAAGCTTTTCTTACAAATCTGATCATTGAACTGAGAATCCCCCGTTTTTATTGACATATAGAGATATTTGTCATTATAATAGGAGTAATGTCAAAAATAGAAAATCATTCCTTTTCTGGAAATGATAGAAAATACGGGAGATATGTACATAATGAAGGGAAAAAAGTATAAAAAGGCGCTGGCGCTAGCGCTGGGCCTGATGCTGGCAGTGAAAACTCCGGCATCGTTCTCCACACCTTTTAGGATGATGGATTCCTATGCATATACGGGAGCGGCCACAGTCAAGGCCACTTCACTAAATGTCCGCAGCGGGGCCGGAATCAACTACCCGGCAGTGGGCAGACTGGCAGCAGGAGCGGCGATTACCATTGCCGGAGAGCAGACGGGAGCCGACGGAAAATTATGGTATCAGATTCAGTTTGCAGGGAGCGGCGGGACAGTGAAGACTGGCTTTGTATCCTCTGAATATGTGAGGCTACCCGTTTCCTACACACCAGACCCGAACTTTGAGGCGTATCTTTCCTCCCAAGGTTTTCCAGAGAGCTATAAAAACGGCTTAAGACAGCTTCATGCCCAGTATCCGAACTGGGTGTTTAAGGCCAGGAATACCGGTTTGGATTGGAACACGGTAATTGAGAATGAAAGCCTGCTGGGACGGAACCTGGTGGCCGCAGGCAGTGTTTCCTCGTGGAAATCGGTGGAAGCCGGCGCTTATAACTGGGATAACAGCGTCTGGACAGGGCTGGATGGAAGCAACTGGGTAGCGGCTTCTTCTGATATTATCCGGTATTATATGGACCCTAGGAACTTTCTGGACGAGACCTATGTATTTCAGTTCTTGTCTCATGAGTATGACGCAAATACACAGACGATAGAGGGGCTTAACAGCCTGGTAGCCGGAACCTTTTTGTCCGGGACAACCACTTCTACCGGAACGGAGGGCAGTAACTTTTCCGGCAGTTCTGGTGGAACAGCTGGTCCTGGCGGAGGCCCTGGCGTCAGTCCGGCAGGGCCGTCAGGAAACGCAGGCTCTCCCCAAAGCTCTGCCTATGATGACAGCCAGCATGGTCCGGGAGTGTCAGGGCCAGCAGGAAGCGGCAGTCCCGCTTCTCAGGGCAGCAAAGGGGAAATCAGCCTGGAAGGGCCCCAGGCCTCTATCCTTCCCAGAGAGCGCAATCTGGTAGCCTCTGGTGTAAGCCTGGTGGGTCCGGGAGGAGATTTGGCAGGCAGTACGGAGGGGGCAGCCCCAGCTGCCGGCACAGGGGAGGTAAACGGAGGAGCAGGCGGATCTTCTCCTTATATTAATATTATTATGAATGCGGGAGCACAGTCAGGAGTAAGTCCCTATGTTCTGGCAGCCATGATTCTTCAGGAGCAGGGCAGCAATGGCACAAGCCCTCTTATTTCCGGCAGCTATCCGGGCTATGAGGGCTATTATAATTTCTTTAATGTGGAGGCATATCAGTCAGGCTCTATGACGGCTATTCAGATGGGGCTGAGGTATGCTTCCCAGTCAGGCAGCTATGGCCGCCCGTGGAATACGGTTGAAAAGTCGATTCTGGGCGGCGCCCAAAATTACGGGGATAATTATGTGAAGGCGGGGCAGAATACCTTCTACCTGAAGAAATTCAATGTCCAGGGAGAAAATCTGTATAAGCATCAGTACATGAGTAATATACAGGGAGCTGCTTCCGAAGCGGCAAAGCTTGCCCAGGCTTACACCCCGGAGCTTAAGAAGACAGCGCTGGAATTTCAAATTCCGGTATACAGCAATATGCCGGAGCAGGCTTGTGCAGCTCCTACAGGGGACGGAAGCCCTAATAACAAGCTTGCAGGACTGGGAGTGGATGGTTTCAGCCTGACTCCGTCCTTTCATAAGGATACCCAGGAATATAATCTGATTGTAGATACTTCTGTCACCAGCCTTACGGTCAGTGCATCGGCTTTGGACTCGAATGCATCCGTTAGCGGAACAGGAACGATTGCGGTACCAGGAGGCGGTACAGATATTATTATTACCGTAACAGCCCAAAATGGAAGCGCACGTAATTACATGATTCATGTGGCTGTCCAGGCTGGGGGATCTGTATCAGGAAGCGCTGCCTCCCCAGGAGGAGGCAGCTCAGGTCCCGGCAGCTCAGGAGGTCCGGCAGACAGCAGTGGAAATGGCCCTGGCGGAAGCAATGTCACCATTGTAGAGGTTCAGTCTTGATAAGCGTTTATTGAAAACATTACAATCAGAAAGTGAGAATTTAGAATGATGAGACAAATGAAGCGCAGGGCTGCGGTATTTGTGGCGGCCTTTGTGATGACAATTGCAGTATCCGCCGGATTTTTTACTGCCTGGGCGGCCAGCGGAAGAATTGCTTTTTCTGATCCCTCTGCAACTGTGGGAAGTCAGGTAAATGTAAATATGAAGATAACCAGCAGCGAAAGCCTTCAAAGCGTCAACGTAATGCTGTCCTATGATTCGGATGTTCTGGAGTTCGTAAGCGGTACGAATGCAGAGGGAGACGCAGGAGCTATCCATGTCCGCGGGGACGGTGGTACGCCTAATACAAAGACCATGTCTTTTACGCTTACGTTCAACGCGCGTACTGCAGGCAGCAGCAAGATTGCCGTTACCAGCCAGGAGGTTTATGGTTCTAACTCCCAACTGGTAACAGTGGATCAGTTGGGCAGCTCTACCGTTACAGTGGGAGCGCTTCAGACAGCATCTAAGGACGCTACTCTTAAGTCTCTCCAGGTATCGCCGGGGGCCCTGACTCCCCAGTTTTCTCCAGATGTGGATACGTATTCCGTAACGGTGGGAACAGATGTGGAGAAGCTCATTGTTACGGCCCAGTGCACTGACGAGAATGCTACTAACGTAGTATCTGGCTATGAGGATCTGCAGATGGGAGAAAACCGGGTAACCTGTAAGGTTACGGCCCAGGACGGAGAAACCACAAAGGAATACGTGATTGTGGTTACTAAGACAGAGGGCGGAGCCAGTACAGAAGAGTCCGGTCTTTCTACAGGCGTAAAGATGAAGATATCCAAAAGGGAGATTACAGTTCTTGAGCCGGACGAATCCGTAAAGATTCCCGATGGATTTAAGGAAAGTATCATTAATATTGATGATAACAACAAGGTTCGCGGCTGGGTATGGGGCAATGAAACCGAGCATCAGTACTGTATCGTTTATGGCATGAATGAGGCGGGAGAGAAGAACTTCTACCGCTATGATATGAAAGATACGGAGCGGACCATTCAGCGTTACTTTGAAGATCCGGCTGTAGGGAATATGGTATCCAAGGCGGATTACGATGAGCTGGCAAGAACTTATGACAAGCTCTGCGACGATTACAAGATGTTCCAGATCTTTTTGATTGCGGCGATTCTGATTGCGGTAGGTCTTTTGATTCTGGTTCTGATAGTGGTTTTAAAGAAGAACAACGGTTCTGGAGGAAAAGGAAAGGCTGTATTGAAAGGAGGCAAAAGAAAAAGAGGAGCTAATACTCGTTCCCATGATTTCTTGGAAGATGGGGATAAGAACGGCAGCGTAAAAGGGTATCGGGGTAATAACCAGGAAGATGGCCGTGCAGCAGGTTATCAGGATGAATACGGTGACGATGGCTATGAGGCAGGCTATCAGGATGAGTACAGTGACGACGGCTATGAGGCAGGCTATCAGGATGAGTACGGTGACGACGGCTATGAGGCAGGCTATCAGGATGAGTACGGTGACGACGGCTATAAGGCAGGTTATCAGGATGAGTACGAGGGTGACGGCTGCCTTGAAGGGGAGCAAAATGAGCATGAGGCCGCCGGCCGGCAAAACGTGGTTTGTCAAGGAGAGCATGGGGAATATCAGGCGGCGGATTCCCAGAACCATGGTTATAATGCTCAACAGCAACATGCGCATCATAGGGGGAAGGACAAGGCCCAGGCAGCAGACAGACATACAGGCTCCTTCCAGAATGAGATAGAATACCGTGACGCTTCTTCTAAGAAAGGAGGGTCTCGTCAGGCCCAGAAGCAATACGGAGATGATCTACAGGAGCCGGATCTCAAGAAGAATACGGAGGATGATATGGATGATTTTGAAATTTTTGATCTGTAAATAAACAGAAATGGGTCTTAAAACGAAGGGCAGATAGCTTTGGCAGATTATATCCAGGGGGACAAGTGAAGCAATGAAAACTTGTTCTTAGTTTTGGAAGGGCTGCTGTCATTTTTAGACAGTTCTTCACATGTATCCCAAATAATACAGTGACATTTTGGGGAAAATATAGTATACTTCTAAGCGATAGATAACGTTGATGACATTTGAATAAATTATGAGCGAAAGGAAGACCAAATATGTACTGTGTGAAGAAGATCAATAAACAGCTGTTTTGGGTCGGGGGAACGGACCGCAGACTGGCCTTGTTTGAAAATGCATACCCGATCCCCAAAGGTATTTCCTACAATGCATATCTGCTTTTGGATGATAAGACCGTACTCTTTGACACGGTAGATCGCGCCATTACAGAGCAATTTTTTGAGAATATAGAGGCTCTGCTTAGGGGGCGTACTCTGGATTATGTAGTTGTGAATCATATGGAGCCAGATCACTGCGCGACGCTGGGTGAGATTGTTCTCAAATATCCGGATGTAAAAATTATCTGTAATGTTAAGACAGTGCCTATTATCAAGCAGTTTTATAATTTTGACATTGATTCCAGAGCAATTATTGTAAAGGAAAAGGATATCTTCTCATCAGGTTCCCACACCTTCACCTTTTTTATGGCTCCCATGGTGCACTGGCCGGAGGTGATGGTCACTTATGACATGACAGATAAGGTTCTTTTTTCCGCAGACGCCTTTGGAACCTTTGGAGCTATGAACGGTAATCTGTTTGCGGATGAAATTCAGTTTGAGAGGGAATGGCTGGACGACGCCAGAAGGTATTATACTAATATCGTTGGGAAATACGGCCCCTCTGTACAGACTCTTCTAAAGAAAGTTTCTGTCCTTGATATTCAGCTATTGTGTCCTTTGCATGGCCCTGTTTGGCGTGAGAATATCAGCTGGTATGTAGAAAAATATCTGACCTGGAGCAGCTATGAGCCGGAGGAGAAGAGCGTGATGATCGCTTACGGTTCTATCTACGGCAATACGGAAAATGCGGCCAACATTCTGGCAGGTATGCTGGGGGATCGGGGGGTGAAGCACATAGCTATGTATGATGTTTCCTCCACTCATCCATCCATTATTCTTTCGGAGGCATTTCGCTGCAGCCACCTGGTGTTTGCCTCATCTACCTACAATGGAGGTATTTTCAGCAATATGGAGCATGTTCTGATGGAAATGAAAGCCCATGGCCTTCAGAACCGTACTGTGGCCATTATAGAAAACGGCTCTTGGGGAGTGCTGTCTGGAAAGCAGATTCAGGAGTTGCTTGGGTCTATGAAGAATATGACCATCCTGGAAAATATGATTACGATCAAATCCTCCTTAAAGGAAGGACAGCTGGAGGAACTGGAGACCCTGGCAGACCAGATAGTAGCGTCTATGGCCTGAGGCGTTGGAATAGCACGCTCATAATTTCAGGGCTTCAGACAGCAGGCAGCTCACTATTTGCAGGTGAAGCTAGATGCACAAAATGAGGGGCATTAAAAGGGGATGTTGCAAAAATTGTTTTGCAGCATCCCTGTTCTGATTGAAAGAAGCTTAGATGCCAGGCAGACAAGCTGCCAAAGCAGCATAGGCGGAAGAACAATGCGCCTTACAGAATTTCAATCTGATAGGTTTTCAGCCAAAAATTAATCTGAAGGATATAGGCCAGCATCTGAGGGCCGGCCATCAGCTGTCCGTACCAGGGCTTGCCGTAGTCCGAGGGGTTAGTAAGGAAGCGTTCCAGCTTCCTTCTGTCCAGAAACTCCATCACAGGGCAGCTGCTGTCGGAAATCATTTCTTGGACCCGGTCTGCCAGAAGGGCTTCATAAGCAGTATCATAGGTTTTTGGATAAGGGGATTTGCGCCGGAAAAGAATTTCATCCGGTACAAGTCCTTTTCCTGACTGGCGCAGAAGGTTCTTTACAACTCCGTCCCTGGTTTTCATGTTCCATGGAACATTCCAAACATATTCGATGATCCTGTGATCCGCAAAGGGAACTCTGGCTTCCAGACCGGAATACATGCTGGCGCGATCCATGCGGTTTAATAAAGTTTGCATGAACCAGCGCAGATTCAGGTAGGCTATCTCCCTGCGCCGGGCTTCCTCGAAAGTATCCTCTGCCAGCCTTGGCGTTTCAGCCACAGAGCGCTCATAGGCATTTCTTACATAATCGTCCATCTCCAGATAATCCAGAAAGCTGTCCTTTAAAAGCGCCTTCCTTGCCTCCAAATCCATGGTCCAGGGAAAGGTGTGGGCTTTAAAGCATTCTTTTTTGTGAAACCATGGGTATCCTCCAAAGATTTCATCTGCACATTCCCCGGTGAGGGCTACCTTATTATATTCTTTTACCATGGAGCAGAATTGAAGCATGGAGGAGTCGATGTCTCCCATGGCAGGCAGATCATGGGCCAGTACAGAATCGTACAGACCATCAGCCTGGGTTTGATTGTCACATTCCAGATAATGGTGCTCGGAGTCCAGATACTGGACCATTTTCTCTACAAAAGGACGATCGCGGGAGGGCTGAAAAGTGTTGGCTTTGAAAAATTTGTCATTGTTTATGAAGTCAAAGGAGAAGGTAGTGAGGCGTTTGCCCTGCTTTTTCAGCTCCAGAGCGCAGATGGAGGAAACCAGACTGGAGTCTACGCCGCCGGAGAGAAAGGTGCAGATGGGAACGTCGGAAACCATCTGTCTGGTAACGGCATCTTTTATAAGGAAGGCTGTCTTTTCAACTGTTTTTTCATAGCTGTCCTCGTGGGGGAGGCTTTCCAGCTTCCAGTAGCGTTTCAGGCAGAGGCCCTTCTGGGAGAAGAGGAGAAAATGTCCCGGCAAAAGCTCCTTTATGCCCTTGAGTACACCGCAGCCACAAGTTCTGGCAGGCCCGATAGAGAAGATCTCGTTGAGCCCTTGTTTGTCTAATTGGGGCTTAACACCGGGGTAAGCCAGAATACCTTTAAGCTCAGAGGCAAAGATGATTTCATCCCCCCGCAGAGTGTAAAAAAGAGGTTTTACGCCAGCCCGATCCCGGAAAAGGCAGAGACGTTTTTCAGCAGTATCTATGATAGCAAAGGCAAAAATACCGTTAAGGCGTTTTACGAAGTCAGGGCCGAACTCCATGTAGCCTGTGAGAATTACCTCTGTATCACTGGAGCTTTGAAAGGAATGTCCCAGACCTATAAGCTCCTGTCGAAGTTCCTCCGTATTGTAAAGCTCTCCGTTGTAGACGATGGAGAAGGTCTGTCCTGCCCTGGATCTTACCATGGGCTGCCGTCCTCCTGTCAGGTCGATGATGGATAAGCGGGCGTGGGACAGCCCTCCCTGTTCTCCCAGCCATATCCCTGAGTCGTCGGGGCCCCGGTGATTCAAAACATGGGCCATTGATCTCAGGATTTCTTCATAATGATGGCTGGTTGTAAGGTAATGCTCAAGTGGATTATAGAAACCGGCAATTCCACACATATAGAAGATTCCTCCTTGCTGTGAGCACGTAAGGAGCCTATGGTGGTTCCCCAGGTGCAATAAATAATTGTTTTCTCTCTATCAGAAATTAAAGAAGAAAGCAGGCTGCAATAAAGGTACAGACCAAGCCCAGGCATACTGGAATAAGGTTTGTTTGTGCCAATTTTAGAGGGCTTACGGGGAGGCTGAATATTAGTTCAAAGGCTCATTGCGGGCCAGCCAAAGGGCCCAGGCACATAAGAATCAGAGCTGTTCCCCATACCATACTGGTTCATCCCCACCTTTTAGATGAAAGGGCAGCATCGGCAGCATACCTCCAAAGAATGCCATAGGCGTGAGGATTGCCATAGCTGCCTTATAATCGTTATCAGGGCCTTTGGCTGCTTCGCCTTGAATGGACAGCCGGATGCCCCGGATGTTCATTTCTCCTTTGTTTAACACATATGCAGATAGGACTGTAACAATTCCCATAATCAAAAAAAGGTATCCCCTGGCATAGGAGCTCCAAGGCGCGAATGCTTGCCGCGGCTGCGGATATGGTCGGAGCCTTCTGGATTACAACCTCCCAGCTTAAGGCGTAGCCGTGACCGAGAAGGTTCATAGTCATAGCTTCTGTCAGGGGATTATGACCATTACTAATAGAAGCAGAGGAAATGCTATGGGCTTTCTGCTGCCATTGCTGGTTATCTGGCTGAGGTGTTTGTATCAATGGACGGTGTGGTGATCCATTCTTCCAATATTCGTATTTCAAATGGCTTTCAGGCCTGAAATTTCTATGAAAAGGTGAAAAACAAAACAGGAAATTCAGTTTCAAAGGATAAGAATCAGGCCGGTTCCCCAGATTTTTGGAAACCGAATAAAATTTTGCATAAATATAATTGGATAAATGAGAAATAGTTTAAGAAAAATGCATATAAAAAAATGGAATATGGAAAGGTATGGATAATGAAACGAAAATTGACAACTGAATATAATAGTGATATATATATATCAACAACCTTAAAATTGTTATATTTAAGGACATTCTCTACCTTGATGAATGCCCTCTAAAAGGAGTCTTGTATATGAAAGCAAAGAAAATCATGTTACCTACAATAGCTGACGCGAAGAAGTTTGTTGAGGAGGCTTCCAGGTGTGGCTTTGATATTGATGTTTTTTATAATCGCGTAACAATTGATGCAAAGTCTATTCTGGGTGTTTTGAGTCTGGATTTGACCCGTGTTCTTACGGTTCAGTTCCAAGGCAGCGACGAACGGTTTGAGAAGTTTCTGGATTCCATATCACCGGATACTGCTGGTAAGGCCGCATAAGGTATGAATCCATGAACTGCATCAGCAAAAGGGCAAAGATCTGGTGAGGAGAGTTGCGAACATTTGTTTGCAATCCTCCTTTTTTTGTGCTATGATATGGTTTAGAGGTATTCCGCAGGCCGGGAAGAAGCAGGTACAAATAGCTATCAGTGGTCAGGAGGGGCGGGGGATTGGATACACAGGCACAAATTCGCATATCTGTTCGGAACCTGGTTGAATTTGTTCTGAGAAGAGGAGACCTGGACAACCGCAGAACAGCAGGAGCCAGGAGGGAGGCTATGCAGGCCGGAAGCCGTCTGCACCGGAAGATACAGAAGCGTATGGGAAGCAGCTATCGAGCCGAGGTGAATCTAAAGCACCAGGTTGAGGTGGATGGCTTTCAGATTCTGGTGGAGGGAAGAACTGACGGTATTATTATGGAAGCTTCCGGCGTTACTATTGATGAAATAAAGTGCATTTATATGGATTTGGAACGGCTGGAGGAGGCGGAGCCTGTGCATATGGCCCAGGCTCTGTGCTATGGCTATTTCTATTGCTGCGATCATGGGTTAAGCTCGATTGATATCCAGCTTACCTACTGTAATATAGAGACGGAGCAGATTCGCAGATTTAAGGAAAGCCGCAGTTTTGAAGCCCTGAAGCATTGGTTTAGCGGTCTGATACACGAATATGTGAAATGGGCCAGATATCTCTATCATCATAGTTTGCGCCGCCAGGAATGTTTAAAGGAGCTGCCCTTTCCCTACCCATACAGAGAGGGCCAGAGAGAGCTGGCTGTAAGTGTGTACCGTTCCATTGTGAGAGGAAGGAATCTGTTTATACAGGCGCCTACGGGGGTGGGGAAAACACTGTCCACCATATATCCAAGTCTGAAGGCCATGGGAGAGGGATATGGAGAGAAGCTGTTTTATTTAACAGCAAAAACGATAACCAGAAGTGTGGCTGAGGAAGCCTTTGAGATTTTAAGGGAGAAAGGAAACCTGTATTTTAATACAGTGACCATTACAGCAAAGGAAAAGCTCTGTGTTATGGAGAAGCCTGACTGTAATCCGGACTATTGCCCTAGGGCAAAAGGACATTATGACAGGGTCAATGATGCTGTGTATGAGATTTTGCATGAGGTGGATGGCATTACCAGAGGAAGGATACTTGAGTATGGGGAGAAGCATAAGATCTGTCCCTTTGAATTTTGCCTGGATATTAGTAATTGGGTGGATGGGATCATTTGCGACTACAACTATGTTTTTGATCCGAATGTACGGCTGAAGCGATACTTTGCGGAGAATGAGCCAGGACGGGCCTATCTCTTTCTGGTAGATGAGGCCCACAACCTGGTGCTTAGGGCCAGGGAGATGTACAGCGCCAGCCTGATTAAGGAAGATGTGCTTTTGGTGAAGCGAATCCTAAAATCCCATCCCGGCACGGGGAAAGCAGTGGAACTTCTTGAGAAGTGCAACAAGCAGTTCCTGGAGTTGAAGCGTTCTTACGAAGCGGAACGAGGGATTCACAGGAAGGCGCTGGGCTGCAGCTATGAGCTTTTGCCGGATGTAAATCTGCTGGCTTTAAGTCTTATGTCCATGTTTGGTGTGCTGGAAACCTTCATGAATGAACATCCAGAGTTTACAGACAGGGAGTTGGTGCTGGATTTTTATTTCCGGGTAAGGGATTTTCTCTATGTTTATGACCGGCTGGATGATCATTATAGAATCTATGATAGGCTCTGTTCTGACGGAAACTTTATGGTAAAGCTTCTGTGTGTCAATCCTGCGGTGAATCTGAAGGAATGCCTGGATAAGGGGGCCAGTACTTTGTTCTTTTCCGCTACTCTGCTGCCTATCCGGTATTATAAGGAGCTTTTGAGCGGAAATCAGGATGAGTATGCGGTATATGCCGAATCGCCTTTTCCGCAGGAAAACCGTTTGGTACTGGCTGCGGAAGATGTGAGCAGCCGATACAGCAGACGGGGGCCTCATGAGTATGAGAAGTTTGTGGACTATATTTGCAGGATTGTGGAGGGGAGAAAGGGGAATTATATGGTGTTTTGTCCCTCCTATCTATATCTGAACGAGATTGAGGAGCGTCTTGCCAGAAGAAAGGCGGAAGGGAGTATGGGCTTTACTTGGATGGCGCAGAGAGTCAGGATGTCAGAGGAGGAACGGGAGGAATTTCTGAGGAGCTTTGAAGAGGAGCGGGACTTATCGATGGCAGCCCTCTGTGTGATGGGGGGGATCTTTTCCGAAGGGATTGACTTGAAGGAAGAACGACTGATCGGCGTCATCATAATAGGAACGGGACTGCCCCAGGTAAATACGGAGCAGGAAATCCTAAAGGAATATTTTGACGAACATCAGGGCCGTGGTTTTGACTATGCCTACCAGTACCCTGGAATGAATAAAGTAATGCAGGCGGCAGGCCGGGTGATACGGACAGCCGGGGATAAGGGAATTATTGCTTTGCTGGACGAGCGGTTTTTGGGAGAGGAGGCCGTAGCTCTTTTTCCGAGAGAGTGGGGAACCTACACCGTTGTAAACCGATTCAATGTGGAGCAGGCGGTGAGAGAGTTTTGGGGGCGTCAGGAGCAGTCAGACCATGGCGCCCATGCCTGATTTTCAGCAAGAGGCAGGGATACGCTGCTCCTGAAATGAGCAGGACAGGCCATTTGCGGTGGCTGTGGCCTGCAGAAGATCCATGAACTGCCGTGCGGCCTGGGATACAGGCAGGTTTTCATTGTAAACTGCCACCATCTGCCTGGCGGGCAGCTGTTCTTTTAGATTCAGGACAAACAGTTCCTTGTCCTCTTTCGGGATGCAGAAGTCTGGAACAAAGGCGATTCCCAGTCCGATACGTGCCAGATCGATAAGCAGATCATTACTGGAAAGCTCAATCTCAGGAACCAGATCCAGCTGGTTTTTCTGGAATAGCTGATGAAGAAATTCACTGGTAGTGCTTTTCCGGTCCAGCATCATAATAGGGTAATCCAGCAGGGATTCCAGAGTAACAGATTGTCCTTCCAGCGGAAATGCCGCTCTGCTGGCAGCAAACACGTCATGAAATTCATTAATAACCTGAGTTTTTAAATGATTGGTCAGGGCAGAGTTGGGATAATTGGTAATAATAAAATCAGCCTGTCCATTTTCCAGAAACCGAACACATTCAATGGAGGTCTGATTGGTAACTTTGATATGAATATTAGGGTACTTTTTATGAAATTGATTCAGGTAGGGCACCAGGTAGTAACGGCAGATGGTGTCACTGGCTCCGATTCGCAGCTGTCCCCCGTTTAAGGTATGGGCCTCCAGAAGCTGGTTTTCCCCTTTTTTAATAAGATTCATTGCCGGTTCAATATGCTTTAACAGAATTTCTCCTTCGGGGGTCAGCTGAACCTTTTTTGTGCTTCGGATAAAAAGTGGCTGATTCAGCTTTCGCTCCAGGACCTTAATGGATTGGCTAACAGCCGATTGGGAAATGAAAAGCTGCTTGGAAGCTTCGGAGAAGCTGAGTGTAGCTGCTACGTGGTAAAATACTTTGTACAATTCATAATTAATATCCATTATTAAGTCCTCCTTATAAGCTAACCATATTTTATCACGAATTACATGCAGTTGTAAAGAGACTTACTTCCATATTTTATGCTGCATATAAAAGCTGAACTACAAAAATCATTCATTCGGTTGCCGTGTCTTCCTATGGCAAACTAATTGAAAGATAGTTTGATATGCAGTATAATCTAGAAAGAAGCCTCAAGTGGAAGCGGAAAGCTGTGAAGCAGACGGTCGCGGGGATAGTGAGGGAATCCTTTCAGACGTGTGGCTTGCAGCTTGCCGGTGTTCAAACGCGGGATGAGGTCATATGGCTGTGCCAGGGAATGGGCGTCTAGGAAAGTGAAGGGATTTAGAAGGATATGACAGAGAATTTTTATGAAATGTATCTCAGAGAGATGGGAGTTATTGCTCCTTTAGAGGAAGAGGAACGAAACACGCTTCTTAGGGAGATGACCCACGGAAATACAGAGGCAAGAGGGCGGCTTGTGGAGGGCAGTCTGGGACAGGTGCTGGAGCTGGTAAGAGAGTATGAAGGCAGAGAGCTTTCTATGCCGGATATTGTGCAGGAGGCAAATACAGCCCTTATGCTGGCTGCTGTGGAGTATGACGGGAGTGAAGACTGGGAGGCGCTTTTATGCCGAAGGGTGAAGGAAGGAGTAGAGTTTGCCCTGAAAGAGCAAAGGAGAGAGCTTGCCATTGAGGAGAATATGACAGCCAGGGTCAATGTCCTTCAGACGGTATCTCAGACTCTGGCCAGAGAGTTAGGCCGTGAGGCAACTCTGGAGGAGCTGGCCGCAAAGATGAAGATGGACCAGGAGGAGATAAAGGATATTATGAAGCTGACTTTGGATGCCTTTACTGTCAGCGGGGAGGGACAGGTTCTCTCAGCCGGTAAGGCAGGCTCCTCTAACCCTGTAAAAGACGGTTGGAGTCTGGATGACGGGCAGTAGGAGGGTGGCAGTGAAGCTTTATATAATACGGCACGGCCAGACGGATTGGAATGTGGCCGGAAGGATTCAGGGAAGGCAGGATATTCCGCTGAATGCCCAGGGAAGGCTGCAGGCCAGAGCATTAGCTGAAGGGATGTCTGAACGGCCTGTGACTGCTGTGTACTCCAGTCCTCAGATAAGGGCTCTGGAAACGGCTAAGGCGATTGCGGAGCCTCTTAAGCTGACGGTTGAGCTTCTTCCACAGCTTATGGAAATCAGCTACGGCACTTGGGAGGGGAGGACTGTTCAGGATATCCTTGCTACCGATGGTGAACGTTATGATGCATGGCGCAGGCATCCTGCCGGTGTGGCTCCCCCCGGCGGGGAGACTTTAGCCCAGATAGATGAGAGGTGCGGCCTGGCCTGGGAATATATCCGCAGCAGGATAAGGGGGGACATAGCTATGGTTTCCCACGGCTCAACTCTGGCTCATTTTATGGCTTATCTCCTTAAGGGGCAGCCTGACAGCAGGGATATGATTGTGGGGAACGCCAGTATTACTACTATAGAATATTTTCCGGAGGAGAGAATATGCAGACTGGTGGAGCTTAATGACAGAAGGCACCTGGAAAGGGGGCAGGCCGCTCCTAAAAGCCCCATCGAAAGAAAAAGGAGCGGTCCTTCAGACCGTGCGTACCTATAGATACAACTGAAAAGGCCCAACAAGGGCCTTTTCCCTTAACAAATACTGACACATGACAGATGAGCTCTGCTTATATCTAAAGAATATTCTTAGTGATAGATGTTCTTATGCTCATAGACTGGCTCAGAGGTAAGCTCTACGCCTAATTTCTTAAATACCTTAATATCCACATCCGAAAGCATGACTGAGGTATGCACCTGGCAGCCTCTTAATCGAGGCAGCTGAGACAGGGCCTTTCTGGCAGTTTCACCAGTGGCTGCGCTCATGGACAGGGCGATAAGCACCTCATCTGTGTGAAGGCGGGGATTTCTGCTGCCCAGATAGTTGATCTTTAAGGTTTGTATAGGCTCAATGGCAGATGGGGCAATCAGATGTGTATCGTGATCGATATTCCCCAGCGCTTTGATGGCATTTAGCAGCAAAGCGGCAGAGGCTCCCAAAAGACTGCTGGTTTTGCCTGTGACAATCGTACCGTTTTCCAGCTCCATAGCCGCGGCAGGAGAGCCCAGCCGTTCGGCCCGTTCCAGACAGGGAGCGATGACAGACCGCATGCTGGTGGTAATTTTAGCCTGATTCATCAAAAGGTTAATCTTATATACCTCGTCAGAATTCCCTTCCTCCTTAGCCAGCCTGTTTAATGCATGATAGTAGCGGCGGATAATCTCCTGATTGGAGGCTTCTTTGCAGGCCTGATCATCAATGATGCAGAAGCCTGCCATATTTACCCCCATATCAGTGGGAGATTTGTAAGGGCTTGTGCCGTAGATACCCTCAAAGATAGCGTTTAATACAGGGAAAATATCCACGTCACGGTTGTAATTTACAGTAGTCTCGCCGTAAGCCTCCAGATGAAATGGATCAATCATGTTTACATCATTTAAATCGGCAGTAGCAGCCTCATAAGCCAGATTTACCGGGTGCTTTAAGGGCAGATTCCAGATGGGAAAGGTCTCGAATTTGGCATAGCCGGCTTTGATGCCGCGCTTGTTTTCATGGTAGAGCTGGGACAGGCAGGTCGCCATCTTGCCGCTTCCGGGGCCGGGAGCTGTAATGATAACCAGGGGTCTCGTGGTTTCTATATAATCGTTCTTTCCGTAGCCGTTGTCGCTGACAATCAGAGGAATATTGCTGGGATAGCCGTCAATCAGATAGTGGCGGTAAACTTTAATGCCCCGGTGCTCCAGCTTGGCTTTAAACTGGTCTGCGCCGTTCTGGCCGTTGTACTGAGTGATGACAACGCTGCCTACATAAAGCCCCTTGTCTCTGAATTCCTGAATCAGGCGCAGCACATCCTCATCATAGGTGATACCCAAATCATGGCGGATTTTATTTTTCTCAATGTCTGCTGCATTAATGGCAATTAGAATCTCCGCCTGATCAGCCATCTGAAGAAGCATTCTCAGCTTACTGTCCGGAGCAAAGCCCGGAAGAACTCTGGAAGCATGATAATCGTCAAAGAGCTTTCCTCCGAACTCCAGATACAGCTTGTCTCCAAATTCTCCAATTCGTTTTCTGATGTGCTCTGACTGCATGGTCAGATATTTTTCGTTGTCAAACCCGATTTTCATATCTGTATAATCTCCCCCTGTTTTCTAATCATGAAATAATCACATATTTATCTAGTATAGCATAATTTACAGACTTGTGCTAGAAGTAGTTTTGCCGTTCCAGTATAAATTAGTACATACTGGGAGCAGGATGAACTATGTAAGAGGCCGTTTAATGGCAGCAGTCTTATAGAAATGAATGTGGAAAAGCAATATTATAAGATAAATAAATAAATAAGATTAAATTTATTAATTTTACTTATCTGTTGTTTTTGTGATATGATAAGCAAAGATAAAAGGGCGGTGCTCCCATTTGTATTGTGCAGCCAGAGAATTGCCACATAACCAGGAGGTTTGGAAATGAGCGTAAGACGAATATTTGTGGAAAAGAAACCAGAGTATGCAGTGAAGGCAGGAGAGCTTCGGGAGGAGCTTCTTAATTATCTGGGAATGGAACAGGTAGAGAGTGTGCGGGTACTGATCCGCTATGACATCGAACATTTGTCAGAGACAACGTATCGGAAAGCTCTGGGAACCATATTTTCCGAGCCTCCTGTAGATGAGATATATGAGGAAGAGTTTCCAAGGAAGCCGGGCGATCTGGTATTTTCTGTGGAGTATCTGCCGGGGCAGTTTGACCAGAGAGCTGATTCCGCAGAGCAGTGTGTAAAGCTTTTAAAGGAGGACGAGGAGCCGGTTATTAAATCCGCCACTACCTACGTAATCACGGCAGATTTGACGGCCTCTCAGAAGGAGGCAATCAAGAGCTTCTGTATTAATCCGGTGGACAGCCGGGAGGCAGAGGAGAAGAAGCCGGATACTCTGGCAACAGAATTCCAGATTCCTGAGGATATCGAACTCTTGGAGGGCTTTATCAGGGCCAGCCAGACAGAGCTAAAGGCCCTTTATGACACATTGAATCTGGCAATGACCGTTAAGGATTTTCTGCATATTCAGAATTATTATAGGACAGAGGAACAAAGAGACCCGTCTGTAACTGAGATTCGGGTTCTGGACACTTACTGGTCTGATCACTGCCGCCACACCACTTTTTCTACAGAGCTGAAACAAGTAAGCTTTATGGAAGGCGATTACAGAATTCCCATAGAAGCGGCGTACCGTCAGTACCTGGCTGACCGTGAGGTTATTTACAAAGGCCGGGATGATAAGTATATCTGTTTGATGGATCTGGCTCTTATAGCAATGAAGAAGCTGCGCAGCGAGGGAAAGCTGGAGGATATGGAAATCTCCGATGAAATCAACGCCTGCAGTATCATTGTGCCTGTAGATATCGATGGAGAAACGGAGGAGTGGCTGGTTAATTTTAAAAATGAGACTCACAACCATCCAACTGAGATAGAGCCATTTGGAGGGGCAGCCACCTGCCTGGGCGGAGCCATCCGTGATCCCTTATCAGGCAGAACCTACGTGTACCAGGCCATGCGGGTAACGGGAGCGGCTGATCCCACTAAACCTCTTAGGGAGACATTGAAAGGCAAGCTGCCTCAGAGAAAGATTGTTAACAGCGCGGCACAGGGATATTCCTCCTACGGGAACCAGATAGGATTGGCTACAGGCTACGTAAAGGAGATATACCATCCGGGCTATGTTGCCAAGCGAATGGAGATCGGGGCGGTTATGGGAGCGGCTCCCAGAAAGGATGTGGTTCGGAAAACCTCAGATCCGGGGGACAGGATCATCCTTTTGGGAGGCCGCACCGGCCGTGACGGCATCGGTGGAGCTACCGGCTCTTCTAAGGTGCATACGACTGCGTCCATACAGGTCTGCGGCGCTGAGGTGCAGAAAGGAAATGCTCCTACAGAACGTAAAATACAGAGAATGTTCCGCCGCCCTGAGGTAAGCCGTCTGATCAAGAAGTGCAATGACTTTGGAGCAGGCGGCGTGTCTGTGGCAATCGGAGAGCTGGCTGCCGGGTTGCAGATTGATCTGGATAAGGTTCCGAAGAAATATGCGGGACTGGATGGGACGGAGATTGCCATTTCCGAATCCCAGGAGCGTATGGCAGTGGTAGTTAATCCTGAGGATGCAGAGCAATTCTTACGCTTTGCGGCAGAGGAGAATCTGGAAGCGGTGATCGTGGCTGTGGTAACAGAGGAGCCCCGGCTGGTGATGCGCTGGAGAGGGAAGACCATTGTGGATATTAGCCGCGCTTTCCTGGATACCAACGGCGCCCATCAGGAGGCGGAGGTGGTGCTGGAGATTCCGGACAAAAAGGGAAGCCTTTTTGAGAAAAAGGAGGCAGGCGACGTGAAAGCTGCATGGCTGGATGTGCTGAGGGGGTTGAATGTGTGTTCCCAGAAGGGGCTGGTAGAACGCTTCGATGGCTCCATCGGTGCGGGCTCCGTATTGATGCCTTACGGTGGAAGATATCAACTGACAGAGACGCAGGCTATGGTTGCAAAGCTTCCGGTATTGACGGGACATACGGACACAGTTACTATGATGAGCTATGGCTTTGATCCATACCTTTCCGGCTGGAGCCCATTTCACGGAGCCGTCTATGCTGTGATTTCCTCGGTAGCAAAGATTGTGGCAGCAGGAGGCGATTACAGTAAGATCCGTTTCACTTTTCAGGAATATTTCCGCAGGATGAGCGCTGAGCCGTCTAGCTGGAGCCAGCCATTTGCGGCCCTTCTTGGAGCCTACCATGCCCAGATGGGCTTAGGGCTTCCTTCCATAGGGGGAAAGGACAGCATGTCTGGAACATTTGACCATGAGAAGGGAGCCATCCATGTTCCTCCTACGCTGGTGTCCTTTGCTGTGGATGTAAACAGCAGCAAACATATTATTACGCCTGAGCTTAAGAAGCCGGGCAGCAAGCTGGCGCTCTTTGAGATTGTCCGTGACCAGTACGACCTGCCGGATTACAGTCAGGTAATGGAAGGGTACGGAGCCGTTTTTCAGGATATTAAAAATGGAAGGATTATTTCCGCCTATGCGGTGGAGGGAAACGGCATCGCCGAGGCAGTGACCAAGATGGCCTTTGGCAATAAGCTGGGAGTGAAGCTTGAGAATAATCTGGAGCCCAAGGATTTCTTTGCAGCAGGTTGGGGCAACCTTGTATGTGAGGTTTTGGAGGGCAAGGTGGAGAGCCTGTCCGTATCCTGCCGCGTAATCGGGGAGGTGACAGACAAGGGTATATTTGAATATGGAAATACGGTTATCACCATGGAGGAGGCGTTGACTGCATGGACCGGCACACTGGAGAATGTGTTTCCTACTGTTACAGGCAGAGGGCTTTCGGGTGAAGCAGCGAAGGTGGAAGAAAGGCTGTACAAAACGGATGAGGTGTATATATGCAGCCATAAAATTGGTCAGCCTACGGTATTTATCCCTGTATTTCCTGGCACCAACTGTGAGTACGACAGCGCCAGGGCATTTGAGCGGGCAGGAGCCAGAGCTGTGACCAGAGTGTTTAAGAATCTGAGCGCTGAGGATATCCGCCAGTCCGTGGAAGTGTATAAGAAGGAGATTGCCAGGGCACAGATTGTCATGTTCCCAGGAGGCTTCTCCGCAGGCGATGAGCCGGAGGGCTCTGCCAAGTTTTTTGCTACCGTATTCCGCAATGCCGTAATGAAGGAGGAGATTGAGAAGCTTTTGAATCAGCGTGACGGACTGATGCTGGGTATTTGTAACGGGTTCCAGGCCCTTATTAAGCTGGGGCTGGTGCCTGAAGGGGAAATTGTGGAGCAGAAGGCGGATTCACCGACGTTGGCAATGAATACCATTGGACGCCATATTTCCAAGATGGTTTACACGAAGGTAGTGACTAATAAATCTCCATGGCTGGCAGGGGCGGAGCTTGGTGGCGTATACTGCAACCCTGCGTCTCATGGTGAGGGAAGATTTGTAGCTGATGATACATGGCTTCGCAGGCTCTTTGACAACGGCCAGGTAGCCACCCAGTATGTAGACGGCCAGGGCAATATAACCATGGATGAGGAGTGGAATCCCAACGGCTCCTACATGGCAGTTGAGGGCATTACCAGCCCCGATGGACGTATCCTTGGAAAAATGGCTCATTCCGAGCGCAGGGGACAGTCTGTGGCCGTTAATATTTATGGAGAGCAGGATATGAAACTGTTTGAGTCAGGTGTGAAATATTTTGGGTTATGACAAAGGCGTTTTTCTTCACTTTCGACCAAGTAGAGCCGATAGAAAAAACGCTGATATATAATATAAGGAGCTGAGCCGAACCATTCCCCGGCCCAATAAAAAATCCTTGTCGGGCTTGTTTATAAAATTTTTGTAACGCATTAAAAATATTGGCATGAAGATAATAATATCATATAATAAAAGCACGAAAAACCATACGATTTTTAGTGCAAAAAGGAGTGCTTTATATGTTAGCTGTAGCAAGCCCGAACCATTAAAGCACAGTAAAGTGTGTAGCAGACGCATTACAGACGAACACAGATTAGTTTATAATATGGATAGTAACCAAAATCTGATTATATACTCATGTAAATATCACTACGAAAAGCAGCGCCACAAAAAGGTGCTGCTCTTTTGCGAATTTTTAAGAGTTCGTATTTTGACGATTATACGAACTTTTTTATGTTGATTTTCTGTGGTTTTGTATTATATCATAGGAGCGGAAATGCCACAATAAACCCATTTCACTGTAGGTCCACTCATGTCCGGCTCTCCTTTACGTTGTCAATTCTTTAATTTTAGAATACCTCCATTAATCCAAATAAGAGATGACCTACAGCGGTTCTTAAAGCCTGGTTTATACTAAACCAAATGGATAAAGATATTAATATACTACCAACTAATATGGATATTGCTATTATTATAGCCGAAAATTTATCTTTCATATTAAATTTATCCTTCATTTTAATTAATATAAACTGATAGTACCAGTACTATCTATAGATCTTCGATAATAAGAGGTGCCGTCAACTTCTGAATTAAAGCTGAAACCAGAACCTAGTAATTCGGCGGAAACTTCTGCTGACATAGAAGAACTAACAGAAGCCACGAGAGTTCCTGAATAAGCAAACATTAGTTCAGTTGTAGGAAAAGTATTATTTTGGCTCCAAACACTAATAGTTTTGTCTTCTATTTCTGTAGGTGCAACATTAGTAGTAATTCCAAGATAGGAACCTGTTAAGGCATTAATTTGCCGGAAAGATCCTTCCTTGTACAATTCAACATGAACACTGAGTTCTACAGTTGTTGCTCCATAACTTTTTGCTCGTTTAAAAATATAAGGGACGACAGAACGAGTAGCAACAGCAGGGCTTTGTACTGTCATAATCTCAAGAGTTTCATTTGCAGCTTTATCTTTAATGACAACTTGTTCTTGCGTTCCCTTTTTAGAATATTCTAAGGTAACTTTTGCAGGATCATAATCATTGGTTGTAAATTTGAAATCATTAAATTGTACTTCTAATGTATTTTGAGTATTAGGTATGGAAGCAAGACTGGGGATTGTCATAGAAAGAGTAGTCAATAATACCAAAAATAAAGAGACAATTTTTTTTATTAACATAAAAGCAACTCCTTTCTTATAAATTTAAAAATAAACTTAATAAAAAATAATTCTATGATTTGCTTTGTTCAACGGATTCACCTCCTTTAAATACAATATATCATATAGAGGGGGGGAATACAATGTGTACATAAAAAACTAAAAAAAATTAATAAAATAGTAAGTTTACACTAAAAAATGGACCTGTTGACAAACTAAAGAAAAATGACCTTCTGTATGGTATAATTATCATATCAATTGCGGGAGGTCATTTTTATGATGGGAAAGCAGACTGGGCAAATTCAGATGATAATTCTTGAAGGGATATACATGAGTTACAAGCAGATGAATTTGTTCAGAGGACAGGAATCCGTCCGGGAGAGCTTACCTGTATTTCGGGAGGGTTCCCCTGCCAGCCGCATTCGGCTGCTGGATTGCGTAAGGCGTCTAGGATGAACGTGAGCTGTGGCCGGAGTATCGGCGCGTCATTGGCGAAATTAAGCCAAGATGGGTTGTGGCTGAGAATGTACTGATATAGAAAATGTACATAGCATAATAGGCAGACGATTTCCAATTACAGCAAGGATTCTTAACTTTTTGTTTGGACATAGAGGCGCACTTCATGCTCCAGTGTTTTTGCTGGTTCTCTGGTGCCTTTTATATAGATTTAGATTTAGCTGGTTATTTTGTTCTGGCTATGCCGGACATTTAATACAAGATCTATTTACAGCTGGGGGGATTCCAGTGTTTTTCCCATTTTCCAGTAAAAAAGTAAGTTTATCGCCATTTAGGACAGGAGGGATTTTTGATTATGTCATAACCTTTCTTCTGATTTCACTTATGTATCAGACGGCAGGATAACGTAAGACTCGCACATTGAAAATTTCATAACGTAATGCCAAATACAAATGATAAACTATTTTTTAATATTTTAATCAAAAATCGGTGAACATATGCTATAATCAAAAGGAGGGGGAGAATTAAAGAAGATTTGGGATTGTTTCAGATAAAGCGATATGATATACTGGAAAAGGAACAATCGTGTCACTGCAAGGGCGTTGGCCTCCCATATACAAAAGATGGGAGGTGGTGCAGATGGAATTTAGCTTTCAGGACTTAATGACCTTTGGGCTTTTCATTCTGTCATTGCTTACCTTTATATTTCATAATCGTAAGTAACATTTTTCTATAAAAATCCCAGAAATGGGTATAGAAAAACCACCCTTGTAAACTTGGCCGTTGATAGGGTGGATTTTCTATCATCAAAATAGGCCAACCCCTTGTATGGGGCGGTTGTTCCTTTTATGTTTATATTATAGCAATAAGAAAGAGATAATTCAAGTCCCCATTATGTTGACTGTAGCAATTTAAAATGAAGGAAGCGAAATGTATGGTTGGAAGAGCATATAAGATAATGGGTACGTATATTGGTATTATGATTGTAGGACACCAAATGTATGAAATAGATCCTGATAAGGAGCCGCTTAAACCATTTCTTTTCTAAAAATGAATGGAAATGGCTGGATGGGAATGAAGATGGGGTTTCAGAAAAGTACCACTTTGGCCCAGAGGGCTATATGCTAACGGATTCAATGGCCCCTGATGGAAGTCAAGTAAATAAAGAAGGTGAGTGGGTAATTAATAGTGTTGTACAAACACAAAGTATTGGGACACAATTACCAAAGATGGGTATTCAAAGCAGCAAAGGGGATTTGTATTATTCAGGACTGAGACATGCTTTGGATTCTGTACCATTGTATCCCATGGAAACAACAGGTTCCGATGAAGTAGGCAGATTATTAGATGCTATATTTGCTCAGATTATAACGGAAGATATGGATACACATGATAAGCTAAAAGCGTGTTATGATTATATAATTCAAAATACAGAATATGGTTCTTTAGTGCGTTTGGGTGATCCATACCTTAGTGCATATGGTACATTTATATTTAAAGAGGGTGTTTGTGATACATATTCGGCTGCTTATGCTGTCGTGGCCCGAAAGAGTGGTGTGCCAATGTATATTGTAGGAGGGGAAACACATAAAGCAGGAGGAGGGGAATATGAAAAGCTGTAATATTTGTTTATGTCATGATGAACCATATGTTAGAGGTGAATTAAAAAAATATATTTTACAATACTCATTTTCTTATAATTTTGATATTAATATAATTGAAACGGATTCCTCTGATAAGTTGATGACGCTTCCATTCTTATATGACATTTTGTTTTTGGATATTTGGTTCGGTAATAATAATTCAGGGATAGACTTGGCTGAAAAATTGCGTGCGAAAGGAAATAATTCTATTATTGTTATGATAACCTCACGGAATTATCTGCCCATTGATGTATACCGCGCAGAACCATTTCGATTTGTTGTAAAACCATTTTCAGAAAAAGAAATTTCCGATGTATTAACCTCCTGTTTAAAAAAATTAAATCATTCTGTCTCTTATATAAAAATAAAAAGTGCTTCATCAGCTAACATCATAAGGGCAGATAACATTTTATGCATACACTCTGAGCTGAGAAAAAGGCAGATCGTTTGTATTGGTCATGCAACAATAAAAACTTGGCAAACTCTGAATGAATTGATTCAAGCTTTGCCTGCCGGCAAATTTGCATTTACCCATAAAAGCTATATAGCCAATCTCGATATGGTTGTCTCTATCAGAGATGATATAATCACTCTTGCAGATGATTTTGAGATTCCTTTAAGCAGCCACTTTAAAGGATCTTTTATGAAGGCGTTGTTTCTGAATACATGCAGGTAAATGCTATGAGTCAAACAGCAGTGTTGCTAAATAAATTCTTAAATTACAAAGCGTCTGGCAGGAAATAAAAGCTCTATCAGTAATAGTTCCCATATTTAAAACGGGCTGTTGCATTTGCAACAATCCTGGGGGTTTATCACAGCTGTAAGTAATAATACCATGAGGCCTACCAATCCCTTTTAAAAAGAAGGTGTGGAACAGTTGAGCCTATTATTAATAAATTATAAATTGAGATAGTGCCAAGGAGTAGGCTCCATATGAGAACAGCTCCTAATGCATTGACAATTAAAAGCCCTGCTGCGTATTTTTTTGACAGATGCGTTATATTGATTAAACATAAAATAACTCCCATAACAACAGGTGATAATATGTTTAGTATGACATATGGAGTCATATTATAATGTCTTTTAGCATATTCTAAACATAGTTTGTCGTAATATGGAAAAGAAATTGCTATGAAGGTATACAAAACAGAGCAGACTATTTGAATTTTACATTTCATTTGCCAGTCACCTCAAAAGCTTAGATTGTTAACGATTTCACACTTCCAGGAGCCGCTTCCTCTCGTAAGTGTAATTATATAATTGGCTCCGACTGTAGCAATTTGCGATTCAGCAGCTACAGGTACCCAGGAAGATGGCGGTGTAATATTAAAACTTCTATTTCATATATAATTTTACAGTTATAAAATTCTTTTGCTCCTAGCATATAGGTGCATTGGACTCACCTCCGATCATTTAATGTGTAATTCGCGTTTCATTTTCAGAATAAATGTTCATAAAAAATTCCTGAATTTGAAAGTGTCCCGGTTCCGGTCAGTGGAGTATCACGTGCCAATTTTCTTGCGCTTCGATTTTATCTTAATTGGCACCAGCAGCATCTTCAACGGAATAGTAAATAGATCTAATACTAACAAAAACATTAGATTCGTGTCCTTTAAAAGCATACCCATTGAATGCAGAGTTTATATTGAAATGCTTCAAACGTGAGATTCCCTAAATTAACTAAATAACTATATCATATTTTCACAAATAATGATTACATATTGCTTCAAATGCTTAGTTTATTGTTTGAAAAGATTATTAGACAATAAATGTCAATCATAAATCTCAAAAGGTTAGACTCCATTTATTGAAAAGGCACAAAGCTCAGAATATAGAATAAAAAGAGCATGAAGTAATATCAGGAAAAGCATAAGAATAATTGGTCCTCCACAGAACAGATCTTAGTTTAAAGGAAGGGTGTCCTCCGTACAAAAACAAATGTTTCCCTGGTGAAAAGTTTTCCTCCTAAAACTATTGACATCCTTGGGAAAATAATGTATTATTTGCACTTGTAATACCATAAAGCGTGGAAATGCCTATTCAGTAAAATTTGAAAGCAGTATATATGCAATAGATGCAGAAACAAGGGAGACGGAACATGAAGAAAGTGGTGAAGTTCGGCGGAAGCTCATTGGCCAGTGCGAAACAGTTTAAGAAGGTGGCAGATATTATTAAGTCAGACAAGTCTAGACGGTATATGGTTCCTTCTGCTCCTGGAAAGCGCAATGACAAAGACGAGAAGGTTACAGATATGCTCTACGCCTGCTATGATGCGGCGTCAGAGGGCAGATCTTATAAAAAGATTCTGGAGAATATTAAGAGCCGGTATACAGAAATTATTGACGGCCTGAATCTGAATCTGAACTTAGACCACGAATTTCAGAGAATCGAGGAGAATTTCCTTGCTAAGGCCGGCAGAGATTATGCGGCTTCCAGAGGTGAGTATCTAAACGGTATTGTAGCTGCAAACTACCTGGGCTTTGAGTTTATTGATGCGGCAGAAGTGATTTTCTTTGACGAACACGGCAATTTTGACGCTGAAGCCACCAACTGTGAATTGGAGGAGCGTTTAAAGAATGTGGAAAGGGTGGTTATACCCGGATTTTACGGTTCCAAGCAGGATGGTTCCATAAAGACATTTTCCAGAGGTGGATCTGATATTACCGGTTCTATCGTGGCGAGGGCTATCCATGCGGACATGTATGAGAACTGGACTGACGTGTCAGGCTTTTTGGTGACGGATCCAAGGATTATTCATGACCCGGAGGTAATTGAGACCATTACATACAAGGAACTTCGGGAGCTTTCCTATATGGGAGCAAGCGTTCTTCATGAGGATGCCATCTTTCCGGTTCGTAGGGAAGGAATTCCTATTAATATCAGAAACACCAACCGCCCGGAGGATAAGGGAACTCTGATTGTAGAGAGTACCTGCCGCAAGCCGCGTCACACGATTACAGGTATTGCGGGTAAAAAGGGATTTTGCTCGATTAATATTGAGAAGGCCATGATGAATGCCGAGGTGGGATTTGGGAGAAAGGTGCTGTCCGTTTTTGAGCAGAGCGGCATTTCCTTTGAGCATATGCCTTCTGGCATTGATACCATGACAATTTATGTGCATCAGTCTGAATTTGAGGAGCATGAGCAGTCGGTCATTGCCGGCATTCACCGGGCCGTAGAGCCTGATACGGTGGAGCTGGAATCCGATCTGGCTTTAGTTGCGGTTGTTGGAAGAGGCATGCGTTCTAATCGGGGCACAGCCGGAAGGATTTTTTCGGCGCTGGCCCATGCAAGAGTGAATATCAAGATGATCGACCAGGGCTCCAGTGAATGGAATATCATCATCGGGGTGAAGAATGATGACTTTGAAACTGCAATCAAAGCGATTTATGATATTTTTGTTACTGCAGAGCTGTAAATACAGTGTTAGAAAGCGCCGGGGTAAAGCCTCCGGCGCTTTTTGCGTGAGGCATTAGCCGGCCGATGCTTCGGAGATCCTCAGATAAGGGATGGAGAGCGTAGGAAAGGTACAACTATGAGGAAGAATGAGGTGTATTGAAATGTGATTTCGGCAAGGATTTGGTTCTCTAATGGCTGAAATTATGATATAATGGTTAGAATACAAGCGGGGAAGGTTTATTTCAAAGAAGGAGGGGGTTTCATATGCTGGAAAAAATTGATTTAACAAAAAGTATCGATAAAAAGACCTACCGCAAAGTGATGGATGAATCGGTGCAAAAGCTTGGATTTTTGCAGAGGGAATGCAAGGCTGCCGGGATTCCGGTTGTAATTGTGTTTGAAGGCATGGGGGCCGCTGGAAAGGGGGTGCAGATTAACCGCCTGATCCAGGCGCTGGACCCAAGAGGTTTTGACGTGTATGCCTGCAACCGCCCTACGGAAGAAGAACGGCTGCATCCCTTTCTGTGGCGTTACTGGATTAAAACCCCGGCTAAGGGACGAATGGCCATTTTTGACCGGAGCTGGTACCGTATTGTTCAGGTGGACCGTTTTGACGGACTGACTCCGGAGTGCAGGCTGGCAGCTGCTTATCAGGATATCCTGTCCTTTGAAAAGCAGCTCAGCGATGACGGAACTGTTATGATTAAGCTGTTTCTTTACATCGATAAGGCGGAGCAGAGGAAACGCTTTAAAAAGCTGGAGGAATCCAGGGAAACCGCCTGGCGTGTTACAAAGGAGGACTGGAAGCGCAACAGGGAGTTTGAAAGGTATCTACGTATCAATGAAGAAATGCTGGAGAACACAGACACAGACTATGCCCCCTGGAGCTTGATTGAGGCAGTGGATAAAGATTACGGAGCTCTTAAAATTATTACCTCTGTTATAGATCGTCTGGAATATGAGCTGGATCTCAGGAAAAAGACAGGTGAACCTGGCAGAGAGGGAGCAGAGGCATCTCACGTAAGGGAACGCTTTAAAAATGGAGTTCTTTCCGGTATTGATTTGTCTAAGACCATGACAGAGGAGCGTTACAGGGAGGATTTAAAGAAATATCAGAAGCGTCTGGAGGAGCTTCACAGCGAGATTTATCTGCTCCGTATTCCTGTTATTATCGGCTTTGAGGGTTGGGACGCAGGAGGAAAGGGAGGAGCTATCAAGCGCCTTACCAGCCATTTAGATCCCAGAGGCTATCAGGTAAATCCCATCGCCGCCCCTAATGATATTGAGAAGGTGCACCACTATCTGTGGCGGTTTTGGAAGGATATGCCAAAGGCAGGCCATATGGCGATATTTGACCGCACCTGGTATGGGCGGGTGATGGTGGAGCGAATCGAGGGCTTTTGCAGCAGCGCGGAGTGGAAGCGGGCTTATCAGGAGATCAATGAAATGGAATCTCATATGGTCAACGCAGGCGCGGTGGTTTTGAAATTCTGGCTTCATATTGACAAGGAGGAGCAGGCGCGCCGTTTTAAGGAGCGGCAGGATAATCCTCAGAAGCAGTGGAAAATCACAGACGAGGATTGGCGTAACCGGGAAAAATGGGCTCAGTACGAGGAGGCGGTGAATGAAATGCTGATCCGTACCTCTACTACCTACGCCCCCTGGATTATAGTTGAAGGCAATGACAAGCGTTATGCCAGAGTCAAGGTGCTCAAAACTGTGGTGAATGCTCTGGAGAAGAAAATCAAGGAAGTTAAAAACGAAGCATGAGTAAAACAAAAGAGATAATCATAGTAGGCGGAGGCGCAGCCGGCATGATAGCGTCTGTCGCCGCCGCCAGGGAGGGCGCAAGGGTGCGCTTGTTCGAAAAAAACGAGAAGCTGGGAAAAAAGCTGTTCATCACTGGCAAAGGACGCTGCAATATAACCAATGCATGCGATATGGAGGAGCTGCTGGCATCGGTTGTCAGCAACTCCAAATTCCTGTTTAGCAGCTTTTATGGCTTTACAAATCAGAATATGATGGAGCTGCTGGAGTCTCAGGGGGTGCATCTTAAGGTTGAGCGGGGCAGCCGTGTGTTTCCCCGGTCAGACAAATCCTCGGATGTGATAGCGGCTCTGGCATCCCTTATGAAGAAAGAAGGGGTGGAAATCCAGCTTCAGGCAGAGGCCCATGGCCTGGTGATTCAGGATAAAGCCGTCAGGGGAATCCGTCTGGGCAGCCAGGTGGAGAAGGCGGATCGGGTGATTGTGACTACAGGAGGCTTATCCTATCCCACCACCGGTTCTACAGGGGACGGCTACAGATGGGCGCAGGAGTGCGGGCATCAGATTACAGACCTGTCCCCGGCGCTGGTTCCCTTTGTAACGGCAGAGGCGGACACGGTTAAGGATCTACAGGGACTTGCTCTGAGAAATGTGGAGACATCTGTGTATAGCGGTAAAAGGGAGTTGTACCGGGAGATGGGGGAGATGCTGTTTACCCATTTTGGTGTCAGCGGCCCCCTGATTCTAAGCGCCAGCTCCTTCTGCGCGAAGGCTCTGAAAAAAGGACCTTTAAGGCTTCTTATCGACTTAAAGCCGGCTCTGTCTGAAGAGCAGCTGAATGGAAGGGTTTTAAGGGACTTTGAGGAGAGTAAAAATAAGCAGTTTAAAAATTCCCTGGGACGTCTCTATCCTGCTAGGCTGATACCGGTTATCATAGCCCGCAGCGGCATTGACCAGGATAAACAGGTGAATGAAATAACAAAGGAAGAACGGCGAAGGCTGGTTCAGATAACAAAGGGGCTTGAATTTACGGTGACAGGCCTTAGGGATTATAAGGAGGCCATTATTACCCAGGGAGGCATTTCCGTAAGGGATATTCATCCCGGCACCATGGAGTCCAAACGAATAGCGGGATTATACTTTGCGGGAGAAATTTTGGATTTGGATGCAGTGACTGGGGGCTATAACCTTCAGATTGCCTGGTCTACCGGTTGGGCGGCCGGAAAGGGCGCGGCCGGATAAGGGACGGAGATAAATAAAAAGAGTAGGAGAACCAGTATACAATGGGACATTTTAACATAGCAATCGACGGGCCGGCAGGAGCCGGCAAAAGCACAATCGCAAAGCTGGCGGCCTCAAAGCTTGGATTTGTATATATAGATACAGGGGCAATGTACCGGGCTATGGCGCTGCATTTTCTGCGTCTTGGAATAAAGGCGGAGGATGAGAGAGCCGTAGCGGAAGCCTGCAGGGATGTGGACATAACCATTCGTTATGAGGATGGCGCTCAGCAGGTTATCTTAAACGGAGAAAATGTCTCCGGCCTCATCCGCACAGAAGCGGTAGGGAATATGGCCTCGGCCTCCTCCGGGTATATATCTGTAAGGGAGAAGCTGGTAAAGCTTCAGAAGCAGCTGGCTAAAAGAGAGAACGTAGTCATGGACGGGAGGGACATCGGCACCTGCGTGCTGCCTGACGCTCCGGTTAAGATTTATCTGACGGCCTCTGTTAAGGTGAGGGCAATGCGGCGCTATAAAGAGCTTCAGGAGAAGGGGAAGGCCAGCAGCCTGAATGTGATTGAGCAGGACATAGAGGACAGGGATTACCGGGATATGCACCGGGAGCATTCTCCGCTAAAGCAGGCGGAGGACGCAATCCTGGTAGACAGCTCCCAAATGACTGTAGATGAGGTGGCAAACGCTATTATCAATCTGGCCCGTGAACGTGGATTGGGGGACTGATATGGAGCGGACTGTATTAATTGCTAAGCATGCAGGCTTTTGCTTTGGTGTGGAACGGGCTGTGGAGCAGGTGTATGAGCAGATGAAGGCGGTAAAAAAAGGAAATGCCAGAGGGCCTATCTATACCTATGGCCCTATCATCCACAATGAGGAGGTAGTAAAGGATTTAAGCGAAAACGGCGTTCAGGTACTGGATACGGAGGAGGATCTGGGCAGGCTGCCAAAGGGGGAGGGGACGGTGATTATTCGCTCCCATGGGGTCAGCAGGCATGTATATGATATTTTAAAGGAGAGGAAGGTGGAGGTTGTGGACGCCACCTGTCCCTTTGTGAAAAAAATCCACCGGATTGTAGCGGAACGCTCAGCGGCAGGGGACGCAGTGGTTATCATCGGCAATCCGGATCATCCGGAGGTAGAGGGAATTAAGGGATGGGGCAATGAGGACACCAAGGTGATTCAGAATGAGACTGAGGCAGCGGATTTTCATTTGAAGCCGGGACAAAAGCTTTGCATCGTGTCGCAAACGACATTTAATTACAACAAATTTAAAGAATTAGTTGAAAAATTTTTAAAAAAGGGTTATGATAGTAGTGTTTTAAATACGATTTGCAATGCAACACAGGAAAGACAAGTGGAGGCAGCAAGGATTGCTTCTCAGGTGGAAGCTATGATTGTCATTGGAGGCAAACATTCTTCCAATACCCAGAAGCTGTACGAAATATGTCTCAAGGAATGTAAGAATACCGTTTACATTCAGACACTCGGCGATTTAGATCCTGATAGTGTATCTTCTGTGCGCAGCGTAGGTATTACAGCTGGGGCATCCACCCCAAAAAAGATTATTGAGGAGGTTCATACCAGAATGGCAGAGCAGAGTTTTGCAGAGTTATTAAAGGAAGAGGAAGAATCAACCAAACCAATACGTACAGGAGAGATAGTCACTGGTCAGGTCATCGAAGTCAGCAAAGATGAGATTATACTGAGTATTGCGGGTAATAAATCCGAAGGAATTATTACACGTGACGAATACAGCAACGACAATAATGTAGATTTGACTACCAAGGTACAGGTTGGTGAGGAGATGGAAGCCAAGGTAATTAAGCTGAACGATGGAGTAGGCATGGTTTCCTTATCTTATAAGCGTATGGCAGCAGACAGGGGCAACAAGCGCCTGGAGGAGGCCTTTGAAAATCAAGAGGTTTTGACTGCTAAGGTAGCTCAGGTTTTGGACGGAGGCTTAAGCGTTGAGGTTGAGGGCGCGAGGGTATTTATTCCGGCCAGTCTTGTATCAGACAGCTACGAAAAGGATCTGTCCAAGTATGCAGATCAGGAGATTGAGTTTGTGATTACAGAGTTCAATCCTAAGAGAAGAAGAATCATCGGAGACAGAAAACAGCTTCTGACAGCTCAGAAGGCACAGATGAAGGAAGCGCTGTTTGCGAGGATTCATCCGGGCGATACGGCAGAGGGCGTTGTAAAGAATGTAACGGACTTTGGAGCTTTTATTGATCTGGGCGGAGCGGACGGACTTCTGCATATTTCAGAGATGAGCTGGGGACGTGTTGAGAATCCGAAGAAGGTATTTAGGGCAGGTGATTCCCTGAAGGTTCTGATTAAGGATATACAGGGAGAGAAGATTGCTTTAAGCCTTAAATTCCCGGAGGCAAATCCGTGGGTGCAGGCTGCTGAGAAGTATGCGGTAGGCAATGTAGTAGTTGGCCGGGTGGCACGTATGACTGATTTCGGCGCCTTTGTTGAGCTGGAACCAGGAGTAGACGCATTGCTTCATGTTTCTCAGATTTCCAGAGATCATGTTGAAAAGCCGGCGGATGTTCTGAGAATTGGTGATGAGATAGAGGCGAAGGTAGTCGATTTTAATGAGGCTGACCACAAGATCAGCTTAAGCATCAAGGCATTGATGGCTTCTGCTCCTCAGGAAGCAGAGGATGACGCAGATGTAGCTGATGTGGATATTGACGCAGTAGCGCGGTCAGTGGAAGAATAAAAGGTATAGAAGGACAGGACAGCGCTTTCCGCGAAGGAAAGAGGCTGTCCTGTTGTGATCGATATGTTGGATTTAGCTTTGGCCTTTGCTTCGCCTGTGAAACTGATAGTCCGCGTACTGCTGGTGAATCTGATTTCTCAGGCTCCTGGTGATAGGCAGGCGCTCGCCTGTGGTGATAATAAATTCTGTTTTCTCAAGAGATATTACCTGATCCATATTGATGATACAGTTGCGGTAGCAGCAGGTGAACTGAGGATAGCAAAGGAGCATACCAGAAAAGTCTTGAAACCGCATATAGGTTTTGACAAGTCTGTCTGCCAAATGTATCTGTATGTAGTGATTATAATAATCTGTGTAAAGAATATCATCGATCGGAAGCTTTACCATAATACGGCTTTCTTTTACCTCAATGTAATGGCGGCCCTTCTTTTGGATGATAAAGCTTAAGTAATCCATAGTTTCACAAAACTTCTTATAGGTAATGGGTTTCAGCATGTAATCCAAGGCTCGTACCTGGTATCCCTTCAAAGCAAAATCTTTACTGCCGGTAGTGAAAATAATGGCACATTGGCTGTCTTCCTTCCGAATCTGTTCCGCGATCCGGATTCCGGAAGCCTCCCGCTTTAGGAAAATATCGATAAATATCAGGTCAAAGGCCCCTTGGCGCCAGATGTCGAGGAAATCGGAGGCTGTGTTAAAGATGGTGGTTTGCTGGGAGAGACAGGCATGTGAAAAATAGGAGGCTATAAATCCTGATAATTGACGGGCTTCTTCAACAGAAGCATCAATAATAGCAATCTTCACACTGCGCCTCCTTTTCTTTTGTGGACTATCAACAGGTAGTCTGGAGCCTCTTTAAACATTTCTGCCATCTGCCATTTATTCCAAATTATAGCAATCAATCTAGTTTCAGTATAATATACAACGATTTAAAATGCAAGAATAATTGGAATAACCTGTAAGAGCAGTGGAAAGCAGAAGGTAAAATTAAGGGAATGGTATAGAAGACAGGCCCCCTGGGAATAATTCCTTTGTACTTAATTGCTGAAAGGAGTTAATAAAAATGGGAAATTCAAAAGCCAGGAAGGATAAGCCCTTTGACCCACATAATCTGACACCGCAGGAGCAGCTGAAATTCGAGATTGCGCAGGAGCTGGGGCTGGAAGCCAAGGTTCTGGAAGGGGGCTGGAGAAGTCTTACAGCCAAGGAAAGCGGGAAAATCGGAGGGCTTATTACCAAACGGAAGCGTGAGCTGAAGCAGGAGGCATTGCAAGAAGAATAAAAAGCAAGTATATTTTTTGAGAAAAACGACGGATGAAAGGACGGACCTGGAAAAATGAAGGTGGGAATAATCAGCTTTACGGAGGGAGGAGCTCTTTTGTGCGCCAGGCTGTGCTCCTTATACGCAAGGAAAGGCTGGGATTGCCGGGGATATGTTCCGAAACGCTTCTTTAGGATCGGCTGGGAGGATATTGGGATTGTACGCCAGGAGCAGACGCTTGCAGAGTGGACAGGCTCCATGTTCAGGGAAGGAAGGAATCTGGTGTTTATTGGCGCTGCGGGAATTGCGGTGCGGGGGATTGCTCCTTATGTAAGAGATAAGATGAAGGATCCAGCTGTGTTGGTGGTGGATGAAATGGGAAGCTATGTGATCCCGCTGCTGTCCGGCCATGTTGGGGGAGCCAATGAGCTGGCTGTAGACCTTGCCGGAGCCATTGGAGCACAGCCTGTAATTACCACAGCTACCGATGTACGAGGGATCTTCGCAGTGGATGTGTTTGCTGCAAAGAACCGTCTTGTCATTACGGACAGGAGGTTGGCGAAGCAGGTTTCCGCCTGCCTGCTGGAGGGAAAGCCAGTGGGATTTTTCAGCGATTTTCTGTTTAAAGATGAAATCCAGGGGAAGTGGATGCCTGAGGGCTTCCGGGATCATGCTTGTGAGATGAATCTGTGGATTACTGCGGCCTGTAAGGAGCGGTATGGAAAGAACTGTCTGCGTCTGGTACCCAGGTGTGTGACGGTGGGAGTTGGCTGCCGCAGGGGAACCAGAGAGAAATGTCTGGAGGAGGAAATTGAGTCCGCCTTGAGAGAAGGGGGGATTCATCCTGCGGCGGTGAAGACTTTGGCAACCATTGACATAAAGTCGGATGAGGCCGGACTGCTTGCTCTGGCGGTAAAGAAGGGATGGGAACTTAAATGCTATCCGGCAGAGAGGCTTCTGGCTGTAGAGGGAGACTTTAAAGAGTCGGAGTTTGTGCGCAGAAAGGTAGGGGTAGGAAATGTCTGTGAGCGGGCTTGTATGGCAGAGGGCGGACGGTTGATGCTACATAAGCGATCCAAGAATGGGGTAACGGTGGCCGCGGCACAGGCTCAGGTACAGTTAGAGACCTTCTAGTAAAATTGACATTGAGAAACTGACAGAGATGTGATATACTTTTTCTAGCTATAGGCGCTTAGGGAGTATGTATCAGACTCTAAGGCAAGCTGGATGAAATTGACAGCAGAGTCTTGACCGGCTTGCTGTTTTCACGTTTATAAGTCAGATGCGGGACAGCAGGTGGACTATGGGAAAATCGTACATCTATAAAAATCGGAAAAAATTAAGATGGGGATATACTACAGGTACTTGTGCGGCAGCGGCTTCCTTGGCGGCTGCCGTTGTGCTGCTGCGCCGTGAGTCCGTGGAGCAGGTTCAGATTGAAACGCCGAAGGGCATTTTGCTGGATTTGGAAATAGAGGACATGAAAGCAGAGAGGGACTGGGTATCCTGTGCGGTGCGAAAGGATGGGGGAGACGATCCGGATGTGACCAATGGCTTTTTGGTTTACAGCCGGGTTTCCAGAGAAAATCCTTTTAAGGATAAATGGGAAACCCGCAAAAGTGGATGCTATGAATATAAAAATGGCACATTACACCTGTTTTTAAGCGGTGGAATGGGAATTGGAAGGGTTACAAAGGAAGGACTTAGCTGTGAAGTGGGAAAGTACGCCATTAACCCTGTTCCCAGGCAGATGATTTTTTCCCAAGTGGAGAAGGTCTGCCGTCAGGAGGGATTTCAGGGAAGCCTGTGGATTGAAATAAGCGTTCCAGAGGGAGTGGAGGCAGCGTCCCGTACCTTTAACGGAAAGCTGGGAATAGAAGGAGGCATCTCGATTTTGGGAACCAGTGGTATGGTGGAGCCCATGAGCGAGACGGCTCTTCTGGAAACCATTCGCCTGGAGCTGCGTCAGAAAGCGCTGGAGGGCCAAAGCCAGGTGATATTGACTCCCGGTAATTACGGTCAGCAGTTTATCAAAAAGGCGATGGGGCTGGAGCTGGAGCAGGCAGTAAAATGCAGCAATTTTATTGGAGCTACCATTGACATGGCAGTGGAGGAGGGGGTGAAGGGATTATTGCTGATTGGTCATGGAGGGAAGCTTATAAAGGTGGCAGCAGGCGTTATGAATACCCATTCTTCCGTAGCAGATGGCCGAATGGAGGTGCTGGCAGCCTATGCCGGAGCCTGGGGCTGCAAAAAGGAGCTGGTAAGGAGGCTCCTTTCCTCTGTCACAGTAGAGGATGCGCTCAGGCAGATGGATGCTGTGGAGGGGCTTTTGGAAGGGGTGATGAGGCAGGTCACAGAGGCCGTGGATCGCCATTTAAAGGGGAGAGCAGGCGGCCGGATCGCCATTGAGACAGTGATTTTTACCAATGAACGCGGGATACTTGGAATGAGCTGTGGAGCAGCCGGAATGTTAAAGAAGCTCCGCTGTGAAAAGCCATATGCTGGGATGGGCAGGATAAGCCCTGTGGGGAATAGATTCTAAAGGGATACGGACAGATTTCCTGCATACGTGTTTATAAGGACAGATAACAAGAAGGGAGGACCTTATGGTACATATCGTAGGAGCAGGCCCAGGGAGCGTAGATTTAATCACGGTGAGAGGAAAGAGGCTTTTGCAGGAAGCCGATGTAATTATATATGCCGGTTCTCTGGTGAATAAGGAATTGCTGGATGGAGCAAAGGAAGGAGCTGCGCTCTATGACAGCGCCCGGATGACACTGGAGGAAGTGATGGAAGCGGTGGAGGAGGCGGAAAAAAAAGGGCTTTCCACAGTAAGGCTTCATACTGGCGATCCCTGCTTATATGGGGCAGTGAGAGAGCAGATGGACTGGATGGACAAGAAGGGCATTGCTTATGACATCTGTCCCGGCGTTAGCTCCTTTTGCGGGGCTGCGGCTGCTTTGGGGATGGAATATACGCTACCGGGCATTACGCAGAGTGTAATCATTACCAGAATGGCAGGAAGGACGCCGGTGCCTGAGAGGGAGTCTATTCGCAGGATGGCGGCTCACGGCTCGTCGCTGGTGGTATTTTTAAGCGCGGGAATGCTTACGGAGCTGTCGGAGGAGCTGATGGCAGGAGGCTGCAGGGAAGATACCCCGGCAGCGATTGTGTATAAGGCCACCTGGCCGGATGAAAAGGTGGTGCGGTGCAGTGTGGGAACGCTGGCCCAGGCAGCCGGGCAGGAGCAGATAAAAAAGACGGCTCTGGTCATAGTGGGAGAAAGCGTAGCCCAGACAGGCTATGAGCGCTCTAAGCTCTACGATCCGGTGTTTTCAACAGAATTCAGGGAAGGCAGGCAGGCCGCAGCTGGCTGCGGAAGAAAGACAGCTCTTCCATCCTTGATACAATCCCATGCTGTCAGAAGCGTAAGGGATGAAGGCCGCAACGAGAAGGAGAAAGTAGAGGGAGCCTTGCCTGACGCTTTGCCAGGAACCATGTATGTGGTTGGAATAGGGCCGGGGAGCATAGCCCAGATGACAGGGCAGGCGCTTGAGGCTTTGAGACGATGCAGGGTGATTGCAGGTTATACGGTGTATGTGGAACTGGTGCGGCCCTATTTTCCTGAAAAGGAATTCCTCACTACCGTTATGACAAAGGAGGAAGAACGGTGCCGCAAGGCCCTGGAGTGCTGTATGGAGGGGAAGGATACGGCTATGATCTGCAGCGGAGATTCCGGCGTTTACGGTATGGCAGGTCTGCTTTTAGAGCTGTCAAAGGAATACCCTGGAGTACAGGTGGAGATTGTTCCCGGTGTGACGGCAGCCACTGCCGGGGCGGCAGTGCTGGGGGCTCCGCTGATGCACGATTTTGCGGTCATCAGCCTCAGCGACAGGCTAACGCCTCTTAAAACCATCTGGAAGCGGGTGGATGCGGCAGCCTCAGCGGATTTTGTTATCTGCCTTTATAACCCTGCCAGTAAGGGGCGGCCTGATTATCTGCGACAGGCCTGTCAGCGGATATTGGCATGGAGAAGGGAAGAAACGGTCTGCGGAATTGTGAGGAATATAGGCAGGGAAGGACAGGAGATGGAGGTTGTGAGCTTAAAGGAGTTAAAGAACCGGCGGGTAGATATGTTTACAACCGTCTATATCGGTAATTCTCAAACCAGAAATCAGGGAGGGCGTATGGTGACCCCCAGAGGGTACCGGTATGAGAAATAAGGAAGGGGGCTGTCCAATGGGAGAGACGCGGGCGAAGAAAAGCGGAGGAAGGCCTGGAGAGAAGAAGGAAGTTGGCAGAAAAAAGCTGCTTCTTTTTGGAGGAACGACGGAAGGCCGCCTTCTGGCAGAATATATTTCCGGTTTGGACTGCCGCCTGCTGGTGTGTGTGGCAACGGAATATGGAAGGGAGCTTCTTCCCGAACAGGTGGCAGTCCGGGCTGGCCGTCTGGATGCGGATGGGATTCAGAAGCTGATAAAGGAGGAGAACCCCGGAATGATTATTGATGCTACCCATCCCTATGCCACAGAGGCGACGGAAAATATACGAACTGCGTGTACAGCCTTCGCGGGAGTCCGGTATCTTAGGTGTATGAGAGAGGCAGCCGGGGGAATAGGCAAGGAGGCGGTCAGTTTTCTTAAGAACCCTGAGAAATTAGAACAAAGGAAAGCTTTAGACAAAGGGGAGCTTGTGTGTGTGCCAGATGCAGACGCAGCAGTTCGCTGGCTTTCCGGCCGGAACGGTAATGTATTGCTCACAACAGGCAGCAAGGAGCTGGCTGCCTATTCCAGACTGAAGGACTATAAAAGCCGGCTGTATGTTCGGGTTCTGCCTGCCTCTTTGTCACTGGAAGCCTGCAGGAAGCTGGGAATAGACGAGAGTCATATCATAGCTGCTCAGGGGCCATTTTCCGAGGAGATGAACCGGGCTCAGTTAAAGCGGTATCACTGTTCCATTTTGGTAACAAAGGACGGAGGAGCAGCAGGCGGGTTTAAGGAGAAGCTCCGGGCGGCCTGGGCAGAGGGAGCTTGCGCTGTGGTGATCCAGCGCCCGGACAAGGGAAAGGGATTTTCTTTGGAGGAAGTAAAAAGGCAGGTTAGAGAATGGATCAAGCAAGGAGATTAGGACAAGGAATATGAAGGAAATGCGGCCGATAGTATATCTTGTAGGGATTGGAATGGGAAGTGAGGCTCAGCTTACAGGCAGGGCTATGGACTGTCTGGAGGCAGCTCAGGTGATTATGGGGGCAGACCGGATGCTGGACAGCATTCGGGACTTTGGGGAGAATAAGCAGGTGTTTGTTTCTTATAAGCCTAGCGAGATGGTTCAATGGTTGGGAAGCTTTTGCTGGGAGGAAGCGGCGCTGGTGCTTTCTGGAGATACCGGCTTTTACAGTGGAGCGGAGGCAGCCGGAAGGGCATTTTTAAGGGAAGGCTGGGATGTTGAGTATGTGCCGGGTGTTTCCAGCCTGTCCTATTTTTGCTCCAGGCTTGGCAAGAGCTGGCAGAGGGTTCATACGGTCAGCAGCCATGGCCGCCAGTGTGATGTGGTGGGCCAGATTCGCAAATACGCCACATCCTTCGTACTCCTGGGAGGCAGCGCAAGTGTGTCCGGTCTGTGCCGTCAGCTGGTCAGCAGCGGGATGAGCGGTGTTACGCTGTGGGCTGGAGAGAATTTCTCCTATGAGGATGAGCGGATTGCCTGGGAAATGACGCCGGCTGAGCTGCTCATGGAGGATGAGAGCCATCCCTTTGGCAATCTGGCCTGTGTGCTGGTAGAAAATCCAGACGCAGAGGAAGGGCAGCTCTATCCTGAGGCAGGACCCTCCGACGACCAGTTTATCCGGGGAAAGGTTCCCATGACAAAGGCAGAGGTGCGAAGGCTTTCTCTGGAGAAGCTGCGCATTGGAGACGGAGCTGTGTGCTATGACATCGGCGCGGGAACCGGTTCTGTGGCAGTGGAAATGGGAATGGCCATCCGCCGCAGAGAGGGCAATGGAGAGCTGTATGCCATTGAGAGAAAAGAGGAGGCTTTGGAGCTAATCGAATCGAATCGCCAGAAGTTCCATGGAAGCTGGGCTGGCTTCCACATTGTGGAGGGGGAGGCGCCAGAGGCTTTAAACGGGCTGAGACCGCCTACCCATGCGTTTATCGGAGGGAGCAATGGACGAATGAAGGAGATTGTGGCCAGTCTTCTGACTGCCAATCCGCAGGTGCGGATTGTGGCAAATGCCATCACTCTGGAAACCGTTGGAGAGATTCTGGAATGTATGGAGGATTTTGGATTTGAAGACAGGGAGCTGGTTCAGATTTTGGCTGCACCAGTGGAGCTGGTGGGGAGATACCATATGCCGAAGGCCCAGAATCCCGTGTACGTTGCGGTGATGCAGTATCCGCCGGAGGAAGGAAAGGAAAATGAATGTCAGGAATTATGATAGCTGCCCCCAAAAGCGGCAGCGGAAAAACGATATTAACCTGCGGGCTTCTTGCTCTTTTAAAACGGAAAGGACTAAATCCGACTGCCTTTAAATGTGGGCCGGATTACATTGACGGCCTGTTTCACCAAAAGGTGCTGGGGGTGGGGAGTGGTCAACTGGATCTGTTTTTTGAAGATCCGAAGCAGATGAAAAACCGGTTTTCCAGATACAGCTTCGGGAGCTTTGCCGTAGTGGAAGGGGCTATGGGTTATTTTGACGGTCTGGGCGGCGTGTCCTTAAAGGCCAGCGCCTGGGATGTGGCGTCTACTCTGGATTTGCCTGTTTTTCTGGTGGTGGACGCTTATGGAGCCAGCCTTTCCCTTGCTGCGCAGATTCAGGGATTCCTGGACTTTGACACCGGTGCAGAGGAAATGGAAGAAAGGGAGAATAGAAAGAACGCAGCTAAAGTTCCCGGAAGAAGCAATGCCGGAAAGGGGAGGAATAACCAGATTGCAGGAATTATATTTAACCGGATGGCTCCGGGAATGTATGGCAGCCTGAAGGCAGTAGTGGAGGGCAGGCTCCATGTTCCTGTGGTGGGCTGGGTGCCCAGGCTGGATTTCCTTAAGGTGGACAGCCGTCATTTGGGGCTGGTGCTTCCAGAGGAGATAGAGGGGCTAAAGGAGCAGATGGATAAGCTGGCCGGCTGTCTGGAGCAGAGCCTGGATCTGGGTCAGATTGTGAAAGTCGGAAAGAGAGGGGAGACAGGAAAGGGAGACGCTGGCTCCTCCCTTACCTCTGCAGCTTCTTATGGAGCTCCCCGAAATATTTGTCTGGAAGTAAGGGAGGCTAAGACCTGTTCGAGGCAATTCCGCCTTGGAGTGGCTATGGATGAGGCCTTTTGCTTTTACTACCGGGAAAATCTGGAGGCTATGGAGGCGGCGGGAGCTAACTTGGTTTTCTTTAGCCCCATTCATGATCAAATTCTGCCTTCCGGGCTGGGGGGGCTGCTCCTTGGAGGTGGATATCCGGAAAATTATGCAAGAGAGCTGTGGGAGAATTCCTCCATGCGCAGAGCTGTAGCAGAGGCGGCAGCGGCAGGGATGCCGATTCACGGAGAGTGCGGCGGATATCTGTATCTTTTGGAGGAGCTGGAGGGGGCCGACGGCTGCAGCTATCCCATGGCAGGTGTTTTTAAAGGAAAGGGCCGGCCTGTGGGAAGAAGCCGCAGATTTGGATACATAACGGTTACCTGCAGCCGGAAGCTCCCCTTTTTGGAGGAGGGGGGAAGTATTAAGGGGCATGAGTTTCACTATTGGGATTGTGTCTGTGATGAGGGGGAGTATGTTATGACTGCGGTGAAGCCAGTGGGAGGGAGAAGCTGGCCCTGCATGCGTACAGTGGGACGGACGGTAGCTGGGTTCCCTCATCTTTACTACGGCTCCTGCCCTCAGTGGACTCAGAGGTTTGCAAACCAATGTATTGAATACAGCAGGATACAAGAGGTCGCTGGAACATGAATATAGAAGAAGCAGTAAAAGCAGTGAAGGAGCCTGACGGCGCAGCCGCCCGGGAAGCCGCCCGGCGCTGGGACAGGGTAGCAAAGCCCCTAAACAGCCTGGGAGAGCTGGAGAGGGATGTGATCCGTATAGCAGGGGCCCAGGGAAGTTCAACGATCTCCATTGGCAGGAAAGCCATTGTTGTGATGTGTGCCGACAATGGAATTGTGGAGGAGGGCGTTACCCAGACAGGTCAGGCGGTAACTGCCATTGTGGCAGAAAATATGGCGGCAGGCCGCTCCTGCGTTTGTCTCATGGCAGAGCGGGCAGGCGCCGACGTGATTCCGGTGGATGTGGGGATGGCGTCCTGTTCTCCAGTCAAGGGAGTCCTCTGGCGCAGAGTTGCCAGCGGAACCCGCAATTTCCGAAAAGAGGCTGCTATGAGCAGAGAGGAAGCAGTTCAGGCCATAGAGACAGGTATTGCCATAGCCTGTGAATTAAAGGCCAAAGGCTATGAGCTTGCAGGCTCAGGAGAGATGGGAATTGGAAATACAACTACCAGCAGCGCAGTTCTTTCGACTCTTTTGAATGTGGAGCCGGAGCTGGTAACTGGCCGTGGAGCCGGGCTTACTTCAGCAGGGTACAGGCGTAAGGTGCAGGTGATAAAAGAAGGGCTGGCGCTTCACAGACCGGACAGAAGAGATCCGGTGGATGTACTGGCAAAGGTAGGAGGGCTGGATCTGGCGGCATTGGCCGGGTTTTACATAGGCTGCGGTCTCTGCCGTATGCCGGTGGTGCTGGATGGGCTGATAACAGCAGCCGGGGCTTTGGCAGCCGTGGGAATCTGTCCCAAGGTAAAGGGCTATCTCCTTGCGTCTCACAGGTCTGCGGAGCCAGCGGGAGGCATAGCTTTGGATGCGCTGGGACTGACGCCGGTAATCCAGGCCGGAATGTGTCTGGGTGAAGGTACAGGGGCTGCCGCCTGCTTTCCTTTGCTGGATATGGCTGCGGCTGTCTACGGGCAGATGAGCAGCTTTGAGGAAATACAGGTAGAGCAATACCAGCATTTACAGTAGAAGGGAAGGAAACGGTCAGGGTGATAACCTTAGTGACAGGCGGAAGCGGAAGTGGAAAATCTGAATATGGAGAAGCTCTGGTGGTAAGTTTTAACCGCCCGCTTAACTATTATGTGGCAACAATGGAGGTGCTGGGAAAAGAAAGCATGGAGAAGGTTAAACGCCACAGGGAGCAGCGGAAGGGGAAGGGGTTTATTACTTTGGAATGTAAGCGGAATCTGGGCATTCTTACACTGGATGATGCAGGGCAAGGAAATGTGTGTTCTGATAGTCAAATTTACGGCTTACAGTCTGATGCTGTTTCTCCGTCCGGCCTGGCCTTTCGGGGAAGCTCTGATTCCAAAGCGGGGAAGGCCGTACTTCTGGAGTGTATATCCAATCTGGCGGCAAATGAGATGTTTAGCGGGGAAAGCTGGAAAAGCTGCGGGGGGCTTGAGGCCCTTGCCTCCAGGATAGTCCGGGACATTGCCTCTTTGTCCTCTCAGGCAGAGGATATGGTGATCGTCACCAATGAGGTGGGAAGCGGAGGAGGGGTTTATGAAACGGAAACCATGGAGTACATCCGTCTGATGGGACTCATAAACCAGCAGCTGGCAGATATGGCAGACCGGGTGGTGGAAGTGGTTTACGGCATTCCTGTCGTTTGGAACGCCCCCGACGGCTCTGGAACAGCCTGTTTGAAAGGAGCAGAGGAATTATGAATGGACTCTATTCCTGTATCATTGCCATATCCATGTATTCCAGACTTCCCATGCCTAAGGTGGAGTGGAGGAAGGAGCGGATGGCCTATGTGATGTGCTGTTTTCCTATTGTAGGCCTGCTGGAGGGTGCGGCGCTGGCCTTGTGGTTCTGGCTGGGAATGAAGCTGTTCCGGTTTTCGGAGCTGTTTACAGCTCTGGCAGGAGCGGCTGTTCCGCTGCTGGTGACAGGGGGGATTCACATGGACGGCTTTCTGGATACCATGGATGCCCTCCACTCCTATGGAGACAGGGAACGTAAGCTGAATATATTAAAAGATCCTCATATTGGAGCCTTTGCCGTAATAGGTATGGCGGTCTACATGCTTATTTACACAGGTATCCTTTATGAATATACCTCTATGCTGGCTTCTGCCGGGGTACGTGGCAGGTCAGAAGGGATGCTATATTTCCTGCCTGTAGTGGCGTTTACAATGGAGCGGGCTTTCAGCGGCCTGTCGGTAGTGGCCTTTCCTTTGGCAAAGCAGGAGGGACTGGCTGCCGGGTTTGCAGCTGCTGCAAAGAAACGAATGGAACGGCTGGCGCTTTTGGCATGGGTGGCTTTCTGTGTGCTGGCCTCCGCCTTGTTTGGAATAGGAGGACTGGCTGCCGGTCTGGCTGTGCTGTCTGTTCAGCTTTTGGTGTTTGCCTGGTATTACCGTATGTCGTGGAGGCAGTTTGGGGGAGTGACAGGTGATTTGGCAGGGTTCTTTCTTCAGGTCTGCGAGGCTGCCAGCTTTGGAATCCTCGTACTTTTTTCGAAACTGGTTGTAATAGGAGGTCTGGCAGGATGATACTTGTAACAGGAGGAAGCGGTCAGGGTAAGAGAGGCTTTTCCCAAGGTGCCTTTGCAAAGTCAGGTCCGGGAAGCAGGGTGGTCTGGTGTGACGGAAGCAAGGCCGGCTGGGATACCTTTATGAGAGAGAAATGGGGTTGGAATTTTCATCTGTTTATCAGGCGGATAATGCTGGGTGAGGTGGCAGTTCCCCTGGAACGGATGTCATCCATGCTGGCTCAGAGGCTGCAGGAAATGGAGCTCCCCTGGACCCAGGAGGCTCGTAAGGGGCTGGCTTCGTTTCTGGTTCAAAGCCTGCTGGAGGGTAATGAAAACCGTATTCTGGTGACAGAAGAGATTGGCTGTGGAATCGTTCCGGCAGATCCTTTTGAGCGTATGTATCGGGAGGAGACAGGGCGCGTCTGCTGTCTGGCTGCAGCCGAAGCCCGGCAGGTGTGGCGTGTATGCTGCGGACTGGGGCAGAGAATCAAATGACAGTGAGGTTGATACAGAATGTGGACAGAATGGCTGGAATTATGGAAATTTCACTGGATAGCCCTGCTTTTAGGCTGTGTACTAGATTGGCTCCTTGGAGATCCACATGCCCTGCCTCATCCGGTGCGTCTGATGGGACGGATGATAGAGGGGCTGGAAAGGGGGCTGAGAGAAGGGCTTAAGGGCAGGGAGCGGCTGGCAGGATTTTTGCTGACCTGCATCATGTGCTTTGCCTGGAGCGTGATTCCCTGGCTGGCTCTTAAAATAGCAAGAGACGCTGCCATGCCGGGCTTATGGCCTGTACCCATGGCTTTAGAGGCCCTTCTGTGCTATGAAATGCTGGCTGCCAGAAGCTTGTGGAAGGAGAGCATGAAGGTCTGCTGCAGCCTGAATAGGAGAGATAGGGAAGGAGCCAGAAGACAGGTATCAATGATTGTAGGCAGGGATACCGCATCTTTGGATGAAGACGGAATTACAAGAGCGGCAGTGGAGACAGTGGCAGAAAATACGTCGGATGGAGTAGTTGCCCCATTTCTTTATATGATGCTGCTTGGCCCGGCGGGAGGCTGTTTGTATAAAGTGGTGAATACCATGGATTCTATGATTGGGTATAAAAATGAAAGATATCTGGAGTTTGGGCGGGCGGCGGCCAGGCTGGATGATTGGTTTAACTTTATTCCGGCCAGGCTTACAGGCTGTCTTATGGTTCTGACAGCCTGTATTTTACCGGGTATGGATGGAAGAAAGAGCCTTCGAATTTTTCTGAGGGACAGGAAGAAGCACGAAAGCCCCAATTCAGCCCACGCAGAGGCGGCCTGTGCCGGAGCTCTCCGTATCCGGCTGGCAGGAGATGCGTGGTATTTTGGAGTTCTCTGTAAAAAAGAGTTTATAGGAGATGATGAAAGACCTGTTGAGCCGGAAGATATTAAAAGAGCCAACCTGCTGATGATGGGATCGGAGGGGATTCTTGTGCTGGTGCTGGCGGCCATTGCGCTTTGTTGGAGTTAAAACCAGATACCCAGTGATTGGCAAACCTAAGCGTATGCTATTGTGAGAATAAAAACAGGGAGAGGTGGACAGTCATGGAATATCAGCATGGAGGTGACATTTACAGCCGTGAAATTGCTCTGGATTATTCAGCAAATATAAATCCCCTGGGACTTCCTCCAGGAGTTAGAAAGACGCTGAAGCAGTGTGTAGAGGGGGAACTATGCTCTCTTTATCCTGACAGCTCCTGCAGAGCTCTAAGGCAGGCTCTGGCACAGCATCATGGAATCCCGGAGGAGCATATTATCTGCGGTAATGGAGCGGCAGATTTGATATTTGGCCTGGCCGCTGCGCTGCGCCCGGAAAGGGGATTGGTTATGAGGCCCACCTTTTCCGAGTATGAGCAGGCTTTAAAAACAGTGGGAGCCAAAGTGGAGTATGTTTCTCTGGATGAGAGGAGGGGATTTGAACCTGATTTGGAGGCTATGTGCGCTTGCGTCCGCCAGGCAAAGGCTGAGGGAAGGGCATACGATATTGCGTTTTTATGTAATCCCAATAATCCTACAGGCATACCGTCAAGGAAGGAACAGGTGGAGCGGCTGGCCTGGGAATGTGAAAGAGCAGATACTTTGCTGGCAGTGGATGAATGCTTCTGTGATTTTATGGAGGAGTGGGAGGAGTGCTCTGTGATTCCTGCTCTAAAACGGTTTCAAAAGCTCTTTGTACTCAAGGCATTCACAAAGCTGTACGCAATGGCTGGACTCAGGCTGGGCTATGGACTTTCCTTTCACGGGGAGCTGCTTAAAGAGCTGTCTTTGGTACGCCAGCCCTGGTCTGTATCGGGGCTGGCTCAGAAAGCAGGAGAGGCGGCTTTGAAGGAAAAAGGGTATGTGAAAGAAACCAGAGCGCTTATCAGCAGGGAACGGCATTGGCTGAAGGACAGGCTGGAGGAGTTGGGCTGTCAGGTTTACGGTTCCAGGGCTAATTATCTGTTTTTCCGTTTTTTTCCAGCTACAGGAAACAGGAAAATAGGAGAGAGTCCAGAGGTGTTTCCAAGGGGATGGCTGTATCACAGGCTGCTGGAGAAAAAGGTTTTAATCCGAAGCTGCAGCAATTACTCTGGCCTGGACTTTGGCTATTACCGTATCTGTGTGAAAACAAGAGAGGAAAATGAGGCTCTAACAGCTTATATAAGAGAGGTAATACAAGGGTAAGAAGCAAAATAAGTTCATGTGAACAGGCGTCCAAGGCGGCGTGGAAGAATCAGAATAAGCAGGAGAAAGTAACATGTCAAAAAGCAAGGCGAAAGCAATTATGATTCAGGGAACCATGTCTAATGCAGGTAAAAGTGTTTTGGTGTCCGGGCTGTGCCGCATCTTTGCCCAGGATGGCTATCGGGTTGCGCCCTTTAAATCCCAAAATATGGCCTTAAATTCATTCATAACCGCAGAGGGCCTGGAAATGGGCCGGGCCCAGGCGGTTCAGGCTGAGGCAGCCAAAATCCTCCCATCCGTTGATATGAACCCGATTCTTTTAAAGCCTACCACAGATGTAGGATCTCAGGTAATTGTCAATGGCATATCCAGGGGAAATATGAAGGCAAAGGATTATTTTGCCTTCAAGCAGAAGCTGGTTCCCGATATACTGGCGGCCTACAGCCGGCTGGCCAAAACCTGTGATATTATTGTCATTGAAGGAGCAGGAAGCCCTGCGGAAATCAATCTGAAGGCGGATGATATTGTAAACATGGGTATGGCAAAAATGGCAGAAGCCCCAGTGCTTCTCACCGGAGATATTGATAGAGGAGGCGTCTTTGCGCAGCTGTACGGCACAGTGGCCCTGCTGACGGAGGAAGAGAGAGCCAGGGTAAAGGGGTTGATCATTAATAAATTCCGGGGAGATATAAGCATCCTTACGCCTGGCTGCCGCATGCTGGAGGAGCTGTGCCAAATTCCTGTGGTAGGGGTGGTGCCCTATATGGAGCTTGACATAGAGGACGAGGACAGTCTGAGCAGCCGTTTGGAATCAGGCTCAGGCTCCGGGCCATCGGGGATTGATTTGGCTGTTATCCGTTTTCCGAGGATATCGAATTTTACTGATTTTAATGTGTTTTCCCGATTTCCCGGAGTAACGGTCCGCTATGTTTCCAGGCTTTCACAGCTGGGAACTCCGGATATGGTTTTCCTTCCGGGGACCAAAAGCACCATAGAGGATTTGCTGTGGATGCGTCAGTCCGGCCTGGAGGCAGCGATTCTTAAGCTGGCAGACCGGCAGGTGCCTGTGTGGGGCATATGCGGAGGGTATCAGATGCTTGGCGAGCGGCTGATAGACCATGGGGGGGTGGAAGCTCAGAGCCTTAAAGAGGCGGCAGGCATGGGGCTGCTTCCTTTACGTACAGAGTTTTACAAGGAAAAGACCAGAACCCAGGTAGAGGGTTCCTTTGGAACGCTGGACGGATGTCTGGAGAGCCTTTCAGGCCGTTCTATCGCTGGCTATGAAATTCATATGGGGCAGAGTGTGATTGACCGTACGCATGGAGTGATGGACACGGTGCGTTTGGCACAATGGCGTTCTGAGCCGGAGCTTTGCAGGCCTGTGTCTTATCTTATGGAGATACAGGAAAAGGCCGTGGAATCTAAGAGGGTTAAAATGGATGGCTGGAATAGGGGGAATGTGTACGGCTCTTACGTACACGGCCTGTTTGACAGTCCTGGGATAGCCCAGGCAGTCATTCAGGCTTTGGCGGATAAAAAAGGACTTGCCCTGGAGGATTTGGACGCCACCGATTACAGGAGCTACCGGGAGAAGCAGTATGACAAACTGGCAGAAGCGTTGAGAAAATCGCTGGATATGGAGAAGCTATATGACATCATAGGGATAAAAAACAAACCATGATACTTTTTGATAATTAATAAGGCTGTCAGCGGCAGAACGGAGGTTTATATGAAACAGATTGAGTTAGAGCAGGTTCTTCCTTCTGAGATTGAGCGTCGTAGCTTTGAAATCATACAGGAGGAATTGGAGGCCATGGGGAAAAAACTGGAGAAGGACCAGGCGCCAATTATTAAGCGTACCATTCATACTACCGCGGATTTTTCCTATGCAGATAATCTTATATTTTCACCTCATGCTGTAGAAAAGGGGCTGGAGGCATTAAAGGAGGGGGCGGTCATTATTACCGATACTAATATGGGTCTGGCAGGAATCAATAAAAAACGGCTGGCATCCCTGGGCGGAGAGGCCTTCTGCTTTATGGCGGATAAGGACGTGGAGGAAAAAGCCAGGGCAAGAGGAACGACCAGGGCTCTGGCTAGTATGGAAAAGGCAGCCGATCTCTTCGGCAGGGGAGGTGTTTCCCGGCCTATTCTCTTTGCAATAGGAAATGCCCCTACTGCCCTGATACACCTTTATCAGCTCATTAAGGAGGGTCGTATTGCCCCCTCCCTCATCATCGGTGCGCCTGTAGGCTTTGTTAATGTGGTACAGTCTAAGGAGCTGATATTGACCCTGGAGCATACCTCTTACATCGTAGCCAGAGGCAGAAAAGGCGGCAGCAACGTTGCCGCCGCAATCTGCAATGCCCTTTTGTATCAGCTCCCAGGCTATAACCAATGAGTTATTTCTTTCCATTCCAGCAATAAGTACAAAGCTTACAAGGAGAAAGGCCGATGGACTCCACCAAATCGTCCAGCCTGTGATAACGCAGGGAAGTAAAATTTAAATGCTTGCGTATTTCTTCAATCATCTCCTCGTAATTTTGGCTGTCCGGATTTGCATAGTCAGCCAACACCTCGTCACTTACATCGTCCCCTTCTCTGTCACGGATTATCCGCCTTGTAATCAGATCCAGCTGCGAGGAAGAACGGGAAAAGTTAAGATAAGGACAGCCGAACATCAAAGGAGGGCAGGCCGGGCGGATATGAACCTCTCTGGCGCCGCTCTGATACAAAAATTCCGTAGTTTCTCCAAGCTGTGTCCCCCGTACAATCGAATCATCAATCAGAAGCAGTTTCTTGTTCCGAATCAGTGAGTCTACAGGAATCAGCTTCATTCTGGCAATCAGATTTCTCTGTCCCTGATTCTGAGGCATGAAAGACCGTGGCCAGGTAGGAGTATATTTAATAAAAGGTCTAGCGAAGGGAACCCCGGACGCGTTGGCGTATCCAATGGCGTGGGCGATTCCTGAATCGGGGACTCCGGCTACGATATCAGGCTGTGCCGAATCCCGCCTGGCTAACAGCCTGCCGCATTCATAACGCATCTGTTCCACGTTGACACCCTCGTAGGTAGAGGTGGGATAGCCGTAATAAACCCACAAAAAAGAGCATATTTTCATCTCCTTTTGGGGCTGTACCAGAGTTTTTACTCCTTCGGGAGTTATAAATACAATCTCTCCGGGCCCTAATTCCTTATAATCGGTATATCCCAGATTGATATACGCAAAACTTTCAAAGGAGGCACAGACTGCATCCTCCTTCTTACCAATTACAATAGGCGTTCTGCCATACTTATCTCTGGATGCATAGATTCCCTCAGAAGTCAGAAGAAGAATGGTCATGGAGCCTTCAATCCTGTCCTGCGCGTATTGAAGCCCTTCCGTCAGAGTGGATTTCTGGTTGATGAGGGCCGCAACCAGTTCGGTGGAGTTGATATGTCCGCCGCTCATCCCCATAAAATGGATGTGCCCATTTTCGTAGGCGGCCTTGATCAGCTCCTTTTTATTGGTAATCTTACCTACCGTAGTGATGGCAAAACTGCCCAGATGGGATTCAATCAAAAGAGGCTGCGGCTCGTTGTCGGAGATACATCCGATGCCCAGACAGCCCTTAAGCTCCTCCAGCTCCCCGTCAAATTTCGTGCGGAAGGGCGTATTTTCGATATTGTGAATAGAGCGTGTAAAGCCCTGATCGCCATAGACAGCCATTCCGCCTCTTTTGGTTCCCAGATGAGAGTGATAATCGACTCCAAAAAAAAGATCCAGCGTACAGCTGTTCTTCGATGCAACTCCAAATATTCCGCCCATGTTTCTGACTCCTTTTTTGTGTTTTTTCATGCGCCTACGGTATCAGCTGAAGGTACACCAGGCTCCTTCAAAACAATCATAACATATATTAGTAGTATAGGACAATATGTTCTATATATTATTTATACTTATTAAAAATCATAAGACTGCTTCTGTTTCTAAGAATTGCAAAAAAACAGAACCCATTGTATAATTTAAGTACATGGGGCGGGAGCGTATGTACAAAATCGACAAAGGGAAGGTACATGGGATGAATTTATATAGAATAATCCTGGTAGATGATGAGGAAGAGGTAAGGCAAAGTATTATTAAAAAGATAGACTGGGAGGACGCTGGCTTTTCGGTTGTGGGAGACGCGGAAAACGGTCAGGAAGCTTTGGAGAAGGTGGAAGCCCTGGAGCCGGATGTGATTCTTACAGATATCCGTATGCCCTATATGGACGGCTTGTCTCTGGCAGAACGTGTGCGCCAGAGGTACCCTTCCATCAAAATCGTGATTTTTTCTGGGTACGATGAGTTTGAATACGCCAAGCAGGCAATCAAGCTGAATGTGACAGAATATATTCTAAAGCCGGTCAATGTAGAGGAGCTGACAGCTATCCTAAAGCGCATTAAATCAAACCTGGACGAGGAGATAGAGCAGAAGCGCAATGTGAGCCTGCTGAGAGAAAATTATAGAAGAAACCTGCCGATTCTCAGAGAACAGTTTTTAAATGAGCTGGTAGGGGGAACTGCCTCCAGCCAGAATATGGAGGAACGGCTGATGGAATATCATATTCCCCTGGCGGGGGCCAAGAAATGGGTGGCTGCCGCTATTGATATAGGGAAGGAGGCTTTGGGAGCCGGAAGAGAGCTGCCTCTTCACAGGGAAAGGGATTTGATACCAATATCTGTAAAGCAGCTTTTTGGAGAAAAGCTGGAGCAGTACTGTCGATGCGCGGTATTTACCTCATCCCGGGCCTCCGGCTCCGAGCTGGCTCTGATTGCCGCTATCGACGGGGAGAACAGCCAGACCGGTCTTATTGATGTGCTTGGGGATATTTGCAAGGAGATAAGGAAGATTCTGGAGGTGCCGGTGACTGTGGGGATTGGCCATAGCTGTCAGGATTTGAAGGATATAGGAGGCTCCTACAAATCGGCGATGGATGCCCTGGGCTATAAGGCAATCGTAGGAGCCGGCGGTACTATTTATATCAATGATGTGGAGCCTGTAAGCAGCGGCCTTCTCCGTTTTGACAGCCGGGCTGAGGCGGCGCTTATGGCAGCGGTGAAGTTTGGCCCCAGGGAGCAGATCGAGGAGGCGGTAAGGGCAGTTGTAGATAAGATGATTGATGCCAAGGTGCATTTCAGCCAGTGCCAGGCCTACATGCTCAGCATCTCCAGCTCCATGATACAGATGATTCAGCAGTATGAGCTGGATATCACACAGCTGTCAGAGGGAGACGCTGCGGATACCTTTGCCATCATTCCCAAGATGGTGAAGGTGGAGGATTTTTCCAGGTGGCTTTTGTCCATGGCTCTCCATATAAATCAGGCCATGAATCAGGAGCGTGACAATACTATGAAGCAGGTGATTCAGAAGGCTAAGGAATATATTATGGAAAACTACCAGGACCCGGATCTGTCTGTAGAAAAGATATGCCGTCAGCTCCATCTGAGTCCAGCCTATTTTTCTACTATGTTTAAGAAGGAGACCGGGCAGGCCTATATCGCGTATCTGACTCAGGTGCGGCTTGACAAGGCGGTGGAGCTTCTCAATAAAACGGATGACAAAACCTATGTTATAGCTGCCAAGGTAGGTTATCAGGAGCAGAACTATTTCAGCTATGTCTTTAAAAAAAGGTTTGGAATTTCCCCCACGAAATTTAGGGGGGCGAAGTAAGGAGTAATGCCATGGGCTTAACAAAGCGGAATATTATCAGCCAAAAGGCCAGTATCCGTTATATTATATTCATCTATTTTACCTTGACAGCCCTGACAGCCAGCGTATTCATCGGCGTTTCCCTGTATTCAAGGCTGGCCAGCCAGATGGAGTCTGCCATACAGGAGGAGAACCAGATTCTGGTTAACCAGATTAGCCGATATATGGATTCCTATCTGAGAACTGTTATGAAATTGTCTGATTCTCTGTATTACGGGGCGATTAAAAATGCAGATCTGTCGGATCACTCCATTGCCAGTGACATCACCCTTCTGTATGACAATAATAAAGATAACATCGAAAATATAGCTTTGTTGTCAAAGAGCGGGCAAATGCTGGAAGCCGTTCCGGCAGCCCGTCTAAAAAGCGGCATAGATGTAACAGAAGAAAATTGGTTCCAATATGCGCTGGAAAAGACAGAAAACCTTCATTTCTCCACGCCCCATATTCAGACTGTATTTGACCTGGGGGAAAGTCAGTACCGCTGGGTAATTTCCTTGTCCAGGGCAGTGGAAATCACCCAGGGGCCATACACGGATCAAGGCGTTCTCCTGATTGATATTCGCTATAACAGCCTGGAGCAGCTATTTGACGGTGTGAGTCTTGGGAATGGAGGATATGTGTACCTTATCAGCAGCGACGGAGAGATCATCTATCATCCCAGAGCCCAGCTGATTGATTCCGGCATTGCGCAGGAAAATAATAACAGGGTTTCGTCCCTGCGGGATGGAAATTATGAGGAGGTTTTTAACGGGAAAAAACGGATGCTGACTGTGAAAACAGTGGGTTATACGGGATGGAAGATTGTGGGAGTAACGCCTTTGGACAGAATGGCCCTTAATACCATTAAAACAAGGCTTTTGATTGTGTTTATCATTGCCTTTGTACTCTTTATTCTGTCCATTATTAATTCCTATATTTCCACCAGAATCACAGATCCCATCAAGGAGCTGGAAAAAGCGGTTAATGAGATAGAATCAGGGAATCTGGAGGCAGAGGTGAAAAGCGGCGGCTCCTATGAGATACAGCATCTTGGCGCCTCGATACAGAACATGGCAAGGCAGATCCGCCGCCTGATGGATGATGTTGTGGCTGAGCACGAATCAAAGCGCAGAAGCGAGTTTGATACGCTTCAGTCCCAGATAAATCCTCATTTTCTTTACAATACGCTGGATATTATTGTGTGGATGATTGAAAATGAAAAGCAGTCCCAGGCGGTAAAGGCAGTAACGGCTCTGGCCCGTTTTTTCCGCATCAGTCTGAGCCGGGGCAGGAGCATTATACCCGTGGGTGATGAGCTGGAGCATGTGCGCAACTATCTTATGATCCAGCATATGCGCTATAAAAATAAATTTTCTTATAGCATTGAGGCTCAGGAGCAGGTAATGGGATTGGCCAGCTTAAAGCTTTTACTGCAGCCTCTGGTGGAAAACGCGATTTACCACGGCATGGAATTCATGGACGGTGATGGGGAAATAAGCATACGGGCATGGATGGACAAGGGGGATCTGTATATGAGCGTTTCGGACAACGGACTTGGAATGACCAGGGAACAAGTCGGGCGTTTGTTCTGTGACGCAGATCATACTCCATCAAAGAGGGGCTCAGGCATCGGTGTTAAAAATGTAAACGAACGGATTAAGCTATACTTCGGAGGAGATTACGGCCTTATCATTGAGTCAGAGCCAGACGAGGGAACTACGGTTACAGCCCATTTGCCGGCCATACCCTACGATGATCTGAAGAAAGAGGTATCAAATGTCAAATAGGGAAAAATTTCTGTGGTGTATGTATGCCGGTGTTCTGATTCTCTTGTTCCTTATGTCCTCTACCGATCTGATAATTAAGGAAAAGAAAGCGGAAATATTGCCAATATCAGTGATCATTGAGGATGCAGGAGATGATTACTATATTAATTATAAAAAGGGAATGGATAAGGCGGCGGAGGAATTTCTCTGTGATGTGAATTTTATCACCCTATACAGGACAAACGACCATGAACAGCAGATGGAGCTGGTTCAAAGAGAGATACGGGATGGAGCGAAGGCAGTTATCTTGTCTCCTGTGAATGAAAGCAATGCCGTCATGGCTCTGGAACAGCTGAAGCCTAGCTGCCCTATTATCCTTTTAGGAGTTCCTGTACCCAGCGAATATGTGGCTGACACCATATCCCTTGACAGCTATGGGATGGGGGAAATGACGGCAAAGGCTGTAATCAAACAAGCTCCCCAGGAGGTGCCCGTATATCTTTTTACAGAAGGAATTTTGTATGGAGACAACGCCAATGTGTATGATGGAGTGAGGTCGTCTCTGGAGGAGCAGGGCTTTACCTGCCGCCTGGTAGAGAGAAAGGATGATGATACCTACCGTAAGGTAATCGAGGAAACCGTGTATCCAGGGGACGGACAGATTACCATTGTCGCTATGGATACTCCGTCACTGGATCAGGTGGCCCGGATTCTGGAGGGAAGCACGGTCTACCAGGATCATGTGTCCGGGCTTTACGGAATCGGAAGCACTACAGCCATACTCAACAGCGTGGACAAGGGAATCATCAGAGGCATTGCGGCTTACAGCCAGTTTAACCAGGGATACCTGAGTGTAAAGAGGGCTGTGGAAGCCATACAGGGAAGCCGGCAGGGACAGCATATCAAGCTGCCTGCTGTGTATATTCACAAGGAGAATCTGAGAGATAAGCAGTATGAGAAAATGTTTTATCCGATTGAATAGAAAGAAGCGGCATAAGGAGGAGGAATATGAAGAAGCGTTGGGTTTACGGACTGGCAGGTGTGGCTCTGGCCGTTTTACTGACGGCACTTTGGCTCTGCCGGTGGGAGAAGAAGGATGGACCACAGAAACGGACTTCTATGCGTATTGGAGTTTTGCTGTACAGAGGGGACGACACCTTTATCAGTACCCTACGGATGGCTTTGGAGAAACAGGCCAAGGAGTATGAGCAGGAGTCTGGAATTAAGGTAACTCTGGACATAATGGATGCCAAAAGCAGTCAAAATACCCAAAACAGCCAGGTAGAGCGCCTTATTTCTCTGGGCTGCGACGCGCTTTGCGTCAATATTGTGGACAGGTCGGCTGCCTCCATTATCATTGATAAGGCTATGGCCGCAGGGATGCCGGTGGTGTTTTTTAACCGGGAGCCGGTAGAGGAGGACATGAATCGTTGGGAAAAGCTTTACTATGTGGGAACAGACGCCAAGGAATCCGCTGTGCTTCAGGGGGAAATTCTGGTGGATGCCTATAGGAAGAATCCACGTATTCTGGACAGGAATGGAGACGGAATTGTAAAATATGTATTGCTGGAGGGGGAGACAAGTCATCAGGATTCACTGATCCGCACCGAATGGTCTATTCAAACGCTAAAGGATGGAAACGTACCCTTGGAAAAGCTCACAGGAGGCATTGCCAACTGGGAGCGCAGTCAGGCCTCAGCTCTGATGGAGCAGTGGCTGGAGGAATATCCGGATCAGATAGAACTGGTTATCTGCAACAATGATGATATGGCGCTGGGAGCCATTGACGCCATAGAAAGAGAGGGGATTGTAGGAGGTTCGATTAAGCTGGTAGGGATTGACGGTATTCCGGCTGGACAGGAGGCTCTGAAAGCAGGAAAGCTGTTTGGAACGGTTGAGTCGGATAAGGAGCAATATGCAAAGCTCATTTTTGATATTGCTTCCAGCCTTGCGAAAGGAAAGGATGCAAAGGAGAAGGCTGATTTGGAAAAGGAGAAATATTACTGGTGCCCCCAGAGGGTTCTTACACAGCAAAAATACTAATATCAAAGAAATTTTATAATGATTCTTAGAAAATCACATAGAAAAATGCATAAACTAGACGTATAATACCCTTGTCGTCAAGAAAAAATCACTAAATACGACAAACCATATTATAAGCAAGGGAGGATTTTACAGCATGAGATTAGTTAAGAAGGCAGCAGCTATTGCAGTGGCATCTATGATGGTTATGTCTATGGCAGGCTGCGGCAGCAAACCGGCAGAGACAACTGCGGCAGCCACTGAGGCCGCAACAGAGGCAGCTAGCGAGGCTGCAACAGAGGCAGCGGAAGCGGCAGCTTCAGAGGTGGCTGCGGTTTCAGGAGCTACAGTGGATGTTTCTGACAAGAAGGTGGGCATCAGCATTTACAAGTTCGATGACAACTTTATGACCCTTTACAGAACAGAATTAGAGAGATATCTGACTGAGGAGCTTGGATTTAAGAAGGAGAATGTTGTTATTCAGGACGGTAAGGGCGATCAGGCTGAACAGACCAATCAGATCCAGAACTTTATTACCCAGAAGTATGATGTTCTGATTCTGAATCTGGTACAGGCCTCCTCTGCTCCAGAGATTACGGATATGTGCAAGGAAGCCGGAATTCCGGTTGTATACATTAACCGTGAGCCGGATGTTGCGGAGGAAGAAAGATGGGCAAGCGAGAAGATTCAGGCTACCTATGTAGGCTGCGACGCAAGACAGTCCGGTACATATCAGGGTGAAGAAATTCTTGAAACCTCTAATAAGGGAGACATTAACGGCGATGGGAAGGTTTCCTACATCATGATTCAGGGTGATCCTGAGAATGTTGACGCACAGTACAGAACCGAGTTCTCTGTTAAGGCTTTAACCGATGCTGGTGTAGAGGTTGAGGAGCTGTTAAAGCAGCGCGGCGACTGGGATCAGGCCAAGGCTCAGCAGATTGCCCAGGATGCTTTGAACCAGTATGGAGACAAGATTGAGGTTATCTTCTGCAATAATGACGCTATGGCTCTTGGTGCATTACAGGCAATCGAGGCAGCTGGACGCAAGGTGAATGAAGATGTTTACCTGGTAGGCGTTGACGCCCTGACAGAGGCGGTACAGAACGTACTGGATGGCAAGCAGACCGGCACTGTATTTAACGACCACTTTACACAGGCTAAGATGGCTGCGGATCTGGCTGTTAAATACTTAAGCGGCGAGGCTGTAGAGCCGGTTAATATGGTAGATTATATCAAAGTTACCAAAGACAACGCTCAGCAGATTCTGGATCAGTTAAAGTAACTTTAAGCAGCTAGTGATTGAAACCGGGGGTGTCGGTGGGCACGCCCGGTTTTTTAAAGAAGGAAATTGACAGGGAGCGGAAGCGTATTTTAGAAGAAAGCATTTGAAAGGAGTAACGGGATGGCAGAGCAGTACAGACTGGAAATGGTAGGGGTCAGCAAAACCTTCCCCGGCGTAAAGGCACTGGATGGAATCAACTTGAAAGTACGTCCCGGAACCGTTCATGCTCTGATGGGCGAGAACGGAGCAGGCAAATCAACGCTTATGAAATGCCTTTTCGGTATCTATAAAATGGATGAAGGACAGATCTTTATCGATGGAACAAAGGTGGACATCACCAATCCAGATGAAGCCCTTCATAAGGGGCTGGCGATGGTTCATCAGGAGCTACAGCCCATACCCGAACGTTCCATAGCGGAAAATATGTATCTGGGCAGATACCCGGTGAAGGGTTTTGGCCCCTTTAAAATGGTAAACCACAAGGCCATGAACAGTGAGGCCGAAAAATGGCTGAAGGATGTAAAAATGAATTTCAATCCCAAGGCAAAGCTGGGAACATTATCAATCGGACAGATGCAGTCAGTGGAGATTGCAAAGGCAGTCAGCCAGAATGCCAGGCTGGTGATTCTGGACGAGCCGACCTCCTCACTGACTGATAATGAGGTGGAAGCCCTTTTCAGAATTATAAGGGACTTAAAGTCCAGAGGCGTTTCCATGATATACATCAGCCATAAGATGGCGGAGATCCGCCAGATTGCAGATGACATTACAATCATGCGTGACGGCACCTATGTAGGCTCCTGGAAAATAAAGGATATTTCGGATGATGAGATTGTAAAGCAGATGGTTGGCCGTGAGCTGACCAACGTATATCCCCCCAAGGGTGACTACAGAACGGATGAAACTGTGCTTAAGGTAACGAAGCTTTGCAGTATTCATGAACGTTCCTTCCAGGACTGCTCCTTTGAACTGAAGCGGGGAGAGATTCTGGGCTTTGGCGGACTGGTAGGCGCCCAGAGGACAGAGCTTATGGAGGCAATCTTCGGCATGCGCCATATAGCCAGCGGGGAGATAGAAATCCTTGGCAAAAAGCGCGTCATTAAGCAGCCCCGTGATGCCATTAATGACTCTGTGGGGATGATCACAGAGGACAGGCGGGGAACCGGTATTTTAGGCTGCCTGAGTATTGATGATAATACAGCGATTGCATCTTATAAGAACTATACCCATTTTGGCAAGATTAATAAAAAAGAAGTGGATGCGGTTGTAAAGGACAGCATTTCAAAATTAAGCATCAAGACGCCAAGCGGCAAGACTCTGATACGATCCTTGTCGGGCGGTAACCAGCAGAAGGTTATTATAGCCAGATGGCTTGCCAACAATCCTGATATACTGATTATGGATGAGCCTACTAGAGGTATTGATGTAGGAGCCAAATATGAAATTTACCAGATCATGATTGATCTTGTAAAGCAAGGAAAATCCATTATTATGATTTCATCTGAAATGCCTGAGCTGATTGGTATGTCGAATCGGATTATCGTTATGTGCAACGGACATATTACAGGAGAGGTAGAAGATGAGGAAGCAACCCAGGAGAAGATTATGGCCTACGCAACTCAGTTCATCTAGGGTAAGGCAACAAAGGATTTCAAACAGGAGGTTTAAGTCATGACAGCTAAAAAATTTAATATAACAGATTTTCTTATTAATAATGGTATTATCCTGGTGCTGGTGATATTGGCTATTATAACCGGTATTCTTCAGTCCACATTCTTTTCACCGGGCAACGCGATCAATATTGCTTTGAACGTGGCTCCCCGATTCATCATTGCCTGCGGCGTTTCAGGCTGCTTGATTACAAAGGGTACGGATCTTTCCGCAGGCCGTATGGTTGGCCTTGCCGCATGTATTGCAGGTACTCTTTTGCAGAAGCCTGACTTCAGCGGCAAGTTTTGGCCTAACCTGCCTGACTTTGGTATCTGGTGGGTATTTGCTGTGCTTGTAATCTGTGTTGTAATCTGCGGCCTGTTCGGACTCATTAATGGCCTTGTGGTTTCCTTCCTTCAGGTTCCTGCCTTCATTGGTACGCTGGGTATGCAGCTGATCGTATACGGGGTATGCCTTGTTTACACAGACGCTACTCCAATCGGCGGCTATCGTGCCGCTTATACAGAAGTGGCAAAGGGAAAGCTGTTTGGAGTGATTCCATATCTGTTTATCATTGCTTTGATTGTAGGAATTGTGATGTGGTTTGTATATAATAAAACCCCTCATGGAAAATATATGTACGCTATCGGCGGCAATGAGCAGGCTGCAGAGGTGTCCGGCGTTAACACCAAGAGAACTAAAATTGCTATCTATATCACAGCGGCAGCTCTTTATGCCCTGGGCGGATTTTTAGTGGGAGCAAAGTCAGGAGGATCTTCTGTTAATATGGGCCAGGGCTGGGAGCTGGAGGCCATTGCAGCCTGCACCATCGGCGGCGTATCTGTAAACGGTGGTATTGGCCGCATATCCGGCGTATTAATTGGTGTATTGGTGTTCGAAATACTGAAAACCTGCCTCCAATACTTAGGAGTTGACACCAACTATCAGTACATAGCCCAAGGCATTGTTATTGTGGTAGCGATCGCTCTGGATATTCGGAAATATATAGCAAAGAAGTGATGCTTATGGATAAGGAGAAGGAAGCTGCCGTACCGGAGAATAAGCCTTATAAAAGAGCTGTGGAGCAGCCGGAGGAAGAAATGCGCAGTCTGGAAGAGGAAAGACAGCTGCTTAACAAGCTTCCCCTGAAAGAGCGCCTGTATGAGCATATTCATGTATCGGTCAGAACCATGGATAGGATCATAGGCTGCCTATGCACCCTGCTTGTACTGGTTATTATTCTGGGAATGATAAAAGGAAAGTAATTTTGCAGACAAATTGAACATAAGCTGTATACCCTGCTGTCAGGCATAGAACCATTTGGGCCTGACAGCAGGGTGCTTTTTTGCTGATTCCTATGTTACAAAGGAAACTGCTGTGAAGCTGCTCCAATCCCTCCATTGCCGCAAGCCAGCCGGCTGTTTTGATATTCTCCCGAAAAAGTAACATCATCTCCAAACCATTCAGGTGGTATAAAAGCCATAGCCTCTTCCTCCGAAGAAAATTCTACTTCAGCCAACATAAGGCCCTGATAAGCTCCTTCAAAAACGTCCAGTTCAATCACAAGCGATCCGTATCCCTCTGCAGGCAGAAGATATCTGGTTTTTGTCAATATTCTGCCGTCTGCTTTATCCAGAAGATGGTAATAAGCCTGTTGATCCAAGGGCAGGTTGTATTCTTCCCTGGACAAAAGGCCTTCGCCCTTATAGGTCAGGTAATATTCCTCATCCTGCCTGCGGACGCGCACTACAGGGCGGGTGCACAGGTACGCCTGCTCAATATGACGGCAGGGAAAGGCCTCATAGCCTTCGGGCATTTGTTTTATCAGGAATTTCCGTTCAATTTCCATATGAGTGTCCTCCGATTCATGTATACATAATGCAATTAGCAGATTTTACTAAGGATCTTTATGTTTTCCATTTTATTATCATACCATTTATCACTTTTCAGGAAAAGACTTAAATGTTAAAATAAGCGCAGTACGCTTAGAGAAAGCTGAATATTGACTGGTTCTGCCGGGGCGCCGGAACCAAAATAGGACAGGTCCATCCAATGTTCGGACATATTCAAAAGGTAAGAAAGGGAGAAAATCATGGCAAAGGTTTATGCGTTTTTAGCGGAAGGACTGGAGGAAGTGGAGTGTCTTGCTGTAGTGGATGTGCTCCGCCGCTCCGGGATTGATGTCACAATGGTCTCCGTTACAGGGACAAAGGAAATTACGGGCTCCCATGGAATCAGGCTAAAGGCTGACGCCCTGCTCGGTGAGATAAATATGGATAAGGCTGACCTGCTGTTTTTGCCTGGCGGCATGCCGGGAACAGAAAATTTAAAGGCATGCGGGGAATTAACAGCTGCCGTTGAGAAGGCCAACAGACAGGGAAGAAGAGTGGCGGCTATCTGTGCGGCTCCTAGTATTCTTGGCTTCCTGGGACTATTAAAGGGCAGAACTGCTACCTGCTATCCTGGCTTTGAGGATCAGCTGAAAGGCGCTTCCTGTACCAGCCAGGGTGTTATCACAGACGGCAACATTACCACGGCCAGGGGCCTGGGATATGCTCTAGCCCTTGGCATTGAATTAATCCGCCTTCTTCAGGGGCCTCAGCAGGCTCAGAACATAGCTTCGTCAATTCAATATAATCAGGGGTGATGCTGTCACTCTAAGAGCCTGCCTCCATCCCAGCTGTGATTTGCGCAAAAAAGGCCAAACTTCTTTACTACAGGGAGTCCTGGCCTTTTTGCAGCTTGAAAATCCGGGTTATAAGGCCTGTCAGATGAAAATCTGAAAAAATGCTGGTGTTTTTAAAATGTGCATGCTATAATGGTACATTGAAGTGTACCGCCCTCATGGTTATGGGCGAATCACATATATTTTAAGGAGGAACCCGTAAAAATGAGTGTACAAGTAGAAAAATTAGAAAAGAACATGGCCAAACTGACGATAGAAGTAAGCGCGGAGCAGTTTCAGGATGCTGTGAAAAAGGCCTTCAATAAGAACAAAAATAAGTTCAGTATTCCAGGCTTCCGTAAGGGCAAAGCGCCTCAGGCTATGATTGAGAAGATGTATGGCGAGGGCATTTTCTTTGAGGATGCTGCGGACGAGGCCATTAATGAAACCTGCATGGCAGCTATGAATGAGAGCGGACTGGAGATCGTTTCCAGACCGGAGGTTTCCATCGAGCAGATCGGAAAAGACAAGCCATTTGTTTATACTGCTCTTGTAGCCGTAAGGCCGGAGGTTGTTCTGGGTGAGTACAAGGGCATTGAGGTTGAGAGAGCCGACGCTTCTGTAAGTGCTGAGGATGTGGAGGCTGAGCTTAAGAGAGTACAGGAGCAGAATGCCAGATTGATCACCGTAGAGGACAGACCAGTTGCTAACGGCGACCAGACGGTAATTGACTTCGAGGGATTTGTTGACGGCAAGGGATTTGACGGTGGAAAAGCGGAGGATTACGGGCTGACCATCGGATCTCATTCCTTTATTGATACCTTTGAGGAGCAGCTTATTGGCAAACAGATCGGTGAGGAGTGCGAGGTAAACGTGACCTTCCCTAAGGAGTACCATGCTCCTGGTCTGGCCGGAAAGCCGGCTATGTTTAAGGTAACTGTTAAGGAGATCAAGGTTAAGGAGCTGCCGGAGCTCAATGACGAGTTTGCGGAGGAAGTGTCTGACTTTGATACACTGGAGGAGTACAAGAAGGACATTGAGGCAAAGATCGCTGAGAGAAAGCAAAAGGAAGCTGCCACAGAGAATGAGAACCGAGTGCTTGATAAGGTGGTGGCTAATGCTGCGATGGAAATTCCTGAGAGGATGATTGACGGCCAGATCGACAATATGATTCAGGAGACAGCCCGCCGTATGCAGAGCCAGGGCCTTTCCATGGATATGTACATGAAGTACACGGGCATGACAATGGAAACCATGAGAGAGCAGATGAAGCCCCAGGCTCTTAAACGGATTCAGACTAGATTGGTATTGGAAGAAGTGGTTAAGGCAGAGAATATTCAGGCCTCTGACGAGAAAGTGGAGGAAGAATTGGCTAAGATGGCGGCCGCATACCAGATGGAGGCTGATAAGTTAAAAGAGTATATGACAGAAAAGGAAAGAAACCAGATAAAGGAGGATCTAGCTGTTCAGGAGGCGGTTGATTTCCTGGTAGCAGAGTCCAAGCTGGTGTAAAGCACAAATGACAGGGGGGATTCTTAGGCCGGTGAAACCTGCTGTGGATCTCCCTGGCTGCTATAAAAGAATCCAACATTGAACAGGAGGATATGGATATGAGCTTAGTACCTTACGTCATTGAGCAGACCAGCCGCGGAGAGCGGTCTTACGATATCTACTCCAGACTTTTAAAAGAAAGAATCATTTTTCTGGGAGAAGATGTAAATGACGTGTCTGCAAGCCTTATTGTGGCACAGCTTTTGTTTCTGGAATCTGAGGACCCGGGAAAGGATATCAATTTGTATATTAACAGCCCAGGGGGTTCTGTTTCGGCAGGCTTTGCGATTTATGACACGATGAAATATATCAAGTGTGATGTGTCAACTATCTGCATTGGCATGGCAGCCAGCATGGGAGCGTTTCTCCTTTCAGGAGGAACTAAGGGCAAGCGCTTTGCGCTGCCCAATGCGGAAATCATGATTCACCAGCCCTCTGGAGGAGCCAAGGGGCAGGCTACGGAGATTAAGATTGTAGCTGAGAATATTTTAAAGACCAGGCAGAAGCTGAATGAGATTCTGGCAGCCAATACAGGACGGCCTTTGGAGCAGATTGAGAGGGATACGGAGAGGGACAATTACATGTCTGCAGCTGAGGCAAAGGAATACGGACTGATTGATGATATTCTAACACATCACTAGGGAACTGCTTCATAAGATAGATAAGTAAGGATATGAAAGGTTAGGTATATTATGCCAATGAGACCAGATGACACGATTCGCTGCTCCTTTTGCGGAAGGACCCAGGAACAGGTACGGAAGATGATTGCCGGTGCAGGCAACAACAATGTATATATCTGTGATGAGTGTATAGAGCTTTGTTCAGAGATTTTGGAGGAGGAGCTGGAGGGGCAGGAGGATGAGCCGTCACCTTCTGTTCAGGACATCCGTCTGCTGAAGCCGAAGGAGATTAAGGCATTTCTTGACGAATACATCATAGGCCAGGATGAGGCAAAGAAAGTGCTGTCAGTGGCAGTCTATAATCACTATAAGAGAGTAACCTCCCTGCAGACCATGGATGTGGATGTGCAAAAGAGCAATATCCTTATGTTAGGTCCCACAGGCTCAGGCAAGACATATCTGGCCCAGACGCTGGCTAAGATTCTTAACGTGCCTTTCGCGATTGCGGACGCTACGGCATTGACGGAGGCAGGCTATGTAGGCGAGGATGTGGAGAACATTTTGCTGAAGCTAATCCAGGCGGCTGATTATGACATTGCCCGTGCGGAGTATGGCATTATATATATTGATGAGATTGACAAAATTACAAAGAAGTCTGAAAATGTTTCTATTACCAGGGATGTATCGGGGGAGGGAGTGCAGCAGGCTCTCCTTAAGATACTGGAGGGAACGGTTGCAAGCGTTCCTCCTCAGGGAGGGAGGAAGCATCCCCATCAGGAGCTGCTTCAGATAGACACTACCAATATCCTGTTTATCTGCGGCGGCGCCTTTGACGGGCTGGAAAAAATTGTGGAGCAGAGAATTGGCGCAGGCTCCATTGGCTTTAACGCAGAGGTATCCAACAAAAACGATCTGGATATTGATGAGCTTTTAAGGAAGGTTGAGCCAAAGGATTTAACCAAATTCGGACTGATTCCTGAATTTATCGGACGTGTGCCTGTTATGGTTTCTTTGCAGTCGCTGACGGGAGAAGCTATGGTGCGGATTCTCTCCGAGCCCAAGAATGCCCTCAGCAAGCAGTACCAGAAGCTGTTTGAACTGGACAATGTAAAGCTGGAGTTTACTAAGGACGCCTTGGAGGAAATCGCAAAGCGGGCAGTTGACCGTAAGATTGGTGCCAGAGGACTCCGCTCTATTTTGGAGTCTGTGATGATGGATTTGATGTATGAGATTCCCTCGGATGATACCATCGGAATCTGCACCATTACCGGGGATGTGGTGAGAGGAACCGGAACGCCGGAGCTGGTATACCGCGATATGCCTCCTGCGTCTGCCCGGAAGCCCCTTGCTGACCGCCTGCGCGGGGAGGGAAAAACAGGAGAGATTGCATAAGCGGCATCTTTCAGTGACAATTTAGAGAAAACACAGGGCTGCTGCCAACCAGATATGCCCCGGACGTTTCGGCCTTAACACGTCCGGCACCTGTTTTGCAGCGGCCCTTTGAATGTTTTGAAATACAAGAGGTGAAGTTTAAGTATGGGTGAACAAGTGATAACGATACCGGTGGTGGCCCTAAGAGGACTTACGGTGCTTCCGGGAATGATTCTGCACTTTGATGTAAACCGGCAGAAATCAGTGGCTGCGGTAGAGCAGGCAATGATGGGAGAACAAAAGCTGTTCTTGGTGTCCCAGCGCCAGCCGGAAATTGTGGAGCCTGAGCTTTCTGATCTGTATCAGGTGGGGACAATCGCAGTTGTAAAACAGCTGGTCAAGCTCCCAGGAAAGGTAGTCCGTGTACTGGTGGAGGGGTTGGAACGGGGGGAGCTGCTCAGACTATCTGAAGAGGAACCGGCCCTTGTCGGAGAAATCGGCTCTCTGGAATTGGATGAGGAGAATTTGGATCATCTGACCCAGGAAGCAATGCTGCGAATTGTAAAGGATAAGCTGGAAGAGTATGGAGGCGTAAATCCTAAGATTACGAAGGAAATTCTTCCCAATCTGATGACAGTAGGCAGTCTAAGTGAGATCTTGGATCAGGTATCCATACAGCTTCCATGGGATTATACCATCCGCCAGACTGTTCTGGAGAGCAGCTCCTTATCTGTCAAGTATGAGGTGGTGATGCATACCCTTCTGGCTGAGATGGAGATATACAGGATCAAGAAAGAATTTCAGGAGAAGGTAAAGGCGGATATTGATCAGAATCAGAAGGAATACGTTCTTCGGGAGCAGATGAAGGTAATACGTCAGGAGCTGGGGGAGGACAATCCTCTGTCGGATTCGGACGAATATTTAAAGCGCTTGGAGGCTGCAAAGGCAGACAAGGAGGTAAAGGAGAAGCTTAAGAAGGAAATTAAGCGGTTTTCTACCATGCCATCCGGGAGTCAGGAGGCCAATGTGCTGCGTACCTATATTGAGATTCTTCTGGAACTTCCCTGGAGAAAGTGCTCCAAGGATAATGATGATATCAAGCATGCTGAAACAATTTTGAATGAGGACCACTATGGCCTTGAGCAGGTGAAGGAAAGAATTTTGGAATATCTTGCTGTGCGGGCGCTGACGAAGAAGGGAGTCAGCCCGATTATCTGTCTGGTAGGCCCGCCGGGAACAGGAAAGACCTCCATCGCCCGTTCTGTAGCCCGAGCGCTGAATAAAAAGTATGTGCGGATCAGCCTTGGCGGCGTTCGGGACGAGGCTGAGATTCGGGGACACAGAAAGACCTATGTGGGAGCCATGCCCGGCCGTATTGCAGAGGGCATGAGACAGGCCGGAGTCAGCAATCCTCTGATGCTGCTGGATGAGATAGACAAGGTCAGCAGTGATTACAAGGGAGATGCTTTCTCGGCCCTTCTGGAGGTACTGGATGGGGAGCAGAATGTAAAGTTCAGGGATCACTATGTAGAGGTTCCCATTGATTTGTCTCAGGTGCTGTTTATCGCTACTGCCAATACCACACAGACCATACCAGGGCCTTTGTTGGATCGAATGGAGCTGATTGAAGTGAACAGCTATACGGAGAATGAAAAGCTCCATATCGCAAAAGACTATCTGGTAGGTAAGCAGCTGGAGAAAAACGGTTTAAAGACCGGACAGCTTTCCTTTTCTGACAAAAGCCTGGAGAAAATCATCCATAATTATACCAGGGAGGCGGGAGTCCGCAATCTGGAGCGTCGGATTGGGGATATATGCAGAAAGGCAGCAAGAAAGTTTCTTGAGGATGAGAAACGCTCCATTAAGATAACGGAGAACAATCTGGAAAAATACCTGGGAAAAGAGAAGATAACCTTTGCGAATGCCAACGAAGAGGATCAGATAGGAATCGTACGTGGCCTGGCCTGGACCAGCGTAGGAGGAGATACCCTGCAGATCGAGGTAAATGTAATGCCTGGGAAGGGAAAGCTCCTGCTGACCGGGCAGCTTGGAGATGTGATGAAGGAGTCGGCCCAGACAGCCCTCAGCTATGTCCGCTCGGTGTGCCCCCTCTATGGCATAGATGATGATTATTTTGAAAAGCACGATCTTCATATTCATATTCCGGAGGGGGCAGTACCAAAGGATGGCCCTTCTGCTGGTATTACCATGGCTACGGCTATGCTATCCGCAGTCACTGAGAAGCCTGTTCTTGCTAAGGTAGCAATGACAGGAGAGATTACCTTAAGAGGCCGGGTGCTTCCCATCGGAGGCCTGAAGGAGAAGATTTTGGCTGCCAAGATGGCACATATTGAAAAGGTGCTGGTACCGGATAAGAACCGGCCGGATATAGAGGAGCTTTCAGCTGAAATTACAAAGGGACTGTCGATTGTTCAAGTGAATACGATGGCGGATGTGTTAAGAGAAGCATTGGTTCCGGAAGACGGGACATAAAGGAGTGCAGGATGATTATCAAAGATGTAAAGTTGGAAACTGTGTGCGGAGTCACCAGCAGGCTGCCGGAGAATGTATTGCCGGAGTTTGCGTTTTCAGGCAAGTCCAATGTAGGAAAATCCTCATTGATCAACGCACTGATGAACCGGAAGTCCTATGCCAGGACCTCCTCTGCTCCGGGTAAGACCCAGACCATTAATTTTTACAATATAAACGGAAGTCTCTATTATGTGGATCTGCCGGGCTACGGCTATGCCAAGGTCTCCCTGGAGGTCAAGGAGAAATGGGGGAAGATGATTGAGCGGTATCTGAGAAGATCCACTATGCTGAAAATGGTATTTCTTCTTGTTGATATCCGGCATGAGCCATCCGGCAATGATAAGCTGATGTACGAGTGGATTATCTATAATGGATATCATCCGGTTATCATCGCAACCAAGCTGGACAAGATTAACCGCAGCCAGGTGCAAAAAGCTGTGAAGGTGATTCGTCATGGGCTGGGAATGGAGAAGGAGGGCATGATCATTCCTTTTTCTGCTGAGACCAAGCAGGGCAGAGATGAAATATGGGATTTGATTGAGAAGAATCTGGGAGAGACGGCAGGGGAAACATTTTCCCCCTAAAACGGCAGCTTGGTACTTTAGGATAAGCGATTCATGTTTCAATCACTGTTTGTGGGAACTCAAGACAAAAATTGACAAAATGAATCGATCCCGTTGTTGCCGCAGTGGGTGCAGCTGGAAAGGCGGTTGCATTGCAGAGACAAAGTATATATTGACAGTTTCAGATAATTTAAATGCAGTTTTTAAATGGTAACACTCCGAAATGACGTAGTACAGGTTTGCGGTTAATTGCACTTACTACGTCATTTCTAATTGCTTTAGAAGGATGAGCAGTTCGCTTAATTACATCTAATTAGCAATCCGCTGGGCCGTGGCATGTGATATCGCAAGGGACAGGCGGTTTTGCGCTGTCTGGCATCGGACTGAGGCTGAATGGAAGAAGACTGTCTGTCAGGATAAAAGGCTGCGCATCACATAAGAATAAATCTCCTGGCTTTTATCCTTCCAAGAGCTGCACATGGATTCCGCCTGTTCCCTGTCAGGAACAGACAGATCCAGACGGATAAGCGTGGTCTTGTTCTCCCGAACCTCACAGTGGACAATGTAGTCCTGATTGGTTCCTTTATAGAAATCGGCGGTGGTGCCTACTTCTTCCCTGAGACGAAATTTGTTTTCCTTCAAATACTTGTCCATATCCTCTACAATGGCCTGGGATATGTTTTTTCCAAAAAAATTAAGGGTTTCTTCTCCTTCCCTTGTAATGTCATAGCGGGTGGAGTTATGGCTGGCTTCCTTGTGTACCAGCCCTGCGTCCTCCAGCTCGTTTAAGGCCTGCTGGAGGGTAAAATAAGTCGTGTATTCATGCTCCGTAAAGAAATTCGTAAGCTGCGCGTTGGTAAGGGGAAAATTCACCTGCTTTAGCATATAAAGATTCATCAACTTATAAAGGGTCATTGGTTCAGTCAGCATATAAAACACTCTCCATCCGGTTATTTAAAGCCGGGAAGCACCCCGGTCACATTGTACTTTAAACTATATGATCCTTTACGGCTCTGCTTACCACATCCGCTACACGGGGATCAAAGGCTTCAGGAAGGATGTTATCCTCATTTAACTCGTTATCTGCCACAAGTCCGGCAATGGCCTGGGCAGCGGCCAGCTTCATCTTCTCGGTTATGGCAGCGGCACGCCCTTCCAAAGCTCCCTTAAAGATTCCGGGAAATACCAATACGTTGTTTACCTGATTGGGAAAGTCAGAGCGGCCGGTTCCCACTACACGGGCTCCAGCTGCCTTAGCAAGCTCCGGCATAATTTCAGGAACCGGGTTCGCCATTGCGAACAGGATAGAGTCCTTTTTCATAGATGCCACCATCTCCTGGGATACAATACCGGGAGCTGAGACGCCGATGAAAATGTCAGCCCCTTTCATAGCGTCTGCCAAAGCACCGGATTTACGCTCCAGGTTTGTCACATCCATCATTGCTTCCTGCATCCAGTTAAGGCCCTCAGCCCCCTTATAAAGGATACCAGCCTTGTCGCACATGGTAATGTTAGAAAAGCCGTAGGTGAGAAGGAGCTTTGTGATAGCGACGCCTGCAGAGCCTGCGCCGTTTACAACTACCCGGCAGTCCTCCCTTTTCCTGCTTGTTACTTTCAGGCTGTTGATAATCCCTGCCAGTACTACGATGGCCGTTCCGTGCTGGTCATCGTGGAAAACAGGAATATTCAGGCGCTTTTTCAGAGCCTCCTCGATCTCAAAGCAACGGGGAGCCGAGATATCCTCCAGATTAACGCCGCCGAAAGCAGGAGCGATTCGCACGATTGTTTCGATGATTTCTCCGGTATCCTGGGTGTCCAGGCAGATGGGAAATGCATTAACGCCGCCAAATTCCTTAAACAGAACAGCCTTTCCTTCCATAACAGGCATAGCTGCCAGCGGCCCTATGTTTCCAAGCCCCAGCACAGCGCTGCCATCGGATACTATTGCGATAGTGTTGGATTTAATCGTATACTTATAGACAGCTTCCGGATCCTGAGCGATCGCCCTGCAGGGTTCTGCTACTCCCGGAGTGTAAGCCAGAGCCAGATCCTCTCTGGAGGCTACCCTGGCCTTGGAGACTGTTTCAACCTTTCCTTTCCATGCTTCGTGCAGCATTAACGCTTTTTCGCTGGTTGTCATTTTTCATTCCATCCTTTATTTGCAGATATATTTGTGAATAGTAAAATCATCCTATGTATATTTTCCTCTATCATAACAATTTTGCACTTTTAAATCAAGCTAAAATGTGTTATTATGTAACGTAAGTGTCAGGCACTGATACACAAAAGGATAAAGATACAGGTGGTACTATGAGGGAACGGATTAACCGTCTGGCCAGAGGGATTATCGACAGTGAGACGCCGAAGCTTGTGCTGAAACCGGAACGGTTGGAGGCAGTGGTTCAGGCGGGAGAGGTCATCCGTGGTGAGATAGTGGTAAGCAGCGTGAATAATCTGCATATAAAAGGGCTGGCCTACTCCAGCCATGAGCGTGTGCAGGTTGTGAACAGCGCCTTTGGCGGTCTGAGAAACCGAATTGTATATGAAGTCAACAGCAAGTTTTCTGAGCATGGCGACATAATTGAGGGATCTTTTTATCTGATCACCAATGGGGGTGAGAGGGAGATTCCTTATTCTTTGCAGGTTCAGACGGGTAATTCCGGGGAAGTTCTGGGACAGCTTAAGACACCCAGGGACTTTGGAAATCTGGCCAGGAGGGAGTTTAATACAGCCCTTAGAATGTTTGAGTATCAGGATTTTACCGAGGCGCCTTTTATGCAGGATGCCCGGATACGTACCATCTATGAGGGGCTTAAGGGCAGGATAGGAAGAAGGAATCTTTTGGAGGAGTTTCTGGTGGCTTTACAGGTGAAGGAGCCGGTGGAGCTGACTGTAGATACCAGGGGACGGGTATATGAAAAGCTTGTGACGACTGTGGAGGATTCCATTGACATTACAGCCAGTGGCTGGGGATATGTGGCTGTGGAGATTCAGACAGACGCTTCTTTCATTGAGCTTAAGTCGAAGGAGATGACAGATCGGGATTTTGTAAACAGTAAAAGCTGTGTGATTTACCGTATACTGCCTAAGCAGCTTCACAGGGGCAGAAATTTTGGGAGGATTAAACTTCGCTCCCTGCGTCAGGAGTTTACCATTGAGATAGAAGCGGAGGGAGAAGGCACGTCTGCAAAGGACGTGGAAACTGACGCGGATAAGCAGATAGACAGGAGAAGCCTTGTAAGCTGCTTGTCTTTGAGGCTGGATTATGAGGCCGGGGCCTGTGAGCCGGCTCTGCTTGTGCATCAGATGATGAAAGAGGTGGAGCGGCTGCGGGCCGGTTATCCTGAGGAACCGTGGATTCGCGTCATACAGGCAGATCTTTTATTGCTTGGCGGGAGAAAAGAAAATGCGGCTATGTGCCTGGACGAAGCCAGAGATTCTGTTTTAAGCCACAGGGAGGAGCAGCCGGAGCGATACTGCTTTTATCAGTATCTGAGGCTTAAGCTGACAGATGGGGAAGGAGAGCAGAAGGAGTCTCTGTGCCGTTATATTAGAACCCTTCTATGGAAGGATGGTCAGAGAAATCAGCCGTATCTGCTTCTGCTGCTTATGAAGCTGGATGGTACCATGGCTTTAAATCCTTTGGATTCATATAATTCCTTAAAAAAGCTATTTCAAAACGGAAGCAGCAGTCCCTTCGTGTATGCGGCGGCAGCCCGGCTGACAGAGGAGCATCCAGAACTGTTAAGCCATCTTGGAGACTTTGAGATACAGCTTCTTTACCTGGGCATCCGAAAAGGCATTACCAGCCTCAGAGTAGCTCTTAAGGCTGCGAAGCTAGCTTTGGAGGTGAAGTATTACAGACGGCTTTTGGAGCGCTTGATGATGAGATTTTATGAGTCTTATCCTGAGAAAGAGCTTCTGGAGGCAGTTTGCAGTATTCTTATAAAGGGAGACAGGAAGAATAAGGGCGCCTTTTTATGGTACGAGAAGGCTCTGAAAGCAGGGGTGAATCTTACCAGGCTTTATGAGTATTTTCTGTATGCGCTTCCGGAGGACTACGCCCATTCGCTTCCCCAAGAGGTGCTTTTGTATTTTTCATATGATAAGGATTTGGACAGCCGCAGCCGCAGCGTTCTCTACCGAAATATTCTCCTGTATATGAATCCTTCCTCAAAGCTGTATCAGTCTTATACTAGAAGCATGGAACTATTTGCCATGGAGCAGCTTTTCAAGAACAGGATTAACAGCCGCATGGCAGTGATCTATGAGCATATGATTTACAAGGATATGATTGACGAGCCTGTGGCCAGAGTCCTTCCCGGAATATTGAAAGCCTTCCGCATCCGCTGCGGGGAGCCTAGAATGAAATACGTAATCATACGGTATGTGGAGCTGGAAGCGGAGGAGGCTTACCTTTTAGAAGATCAGGCCGCCTATGTTCCCCTGTTTTCGGATCAGATTGTAATTCTGTTTCAAGATTCCTATGGAAACCGTTATCTGAATGTAAAGCACATAAAGATGCCGGTTATGGATAAACCAGATCTTTTAAAACAGTGCTATCAGGTATACCCGGATCATCCTATGCTTAAGCTTGAGGAATGCAGGCGCATAGTGGGCCGGGGGGTGGAAAATGACCTCCAGGCGGAGCTTTTGGAGGAAACCATGCTTCATATGAGACTGAATTCTGTATTTGAACGCCAGCTCCTCCAGGCTGTGACGGATTATTATTGCAGGGAAGCGGCGGAAGACAGGGACGGCATGGGAGCGTTTAGCTGCACCTATCTGGTACAGCTCGATAAAAAGGCCCTGAGCGCAAGACAGAGGCAGCAGATATGTGAAACCCTTATCAGCCAGAATCATATGCAGGAGGCTTACCATATGATTCTGGATTATGGAAGCCAGTACATTCAGCCGGCCAGGCTTATGAAGCTATGTGCCAGGATGATACTCCAGCGGCTTTTTGATCAGGATGATCTGCTTCTTTATATTGCTTACCGGGTCTTTCGAGCAGGAATATATGATAGTGTTATCCTGGATTATCTCTGTGAGCATTTCAACGGAACGGTGTCACAGATGTATGAGGTGCTGATTCAGGGAGTGAAGGATCATGTAGAGACCTACGATCTGGAGGAACGGCTTTTGGGCCAGATGCTGTTTACAGGCTGCTGCCAGCAGATGGATTCAGTCTTTGACTTGTATATAAAGCGGAAGCCTGCCAGGGAGAGCGTGGTTAAGGCCTACTTTACCCAAAAGAGCATTCAGTATTTTCTGGAGCGTCAGGATGTAGATGACCGGGTGTTTGAATATCTGAAGCAGGCTCTGGGAGGAAGCTCCTGGAGGGACGATATGCCTACGATCTATACTCTGGCGCTGACCCTGTATTTTTCTACAAGGGATAAGCTGAGTGAAGAAGACAGACAGTTGTGTAAAAATATGACGGGTATCCTTTTGGCTGAAGGGCTGGTGTTTCCTTATACCAGGGATCTGTCAAAGCATATACCCATACCTGAAGATATTATGGATAAGGCTATGGTAGAGTACCGGGGCAAAAAGGATCGTCAGCCTGAACTCCAGATAAAGATTGAGCCGGGGGAGGATACCTGGCACAGCGAGGATCTGCGTCGGATCTACCAGGGAATTTATGTAAAACAAACGGTGCTTTTTCAAGGGGAAACCATGGAGTACCGGATATATGACGGACCGGAGGAAAAAAGCCGCACACTGGCGGCGGAGGGTATTGTGGAGTGCGACCATAAGCTGGAAGGCAAGGAAAACAGCCGTTTTGCTTTTCTGAATGAGATGGGAGCAGCGATAAAAAACAAGGATGACAAAAGGCTGGCTGCAGCGATGGAAGAATATCTGAAAAAGTCGGCTGTCCTTGGAGCCTTGTTTCCTATTGAGTGATTAAATGGAGGAGCTGTCTATGGACGGACTGATCATTGGTCTGGATCTGAATGATGATTATACCCAGATCAGCTGTTATGATGAGGAACGATGCTGGACGATTCCTACGGTTATCTGCCGCAGGAAAGATGAGGAGACCTGGCTGACAGGAGAGGAGGCATATGCCGCTACCCTTCTTGGGGAAGGCGTAATTGTAGATAAGCTTTTAAAGATGGTATTAAAGGACGGCACTTCCACCATCGGAGGCACCTGCTATACAGGAAGGACATTGCTTCAGCTGTTTATAGAGAAACTGCTTCAGTATCCCAAGAAGGAGTTTTACTCTGAAGCTGTGTCGCAGCTGGTAGTTACCATTCAGGAGGTGGATGCAAAGCTTTTGGATACTCTTATGTACTGCGCTGATTATCTTAAGATTCCCAGAGAGAGAGTCCATGTCATCAGTCATACGGAAAGCTTTGTCTATTATGTGCTCAGTCAGAAAAAGGATCTCTGGACCAATCAGGTAGGGCTGTTTGAACTGTCTTCAGAACGGCTTTGCTACTATGAGATGAAGGTTCAAAGAGGTATGCGGCGCAATATGGTTCAAGCAGAGGCTCAGAATCAGGAGGAGGCATTTAATCTGGATATTCTAGATTCGCCCTCCGGCAGCAAGCTGGCTGACAAGATACTTAGCGCCTGCGCGGAGAAGCTTTTAAGCAGGAAGCTGTTTTCCACTGTGTTCCTGACAGGAAAGGGCTTTGAGCGTCAGGACTGGGCGGCCGGTTTTATGAAGCTGGTGTGCAACCGAAGGAAGGTATTTGTAGAGTCCTGCCTTTTCTCCAGGGGCGCCGCTTACAAGGGAGCAGATTATCTTCAGGATAAAACCTCTTATCCTTACATTCTTATTTGTGAGGGACGGCTTAAGGCCGAGGTATCTCTTAAGGTAATGAAACGGGGGAGAGAGGGTCAGCTGGTGGTGGCGTCCTACGGTGACAGCTGGTATGAGTCCAGGAGCTCCATGGATTTTATTGTGGAGGGCGAAAACGAGGTGGAATTTACAATTACACCTCTTGACTCCAAGAAAAAGAGGTTGGTAAGGATTCCTTTAAAGGGCTTTCCAGCGCGTCCTTCCAGAACCACAAGAATTGAGATGAATATGGGCTTTACAGATGAGGAAACCATGGTGATGGTAATAAAGGATAAAGGATTTGGAGAACTGTTTCCAGCGTCGGATGCGGTGATCCGTCAAGAGGTAAATCTATGAGTCTGATACTTTGCAGGCAGGAGTGTGTGAAACACCCATATTATATTGATGTGCTGGGAATTTACATCCATTCTTCTCAGGAGCTTTGTTATGTGATTTACAATCATCCTTTACTGGTTCTGGATCATTTTGTAGATGAGCTTCTCTTGGGATTTATTCGAAGGGATTTAGGGATGGATTGCCTGGCCGGACGTATGGAAAAGCTGATAGAGACAGGCAGCAGGCCGGAGGATGTGCTGCTTTTGCTTTTATCAGAGTGTGATTATTACAGTGAAAAGGAAATACAGAAGTTCAAGGCAGCCGTGTCTGCCATCCGCTCCCTTCATCCGGCTCAATACGACAAGGAGCTGGCTGATTATTTGTTTAATCAGCGCCAGTTTGGAAAGGCAGCCGGACGGTATGAGAAGGCCCTGGAATATCCACGTGACCGTTATGTGGACGATGCCTTTTTTGAGGCGGTGTATAATAATCTGGGAGCCTCCTATGCCATGATGTTTCGGTTTCATAAAGCGCTCCAGGCTTATGACAAGGCCTATGAACTGAAAAAAAGCCCAGATGTGCTGAAACGGATTTATTTTCTTACTATGTTTGCTCCAGAGCTGGAGGTAAGGGAGCGCTATGGCTCCCTCTTTACTCAGGAACTGGAGGCACAGTGGAGACATGAGGCGGATACGGCTGCGTTAGAGGCGGGTCAGGCAGAGGAAGTCCGGGCTTTGAGGGCGCTCTTTAAGAAGGATCCTATCAAGAGGTTAAGCGGAGCAGCGGAGCTGGTGAGGCGGTGGAAGCAGGAATACCGGATGATGGTGTGAGATGCTTGCTTACCCTTAGCATGGAGGCGTGAAAGAAATAGCAGGAAAATTTTTTGAGAGCTGCCTTGACAAAATGGCAAATTCTCTTTATGATAATAAAATATATAAGCAATAGAAAAAGGTATGGAAGAAGAGGAGTACATCAGGGGAACCAAAAGAGAGGGCGGCCCGCAGGCTGAAAGGCTGCCTGGGATGAGGCTGGTGGAAGGTAGCTTCGGAACCGGAGCAGGGAAGGAGAGTATGGATCTGCCATTCTAACTTTCTGTGTAGCTGTTTCACGGGTGGCTCCGTTAAAGGCCGGAGAGATTGCCGGAACGCTGTGACTGCAGATTGTGTATTTGCGGTGGGGCAGGCTGAGCCTTCGGCAGAACAAAGGTGGTACCGCGGATGATTCGCCCTTTGCAGGTCCTTAACCGGACAGGCAGAGGGTGTTTTTCGTTCATTGGAAACATAATTGCAAAGACGAGAAAAGGAGAGCCTACATGAAGGAACTTGAAAAGACCTACAACCCGGCGGAAATTGAGAACCGCCTATATGAGAAATGGCTAAAGGGGAAGTATTTTCATGCACAGGTAAATAAGAGTAAGAAGCCCTTTACCATTGTGATGCCCCCGCCTAATATTACCGGCCAGCTTCACATGGGACATGCCCTGGATAATACCATGCAGGATATTCTGATCCGATATAAAAGGATGCAGGGATTTGAGGCTCTGTGGCAGCCAGGAACCGATCATGCGGCCATTGCCACTGAGGTAAAGGTAATTGATAAGCTGAAAAAGGAGGGGATTGATAAGGCGGATCTGGGCAGGGAAGGATTTTTGGATCAGTGCTGGAAGTGGAGAGACGAATATGGCGCACGTATTGTAAAGCAGCTTCATAAGCTGGGTTCCTCCGCCGACTGGGACAGGGAACGCTTTACCATGGATGAGGGATGCTCAGACGCGGTGCTGGAGGTGTTTGTAAAGCTTTATGAGAAGGGCTATATTTACAAGGGTTCCCGAATCATCAACTGGTGTCCGGTATGTCAGACCTCTATCTCCGATGCCGAGGTAGAGCATGTGGAGCAGGAAGGCTTCTTTTGGCATATTAATTATCCGGTGGCAGGGGAGCAAGGACGGTTTGTGGAGATTGCCACAACACGGCCTGAGACCATGCTGGGCGATACGGCAGTGGCAGTAAATCCGGAGGATGACCGGTATCAGGATCTAAGCGGAAAAATGCTTAAGCTTCCTTTGACAGACCGGGAAATTCCGGTTATTTCAGACTCCTATGTAGATAAAGAATTTGGAACAGGCTGCGTAAAAATCACGCCTGCTCATGACCCTAACGATTTTGAGGTAGGAAAGCGCCATGGACTGGATGAGCCGGTTATTTTAAATGATGACGCTACGATAAACGTACCCGGTCCCTATTACGGCATGGATCGCTACCAAGCCAGAAAGGCCATTGTGGCTGACTTAGAGGCGCAGGGGCTGCTTGTTAAGGTGGTTCCGCATTCCCACAATGTAGGAACCCATGATCGCTGCAAAACTACGGTGGAGCCAATGGTAAAGCAGCAGTGGTTTGTGAAGATGGAGGAAATGGCAAAACCGGCAGTGGAGGCTTTCAAGACCGGGAAGCTGCAATTTGTTCCTGAAAGCTTTGGAAAGACGTATCTTCACTGGCTGGAGGGCATCCGGGATTGGTGTATCTCCCGTCAGCTTTGGTGGGGGCATCGGATTCCTGCCTACTACTGTCAGGACTGCGGCCACGTAACCATTGCCAAAGAAGCGCCTAGGCTCTGCCCTGAGTGCGGTCAAAGCCATTTAAAGCAGGATGAGGATACCCTGGATACCTGGTTTTCCTCTGCGCTCTGGCCTTTTTCCACCCTGGGCTGGCCGTCTAAGACAGAGGAACTGGAATACTTTTATCCTACGGACGTCCTTGTAACCGGATACGATATTATTTTCTTTTGGGTAATCCGAATGGTATTTTCAGGGCTGGAGCAGACCGGGAGGCTTCCCTTTCATACGGTGCTGATTCATGGGCTGGTAAGAGATTCCCAGGGACGCAAGATGAGCAAGTCTCTGGGCAACGGAATCGATCCGTTGGAGGTAATCGAGAAGTACGGCGCAGATGCTCTTCGCATGACGCTGATGACTGGAAATGCGCCTGGCAATGATATGCGCTTTTACTGGGAGCGTGTGGAAAACAGCCGGAACTTTGCCAATAAGGTATGGAACGCTTCCCGCTTTATTTTGATGAACATAGAGAAGGCCTCCGGCGGCTCAGCCGCAACGTTGGACAGCCTTACTATGGCTGACAAATGGATTTTGTCCAGAGCTAACTCTCTAAGCCGGGAGGTGACGGAGAATCTGGATAAGTATGAGCTGGGAATCGCCCTTCAGAAGGTGTATGACTTTATTTGGGAAGAATTTTGCGATTGGTATATCGAAATGGTAAAGCCAAGGCTGTACAATGAAGCAGACGCTACGAAGGAGGCCGCTATCTGGACCTTAAAAACCGTTTTGCTTCAGGCCCTCAAGCTGCTTCATCCATTTATGCCGTTTCTTACAGAGGAAATTTTCTGCAACCTTCAAGAGGAGGAAGAAACCATTATGGTTTCCCAGTGGCCTCAGTACAGAGAGGAGTGGAGCTTTGAGGCTGAGGAGCAGGCAACGGAAACCATAAAGGAAGCAGTGAGGGCTATCCGCAATGTGAGAACCTCTATGAATGTTCAGCCTTCCAGAAAGGCAGCGGTTTATGTGGTGTCGGAGGATGAAGAACTCCTTTCCGTATTTGAGCGAAGCAGAAGCTTCTTTGCATCTCTTGGCTATGCCAGCGAGGTTTTTCTGCAAAAGGATAAGGAAGGGATTGGGGAGGACTTTGTTCCGGCTGTGCTTCCTAAGGCCGTTATCTATATGCCGTTTGCTGATTTGGTGGATATTGAAAAAGAAATTCTTCGTCTTAAGTCCGAAGAGAAGCGTCTGACGGGAGAGCTGGCGCGCTCTCAGGCTATGCTTGGAAATGAAGCATTTATCAGCAAAGCTCCAGAGGCAAAGATTCAGGAGGAAAAGGCCAAACTTGAAGCATATACCAGGATGATGGAGCAGGTCAAAACCCGTCTGGCCCAGCTTCGGCAGTAAAGCAGCCCTGGATAAATATTACTAATGAGGTCAGATAATGAAGCTTAAAAATGCAATTTTGCTGCTGCTTACAGCTGCAATATGGGGTGTGGCCTTCGTGGCCCAGAGTGTGGGAATGGACTATATAGGGCCTCTGACATTTAACTGTGTCAGAAGCCTGATGGGAGGAGCGGCTTTGCTTCCTCTTATCTGGTTTTTGAATAAAAACCAAGATTCTAGTAGGGTGATTGCGGGGAACAGAAAGGTTCTGATAACCGGTGGAATTTGCTGCGGCGTGGCTCTTTGTCTGGCCAGCAATGTCCAGCAGTTTGGAATTCAGTATACAACTGTGGGAAAGGCTGGATTCATTACGGCCTGCTACATTATAATCGTTCCTATATTGGGGCTGTTTTTAAAGAAGAAATGCAGTCCTGTCATTATCGCGTCGGTTTTTCTTTCTGTGATAGGACTTTACCTGCTGTGCATGTCGAAAGATGTGATGGAGGTCAACAGAGGGGATTTGCTGATGCTGATATGCGCTCTTTTGTTTGCGATACATATTCTGGTAATTGATTTTTTTGCTCCGGTAGTGGGTGGGATGAAAATGTCCTGTATCCAGTTGTTTGTCAGCGGTATTTTGTCCGGTATCGCCATGCTCATCTGGGAAACGCCAAATATAAGCCAGATACTGATAGCCTGGATGCCCCTGCTATATGCGGGTATTCTGTCCTGCGGTGTAGCCTATACGCTGCAGATTGTGGGACAGAGAGGGATGAATCCTGCCATAGCGTCCCTTATTCTCAGTTTGGAGTCTTGTATCTCGGTACTGGCAGGGTGGGCAATCCTGGGGCAGAGGTTGTCTTTAAAGGAGATATTTGGCTGTATCCTCATGTTCGCAGCTATTATATTGGCTCAGATTCCGGTGGGACAAAAAAGCAGAGAGAAGGCTGCGGATGGCTGAATTTGTCGGTAAAAAACGAAGGACGGCGAGAATATACGGTTGATTATTCCTGAAAATTAGGTTAAGATTATAAAAGCCTGTCTGGCCAATCCGGCAGACAGGCTTTTAGAAAGGTTAGAATATGGGAAATGCCGGAGCATATTTAAAACAGATTCCAATGTGGACTAGAAAAAAGAATTCTCTGGAGGATGTTAGGGATTTTTTGGGAGCGCTGGGACATCCTGACAGAGAAATACCAGCGATTCATGTGGCAGGCACCAATGGCAAGGGCTCCGTGTGCGCCTTTCTTACCTCCATGCTAAAGGAAGCAGGATATAAGACAGGCACCTTTATTTCACCTCATCTGGTAGAGGTGAGGGAGCGGTTTCTGATTAATGGAAAGAGGGTGGAGGAGGCCGCTTTTGAGGAGTCCTTTGATGAGGTGTTAAAGGTCAGCCGAAGGATGGAAAAAACAGGGTATTGCCACCCTACCTTTTTTGAATTCCTTTTTTATATGGCCATGGTGATATTTAAGCGCCAGAAAGTGGATGTAATGGTTCTGGAGACAGGAATGGGGGGGAGGCTGGATACCACAAATGTGTTGGAAAAGCCCAGTGCCTGTGTTATTACCTCTATTAGTATGGATCACACGCAGTATCTGGGTGACACGCTGATTAAGATAGCCAGAGAGAAGGCTGGCATCATTAAAAAATGGACGCCTGTTATCTTTGCCGGCAGGCAGAGGGAGATTTCAGCCGTTATTGAGGGACAGGCCTTTCGCGCAGGCTCAGCCCGCTATCCTGTGGGGCGTGAGGATTTCCGTGTGGAGGACGTGGGAGACGGATGGCTGGAGATCAGCGCCCGAATGCTCCAGGGGGATCGGCTGAAGCTGAAGATCCCTTTTGAAGCCTTTTATCAGGCAGAGAATACCATGCTGGCAGTCCGTACCTTAGATGTGCTGAGATGGGAAGGAAGGATGCTGACAGAGGAACAGGAAAGTCAGTGGAATTCCCCTGCTGAGTCTGAAAGCAGAGGCTTCTGGAATATAACCAATGATCAGATAATAGCTGGCATAAAAAAAACCACCTGGCCAGGACGAATGGAGCAGGCTGCTCCCGGAATTTATCTGGACGGAGCCCATAATCCGGGAGGGATCAGCGCTTTTTTGGAGACGGCAGGGGAGATTGAAAAGAGGATGGGAAGGAAGCCGTATCTGCTGTTTGGCGCTGTATCTGATAAGGATTATCAGGCTATGGCCCGGCAGCTTTGCAGCAGCCTCGACTGGGCGGCTATCGGTGTGGTTCATATCAACTGCCAAAGAGGAATGGAGGCTTGCGCCCTTGTAGAGGTGTTTGAAGGGATGGCTTCCTGTGAGGTCATTGCCTATGAGGACGCCCGCAGCGCTCTGGAAGACATGAGGGAGAGGAGCAAAGGAGAGCTTTTATTTTGCGCAGGCTCTCTATACCTGATAGGGGAGATTAAGGCCTCTCTGGACGAATAGGAGTGAGAATATATGATTGATTTTGAAGATGAGATTGAACGCTTTAAGCCTAGTCTGGATGTTGAGGAAGTGGAGGACGCTATTGTTAAAAGCGATTTGACAGATATGACGGACATCATGATGGAGCTGATAAAAGAGAGAACAGAAAAGTAGGCGGTGCATATGGACTATGGAAGAAAGAACCAGCAGATTGCCAACAGCTTCTATAATCTGGGCCTTGAGAAGGCCAGGATAAGGGATTTGTCGGGAGCTGCCCAGTGTCTGAAGAAAAGTCTGCATTTCAATAAATATCAGACAGACGCCCGGAACCTGCTAGGATTAATATACTATGAAAACGGTGAGGTGGCCGACGCCCTGGTTCAGTGGGTGATCAGCATGAACCTGCAGCCGGATCATAATCTGGCGGATCACTATCTGGACGAGATACAGAGAAAGCCCGGACAGCTGGAGAGGGAGAGCCAGAATGTAAAAACCTTCAACCAGGCGTTGCTGCATGCTCAAAACGGCAGCGATGACCTGGCGATTCTTCAGCTTGCCAGGGTGGTGGAATCCAACCCTAATTTTGTAAAGGCGCATCTGCTTCTGGCTCTTTTATACATGGGAAGGGAGGATTACAGCAAGGCAGGCCGTTCCCTGTATAAGATTCTCCAGATAGATAAGAGCAATCAGAAGGCTCTTTATTATATGTCGATTGTAAAGCAGAATACAGGCCGTGCCGACGCGGAAAAGCGTAAAATGGTGAAAGCCTTTTCACACAGGAAGATGGAGGATGACGATGTTATTATTCCCAACACTTACAGGGAATCCACCGGAATTTCCACAGTGCTCCATATTATTATCGGTCTGGTGCTGGGTATGTTCGCGTTTCTTTTTCTTATCCTTCCGGCTAAGACGAAGGAGCTGAAGCGCCAAAGGGATGATGCCATTATGGTATACATGCAGAAGCTAAACAGCGCTAACCAGAAGAACGATATGCTGCAGAACGATTATGACCTATTGGAGGCCCAGGCAAAGGAGGTACAGGCAAGACTGGATGAGCTTACCACAGGAAACACCAGCGTTATGGCACAGTATCAGGAGCTGATTGCCATTCTCCAAAGCTACCGGGCCGGGGATTATGTGTCGGCTGCCAGGGCATTTGCAGGGGCTGGCTTTGATTTGATTGAGGATGAAGGGATGAAGGCTATCGTGGAGGATATCCGGCAGGATATGGAGGCCAATGTGTACCAGAAGCTGGTCGATCAGGGCTTAAGCCTCTGGAATGGAGGAAACAAGACAGAGGCGCTGGAGCTCTTTAAAGCCAGCCTTGCCATCCGGCCGGATAATGCAGAGGCCCTTTTCTATGTGGGACGCCTTTACCAGGCAGGGGGAGATACGGAGAATGCCAACGCTGCCTTTGACAAGATTGTTGGCGAGTTTCCTGATTCTGAGTATGCAGCTCGGGCGAAGAATGCCAGGGGATATTAAAACCGGACATGGCTAGTTGGAAAGATAAAAGATTAGATACTACGAAAGAAAAAGAAGGATTCTTTTGTAGTATCTTTTTTCATATTTCTCTAAGAAGGGAGCATCAAGGGATGGAACATACATCATTTACCTATGAGGCCAGGGAGCGGATGCTGATTATACATCTGCCAAAGGAGCTGGATCACCACAACTGCAGGAGCTTGAAGCGTGATACGGATTTGCTGCTTGCAGAGAATTATATTAACCGGATTGTATTTGATTTTACCCATACCACATTTATGGATTCTTCAGGAATCGGGGTATTGCTGAACCGTTACAAGCAAATGGCTTCCAGTAGAGGAACGGTGGCGTATTACGGCGCGGGTTCTCAGGTGAAGCGGATTTTAGAGCTGGGAGGCATGAAGCGGCTGCTGGAAGGGCATGAGAGCAGGGAAGAAGCTATAAACTCATAGGGGGAGAAGGAAAAATGGAGGATAAGAGGATGGAGAACAACAAGGAACATTTAAAGCTGGAGATGGACAGCCTTTCCCAGAACGAGGAGTTTGCCAGAGTCGTAACTGCCGTGTTTATGAGCAGGCTGAATCCTACGCTGGAGGAGGTAGATGATGTAAAAACAGCAGTCAGCGAGGCTGTGACCAACGCGATCATCCACGGCTACCGGGGAGAGCGAGGCGTGGTGTATATGGACATCACAGCCGATGTGGAAGAACGGGAGCTTACGGTACAGGTAAAGGATACAGGCGTAGGTATTCCAGATGTGAAGCAGGCCATGGAGCCTATGTTCACGACCGATCCTGAGGGAGAGCGCTCCGGTATGGGTTTTTCATTTATGGAAGCATTTATGGATCAGGTGGATGTGCAATCACAGCCCGGTGAAGGAACAGTGGTAATCATGAAGAAATACATTGGCAGGTGACGCCTATGGATGAGACTATGGAATTAATTCATATGGCTCACAACGGGGATAAAGACGCTAGAGATCGATTGGTTATGGACAATGTGGGACTTATCTGGAGCATTGTCAGAAGATTTTCTGGGCGTGGATACGAAATGGAGGATCTGTTTCAGATTGGCAGTATCGGACTTATAAAGGCCATTGATAAGTTTGATACCAGCTTTGATGTAAAATTTTCCACCTATGCAGTACCTATGATTACAGGGGAGATAAAACGGTTTTTAAGGGATGACGGTATGATTAAGGTAAGCCGTTCCATCAAGGAGCTTGGAATAAGGGTCAGGGCAGCCAGGGAAGAGATGACCTATGCACTGGGCCGTGAGCCTACCATTGAGGAGATAGCCAGACACCTGGACACCAGCCGTGAGGAGGTGGCTGCATCCTTAGAGGCCGCCGCTGAGGTGGAATCTCTTTACAAGCCGGCTGGAGGAAAGGATGATAATACCACCTGTCTGATGGACAGGCTGGAGGAGGAGAATAACAGGCACGAGGAGCTGCTGAACCGGATGGTGTTAAGGGAGCTGATGGAGGGACTGACAGAAGAGCAAAGGGATATTATTGTAAGAAGGTATTTTTATAATCAGACGCAAACCCAGATTGCAGGGGAGCTGGGAATCTCACAGGTTCAGGTATCACGGCTGGAGAAGCGTATTTTGAAGGAAATGCGAGCGCGTTATGAAGGTTAATCCATACAGAAACTTAGAAAAGATAAGGAGCTGTTGCAACAGATACTTGTGATGGCAGCTTGAATCAAAATCAGTCTCTCTGAAATAGGAGCACACAGTTCCAAGCGGCTTTTATAGCCTTTGGAACTGTGTTTTATTTTTATTAAATCCGTCGTTTAAACAAACCTTATCGAATTAAAATCAGAATAAAATAAAATTATTTCATCCATACTACTAGCAGAACCAGATAACAATGCGTATAAGAAAAGGATGTGATTACGATGGATTTTGGTAGGCGTGTGTGTGAGATTCTGGCAGTGATAGCAGCCCTTTTAATGGTAGGGGGGCTGGTGTGGTATATCTCCTCAGGTATGAAGGATAAGGGGTATGAAAAGGAAGGAACTCTTGTATGGGAGGAGCAAAGGACAGATATAGGGCCGGCATTACCAGCCTTTGTAACGAATCCCAGGGCCATGGTATACGGAGAAGAGGAGATGCAAAGGAGCGGAAAGGGATTATGAACCATACAGTCTATCTTAAATTAAACCAGATAACAGAGCTGACTCACAAGGAAGTAGTCTTAAAGGATGTTGCTGAGGTTTATTGTGACGATACAAATATTCTAAACAAGTGCAATGCCATGAAGGTGAAGTCTATCAAGGTGGATGCAAAGCGGCATTATATGATGAGCGCACTGGAGGTAATTGACAAGCTGGTTCAAATGGACTCTACCATTCAGGTGAACAATGTTGGAGAGGTGGATTTTATTATTGCCTACAAGCCTCCCACACCTCCCAGACATGTATGGGAGTGGATGAAAGCTGCTTTTGTATGCGCAATCTGTTTTTTTGGAGCGGCCTTTGCTATCATGACCTTTAACAACGATGTCAGTGTAACGGATGTATTCAGCGAGATTTATCGTCTGGTGATGGGCTATGAATCCGGCGGCTTTTCTATACTGGAAATCAGCTACTCCATAGGGCTTGCCGTAGGAATTATCGTGTTCTTTAACCATTTTGCATCTGTCAAGCTAAATACGGATCCAACGCCTCTGGAAGTGGAAATGCGCCTGTACGAGGATAATATCAGTAAAACTCTTATAGCTAATAACGGCAGAAAGGAGACGCACATTGATATTACTTAAAAAGGTTTTGCTGGCATTTTTCGGTCTTTGCGCCGGCGGCGTTATAGCGGCCGGCGTTTATGCGTTTTTGGCTATTATCGGCGTATTTGTGCGATTGATGGGGAAAACCGGTACCAGGAAGCATATATTTCTCTATGAGACAGTGATTATTTTGGGAGGGGTGATTGGAAACATTATGGATATTTATGAGTTTCCGATTGCCATAGGTGGTTTCACAGGTCATTTGCTTTTAGGAATCTGCGGCCTGTCTGTGGGAATTTTCGTAGGCTGTTTGGTTATGTCATTGGCAGAAACATTAAAGGCGCTTCCTACAATATCAAGAAGGATACATCTGGCCGTGGGGCTTCAGTATCTTATACTGGCGCTGGCAGCAGGGAAAATGACAGGCTCTCTTCTTTATTTCTGGCAGAAAATGGCATCCTTAGGTTGAAGGCCGGCTAGCAGCAGTTGGAAGGAGATTATATGGAAGTAGATAAGAAGAAATATGAAGAATTTGTAAAAGAGATAACGCCTACCCACAGTATGTTTAAAAACATGGCTGCAGCATTTCTGGTGGGTGGCAGTATCTGTGCGCTGGGTCAGCTGTCCATAAATGTTATGATGAGTCAGTTGGGAATGGATCAGGAAACAGCAGGGGTCTGGATGCTTTTGGAGCTGATACTTCTAAGTATTATCCTGACAGGTCTTAATATATTTCCGAAGCTTGTTCAATTTGCAGGAGCAGGTGCGTTGGTTCCAATTACAGGCTTTGCAAACTCTGTGGCAGCTCCTGCGATTGAGTTTCATGCGGAAGGAGAGGTATTCGGTGTTGGATGCAAAATATTTACTATTGCCGGCCCTGTGATTTTGTACGGGCTTTTAAGCTCCTGGCTTCTGGGTGTTGGATACTGGCTGCTTCAGTGGCTTGGAATTCTTTAAAGTGTACCCAGGGAGAGCTTTGGGTGGTGAATGTAACAGGAAACAGAGGACGGCTGGCAGCGGTTTTCTGGATGCAGACATATGGCAGGAAGGAGACAGGTAGCAGATGGGACAGATGAAGGGCAAGGCTAGTATAGAATTTGATAATCCTCCGGTTATTATCAGCGCCGGAGCCGTAGTTGGAAGGAAGGAGGGACAGGGCCCATTGGGTGCCTTGTTTGACCAGGTGGAGCAGGATGATATGTTTGGCAAGGATAACTGGGAGCAGGCTGAGAGCGCCATGCAGAAACAGACAGCCGATCTGGTAATTGAAAAGGGAGGAATCCGAAAAGGAGATCTGAGATATCTCTTTGCAGGAGATCTGCTGGGGCAGTTGATTGCCACTTCCTTTGGCACAGTGGATCTGGAGATACCTCTCTTTGGCCTCTACGGGGCCTGCTCCACCATGGGGGAAGCTATGAGCCTTGGAGCTATGGCCGTCAATGCAGGCTATGCCAAGCAGGTGATGTCTATGGCCTCTAGTCACTTTGCCACAGCAGAGAAGCAATTTCGGTTTCCACTGGGATATGGAAACCAGCGTCCCCTTTCCGCAACCTGGACAGTGACCGGCTGTGGAGCGGTAGTGCTGGCTGGGGATCGGAAAAGCGGTATGGCAAAGATAACAGGGATCACTACAGGTCGTATGGTGGATATGGGGGCCAAGGATTCTATGAATATGGGAGCGGCCATGGCTCCGGCTGCATTTCACACCATTGAACAGAATCTGGAGGATTTTCAGATCAATGAAAGCTATTATGACCAAATCATCACCGGTGATCTTGGAGAGGTGGGGCGGAGGATTCTGCTGGAATTTATGAAGAATAAAGGACACGATCTGGAGCCGATTCTTATGGACTGCGGAATTGAAATATATGATAAGGAGCAGCAGGATACCCATGCGGGAGGAAGCGGCTGCGGCTGCTCTGCTGTTACCTTCTGCTCCTATATTCTGCCTAAGGTTCAGAGTGGAACCTGGAAGCGGGTGCTGTTTGTGCCAACAGGCGCACTGCTGTCTACTGTCAGTTTCAATGAGGGAGAGACCATTCCGGGTATTGCTCATGCCGTGATGATAGAGCATATTGAATAGGAGGAATACTAAATGGATTATGTGAAAGCATTTCTTATAGGAGGAATTATCTGTGCCCTGGTGCAGATTCTGATGGAAAAGACCAAGCTGATGCCGGGACGGATTATGGTGCTTTTGGTAGTCTGTGGATCTGTGCTGGGAGCTGTGGGACTGTATGAGCCATTTTCCAAGTGGGCAGGGGCAGGGGCTACAGTTCCTCTTCTGGGATTTGGAAACACCTTGTGGAAGGGTGTAAAAGAGGGCATTGGACAGGAAGGACTTTTGGGAGCGTTCAAGGGAGGGCTTACGGCCAGCGCCGCCGGCATATGCGCAGCCCTGGTATTTGGCTATCTGGCTTCTCTTATCTTTAAGCCAAAGATGAAATAGATAGGAAATAACCTGCAGGACAGAAGCCATATGACAGGCGCGCATCCTGCAGGTTAAATATTTAATACGGAAGGTTTCCAGGCCCATACCCCTCTGTTGCAGGAGAGGCAGGGGTGGTCTGGTATCCTGGACCGATAGGCTGTACATTTATGCTGTCTCCTCCGCTCTCACCCGGCACAGGAGGAATAATGGTAGAAATATTAGAATGAAGAGGGCAGTAGCCCGGTATTCCAAAATAAGAATCATCAGTGACGCCTTCCTCACCGTCAGGCAGCACCATACATATTTTTGAGCTTTTTAGAGGGCAGTAAGGTGTGGGACGCATACCTGATTGAGCGCAAACCGTAACTGCCACATGCTTATCGCATACCTCTGTGGGAGCCGTTCCTTTTGCAAAATATTCGGTGTATACAGCATTGCCTCTAGGATCTTCTGTACATACTCCAGATACGGCCCGCTTGCCGGATTTGCGGCATATTTGAGCCGTTTCCACGCTGTCAGGAACTGGAAAGCCGGGATCTTCCAGCCCTTCATGCACACGGTTCATAATGTTGCGCCAGATATCCTTATGGAAGGAGGTGCCTCCATTGTTTACATTGCCGTGCTTTAGCTTTTGATTCTGATCGCATCCTCCCCAGATACCTGCCGTATAGTAGGGCGTATAGCCTACAAACCAAATATCATTGTTGGAGGTGGTGGTACCGCTTTTGCCTGCTGCTGACATGCCAGTTAGAGCTGCTCTGGTGCTGGTAGAGTTGATGGAGATTCCTGGCCTGGCATAGAGCCGGTTGCTCTTCATGGATTCTGACAGTGCGTCAGTTAAAAGAAAGGCAGTGGAATCTTTTAAAACCTGTCTGGTTTCAGGCCCATTATCAATCAGAACCTTGCCGTCATGATCCAGTATTTTCGTGTAAAAACGGGGTTTCGTGTAGACTCCTCCGTTAGCGATAGTGGCGTAGGCGGCAGTCAGCTCCAGGTTGGATACGCCCTTTGTAATGCCGCCAAGGGCAGTTGCAGCCCCTAAGTCCTCTTTAACAAGGGAGGTAATACCCATGTTTTCCGCATATTCAATACCTAACTGCGGGGTAACGGTTTCCATAAGACACCGGACAGCGATGACGTTCATAGAGTAGATAATTCCCTCGCGAATATTGTGATAGCCCTGAAAGCCATAGCTGGAATTCCACCAGTTGCGGAAGGTTTTAGAGCCTATGGTATAGGGAGCGTCGTAGTATACCGTACCCAGAGTAGCTCCGCATGCATCCAGGGCCGGGGCAAAGGCTGTTATGGTTTTAAAGGCGGAGCCGGGCTGACGGTAAACATTGGTAGCACGGTTTAAGGTCAGGCTGGCTGTTTTCTGGCCCCGGCCGCCGCAAAGGGCCTTTACCTCGCCTGTGTGTTGATCCATAAGGACAAAGGAAGCCTGTGGCTGCAAGGTCAGGCTGGTGCGTTCGCCAATAATCTGATCTCCCTCCTTAAGGAGCCATGACTTATACTGGTCAATATCCTGCTTTACGGCTTCTTCGCTGCCATATAACCCCTCAAAGGAGGCGTCTCCCAATATGGATTTGCGGAAGGTCTTTAGGTTTTCTTCAGAGAAATGCTCTGTCTCCCCATTGGAATGGGTAACTGATAAACGGTACTCAACCGAATATTTTGCTGCGGTATAGTTGTCAGGATTGTTGATCTCCTCATCCACAATTTCCTGAAGGCGAGGATCTTGTGTGGTGTAAATCTGTAGACCTCCTGAATAGAGCAGATTGCTGGCCTGATTTTCCGTATAATCCAGCTTTTCCATAAGGTCGGTGATAACCTGTTCAATCAGCTCGTCCGTAAAATAGCTGTAGGGTGTGCTGGTAGCCTTGGCAGCCGTATCTACGTTCTGTATCCGGTCATAAACATTATCTGCCAGAGCTTCCTCCTGCTGTGCCTTGGTGATGTAACCTTGTTCAACCATATACTGGAGAACAATTTTACGCCGCTTTGCGTTATCCTCGCGGCCGGAGATAGGATTGAGCCTGGAAGGGTTTTTGGTGATGGATGCCAGCACGGTGCATTCGGACAGGGTCAAATCTGATACCTCCTTGTTGAAATACCGTCTGGCGGCAACCTTTACTCCAAGAGTATTATTGCCAAGGTTAATGGTGTTTAAGTAATCAGTGATAATACGTTTTTTTGTTTCCTCCTTGCTCATACCGGAGTTTTTTTCCAGCTGGACAGCAAGGTACTGCTCCTGGAGCTTACGCTCGATTTTAGCGCCCCAGCCTGTCTCCATACCGCCTGAAAACACGTTGTTTTTAAGCAGCTGCTGGGTGATGGTGCTTCCGCCGCCTGCGTAGTCGTTGCTGATAAGTCCTTTGATCGCACGGGCAATGGAGCGGACGTCGATGCCGTTATGGCTCCAAAAACGGGAGTCCTCGATTGCCACAAAAGCATTGATTAAGTCCTCAGGCAGCTCCTCATAGGTGGCTGCCTCGCGGTTGGAGCCGGTAGTTACCAGGGTATCTGTCAGATTTCCGGCAGAGTCATAGACAGTGGTTGCAAAGCGGTCAGGCTGAATATTTAGAATGTCAATGGAAGGAGCGTTGTCAATAATACCCTTAACCATGCCAAAACCGATGGACACACCTACGACTGCCAGAAACAGAATCAGGACAAAAAGCGCCTTAAACACATTCAGGATCAGCTTTGAGGCGTATTTGCCCGATTTAGAATGAAGAGATCTGAGCCTGTGCTCAGCCTCATGCTTCCCATAGTTCATATATGCAGATTCTCCTTTTCGCATAAAGCTATCATGTAATGCCTATGATGCAGATGGTATCAGGCTTGTCTGCAGCCTATCCTGTAGATTATACACCAGTTTTGTAAAAATGAAAAGGCATAAATATGTTCTTGCTATCGCCCAGGTTCTATATTATGATAAAAAACAGGCAGAAGAAGGTCGTATTGTGTAGGAAGCTGCCTGTAATTCAATATAAAGGAGCAGAGAAAGTGGCAGAAGCTTATAGAATCTTGTATCGGGAGGGAAGCAGCGAGCTGGTGGAGAAAAAGTCCCGGTTTATTGCGGACATACGGCCTGTAAGGACAGAGGAAGAGGCTCTGGCCTTTATTGAGGAGACAAGGAAGCGGTACTGGGATGCAAGACATCACTGCTTTGCCTATATTATTGGAGACAGAGGACAGACGGCCAGATGCAGCGATGACGGAGAGCCTTCTCAGACTGCGGGAAAGCCGATGATGGATGTGCTGACTGGGGAGAAGCTTCATGATGTATGTGCGGTTGTAACCCGGTATTTTGGAGGGGTTCTTTTGGGAACAGGCGGATTGGTGCGGGCATATTCCAGGGCAGTGAAGGAGGGACTTTTAAATTGTGTCATTGTGGAAAAGAAACCTGCGGCCAAACTGGAGGTAACTGTCGATTACAGCGGCGCGGGGAAGATACAGTACATCGCGGCCCAGGAATCCATCAACCTTCTGGATAGCCAGTATACGGAAAAGGTGGCCTTTACCTTTCTTGTGCCTGAGGATAAGGAGAAGCGCTTCCGAAACCAGATAACAGAGGCTGCAGGCGGGAGAGTCAAGATTTGGAAGGTAGATGAGGTCTATTATGGAAGGGCAGATGGAGGATTGATTGTATTTTAAAAAAAAGGGGGGCTGTACGCCTTGTTTTTACGAGAAAACACCTTGCAATCTGTAAATTTCAATGCTATACTATAAAACCGTGGCTAAAGACGTAAGCCGGCCTATATAAACAAGGAAGAAGAATTCACTATGAAGATGAAACGAAAAGACATTAGAAATATTGCAATTATCGCTCATGTAGATCATGGTAAAACTACATTGGTAGATCAGCTTTTAAAGCAAAGCGGCGTATTCCGTGTAAATCAGGAGGTACAGGAGCGTGTGATGGATTCCAATGACATTGAGCGTGAACGGGGAATCACCATACTGTCCAAAAATACAGCCGTATTTTATAAGGATACCAAGATTAACATCATTGATACGCCGGGACATGCGGATTTCGGCGGAGAGGTAGAGCGGGTTCTCAAGATGGTCAACGGCGTTGTGCTGGTAGTGGATGCATACGAAGGCCCTATGCCCCAGACAAAGTTCGTGCTTCAGAAGGCTTTGGAGCTGGATCTGCCGGTGATTGTGTGCGTGAATAAGATTGACCGCCCGGAGGCCCGGCCTGGGGAGGTAATTGATGAAACCCTGGAGCTTATGATGGATTTGGACGCCTCTGACAAGCAGCTGGATTGTCCCTTTATCTTTGCTTCGGCAAGAGCCGGATTTGCAAAGAAGGAGCTGGATGACCCGGAGGTGGATATGAGCCCGCTTTTTGAGGCCATTGTAAACAGCATACCAGCTCCCGAAGGAGACCCTGAGGCTCCTGTCCAGGTATTGATCAGCACCATTGATTATAATGAGTTTATAGGCCGTATCGGTATCGGCAAGATTGACAATGGAGGTCTTAGGGTAAATCAGGAGTGTGTTCTGGTGAATCATCATGACCCGGATAAGTTTAAAAAAATTAAAATCGGCAAGCTCTACGAATTTGACGGCTTAAAGCGGGTGGAGGTTCAGGAGGCGTCCATTGGAGCTATCGTGGCTATCTCCGGCATTGCAGATATCCATATTGGAGATACCATTTGTTCTGCCGAGAAGCCGGAGGCTATTCCCTTCCAGAAGATCTCTGAGCCTACCATTGCCATGTATTTTATGGTGAATGATAGTCCTCTGGCAGGCCAGGAGGGCCGGTTTATTACCTCCCGCCATCTTCGCGACCGGCTTTTTAGGGAGCTAAATACAGATGTAAGTCTGAGGGTAGAGGAGACTGATTCCGCTGATTGCTTTAAGGTTTCCGGCCGGGGGGAGCTTCACTTGTCGGTTCTGATTGAAAATATGCGCCGGGAAGGCTTTGAGTTTGCGGTAAGTAAGGCGGAGGTTCTTTACCGATATGATGAAAGAAACCGAAAGCTGGAGCCTATGGAGTTGGCTTATGTGGATGTGCCGGAGGAGTATACAGGCGTTGTGATCCAGAAGCTGACCAGCCGCAAGGGCTCTCTTCAGGGGATGAGCCAGGCGGCAGGAGGATACTCCAGACTAGAATTTTCCATTCCCTCCAGGGGACTTATCGGGTACCGTGGCGATTTTCTGACAGACACTAAGGGAAATGGTATCTTAAATACGATATTTGACGGCTACGCGGAGTATAAAGGTGATTTGTTCTACCGGCAGACCGGTTCTCTTATAGCCTTTGAGGCAGGGGAGGCAATTACCTATGGATTATTCAATGCCCAGGAGAGAGGCGCCCTGTTTATCGGGCCCGGAACCAGGGTATACGCAGGTATGGTAGTGGGCCAGAGTCCCAAGGCAGAGGATATTGAGATTAACGTCTGCAAGACCAAGAAGCTGACTAATACACGTTCCTCCAGCGCGGACGAGGCGTTAAAGCTTACACCACCCAGGATTATGAGCCTGGAGCAGTGCCTGGACTTTATTGATACAGATGAGCTTTTGGAGGTAACGCCTGAGAGCCTGCGAATCCGCAAGAAAATTCTGGATCCAACCCTGCGAAAAAGAGCGTCATTTAAGAAGTAAAATAAAAAATCACAAATATTTTAGAGTAAAAAGGCGGATTCTGTCGAAAACTTCTGGCAGGATTCGCTGCTTTTTTTGGTCTATTACAGACGACCTTCTCATAAACTATCTATGTGCCGTACGAAAATAAGAGAAACAGGATGAAAAACATAAAAACGGCAGAATAAAAAATTATGTAAATCAAAGAGGAGAGGTACTATGTCAGAAAAAATGATTGAAAACAACAAGGTAAACGTGATTGGAGAAATCGTATCCGGCTTTACATTCAGCCATGAAGTATTTGGGGAAGGATTCTACATGGTAGAGGTAGCGGTAAACAGGCTCAGCGATCAGGCGGATACCATTCCGCTTATGGTATCAGAGCGCCTTCTGGATGTACATCAGGATTACACCGGCAGAACCATTGAAGCCATTGGACAGTTCCGCTCCTATAACCGCCATGAAGGTATAAAGAACCGCCTGATGCTTTCCATCTTTGTCAGGGAGGTGCATTTTATGGAGGAATTTACAGACTATACCAAGACCAACCAGATATTTCTGGACGGATATATCTGCAAGCAGCCTATTTACCGGAAGACTCCTCTTGGACGTGAGATTGCCGACATTTTACTGGCAGTAAACCGTCCCTATGGCAAGTCGGATTACATACCCTGCATCAGCTGGGGCCGCAATGCCCGCTACGCCTCCGGCTTTGAGGTAGGAGCCAGAGTACGCATCTGGGGCCGTGTACAGAGCCGTGAATACACCAAAAAGCTTTCCGAAACAGAGTGCGAGAAGCGTGTTGCCTACGAGGTGTCCATCAGCAAGATGGAATGTGAAGAGGCGTAAGAGAATGGGCTGTCTTTGGAATTTCTTTCGGAAAATGTAAGAAATATTTGCAAAAATGATCAATCTATGCTATTATGAGCAAAGTCTCTGATATGAGAATGAATGGAAGAAAAAGCAAGTAAAGCATGAGGTGCATAATGATGAAAGAAAGCATGATACAGGTTATCTGCGGATCTGGCCGGGGGAAAACCACCAGCGCCATGGGCAGGGGAATCAGCGCTTTGGCAAGAGGAAAGTGTGTCATCATGGTTCAATTTTTAAAAGGAGCTCTGGATTCGGATAATATGGAAATCATACAGCGTCTGGAGCCTGAGTTCAAGCTGTTCCGCTTCGAGAAAACGCCGGTATTCTTTGACCGCCTTACGGGGGAAGAGAAGGAGGAGGCCAGTATATGCATCCGCAATGGCCTGAATTTTGCAAAGAAGGTGCTGGTCACCGGAGAGTGCGATATTCTGATTCTGGATGAGCTTCTGGGAATCCTGGACGAGGGAATTATAACCTTTGAGGAGCTGGCTGCTGTGATCGAGCAGGCAAGGCAGGCGCAGATTGAGCTGATCTTGACAGGCGCAGTGTATCCTGAAACCTTGAACGGATATGTGGATGAGGTTACCAGGCTTACTACGCAGTCATATGAGCACCCGGAGGAATGATTTGGCATCAATTATAGAAGGAGACAGGCGTTGAACTGCAAGCGGTTGGACGCCTGCTTTTGTGACAGTACAAATGAAAGAGAAAGTGATACGGCATTGAGTTTGCCTGATATTAATTTGTACATAGCTGCAAACAAGTACTTGTTCTCTGCCTGACTTTTAAGATGTCCCTCTTTTATTTGATTTTAATGTTGTAAACATTATGAGGAGTCCAAGTGTAAAAAGATGGTTGACATTATTTTCATGGAATGCTAATATATTACTAGTAACAATCATAAAGTAGAGGTTGCGTCGATCATAAGTAGGTAGGCCGTATGTGGCAGGCACAGATGAGGGCTTAGGAAAGGGAAAGACGCCGAAGAAGAAAGCGAACCCTGCGGCTGCTTCCTTCTGGGCATATGGTAAAGAATCATATGACTGTCATCCAGGTGGATGGGGAGCTACTGAAGAACGTGGATTCGTGTTACATGCGATACGCATTGGAAGGGCTGACATTTACCTCAGCCCTTTTTGTTTTCCAGAATGTTTATAAAAGAGGAGAGAAAGAAAATATGGCAATTTTTAAAGGAGCGGGCGTTGCTCTGGTTACGCCTTTTACGGCTACAGGTGAAGTGAATTATGACAAATTAGAGGCTCTTGTGGAGGAGCAGATAGCAGGAGGAACAGATGCTATCATTGCCTGCGGCACCACCGGAGAGGCATCTACTATGACCCACGAGGAGCATCTGGATGTAATTGAATATATATGCAAGGTGACAAAGGGCAGGATACCTGTGGTAGCAGGCACAGGCTCCAACTGTACGGAGACGGCCATTTATCTTTCTGAGGAGGCGGAACGCAGAGGGGCGGATGGACTTTTGCTTGTTTCTCCTTACTATAACAAGGCTACCCAGAAGGGGCTGGAGGCTCATTTTACAGCCGTTGCGGACAGAGTAAAGATTCCGATTCTTCTCTATAATATTCCTGGGAGAACCGGAGTTACGATTCAGCCTAATACCATTGCTAAGCTTTGTAAAAATGTAAGTAATATTGTTGGGGTGAAGGAGGCCAGCGGTAATTTCTCAGCCATTGCGACCCTGATGAGCCTGGCAGATGGAAGGATTGATCTGTATTCTGGCAACGACGACCAGATTGTACCCCTCCTTTCATTGGGAGGTCTGGGTGTTGTCTCGGTACTCTCTAATGTTGCGCCTCGTCAGACACATGAGATCTGCGCCTCCTATTTTGCGGGAGATACAGCCAGAAGCGCGGCTCTTCAGCTGGCAGCTATTCCTCTGGTTACAGAGTTGTTCTGCGAGGTGAATCCGATTCCTGTAAAAGCGGCTCTGAATCTGATGGGTAAGGAGGTGGGGCCGATGCGCATGCCTCTGACCACAATGGAGCCCCAGAATCAGGAGCGGTTAAAGGCGGCTATGACCGCTTACGGCCTCTTATAGGCGATCTTAACGACAACAAAGGAGCGTAAAGGACAGATGGTAAAAATGATAATGCACGGCTGCAATGGAGCCATGGGACAGGTGATTACCGCGCTGGCTGCGGAGGATAGGGATATAGAGATTGTGGCAGGAATTGATTTATATGATTGCAGGGATAACGGTTATCCGGTATTTGCCGCTTTGGAGGACTGTAATGTGCAGGCAGATGTGATTGTAGATTTTGCCTCGGCAAAGGCAGTGGACGGTCTGCTGTCATATGGCAGTGTTCATCAGATCCCAGTGGTTTTGTGTACGACAGGGTTGTCAGAGGAGCAGATAAAGCATGTGGAGGAGGCAAGTGAAAAGACAGCCATTCTTCGTTCCGCTAATATGTCTCTGGGGGTTAATCTTCTCATGAGGCTGGTTCAGGATGCCGCCAGGGTTTTGGCAGGGGCCGGCTTTGATATAGAGATCGTGGAGAAGCATCACAATCAAAAAATGGACGCTCCCAGCGGGACGGCTCTGGCGCTTGCAGACTCAATCAATGGAGCCATGGATAATCAGTACAGCTACATTTATGACCGGAGCTCCAGACGCCAGAAACGGGATGGAAAGGAGATTGGCATCTCAGCCGTGCGGGGCGGCTCCATTGTGGGAGAGCATGACGTGATTTTTGCAGGCAAGGACGAGGTAGTAACCTTTAGCCATAGGGCCTATTCCAAGGCTATCTTCGCAAAGGGGGCGCTGGAAGCTGCGAAATTCCTGGCAGGTAAAGGGCCGGGCCGTTATACCATGGCAGATGTGATACAGTTTTAATTGGAGAAATATCCATATATTGCTAAAATAGTAAGAAGATTCCATCATAAAGTGCTTTCCGACAGTGCATAATAAAGATAGCAAACGAAAGGAGAATGCTATTATGAAAAAAATCAGACCAATTATTTTAGCAATGTTCATGTTCCTTATGGTTTTATCTGTTACTGCCTGTGGTAGCAAGAATTCCAATACCCAGACAACAACAGGCGCCAGCCAGTCTTCAACTTCAGCGGCTTCCTCTACTACGCCAAGTACCTCATCTATGAATACCACCTCAGAGGGCGCAACGAAGGAAGGAATCATCAATGGTGTGGTGGATGATGTTGAGAAGGGGATGGATGCAGCCGGCAACAGTATGGAGAGTGGTGCACGAGAGTCTACCACAGCCGCAGATACAACTCACTCAGCTACAGAGACAAGCCGCTAATAAAAGGGAGATATATAGGCTGCTCAAAAAGAATTCTTTCTATTCGGGAACTGGAACAGAGAGGATTCTTTTTGATTATGAGAAATTAAATACCATTCAGGCTTGCCCATGAGATTGTTTTTGCCTATAATGAGAATATGGAGCGTACGGGAAAGGGGAATCAGGTGAAATACCTTGACCGGTGTTATATAAGAAAATGCCGTCTGTCTGCTGTTAGGTTGTCTGCACGATCAAAATGCTTATGGATCAGCAAAGAAACCATTAGGCTTGTATTTGGGATGGCAGCCTTCCTGTTGGTAATATGGATGTTGAGTATAAACCGGCATCTAAGGAGGGAGTTCAGGAGGCTTGTGCAGGTTCAGGTATGGCAGGAGCAGATACAGACTGACAGCTGCCACACCTTTTCCGTCCCTGGAGAGGCCGGAGAGGGGACTACCGTAAAGGAGGGAGTGAGGATTCTTTTTGATGAAAAGGCTATCCAAATTTTCAGAATCAAGGAGAGCAGCCAGACGGTGAATGATTAGCATGGTTTTAACCATTTATTAGGAATTATAATGAGTGCGTTGCTTGTATTCATCTTTAGAATGTATTATAATTTCTTCTGAAACAATATTCTTTTATATTAATAGCTTATAAATCTATATCAACGCAGCCATACTAATATAATGAAAAGGACAGGTGGAAATCCATGGAAAAGAAAGAGATGCTCTATGAAGGCAAGGCTAAAAAGGTCTACGCAACAGAGGAGCCGGATGTATTAATCGTTTCCTATAAGGACGATGCGACTGCATTTAATGGAGAGAAAAAGGGAACCATTGTTGGAAAGGGAGCTATTAACAACCGCATGACCAATTTTATATTTAAAAAGCTGGAGGAGCGGGGCGTTCCAACTCATCTGGTGAAGGAACTAAATGACAGGGAAACTGCTGTCAAAAGGGTGGATATAGTTCCCTTGGAGGTCATTATCCGCAATTATTCAGCAGGCAGCTTCTCAAAGAAGATGGGGATGGAAGAGGGAGTCAAGTTCAAATGCCCTACCCTTGAATTCAGCTATAAGAATGATGACCTGGGAGATCCCTTCATTAATGATTATTACGCTCTGGCCCTGGGACTTGCCAGTCAGGAGGAAATCGGCCAGATCACCCAATACGCCTTTCAGGTAAATGAGGTTCTCCAGCATTACTTTGACAAACTCAACATTGACCTTATTGACTTTAAGATTGAGTTCGGACGCTTCCATGGCCAGATTATTCTTGCAGATGAAATTTCTCCTGATACCTGTCGTCTCTGGGATAAGGATACCCACGAGAAGCTGGACAAGGATCGGTTCAGAAGAGATTTGGGCGGCGTTGAGGATGCATATGAGGAAGTATTCAAAAGACTGGGAATTCAGTAAATACTACATAAAACGCCTGGGTATGCCATACTCAGGCGTTACTTTCTTAAGAGCGTATTTTGATAAGATCCGATACACGCTCCGAGCCGTCAGCTGCCGAGGCAGCTATGAACATAGGTGAGGAGATGTTTGAATCGAATGGAAGGAACCATTCGGGAAAGAAGCTGAATCGCATTGGAGGCTTCTGTAAGGCCAGCGGCATCAGAGCCGGAACGGTTTTGGGAGCAGTTGAAAGCCCGCCCTTCCTGTGCTAGAATGGTAAACGAATAGAAATAGGATGGAGGATATAACATGAGTGACTATGACAAATATGTAAGCCCTCTTTCTGAGCGCTACGCCAGCAGGGAGATGCAGTATCTCTTTTCGCCGGATAAGAAGTTCAGAACCTGGAGACGTCTTTGGATTGCCCTGGCTGAGACAGAGAAGGAGCTGGGACTTAATATTACAAGAGAGCAGATTGAGGAGTTGAAAGCCCATGCGGAGGATATCAACTACGATGTGGCCAAGGCACGTGAAAAGGAAGTGCGCCATGATGTTATGAGTCATGTATATGCATACGGCGTTCAGTGTCCTTTGGCAAAAGGGATTATCCATCTGGGCGCAACCTCCTGCTATGTAGGTGATAATACAGATATTATTATTATGACTGAGGCTCTTAGGCTGGTTCGCAGGAAGCTGATTAATGTATTGGCGGAATTGGCCAAATTTGCGGAAAGCTACAAGGACATGCCTACTTTGGCCTTCACCCATTTTCAGCCGGCTCAGCCTACCACGGTGGGAAAGCGCGCTACCCTTTGGATGATGGAGCTTAAGCTGGATTTAGAGGATCTGGATTATCTCATAGGCTCTATGCGTCTTTTGGGCTCTAAGGGAACCACTGGAACTCAGGCCAGCTTCCTGGAGCTCTTTGACGGAGATCACGAGAAATGCCGCAGGCTGGACGACAGAATTGCGGAGAAGCTGGGCTTTGCTGGCAGCTATCCTGTGTCTGGTCAGACCTACTCCAGAAAAGTTGACAGCCGTGTGCTAAGCGTTCTGGCCGGAATCGCTCAAAGCGCTCACAAGTTTTCCAATGATATACGCCTTCTTCAGCATCTGAAGGAGGTGGAGGAGCCCTTTGAGAAAAAGCAGATAGGCTCCTCTGCTATGGCCTATAAGCGCAATCCTATGCGCAGCGAGCGCATTGCTTCACTGGCAAATTATGTGATGAGCGATATGATGAATCCTATGCTGGTGGCCTCTACTCAGTGGTTTGAGCGGACGCTGGATGACTCCGCCAACAAGCGGCTGTCTGTGCCGGAAGGATTTCTGGCCGTGGACGGAATTCTGGATTTGTATTTGAATGTGGTGGACGGTCTGGTCGTATATCCCAAGGTGATTGAAAAGCGCCTTATGTCCGAGCTTCCTTTTATGGCAACAGAAAATATTATGATGGACGCGGTTAAGGCAGGCGGGGACCGCCAGGAGCTCCATGAGCGTATCCGTGAACTGTCCATGGAGGCGGGGAAGAACGTAAAGGAACTGGGCCTTGATAATAACCTGTTGGAGCTGATTGCGGCAGATCCTGCTTTTAACCTGACTGCTGAGGAGCTTAAAAATACCATGAATCCTTCTCTTTATATAGGACGTGCGCCAAAGCAGGTAGAGGAGTTTCTGGAGGAGGTTATAAAGCCGGTGCTGGAGGAGAACGCCCAGGTTTTGGGAATGAAAGCTGAAATTAATGTATAGGCTCTATAGGAATGGAAGGAAGGAGGCTGCAGCAAGCAGCTTCCTTTTTTACTTTTTGCTGGAAATCATGTATAATAGAGAGCAGAAAAGGAGCAGGAAACCGGGCCATTAAGGAAGGAATTAAAAAGGAATAAAAGAAAAAGGATGCCTGTCAGGAAGTACTGACTGGGAGGAACAGAAGGAGGTATAATGGGTGAACGTAAATTTGGAGTATTACAGAGTGTTTTACTACGTATGTATTCATGGAAGCCTGACTGCAGCGGCCAGGGAGCTGTGTATCTCCCAGCCTGCTGTAAGCCAGGCTGTAAGGCAGCTGGAGAAGGAGACAGGGACACGGCTGTTTTTCAGAACCTCCAAGGGTGTTCAGCTTACCAGAGAAGGAGAACTTCTGTTTTGCTATGTGAAAATTGGGGTGGAAAGCTTGCTGGAGGGGGAACAGATGGTAAAGCGGCTGCTGGATATGGATATGGGGGAGGTGCGTATCGGGGCCAGCGACATGACGCTGCAGTTTTTTCTACTTCCCTTTCTGGAGCGTTTTCATAGGGAATATCCCAGAATCAAGGTGAATGTGACAAATGCGCCCACGCCGGAAACTATCAAAAGCCTGGAGGATGGGAAAATAGATTTCGGTGTGGTAACTACTCCCTTTGTCTGCAAGAGTACAGTAAGGCAGAGCCGGGTAAAGAAAATACATAATGTGTTTATAGGCGGCAGCAGCTTCAAATATCTTAAGGGGATGGTGCTGGAGTATAAGGCTCTCTGCGATCTGCCATGTATATTTTTGGAGAAGAATACAAGCACCCGAACCTTCATGGATGATTTTATGGAGGAGCAGGGGATTGTTCTAAAGCCGGAGTTTGAGCTTGCCACAAGTGACATGATTGTCCAGTTTGCAAAGCGGAATATGGGGATTGGCTGTGTGATGGAAGGCTTTGCCGAGGGTGCCCTGGGGGCAGGAGAGGTATTTAAGCTAAGATTTGAAAGGGAAATGCCGGGACGTTATATTTCGGTAGTCACCGGTGTATCTAATTTGATCTCGGCACCTGGAAGAAGGCTTCTGGATATGATAACAGAGGAAAGAAATTTGCTATAAGAAAAGGTTATGGGGATTATAATAAAGAACGTCTTTACTTATGGAGCGTGATATAGTAAAGTAAGAACGGACAAGATAAATGCAACAGATTGATCCAACGAATGTATGTGGGAGATAACCGAAGGAGGATGTTTGTATGGTTAGAGCGATTGTAGGTGCGAATTGGGGTGACGAGGGCAAGGGGAAAATTACGGATATGCTTGCTAAAGAATCTGATATTATTGTCCGTTTTCAGGGAGGAAGCAATGCAGGTCATACCATTATTAACGATTATGGTAAATTTGCACTTCATCTTCTCCCATCTGGAGTATTCTATCAGCATACGACCAGCGTAATCGGCAATGGAGTTGCCTTAAATATTCCCTATTTGGTAAAGGAAGTTCAGTCTCTGGTGGATAGAGGGGTTCCAAAACCCCGTATTCTGGTTTCCAACAGAGCTCAGATACTGATGCCTTACCATGTGCTGTTTGATACCTACGAGGAGGCCAGATTGGCAGGAAAGTCCTTTGGCTCTACGAAGTCGGGTATTGCTCCCTTTTATTCTGATAAATATGCAAAGATCGGCTTTCAGGTCAGCGAGCTGTTTGACCAGGAGCTGTTAAAGGAGAAGGCTTATCGGGTGTGCGAGCAGAAAAATGTGATACTAAAGCATTTATATCACAAGCCAACGCTGGAACCGGAGGAAATTCTGAAGGAGCTTTTCAGCTACCGGGATATGATTGAGCCATATGTATGCGATACGTCAGCTTATCTTTATGATGCGATTAAGGAGGGAAAGAGGATTCTTTTAGAGGGGCAGCTTGGGTCTTTAAAAGATCCGGATCATGGAATTTATCCTATGGTAACCTCATCCTCCACTCTGGCTGCTTACGGCGCTGTTGGAGCAGGTATTCCTCCCTATGAGATTCAGAATATCACCACAGTTGTAAAGGCTTACTCCAGCGCAGTGGGGGCGGGAGCCTTTGTTAGCGAGATATTTGGTGATGAGGCGGAGGAGCTTAGACACCGGGGCGGCGACGGTGGAGAATATGGAGCTACCACAGGACGTCCAAGACGTGTGGGCTGGTTTGATGCAGTGGCTACTAGATATGGATGCCGGATTCAGGGGACTACAGAGGTAGCTTTTACGGTTCTGGATGTGCTGGGATACCTGGAGGAAATTCCTGTGTGCGTGGGATATGAGATTGGAGGACAGGTTACACGTGATTTTCCGGATACTGCCAGACTGGAAAAAGCGAAGCCTGTATTTACAAAGCTTCCCGGATGGAAATGCGACATCCGGGGCATTAAAAGGTACGGGGATTTGCCGGAGAACTGCCGCAGATACATCGAGTTTGTGGAAAAGGAGATAGAGGCGCCAATTACTATGGTTTCAAATGGTCCGGGACGGGATGATATTATTATGAGATAGAGGGAAAAAAGAAAGGAGACACACCGGCGGCTGGCCAACGCCCGGCCGCAGATGAAAGAAAAATACACGGTTCCAAGTAGTCTTTGGCTACTGGAACCGTATTTTTGTACCACATTTTCATGAAGAACGAACCCCATATGACAAACGCATGAATGAACAAAGGGTAGATGCTCTGAGCCTGAATGTGATGAAAGAGTGAGATAGAATTACCTCTGTGGCTCAGGCGCAAATGAACAGTTCGGTCAGTCCTTTGGATGTTGGAAGCCGCCTTTCCTTTCCATCAGCTTGTGATCCTTAGGTGTATTACGTGAATTTTTTAGAACACGGGTCATAAGCCCTATGGCGTAAAACAGGACGGAAAGAAATACGATGGAAAAGAACACCGCCATCAGCTGCTCCTTCGGCGCTCCTGTAACCGCTAGAACTATGGCAGCGATGAAAAGTCCGGCCAGCAGTATAGCTCCTGCCAGGGCCATGATTCGTTTTAACTTCATGGGTTAATTTTCTCCTTCTATAAATTAAGCGTAAGGTTAAAGCAACTAACAGGAGGTAGCTTCAGGTTTCCTCAGCCAGCTGTTCCCACTGTTCATAGAGCGCCTCCAGCCGGGAAGCCAGCTCTTCCTTTTCCTGATTAAGCTCTACAAGACGAGCTACGTTTGTGTATACCTCCTCTCTGGAGAGCAGTTCGTTGATTTCGCTGTCTCTGGCTTCCAGGCTGCTGATGGAAGCCTCAGCCTTCTTAAGGGCATTCTGGCGTTTTCTCTGTCGGGCCTGTTCTTCTTTTTGTGATTTCCAGTCCTGCTTTACAATTTTGTCTGCTTTTTGGATGCCGGGGTGAAAGGCTGGATTTTTAACAGCGGCAGAGCCAGAGGGCAAGGATGGGGAGAACTGGGAGGAAGCTTTCACACTAGCTGAGTATGCGGCTTCTACATCTTCCTTCTTTTCCAGATAATAATCATAGTTACCAATATAGTTAATGAGGGACCGGCCTGTAAGATCCAGGATTCTGGTAGCAGTCCGGTTAATAAAATACCGATCATGGGATACATAGAGTACAGTTCCGGTATACCGGTTCAGAGCGCTTTCCAGAATCTCCTTGGAGGTGATGTCCAGATGGTTGGTAGGCTCGTCCAGAAGCAGAAAATTCGCGTCTGAAAGCATCAGCTTGGCTAAGGAAACGCGGCCCCGTTCGCCGCCGCTTAAATCCCCTATCAGCTTAAATACATCATCACCGGTAAAGAGGAAGGAAGCCAGTGTGCTGCGGATCTGCGTATGGTTCATATTGGGGTAGGTATCCTGGATCTCGGCAAAAAGAGTTTTATCCATGTGCAGCACCTGGTGCTCCTGGTCATAGTAAGCCATATGAACCTTGGCGCCGATACGGACTTCTCCGCTGTCGGCAGAGATAAGTCCGTTGATAATTTTCAGCAAGGTTGTCTTCCCGGCGCCATTGCTGCCGATAATGGCTACCCGCTCCCCACGCTTTATCTCAAAGCTCGCGTTGGTGAAAAGCGTCTGATTGTCAAAGGATTTAGACAGATCCGTAACAGTAAGTACGTCATTGCCGCTTACTACATCCGGCTCCAGACGGATGTTCATGGAGTCATTGATTTCCACAGGCTTATCCAGACGTTCTAATTTATCCAGCATTTTTTCACGGCTCTCAGCCCTGCGGATGGATTTTTCTCTGTTAAAGGACTTAAGCTTAGCGATAACTGCCTCCTGATGCTTGATTTCCTGCTGCTGGTTTAAGTAGGCCCGGATCTTAGCGTCCCGAAGCATAGCCTTTTTATCGCTGTAAGCAGAGTAGTTGCCTGCAAAAACAGTTCCTAAGCCATTGTCCAGCTCGATAATTTTTGTTGCCACACGATCCAGAAAATAACGGTCATGAGCCACAATAAGTACACTGCCCCCGTAGGTTTTAAGATAAGTTTCCAGCCAGGAGACCGATTCCATATCCAGATGGTTAGTGGGCTCGTCCAGAAGAAGAACATTGGGCTTTGTTAAAAGAAGCTTACCTAGGGAGACACGTGTTTTTTGTCCGCCGGAGAGCGCATGTACAGGCTTCGTAAATTCCTCCTCCAAAAATCCAAGCCCTTTTAAAATACCTGTGATTTCGCTTTGGCAGGCATAGCCCTCAGCTAACTCAAAGGCGTGGCTTAACCGGCTGTACTCTGCCAGCATGGCTTCCAGCTCCCTGCCGGATACGATTTTCATCTGATGCTCCAGGCTGCGAAGCCGTTCCTCCATTAAAAGAACATCCCTTTTGACCTCTAAAAGAGCCTCATAGACGGTGTGCCTGTCCTCCAGATCCTGATGCTGGGACAAATACCCCACTGTGGCGCCTCTGGATAAGGCAACCGTTCCCTGATCGGCTGTCAGTTCTCCTATGATGATTTTTAGCAGGGTGGATTTTCCTGCGCCGTTAATTCCTACAATGGCTGCCTTTTCGTGCTCCTCCAGGTGGAAGGACACCCCCCTTAAAATTTCCTTTTCCCCGAAGGATTTACTTATATTGCTGCATGATAAAAGCATGATAAGCTCCTTATAAAAACTCCATTATTTCACGCTGCTGCGCTTCCACAAGTATAATATATGCCGATTATTTTTTCAAGAACATCCTGAAACATGATTTGACATTTTTTTGACGGATGTTTATAATAGAACCATTAAAGTTTACAGACAACGTAAGGGGAAGGTGGAGCGATGGAGCGCAAGGAAATATCGAAGGCAGTGATTTCTAGGCTGCCCCGTTATTACCGTTATTTAGGAGAGCTGATTGAGGAGGGAGTGGAGCGGATTTCTTCCAATGAACTGAGCGCCAGGATGAAGGTAACGGCTTCTCAGATTCGTCAAGATTTAAACAATTTCGGGGGATTTGGACAGCAGGGGTATGGTTACAATGTAAAGTACCTTTATTCAGAGATTGCCAGGATACTTGGCATTGACCAGCAGCATAACCTGATTATTATCGGAGCGGGAAATTTAGGGCAGGCCATTGCCAATTATACAAATTTTGAGCGGAGGGGCTTCGTTATCAAGGGGATGTTTGATATTAATCCGAAGCTTATTGGCCTGGTAATCCGTGGAATCGAAGTCCGCTCTGTAGATGACCTGGAACATTTTATTAGGGAAAATGAAATCCAGATTGCGGCATTGACGATCCCTAAGACCAAAGCGCCTGAAATTGCGCAGCGTCTGGTAAACGCTGGAATAAAGGCTATCTGGAATTTCGCCCATACCGATTTGGTAGTTCCGGAGGGTGTGGTAGTGGAGAATGTACATTTGTCAGAAAGTCTGATGCGCTTGTCCTACCGGGTGTGCAGTATGTATGACCAGGAGCCAGAAAAAATTAAGTAAGCTAGCGCCGGCAAGCAAAGAAAGAATCCTTTCGCTTGCCGGCTTTTTGCAGTTAAAGTTAGGAGGTATGGAGTATGAGGGCTCTTGTAACCGGAAGGCAGATGAAAGAAATTGACGCATATACCATCCATACCATAGGAATCCCTTCGCTGGTTCTTATGGAGCGGGCCGCTATGGCAGTCGTGAAAGAGGTGAAGCGTCTGGCTGCAGAGCTAAAGGGGAAGGAGGCCGGACAGGTACGGATCTGGTCTTTGTGCGGACCGGGCAACAACGGCGCGGACGGAGTGGCTGCGGCCAGAATTCTCTGCCTGGAGGGGTATCAGGCGGAAATCCTTATGGCAGGAGATCCGGGGCGTCAGAGTGATGAGTGTAAGGTTCAGCTTGATATTGCCCGGCATGTAGGCGTAGTGGTACGAGAGTGGCAAAGGGCAAAGGGAGAAAGCTGCGATATTTTAATAGATGCGGTATTTGGCGTGGGGCTTACCAGGCCAGTGGAAGGAGACTTCAAGGAGTGTCTGGTCATGGCGGCAGAGTCAGGCGCATCCAAAGTAGCTTCAGTGGATATGCCATCAGGGATTCATTCAGATACGGGAGCAGTAATGGGAGCCGCTGTAAAGGCTGATGTGACAGTTACCTTTGGCTGGGAGAAGGCAGGAACTGTATTATATCCGGGAAGAAGCTATGGAGGCCGTGTGGTTATGGCAGATATTGGCCTTCCCAGCCAGGCGCTTGCTGTGGTGAAAAAGAACGGAACTGGTGAATATATGTTTACCTGTGATGAGAAGGATTTAAAACGGATACCAGGCCGCCCGGCCTATTCCAATAAAGGCACCTTCGGAAGGGTTCTTATAGCGGCAGGTTCTAAAAACATGTGCGGAGCCGCATATCTAAGCGCCTTGGCCGCCTACCGCACAGGAGCGGGACTTGTAAAGCTTCTCACGGTGGAGGAGAACCGGGAGATCTTACAGCAGCGTCTTCCTGAGGCTATTATTGACACCTATACTGCAAAGCAGCTGATGGAAGAAAGAGAGAAATTTGAACGAATGATCGAGGAGCAGATGAGCTGGGCCGACGTGGTGGTTCTGGGGCCGGGTTTGGGCAGAGAGCCTTATGTAGAATATCTGGTAGAGGATATAATGACCAGCGCCCATGTGCCGGTGATTATTGACGCAGATGGTTTGAATACCATTGCGGCTCATCCTTATCTCACCTCCTACTATACGGAAAGCATCACAATCACTCCTCATCTGGGAGAGATGGCACGGCTTACAGGGGAGTCCATAGCTGATATTCAGGAGAATGTGGCAGCAGCAGCTAAGGCCTATGCAGACAGGTATGGAATCACCTGCGTGCTAAAGGATGCGGCTACGGTAGTAGCCGGAAAGGCCGCTGGAATTTATATCAATTCCAGCGGCAGCAGCGCTATGGCAAAGGCAGGGTCAGGGGATGTGCTTACAGGGATCATTGCCGGACTGATTGCTATTGGAATGGAAGAGGACGCGGCGGTAATGGGCGTTTACCTTCACGGCAGAGCCGGAGAGGAAGCGGCAAAGCTGAAGGGGCAGCACAGCCTGCTTGCTTCGGATTTGGCAGACTGTATTGGGAAGGCTATGAAGCAGGTTTAAAAGCATTGTGTAATGAAGATAGGAAAACCAGGAGGCAAATCAAAATGATACCCTATACCAGAGTGTTTGCAACTGTGAATTTAGATGCCGTTGTATCTAATATGAAGTCCATGAAGGAGAGCCTGCCCGCCTCTACTGCTATTATGGGCGTTGTAAAAGCAGACGGCTATGGACACGGCTCTGTGCCGGTAGCCAAAGCCATCGCCCCTTATGTAGAGGGCTATGCGGTAGCTACCATAGATGAGGCGATTCTTTTGCGCCGGCACGGCATTGGGAAAATGATTATGATACTGGGCATAACCCATGAAAGCTATTATGAGGATCTGCTGCTTTATGACATTCATCCAACGGTGTTTCGGCTTGAAGAGGCTGAAAAGCTTTCCGAAACAGCTGTAAAAAGAGGAAGGCAGGCATCTGTCCATCTGGCTTTGGATACGGGAATGAACCGCATTGGAATGTCTCCCACCCAGGAGTCTGCTGATTTGGTTTATACTATGAGCTGTCTGCCAGGAATCAGGCTGGAGGGGCTGTTCACTCATTTTGCCAGAGCCGACGAGCTGGATAAGACTGCTTATGAGGCTCAGTTTCAGGCTTATGAGGCATTTTCTCATAAGCTGCTGTCCCGGGGAATCACAATTCCCATCCGTCACTGCTCCAATAGCGCCGGGATTGTGGAGGGATTGGCGTCTAATGAACTTGATATGGTAAGAGCGGGCATATCCATCTATGGACTGTATCCCTCTGGTGAGGTGAGCCGGGAGAGGGTGAAGCTGCTTCCGGCCATGGAGCTGAAAAGCTTTATTTCCTGTATAAAGACCATAGAGCCAGGGGCAGCTGTAAGCTATGGCGGAACCTTTGTAGCGAAGAACACCATGAAGGTGGCTACGATTCCCACAGGCTACGGGGACGGTTATCCCAGAGGACTTTCAAATAAGGGAAGCGTCCTGATTCATGGACAGCGGGCCAGAATTCTTGGCCGTGTCTGCATGGATCAGTTTATGGTGGATGTGACGGATATACCTGAAGCGGAAGAAAATGACCAGGTGACACTGATAGGAAAGGATATGAGGGAAAGGATAACTGTGGAGGAACTGGCAGACCTTAGCGAAGGTTTCCACTATGAAATACTCTGCGGCATTGGAAAGCGGGTGCCAAGAGTCTACTTAAGACATGGTTCTGTCGTAGGGACAAAGGATTACTTTAACGATGTCTATCAGGACTTTGGATATATGTAAAAGCCTACCAGGCTCCAAATCGGCCTCTGGCTCATATGATAAATGTATATACCTGAGAAATATGTCAATACTAAAGTTGAATCAATCGACGGAGTGTGAACAGTGTGATTATCAGACGTGGTGACATTTATTATGCGGATTTGCGGCCGGTGGTAGGATCGGAGCAGGGGGGAGTGCGTCCTGTGCTCATTATACAAAACGATGTAGGCAATAAGCACAGTCCAACGGTTATCTGCGCAGCGATCACATCCCGTATGAATAAAGCCAAGCTACCTACCCATGTGGAGCTGAACGCCAGAAGGTGCGACATGATTAAAAATTCCGTTATTCTCCTGGAGCAGCTTCGAACCATTGACAAGCAGAGGCTGAAGGAGAAAATCTGTCATATAGACCAGGAGCTGCAAAAGCGGGTGGATGAGGCTCTAATGATTAGTCTGGAACTGCGTACATAAGAGGGCAGTTCCGGATAGGTGGATACCCATACAGATACGTTTGAATTTTTTATCAGGTGCAGGCGGTATTGATTTTTACCGCTTGCACCTGCTTTTACTTGCGCTGCCTCTCTCTTAAAACGCTATGCAGTGGGAGAACACAGGAGGCAGGGAATGAAGAAAGCTGCGAAAGCTAAAGTGTAGCTGCCATTGACGAAATTTAAATAAAATGATATTATAAGCAGAGCTATGCCGTGATGTGAGGGGTATTGCTCTGCTTGTTAGCTTTGAACGTAGCGGAGGAAGCTGCTGCCGTGGACAGGCCTTTTGCCGGACAGAGGCAGAGCTTCATGCGTATGAAAGGAGTCTATTTATATTATGGACGATGGTTATTCGCCTGCCAGCATACTGGTTCTGATCGGATTTATTCTTCTGGAGGCAGTGTTTTACGGGTTTGGTTCAGCGATTCAGAATATAAACGAGGGAAAGCTGGAGGATGAGGCCGAATCCGGCAATCACAAGGCTTTACGGCTTTTAGAGATAGTAAACCGGCCGGGCCGGTTTGTTCACACCATTCAGATAACAACTCATCTGATTGGTATGGTTACAGGCGCCGTAATTCTGCCTGTACAGGTACGGGAGCTTATGAATCATGTGATGCTTTTTAGGCCTCTGGCCCGGGCAGATGCTTCTGAGCTGGAGGCAGCTCTCAGACAGCGCTGGTACACTAGCTCCCAGTGGTGGGAGCAGGGGATTTTTATGGCGATGGTGACGCTGGTTCTCCTTTTGATAATTATTAGCTTCGGCATCATTATACCTAAGAGGCTGGCGGCCAAGGAGCCGGAAAAGTGGGGCTACCATATGCTGCCCGTTGTCCTGTTCTTCGCAGGCCTGTTCCTGCCCCTGACGAAAGCTATAACCCTGGTGTCGGCCTTGGTTTTGAAGCTGTTTGGTGTAGATATTACAGATGACGGGGACAATGTCACAGAGGAAGATATCATGTCCATGGTAAATGAGGGCCATGAGCAGGGCATTCTGGAGGCGGATGAGACGGAGATGATCACTAATATCTTTGAATTAGGAGATAAGGAAGCTTCCGATATTATGACGCACCGCACGAATATGACGGCCCTGGACGGAGCCATGAGATTAATGGATGCGGTGGATTTTATCCTCAATGAAGGCATTAATACCCGTTATCCCGTGTATGGAAAGGACATAGATGATATTATCGGCATTCTTCATCTAAGAGACGCGATGACAGCCGCAGAAAAGGAGAAAAACAGGGGAAAGATGCTGAGGGAGATTCCAGGACTTTTGAGAGAGGCTAATTTCATTCCTGAGACCAGAAGCATTGACACCCTTTTTAAAGAAATGCAGTCAGGCAAAATCCACATGGAGATTGTAGTGGATGAGTACGGCCAGACAGCGGGCCTCCTGACTATGGAGGATATATTGGAAGAAATTGTGGGAAACATCATGGATGAGTACGATGAGGAGGAGGAATTCATTACAGCCATGGAGGATGGCTCCTTTCTGATGAGCGGGCTTACTCCCTTGGAGGATGTGATGGAGACTCTAGATATGGAGTTTTCTCAGGAGGACAGCGATACATACGATACCCTAAATGGATATCTGATATCGCGTCTGGATCGTATTCCTCAGGAGAATGAAAGTCCTGAGGTGGATTACGGAGGCTTTCAGTTTAAGGTTATGAAGGCCGGAAATAAAATGATAGAAAGCGTTCTTGTACGTCCCCTATCGGTAAAGGAGGACGGTAAGGGGCACAGGAACGAGACGGAGAGAGAGGAATATGACACAGCTCATAGAGAGCACGAAGGAGATGCTTCGTGACAGCAGATTTTTAAGGAAGGCTTTGATTATTGCCTGTCCTGTAGCTCTACAAGGAATGCTTAACACTTTGGTGAATCTGGTGGATACCCTGATGATCGGCACTTTGGGGGCAACTGCTATTGCGGCGGTAGGGCTGGCCAATAAGGTCTTTTTTGTGTTCAATCTTTTAATCTTTGGTATTGTCAGCGGAGCGGGAATTTTAGCTGCCCAGTTTTGGGGCAGCGGGGATATAAAGGGTATAAGAAAGGTGCTGGGGCTTTCCATATTGATGGCTTTGGTAGGTGCATTGTTTTTTGTGGCGCCTGCAACTCTTTGTCCTGAGCTGGTTATGCGTATTTTTACAACCAGCGCAAGCAGTATTGAACTGGGAGCCAGGTATCTTAGAATTGCTGCATTGACGTATCCGTTTATTGCCCTTACCTCTGTATATGTGGCAATGCTCAGAGCTGTTAATAAAGTGGTGTTTCCGGTTATCAGCAGCTGTGTCGCAATTATGCTGAACATTGTGTTGAACTATATCCTGATTTTTGGGAAGTTGGGGGCGCCGGCCCTGGGAGTGGTCGGCGCTGCCGTGGCGACTCTCATAGCCCGTGTTCTTGAGATATGCTTAATCATTGCTTATGTGTACAGAAAAAAGCTGCCTCTGGCCTGCGGACCTGCAGATCTCTTTGGGTGGAGCAAACGATTTGTGAGACAGTTTGCCATTACAGCGGCTCCGGTAATTGCCAATGAGTTTATGTGGGGCCTTGGAACCACTCTTTACTCTCTGGCCTACGGGCGGATGGGAGACGAGGCGGTAGCCGCTATCACCATTGCCACCACCATTCAGGATCTTGTGGTGGTGCTGTTCCAGGGAGTGAGCGCCGCAACGGCAGTTATTTTGGGAAATGAATTGGGAGCGGGAAAGCTGAAACGGGCGGAGAAATATGCCACGCAGTTTTTTATCCTGCAGTTTATAGCGATGCTTGTGGCCGCTGCCATAGTGCTTGCCATCCGATGGCCCATTATCAGCCTATACAATATTAGGCCTGAGGTGGCAAATGATGTGAATCTCTGTATTCTGGTGTTTGTTGCCTATATGCCATCCAAAATGTTTAACTATATCAATATCGTAGGAGTGTTGCGAAGTGGCGGGGATACTAAAATGTGTCTGTTTCTGGATACCTCCGGGGTCTGGTGCTTCGGCGTGCCTCTGGCCTTTTTGGGAGCTTTGGTTTGGCGGCTTCCTATCTACACGGTGTACGCTCTTGTAATGGTGGAGGAGATCTATAAGACGGTTGCGGGGTATATACGTTACCGTCAGAAAAAATGGCTTAAGAATCTGACGGCAGAGATTCAGTAAAGGCTGTGCCTGGGGCGCTGTTTTTACTTGTCATATTAAAAAAATCGTGCTAAGATAGAGAGGATACTCATACCATACGGTATTGAGCCGCAGGCTTTATAGAGGAATTAAGAAAGGGTGTTTTACCAATGTCAGGACATTCAAAATTTGCAAATATTAAACATAAGAAGGAGCGCAATGATGCTGCAAAGGGTAAGATTTTTACTGTAATCGGACGCGAGATTGCCGTAGCTGTTAAGGAAGGGGGGGCTGACCCGGCCAATAACAGCAAGCTTCGTGATGTCATTGCCAAGGCAAAGGCTAACAATATGCCCAATGATACCATTGACCGCGGAATTAAGAAGGCAGCAGGGGACGCGGCTGCGGTCAACTACGAATCCCTTACATATGAGGGGTATGGTCCCAGTGGTGTAGCCATTATTGTAGATACTCTTACAGATAATAAAAACCGTACGGCAGCCAATGTAAGAAGCGCCTTCACCAAGGGAAACGGCAATGTAGGAACACCGGGAAGCGTGTCCTACATGTTTGACAAGAAAGGTCAGATTCTCATTGATCGGGAAGCGTGCGGTCTGGAACCGGATGAACTGATGATGCTGTCTCTGGATGCAGGGGCGGAGGATTTTTCCGAGGAGGAGGACAGCTACGAGGTTATCACTTCTCCTGAGACGTTTAGTGCGGTGAGAGAGGCTCTGGAGGCGCAGAATATTCCCATGCTGGAGGCGTCTGTGACGATGATTCCTCAGACCTGGGTTAAGCTTACGGATGAGGAGGAAATCAAAAGGCTGACAAAGACGCTGGATTTGCTGGACGAGGATGATGATGTTCAGGCAGTATACCATAATTGGGATGAGTAAAGGGGCCTTTAAAAGGCGCGGTGACAGACAGAAAAGGGTTGCCTGTCACCGCGCTTTTTTACTTTGACCTATAAAATTAGTTGGACACGACCATAGTCCGAAGTCCCTCGGTAGAAGTGGGAGCGTTGAAGATATAGAGAGTGTATGAAGTGTTTGCGCTCATATTTGCGGAGGCGGTAGCCACAGCGCGGCCAGGGAAGGAGCCGGTGCGGGAGATAAAGATCTGATACCAGCCTGGATAAAAGCTGGTATAAGGGGTTACCTCACGGTAGCGCACATTGGTGAAGGCAGTGTAAGAGTTGTTCTGATTACCAATGGATACGTCAAAGGGGCCTAGATTCTCAGACAGGTTGCAGGCACGAAGACAGCTGGTGCCGGAAGGTGCGCTGCAGGAAATATCAGAGATTTCCATAATGTCCAGGCCGCTTGCTGTGTTGATGATTGCAACGGTCATGGCAGAGCCGGCTCTGACCTGAATGCTCTTTTGGATATAAATATAGCCGTTGGCTCCAGATACGGTAATGGTCTGACTGCCGGAGTCAGACTGTACATAGCTGGTTATATCGCCGTTGCCAAGTTGGCTTGCTACCAGCCAGTTTCCAAGATATACATAAAATGGCTGATAACCGGTGGACGTGTTCAGGAACCGAACCCTGCCGAATCTGTTGCTAGTACAGTTAAAGCATGGGAAGGTGATTCCTGGTATAACTGTTATTGCTCCGCCGGTTCCTCCAGGAAATACAGGGCGGAAAATGGGAGGGAAGTTGTTGCCGCTGAATACAGGACCGCCTTCTCCTGGATTGGGGAGGGGAATCACTGGAATATTGGCTTCGTTGTCATTTGCGGGGCCGCTTTCCACAGGACCGCCCTCTCCTGGATTGGGAAGGGGAATTACCGGAATGCCGGCTTCGTTGGACTCGGCAGCGCTTACTATGGAATCTGGGTATTCGTTGGTTCTGTCTGTATGATAGGACTGATTGTTCATAAAAGCCTCGTTGATAATTCGATTCAGTATAAGATATTCATAAAAGCGGGAAAAGGTACCCAGCTTCCGGAAAAAAGGGGGCAGCATTTTTTTCTGACGTTTGCATATAATAAAAGGAACCAGTGTATCAGGAGCGTGGAGTGTATGTCATGGGACCCAAGGAAAACAGCTGTGTCTGCACTAGGGCTGCCCAGGGACGTGATTCTGGGAGACGTGCTGGTAAGCTTTGTAGGCAAAACCCAGGTAAATGTGGAAAATTACAGGAGCATCCTTCTATATACAGATACCCTGGTAAAGCTCCAGGCCAGAAATTACAAGGTTCTTATTCACGGAAGCCGTCTGAGAATCGACTACTATACGCCTGAAGAAATGAAAATAACCGGGCAGATTGGCTCTCTGGAATTTCAGTGCTAGATCAGCCTGGGCGCCTGTAAGGAGGGGACGGCTTGATTATAGGGCTGTTACATAACTGGAAAGGATATGTAAGGCTCCGTCTTCACGGATATTCACCGGAGCGATTCTTAAATCTTTGCAATGCCAGGGGGCTGGAGGTTTGGGGAATTCTCTGCAGCCGGGACGGGGATTATGAATTTTATATGACGGTGGAGGGCTACCGGCGGGTAAAGCCTCTGGTGCGCAAGGCCCAGGTAAGGCTTCATATCATTGGCCGCTATGGCCTGCCCTTTTTTATTTATAAGAACAGGAAACGCTGGTATTTTGCAGCTGGCATCGGAGCTTTTTTTATTCTTCTCTATGTTATGAGCCTGTTTATCTGGGATATCCGGTTCGAGGGGAATTACCACTATACCTGCGATACCCTTCTGCGGTATCTGGACACGCAGGATATAGATTATGGAATGTTGAAGTCCAGGATTAACTGTGAGGATTTGGAGGCGTCCTTTCGTACCAGTTTTCCAGAGATCACCTGGGTGTCAGCAAGAGTATCGGGTACCCGGCTGCTGATACATATTAAGGAAAATGAGGTTCTCTCATCCATTCCTGAAAAGGACGAGAAACCTTGCGATATTGTGGCAGCCCAGGCAGGAACCATCACACATATGATAGTCCGTTCTGGAATTCCGCAGGTAGCGGTGGGAGATGAGGTGGAGGAGGGGCAGGTACTGGTAAGCGGCCGGGTTCCTATTGTCAATGACAGCGAGGAGGAGGTAAATGCCTATCAGGTACAGGCAGACGCGGATATCTATGCCAGAACTGCCAGAGAGTATGAAAAGACATTTCCTCTTCTTCACAGAGAGCGGGTAGAAACAGGCCGAAAGCGCAGAGGCTTCTATGTGAAAGCCGGATCATGGTCCTTTACCTGCCTGATGCCTGTAAAGGGGGAAGGAGAATGGGACTATGCTATGGAGGAGAAGCAGCTTAAACTATTTTCCAACTTTTATCTTCCCGTGTATTTTGGTAACATTCATGGCAGGGAGATGGCGTCCTATGAAAGAAACTATACAAAAGATGAGCTATTGCATTTGTCCAAATCCATAAATTACCAGTTTGTCGAAAATTTAAAGGAAAAAGGGGTACACATTCTTGAAAATAATGATAGAATAGAAACAAGTGTATCCGAGTGCCGGATATTGGGAAGTTTAATTACAGAAGAATCCATTGTCAAGACCCGGCCGTTAGAGGAACCAACGACAGAATTAGAGGAGACGAAGACAGCCCAATGAGTGTGATTGAAACCTTGATTGATATTCCTGTTGACCATGAAAGAAATGTATGCGGACAATTTGACGCTTACTTAAAGAAAATAGAACGCACCCTCCATGTTACTATGATTGCAAGGAACGGGGAGATTAAGCTGATTGGGCCTGAACAGACCATACGTCAAGCTAAGAGCGTATTCCAGAACCTGATTGAGCTTTCCAGACGGGGGAATACCATTACGGAGCAGAACGTAGATTATGCGCTGTCCCTGTCCTTTACAGAAAATGACGGACAGATTCTGGAGATGGATAAGGATATTATCTGCCGTACTGCCGCTGGAAGGCCTGTTAAGCCAAAGACACTGGGACAAAAGAGCTATGTGGATGCTATTCGCGGCAAAATGATTGTTTTCGGAATAGGGCCCGCAGGCACAGGAAAGACCTACCTTGCCATGGCCATGGCTATCCAGGCTTTTAAGAACGGAGAGGTGGGCAGGCTTATACTGACCCGTCCTGCCATTGAAGCGGGAGAGAAACTGGGCTTTCTGCCAGGAGATCTCCAGAGCAAGATCGATCCCTATCTGCGGCCGCTCTACGATGCACTGTATCAAATTATGGGGGCGGAGAGCTTCCTTCATAATTCAGAGAAGGGACTGATTGAGGTGGCGCCTCTGGCTTATATGAGAGGCCGGACCCTGGACAATGCTTATATTATTCTGGATGAGGCGCAAAATACCACCCCTGCCCAGATGAAGATGTTTCTCACAAGAATCGGCTTTGGCTCCAAGGTTATTATCACGGGTGACAGGACTCAGAAGGATTTGCCATCAGGAGCAGCGTCGGGGCTGGACACGGCGTTAAAGGTGTTAAAGCATATTGAGGATATCGGGTTTTGCTATCTTACCACCTCGGATGTTGTGCGCCATCCACTGGTGCAGAAAATTGTACAGGCCTATGATGCCTATGAGCAGAAAAATACCCCTTCCTCTGTTCCGGGCAGAGGACACAGAAGAAAAGGGCGGTCTTAAATAAGGCTGCAGGAAAGGAAACGCCTATGACGATAGCCATTGAATACGAAGCGGAAAAAAAGCTGGAGCTTCCTTTTGAAACTATTATCCGGGAGATTGTCCTGGCTGCTTTGGACTATGAGGAATGTCCTTATGAAGCGGAGATTAACGTAATACTGACGGATAACGAAGCCATCCGGGTGATGAATAAAGAGTATCGGGGACTGGACGCTCCTACAGATGTGCTCTCATTTCCGCTGGTGGACTATAACGTACCCTCGGACTTTAACCATGTGGAGGACGCTGTGGAGGATTACTTCAATCCTGAGACAGGCGAGCTGATGCTGGGAGATATTGTTATTTCTGTGGACAAGGTGGAGGGACAGGCAGAGAGCTACGGCCATTCCCAGACCAGAGAACTGGCCTTTCTGGTGGCTCACAGTATGCTCCACCTGTTGGGGTACGACCACATGGAGGAGGGGGAGCGGGCTGAGATGGAGCGGCGCCAGGACGCTATTTTAGAAAGCAGGGGGTATGTAAGATGAGAGACGGACTTACGCTTGCGGCAGCTCTGATAGCGGCAGCCGGCCTGCTGACCGGCTGTGTGAAGGAGGCGTCCATGGACGCAGCCGGGTCTTCCGCGACAGCTGTTTCTGCGGCTGCTGCAGAAGCTAAGCCTGAAATTTTCATTTATTCCGACGAGAACCCCGATCCTGAGGGGGGCAAACCGGAATACTATCTTCCAGGTGAGCGGACGGAAGAAACGGGTATGATAAGAAGCTATCTGACAGGGCAGATGATAGATGTCCTTCAGGGCAACCGGCGTCCTCTGGCAGTAATGATGAGCAACGACAAGGAAGCCAGGCCCCAGTATGGCATCAACCGGGCCGGAGTGGTCTATGAGGCGCCTGTGGAGGGCGGTATGAACCGGTATATGGCTCTCATAGAAGATTACGATAATCTGGAACGGATCGGTTCTGTGCGCAGCTGCCGCACCTACTACACCTATTTTGCCAGGGAGTTTGATGCCATCTACGCTCATTATGGACAAAGCACCTTTGCAAAGCCTTTTTTGAAAAATGTGGATAATATCAATGGACTTGACGGCATCGGAACCACGGCTTACTACAGAAGCGGCGATAAAAAGGCGCCACATAATGCCTATACCAGCGGAGCCAGGATACACAAGGCGATTGAAATGCTGGGATACTCTCAGGAGTATGCCCCCTCCTACCAGGGCCATTATTTGTTTGCGAGAGATGGACGGGAGGCAGTGCTGGATCAACGGCCAGGAGTGATGGACGCTCTTACTCTGAAGCCAGGCTACGATATGAATCAGGCCTATTTTATGTATAATGAGAGCGATGGCTTGTATCACCGCTATCAGTATGGCGGAGTCCATGAAGGAGACGAGGGCCCTGTTACCGCCAAGAATGTAGTATTCCAGTATTGCCAGTCAGGCTACTACGCGACTACAGATTATATAAGCTTTAATGTACATACCACGGAATGTGGCTTTTTTATGACAAACGGCAGGGCTATCCCTATTAGCTGGGAGAAGGATGGGGAGTTCGGTGTGACTCATTATTATGATATGGATCACAATGAGGTGGTTTTCAACCAGGGGCAGACCTGGATTTGTATTATATCCACAAAAGACTTTGCCAAGTCAGAAATAATTGGAAAAGACGGAGCACAATAAAGAGATATGAAGCCTACTGCGAGAACCTCCAGAATGAAAAAGCAAAAGGCTGCCAATTTTGTTATTCAGGGCAGTATTCTGGCCATGGCAGGTATTCTGGTGCGCATCATCGGCATGCTGTACCGAATGCCTCTGAATGATATTATAGGAAAACAGGGAAACGGATATTATACCTCCGCATTTAACGTATATAATATCCTTCTGATCCTGTCCTCCTACAGTATGCCGGTGGCTGTGTCAAAGATGATATCCACCCGTATGGCAAAAGGACAATACAGGAATTGCAGCCGCATCTTAAAAGCGGCTCTTATTTATGCCACGATAGTGGGAGTGGCTGCTGCTCTCGTGCTGTGGTTCGGCGCTGATTTGTTTGCGGAGCTGATCAAGACGCCCCTCAGCCGGTTCGCCCTTAAGACTCTGGCTCCCACGGTCTGGATTATGGCCTATCTTGGGGTGCTTAGGGGGTATTTCCAGGGGACGGGCTCCATGGTGCCTACTGCAATATCTCAGATACTGGAACAGATTGTCAATGCAGTCGTAAGCGTGGCGGCGGCGGGGCTGCTGTTTAATGCAGGGGCTTCCATGGGAGAACATAGGGATTATTCCTATGCCCTGGGTGCAGCTGGCGGAACCATTGGCACAGGAGCGGGAGCTCTTACGGCTCTTGTGTTTTTTCTCTGTCTGACAGTCAGCAGGAGACGAGAGAGAAGGCGGCTTGCTCTGAGGGACAAGACTAGAAGAAGAGAAAGCTACCGGCGTCTGATGTATATTCTTACGATTACTGTACTGCCTATTGTGATCAGCAGCGGTATCTACAACTGCTCTAATGTGGTAGATAACTATCTCTTCGGTCAGGGAATGGCCGGCCTGGGATACAAGGAGGAGGAGATAGCAACCTTCTGGGGAGCCCTGGGACAGTATCAGCTTCTGTTTAATATTCCGGTGGCTGTGTCCAATGCCCTTTCCTCATCTTTGATTCCTGCCTTGTCCCGATCCGTATCCAGCCGGAACCGTAAGGAGAAGCTGGAGCGTATCGGAACCGCAATACGTTTTTCACTTTTGGTAGCCATCCCTGCGGCAGTGGGTATTACGGTGCTGGCCGAGCCGGTTTGCAATCTTTTGTTTATCAGTGAGGACAACAGCATGCTGATACGGTTGTCGATGGCTGGCTCTTTGGCAGTGGTATTTTATTCACTGTCTACAGTTACCAATGCGATTTTGCAGGGGCTTAATCATATGGAGCTGCCTATCCGCCACGCCGTGGCAGCTCTGATGATCCATGTAGCAGCGCTGGAGATATTTCTTCTGGTGTTTAAGCTGGGTATTTACAGCGTGGTCTTTGCCAATATTGCTTTTGCCTTTGTAATGTGCGTGATGAATGGACGGGCTATTACACGTCATACCAGATACAGGCAGGAGATTAAGAAAACCTTTATTTTGCCAGGGATATGTTCCCTGGTGATGGGCGGAGCCTCCTACGGAGTGTACCGGCTGATTGACAGGGCCTTGCCGCAACACCTGATGAGAGGAAGGCTGGGGATGGCTGTTGTGGTGCTTCCGCCGGTGGCTGCGGCAATGGTAGTATATGCGCTGCTGCTGGTGAAGCTTCATGCCCTGGAAGAGGAGGAGCTTAAGAGAATGCCAGGAGGAAGAAGGCTTGTCAGGCTATTTAAAAGGGTTCGTTTATTATGAGTGGGAGAGGTATTTGAAAAAGGAGATGCTGGGTAATACTGGAAAAGCTTACTGGTTTAGAAAATAAAAAAGTGTGATTAAATCAGCGCAGAAAGCAGATACTAACCTTAGAGTGACTTATACCCCATAAGGAGGTTAGTGAATATGAAAAAGGTTTTGTACTGCTTGCTGCTGTTTGCAGTCACATCTATTATATGTCTCATTGTAGGTTATGGAATTACCAGGTATAGCTTAAGACAGGAGCAGGCAGTTCCCAATACGGTTATCGAGACGGAGACAGTCGACGATATGGGCGATAAGGCTGCTGCGAATCAGGAGAATATAAAGCCGATTCTGGAAAGCAGCGCTCCGGCTGAGGAGTATTATCTTGTAGCTGAGTCTGGTTTCCTTCTGGTGTTCTGCAGCGACAGAAGCACCATCTGCCTGTACACCCACATACCGATTACCGATTTCCCGGAGAAGGAGCGTGCCAGGCTGTTGGAGGGAATTTGGTTTCCTTCCATGATGGAGGTATACCATTATCTGGAATCGTTTACCAGTTAACAAATCAGTTAGCGGTCCTGAACTTGATGGTACGATAATGCCGCACTTTGAAGCGAGGGAATTATTTGCTATTATAAAAAGCGTAAGTGTAAGACGCCGGCGGGTGTTCCACATTTGCGCTTCTTTCTTTTACAAGAAGGGAGTAATTGATCGGGCGTGGCGTTGTGCTGTCCTACAAAGGAGCATACCGAAAAAGGAAATAGTTGAAATGTTGCTGGAAAACAGATAGAATGAGTGATAGATTTATATGAAGATGAAGGAGCCCGATATTGATTATGAGTGGACATATAGTCATTATAGGAGGAGGGGCCTCAGGGCTGGCGGCTGCCATCGCGGGAGCCAGACTGGGAGCCAGGGTAACGCTGGTGGAGCATATGGAGCGGGTGGGAAAGAAACTCCTTTCCACAGGAAATGGAAGATGCAATCTGACGAATCTGCACATGGAAGCCTCCTGCTATCGGTGTGATGAGCAGGATTTTCCAATGAAGGTCATAGAAGGCTTTGGAGTGGAGGAAACCCTTAAGTTTTTTAAGGGACTTGGAATCGAGCCAAAGAGCAGAAACGGTTATATTTATCCGAATTCCGATCAGGCAGCGGCTGTGTTGGACGTGCTTATATGGGAGGCCTGTCATCTGGGTGTGAAGATACTGACCTCGTGTAAGGTGGGTAAGATAGAATGCCTAAATGTAAAAAACAAGATAAAAGTGGATGGAAATGTGGATAAAAAACAAAATAATTGTGATAAAGTGGGAAAAGAATTTTGTATTTACAAACTGCACACAACCCAGGGCGTTCTCTTTGGGGATGCCCTGATTCTGGCAACCGGCTCTAAGGCCGCTCCTTTAACCGGTTCCGATGGAAGCGGATATGAGTTGGCCCACCAGCTTGGGCACCGTATTATAAAGCCTCTTCCCGCTTTGGTGCAGCTTCGATGCCAGGGAAACCGATACAGACAGCTGGCAGGAATCCGGACAGAGGCAAGAGTCATTTTACATGAAAACAGTCTGTCAGGATGCGTTCTGGCGGAGGACAAGGGAGAGCTGCAGTTGACAGACTACGGCTTGTCCGGGATTCCTGTGTTTCAAATCAGCCGTTTTGCGGCAAAAGCCCTGGATCAGAAGAAACGGGCAGTGGTGCGCATTGATTTCCTGCCCTCATGGCAGGAGGAGGAAAGCTTTGGACTTTTGAAGAAGCGATCCAGAGACCTTAAGGATAAGACAGTGGAGGAAATGTTCACGGGGCTTCTTAATAAAAAGCTGGCGTCTGTCCTCATCCAGCTGGCAGGCATCAACCCTTCCAGACAGTCAGGAGCGCTGACGGGAAAGGAGCTTGGACATCTGCTTGCCCAGTTGAAATCCTATGAGGCCATTGTCATGAGCGTCAATCCCTTTACCAATGCCCAGGCCTGCTGCGGAGGGGTGGATACCAGAGAGATTCATCCGTCAACAATGGAATCGCGGCTTAAGAAAGGGCTTTATCTGACTGGGGAGCTTCTGGATGTGGATGGAATTTGCGGAGGCTATAACCTTCAGTTCGCCTGGTCCAGCGGAATTTTAGCCGGAAGGGCGGCAGCCGGCATTTTAAGGGGAGGTCAGGGGCATAAAGGCATAGTCAGGTCATTGTCCCAAAAACAATCGTTTACAAAGGAGTAGCTATGATTCGTATTAATCAGTTAAAAATGCCCCTGGGGCACAGCAGGCAGGAGCTGCTTGAAAAAGCGGCCAGGCTTCTGGGTATACCGGGGAGTGAGATAGAGAGACTGAACCTTGTAAAGCAATCCATTGACGCCAGAAAGAAACCAGATATTATGTACAGTTATATTGTAGATGTAGCTGTGAAGAATGCTGGAGTCAAGAAGGAGGAGGGAATAGTAAAGAAGCTTAAAAAACGGGATGTGGTGGTTCAGAGGGATCAGGTATACCGCCTCCCTGCTTCCGGCTCTCATTCTTTGACGCATCCGCCGGTTATCATCGGATCGGGGCCTGCCGGTTTATTCTGCGGCCTGACGCTTGCAAGAAGGGGATACCGGCCTGTGATTTTGGAGCAGGGGGAGGATGTAGATACCAGAACTGCAAGGGTGGCAGCCTTTTGGGAGACCGGGGCGCTCCATCCATTCTCTAATGTCCAGTTTGGCGAAGGAGGAGCAGGAACCTTCTCTGACGGAAAGCTGAATACTCTGGTAAAGGACAGCTTCGGGCGAAATCGTGAGGTGCTGCGAATTCTGGTGGAATTTGGAGCGGATCCTTCTATTCTCTATGTGAATAAGCCACATGTGGGAACAGATGTGCTAAGCGCGATCGTTAAAAATATCCGTTGTGAGATTGAGAAGCTGGGAGGCGAGCTTCGGTTTTTAACGAAGGCCACGGATTTTATCCTGGAGGGAGGACGTCTTAGAGCCGTAATGACTGAGCCGGAAGGGCAGATTGAAGCTCAGGCTGTAGTGCTTGCTCCTGGCCACAGTGCCAGAGATACCTTTGAAATGCTCCGCTTAAGGGGCGTTCCTATGGAGGCTAAGGCATTTGCCCTTGGGCTTCGCGTACAGCATCCCCAGAAGCTGATTAACAAGAGCCAGTATGGAATGGAGGAATGCAGAGAGCTGGAGCCGGCCAGCTATAAGCTTACGAAGCAGACCAGGGGAGGCAGAGGGGTCTACTCCTTTTGTATGTGTCCTGGCGGCTATGTAGTTAACGCATCCTCAGAGCCGGGCCGTCTTGCGGTGAATGGAATGAGCTATCACAATAGGGCAGGAGAAAACGCTAACAGCGCCCTCATCGTTACGGTGACGCCGGAGGATTTTCCACAAATGGAGCCGGGGCTGGAAGCGCTGGCAGGCGTCCGGCTTCAGCAGGCTCTAGAAGAAAAAGCCTATGCCTTGGGCAATGGAAGAATCCCTGTTCAGCTTTACAGTGATTTTAAGGAAAACCGGGTTTCAGGAGGCTTTGGCCAGGTAAAGCCTGCTTTTAAGGGACAATATGCTTTCGCCAATTTACGGCAGCTGCTTCCCACAGCTATTTCACAGGCTCTTTTGGAAGCTATGGAACACTTCGGGCATATAATAGAGGGCTTTGACCGTCCTGATGCTGTATTTGCAGGAGTTGAAAGCAGAACCTCCTCTCCTTTGCGTATCCTAAGAGACGAGCATATGGAGAGCCCGATCCGGGGGATCTTCCCATGTGGGGAGGGGGCTGGGTACGCGGGAGGGATCACCTCGGCGGCCATGGACGGCCTGAAAACCGCGGAAGAAATTATCAGGAGATTTGCTCCATTTTAGAATTAATTAATGCAATAGAAATTGACGGAGCCTTTAAATTGGTGTAAGATAAACAGGAATCGCTTTTAAAAACAAGAAAAAGGAGTATACAATGGAATACCAGGCACGCCATAAGCTGAAGGATAAAAGGCGGATTGTGATAAAAATCGGTTCCTCCTCCCTGACCCATTCTGAGACAGGTGAGATGAATCTGATGAAGATAGAAAGGCTGGTACGGGTGATCAGCGATTTGAGAGGACAGGGAAAGGACGTGATTCTGGTGTCCTCTGGGGCGATTGCGGCTGGCCGCCAGGCTTTGGGGTATCACAAGAGGCCAGGAACCCTGGCTGAAAAACAGGCCTTTGCGGCAGTGGGTCAGGCCCGGCTTATGATGGTATATCAGAAGCTGTTTGCGGAGTATAACCAGACGGCAGCCCAGGTTCTTCTTACCAAGGACACAATGGTTAACGACAGCTCCAGATACAATGCGCAGAACACCTTTGACGAGCTTTTGAATCTTGGAACGATTCCTGTGGTAAATGAAAATGATACTGTGTCGACCTCGGAGATCCCCTATGTGGACAGCTTTGGCGATAATGATCGTCTTTCTGCCATTGTGGCGGCTCTGATTGGGGCGGATCTTTTGATTCTGCTGTCCGATATCGACGGCCTTTACACCGATGATCCCAGAAGCAACCCCAAGGCAGAATTTATAAGCCTTGTGCCGGAAATCACCTCTGAGCTCTTTCATATGGGGAAGGATACGTCGGGCAGCGACGTAGGAACAGGAGGAATGTCCGCAAAGCTGGCGGCAGCCAGGATCGCCACTGACAGCGGAGCTGATATGGTGATTGCCAACGGAGACCAGGTGGAGGTAATTCTGGATATTATGGGGGGAGATGAAAAGGGAACTTTGTTTTTAGCCCATTCTAACCTGGATTTTGATTTGATGCATTATCTGAGCAACGAATATTAAAGGAAAAGGTGAAAAGAGGAGGGGAATTCATGGACATAGCAAGCATCGGCCGAATTAACGAGCTTTACCATAAATCCCAGTCAACCGGCTTAAGCGAAGAGGAGAAGGAGGAGCAGGCAAGGCTCCGTCAGGAGTACATTGCAGCCATCCGAAGAAGTCTGAGAGCAAATCTGAACCATATATCCATCCAGGAAAAGGATGGATCTGTTACAGATTTGGGGAAAACGTTCGGCGGTATCAAGGAAGAATGAAAGTAGAAGGCTTTTTGGTATATTCCTGGGAGGATTAGGAAACAGAAGGGAGATAAGCATGACATTAGATGAAATAGGCCGTCGGGCGAAAGCAGTTTCGAGAGTACTGAATACTCTGGGTTCCAGAGAGAAGAATATAGGATTGGAGGAGGCCGCCAGAGCCCTTTTGGACGGTGAGGAGGAAATTCTCACAGCGAACCGGGCTGACTGTGAGAGGGCAGAGGCCCAGGGGATGAGCCAGGGGCTTTTGGATCGTCTGAGGCTGACTCCTGCCAGGGTTCAGGCTATGGCGGACGGCCTTTTGCAGGTGGCCTCATTAGACGATCCGGTAGGGGAGGTATTGTCTATGAAGCTGCGGCCCAACGGCCTTCAGATTGGGCAGAAGCGGGTGCCATTAGGTGTTATTGGCATGATATATGAGGCACGCCCCAATGTGACCGCGGATGCTTTCGGCCTGTGCTTTAAGTCGGGAAACGCGGTGATTTTAAAGGGAGGAAGCGACGCTGTCAATTCCAACAAAGCCATTGTGGAATGTCTGCGTTCCGGCCTTGCCTGCGCAGGCCTGCCGGAGGATTCCCTTCAGCTTATGGAGGATACCAGCCGGGATGCTGCCAGGGAGCTGATGCGCCTGAACAGGTATATCGATGTTCTGATTCCCAGAGGAGGAGCCGGGCTTATTAAGACGGTGGTAGAGAACAGCAGGGTTCCTGTGATCGAGACGGGAACAGGCAACTGCCATATTTATGTGGATGAGACGGCTGAGTTTCATATGGCTCTGGACATTATTTTCAATGCCAAAACCCAGAGGATCGGCGTGTGCAATGCCTGCGAGTCACTGCTGGTTCACAGAAAAATCGCAAAGGAATTTTTGCCTGTGTTAAAGAAGCGGCTGGATGAAAAAGGCGTGGAAGTCCGGGGAGACGAGGATGCCTGCGCGATTATACCTGAATTTACACCTGCCACAAAGGAGGATTGGGGAATGGAATACCTAGATTATATTCTGTCCTTAAAATTGGTGGATTCGGTGGAGGAGGCGATTAGCCACATTAATACTTATAATACAGGACATTCTGAAAGTATTATAACCTCCGATTATTTTAATGCCCAGAAGTTCTTAAACGAGGTGGATGCAGCGGCCGTCTATGTCAATGCTTCCACACGGTTTACAGACGGCGAGGAATTTGGCTTTGGCGCGGAGATAGGCATCAGTACCCAGAAGCTTCATGCCAGAGGCCCTATGGGCTTAAAGGAGCTGACTACTACAAAATACATTATTTATGGTGATGGTCAGATCCGCTAGAACCTGTGGATAGTGGAATGGAGGCTTTCAATGTTCCGAAAAGCCGAGGCAGGAGTAGCCTGCCCCTGGCGTTTGTTTGAGAAAGCGCTTAGAAACGTTAGAAAAGAGGGATTCATATGCCTGTAGAGGGAAAACAGAAAAAACGCAGCCGGAAGCAGCCGGAGGAGGAGCCCTTTAGCTGGAAGAGGGAGATTATCAGCTGGATTCAGATTATTGTAGCTGCGGTCGCCATTGCTCTGGTGCTTAATAATTTTGTCATAGCCAACAGCCGGGTTCCTACTGGCTCTATGGAGAAAACAATTATGGCCAAGAGCCGTGTCATCGGCTCAAGATTGTCCTATATCAGAAGCGATCCGAAACGAGGGGACGTGGTTATTTTCCATTTCCCGGATGATCCTACAGGAAAGATGTACTATGTGAAGCGTGTGATCGGCCTGCCGGGGGAGACGGTGAACATTGTAGATGGAAAGGTGTACATCGACGGTTCTGACACACCTTTGGATGAGCCGTATCTGGCGGAGCCCATGGAGGGCTCCTACGGTCCGTATACGGTGCCGGAGGGGTGCTATTTCATGCTGGGAGACAACCGGAACAATTCTCAGGACGCCAGATTCTGGCAGAATAAATACGTTGCTAAGGATAAGATCATTGCGAAGGTGCTTTTTAGCTATTATCCGAAGCTTGGAAAGATAAGGTAGAGAAAGAGAGAGGTCAGGATGAAGCTGATTATATCCCCTGCCAAGAAGATGAATGTAAGGGAAGACGAGCTGGATTGGGCGGATCTTCCCTGCTTTCTTAAAAAGGCAGAAGAGCTGAAAGAGTACATACAGGGGCTTAGCCGGGAAAAGGCCCGGCAACTTTGGGGATGCAATGAAAAAATTGCGGATCTCAATTACAGACGCTTTCAGGGGATGAATCTCACCGGTCGTCTCACCCCGGCTCTTCTGTCCTATGAGGGAATCCAGTACCAGTATATGGCTCCGGGTGTTTTTGAGCAAAGCCAATGGGACTATGTCCAGGAGCATCTGTGTATACTGTCAGGCTTTTACGGGCTTTTGCGCCCTATGGACGGAATTGTTCCTTATCGTCTGGAAATGCAGGCAAAGGTGGAGCTGCCCTCAGGCGTAAAGGGACTTTATCATTACTGGGGCAGGGAAATTTATGAGGAACTGACCAGGGAGGATAAGGTCATTGTGAATTTGGCCTCTAAGGAATATAGCAGAGCGGTAGAGCCCTACCTTACTTCGGAGATAACTTGGATTACCTGCGTGTTTGGTACGATGGAAACAGATAAGGGGGGAGAGGAAAGGGTGAAGATAAAGGCCACAGAGGCCAAGATGGCCCGTGGAGAGATGGTGAGGTTTTTGTCAGAGAGCCGGGCGGAGGAGACAAGGATAATCAAGGAGTTTAACCGCCTTGGATATCGGTATAGTGAAGAACGATCCAGCAATAACAAATACGTATTTCTGAAGTAAAGGGATATAGCCTGCAGCTGTTTAATGGGGTAGGGTATGTCCTTTTTTCTGCCAGCAATTCCCACTTGAAATAGAACGTATGTTCTTGTATATTGTAGGCAGGAGGTGAAAAGAGTGTCAGCTTTAAACATACCTATACAGCTTGTCAGCGCGTGCAGTACCTTGGGACAGATTACGCCCCTGTGGTTCCGGTATGAGAACGAGGAACACCAGATTGTCACAGTGAAAATCCAACAGGTAGTATCTTCAAAGGAGGAAAAGCACTGCGGCATGGATTATATCAGCTATGTGTGCTGGGCCCAAACGGAGCAGCAAAGGCGGCTGATAGAATTGAGATACCGGCTGTCTACCCACAAGTGGTCTTTTTTTCAGGCATTATCCTAGAGTGGTTTCATTTCTTGCGTTGGGAGGGAGCAATCATGTCAAACCAGATCTGGTATCATGTAGATGTAAATTCTGCGTTTCTGAGCTGGACTGCCGCCTGTGAAGTTCTTATAAACGGAAGTGATCGGGATCTGCGCCGGATTGCGGCCGTCATTGGAGGCAGCGAGAAAGAGCGCCACGGCATTGTGCTGGCCAAGTCTGATCAGGCCAAGGCCTTTGGAATTAGGACAGGTGAGTCATTGGTGGAGGCAAGGAGCAGATGTCCCGGTCTGATCGTCGTTCCTCCGGATTATGAATTATATGTAAACTGCTCCAGAGCTCTGATCCGTCTTTTGGAAGCTTACTGTCCCCATGTGCACCAGTATAGTATAGACGAAGCCTTTTGTTCTATGGAAGGGACTGAAACTCTGTGGGGAAGTCCGGTAGTGTTTGCCCGGCAGCTTAAGGAGGAAATCTACAAGACCTTGGGCTTTACCGTAAATATCGGAGTATCGGATCAGAAGCTTCTGGCAAAAATGGCCTCAGAGTTTAAGAAACCGGACAGGGTTCACACCCTGTTTCAGAAGGAAATTCGAGAGAAGCTGTGGCCGCTGCCTGTACATCAGCTTTTTTGGGTAGGCCGGGCCACAGCCGCCCGGCTGAAAAATCTGGGAATCCGTACCATTGGAGAACTGGCTAACACAGATCTGGAGATCCTGAAAGCTCATTTAAAAAAGCAGGGAGAATATATATGGCACTATGCGAATGGCCGGGATCTATCTCCCTTTTTACAGGAGCTTTCGGAGAATAAAGGCTACGGCAATTCCATGACAATTCCCTTTGATGTAAGAGATATGTCTATAGCCAGGCAGGCACTTCTCTCTCTTACGGAAACGGCCGGCGCCAGACTCCGAGCGGATGGCAGGAAAGCCTCCTGCATAAGTGTTTCCATCACAGACAGCGGGTTTTGCCGCTGCTCCAGGCAGAAAACCCTCTACCAGGCAACGGATGTCACTGCGGAGCTATACCAGCAGGCCTGCGGTGTATTGGAAGCGCTGTGGGACGGCTCTCCGATACGCCAGATGGGTGTTCATACCAGCTGCCCAGTCAGCTATGCCCCTTACCAGTATCACCTGTTCCCCGCAGATAAGGAGGAAGCGTATGGGAGGCTGGACGCGGCTGCAGACGCGATTCGGAACAAATACGGAGAGGATGCCCTGATGCGGGCTGTATTTTTAAAAAATCCTCTTCCTCATATGGCCGGAGGAATCGACAAGGCGAAGCGTACCGGCGTGACTAAGGCTTTGGGCCATCCTTAACGCTCCGATTGAAACCAATTTCCTTTTCAATCAAATCCATTTGTGATATAATACATGAGGTAAATTTGAAAAACTATAGTTTTAAGGGAGATCTACGTGAATCAGTTACTTATATCATATGAGGAAGCACAAAAAAAAGCGCCGAAGGAGGAACCGGACAGGCAGCTCTTTTTTATGGAGCGGTGCCGCGAACTGCTGGAGGAATTAAAGAAAGCCTACGGCCGGGAGGTTATGACCTTCCATATTGAGACCTTCGGCTGCCAGATGAATGCAAGGGACTCTGAAAAGCTGATGGGCATACTGGAGCAGATGGGGTACAGGGAGGAAAGCTCCGAGGATGCCGACTTTGTTCTTTATAATACCTGTACGGTACGGGAAAATGCCAACCTTCGGGTATATGGCCGTCTGGGTCAGCTGGGGGCGTATAAGAGGAAGCGCCCGGAGATGATGATTGCGCTCTGCGGCTGCATGATGCAGGAGAAGGAGGTGGTGGAGAAGATTAAAAAGAGCTACCGTCAGGTAGATCTGATCTTCGGAACCCATAACATATTCAAGCTGGCTGAGCTGGTTTATACCTGTCTGGAGGAGCGCAGGAAGGAGGCGAAAGCCAGAGCGGCGCAAAAAGGCTTTAAGGGCCACATGGTGGTGGATGTATGGGAGGATACCAGCCAGATTGTGGAGGATTTGCCTGTGGAGCGCAAGTACCCCTTTAAATCCGGCGTTAATATAATGTTTGGCTGCAACAACTTTTGCAGCTACTGCATCGTACCCTATGTACGGGGGAGGGAGCGTTCCAGAAAGCCGGAGGAGATTCTTAAGGAGGTAAGAAAGCTGGCTGCGGACGGAGTGGTAGAGATTATGCTGCTGGGTCAGAATGTGAACTCCTACGGAAAGAACCTGGATACGCCTATGACCTTCGCAAGGCTGCTTGAGGAGGTGGAGCAAATAGATGGCATTGAGCGGATTCGTTTTATGACCTCCCATCCCAAGGATTTATCACAGGATCTGATCAATGTAATTGCAAGGTCAAAGAAAATCTGCCGCCATCTCCACCTTCCCCTGCAGTCGGGAAGCACGAGAGTTTTAAAGGCGATGAACCGGCACTATACAAAGGAGCAGTTTCTGGAGCTTGCAGCCAGAATCAAGGAGGCAGTGCCGGAAATTTCCCTTACTACAGACCTCATCGTAGGCTTTCCCGGTGAGACAGAGGAGGACTTTGAAGAAACCATGGATGTGGTGCGTAAGGTAGGCTTTGACAGTGCCTTTACCTTTATCTACTCCAAGCGCACCGGAACGCCGGCGGCCGCTATGGAGAATCAGATCCCGGAGGAGACGGTAAAGAGCCGCTTTGACCGTCTGTTAAAGGAGGTTCAGGACATAGCGGCGCAGCTTAGCGGACGGGATGCCGGCACGATTCAGGAGGTGCTGGTAGAGGAGGTTAACGGACACTCTCAGACGCTTATGACAGGCCGTTTATCCAATAATGCCATCGTACATTTTCCCGGGGATTCTTCCATGATTGGAAAGCTGATTAAGGTTTATCTGGAGGAGAGCAGGGGCTTTTACTATATGGGGAAAATTGCGGAGCAGGCAGAATAGTCTCTGCTTCGGCATACAAGAGAAGAGAGGTTAATATTTTGGCAAAGACACAGCAGCTGTCTCCTATGATGCAGCAATATATGGAAACCAAAAAGGAATACCCGGATTGTATTTTGTTTTACCGCCTGGGAGATTTCTATGAAATGTTCTTTGAGGATGCTCTGACTGCTTCCAAGGCCCTGGACATCACTCTTACAGGGAGGGACTGCGGGCTTGAGGAAAGAGCGCCTATGTGCGGAGTGCCCTATCATGCGGTGGATTCCTACCTGTATAAGCTGGTGCAGCAGGGGTACAAGGTAGCGATTGCAGAGCAGATGGAGGAGCCAGGCCAGGCCAAGGGGCTTGTAAAACGGGAGGTCATACGGGTAGTGACGCCCGGAACCATTACCAGCTCCCAGGCCCTTGATGAGACAAAGAATAATTATCTCATGGGCATTGTTTATTTGGATGGAGTCTACGGAATTGCTGCCTCAGATATAAGCACCGGTGATTTTGTGGTTACGGAGGTAGACTCAGATCGAGAGCTTTTTGACGAGATCAATAAGTTCTCTCCTTCGGAGATTATATGCAATCATGCATTCTACATGTCCGGTGTGGATGCGGAGGAGCTGAAAAACCGTTATCATGCGGTTGTGTCTGCTTTGGACCCCCGCTTTTTCGGGGATGAGTCCTGCCGGAAGGCGCTCAGAGAGCATTTTCATGTGGGAGCCTTAAGCGGACTGGGATTAGAGGATTATGGAACGGGTATCATAGCAGCAGGTGCGGTGATGCAGTATATTTACGAAACTCAGAAAAGCACACTGGAACATATTACTACAATTACGCCTTATTCCACAGGCCAGTATATGGTTATTGACACCTCCACCCGGAGGAATCTGGAGCTGGTAGAGACTATGCGGGAGAAACAGAAGCGGGGAACCTTGTTGTGGGTTCTGGATAAGACAAAGACCGCTATGGGGGCGAGGCTTTTAAGAACCTATATTGAGCAGCCCTTGATTTATAAGGAGGAGATTATCAGACGGCAGGCAGCAGTGGAAGAGCTGAATATGAACTATATTTCCAGAGAGGAAATCTGCGAATATTTAAACCCTATTTACGATCTGGAACGCCTTATGGGGCGTATTAGCTATAAAACTGCCAATCCCAGGGATCTCATCGCATTTAAAAATTCCCTGGAAATGCTTCCCCATATAAAGGGGATTCTGGGAGAGTTTAGCAGTGCGCTTTTAAAGGAGCTTGAGGCAGAGATGGATCCCCTGGAGGATATGTGCCGGCTGATTGACGAAGCCATACTGGAGGAACCGCCAATTACAATCCGGGAGGGCGGCATGATTAAGGATGGCTATAATGAGGAGGCGGATCGCCTGCGCCATGCCAAGACAGAGGGTAAGACCTGGCTTGGAGAGCTGGAGTCCAGAGAAAGGGAGAAAACGGGAATTAAGACATTAAAGGTGAAATTCAATAAGGTGTTCGGCTACTATTTCGAGGTAACTAATTCCTTTAAGAATCAGGTTCCAGCTTACTTTATCCGCAAGCAGACGCTGACCAACGCGGAGCGGTATACCACGGATGAGCTTAAGGATTTGGAGGATATTATCATGGGCGCCGAGGATCGTCTGGTGTCTCTTGAGTATGAGCTGTTCTGTCAGGTGCGGGACAGCATCGCCTCCCAGGTGCTGCGAATCCAGAGGACAGCCAAGGCTGTGGCTGGCGTGGATGTGTTCTGTTCCCTGTCCGGGGTTGCCACCCGCCGCAATTATGTAAAGCCCCAGATCAATGAAAAGGGCGTCATACAGATTAAGAACGGCCGCCATCCTGTGGTGGAGCAGATGATGCGGGACGACCTGTTTGTAGCCAATGATACATTTCTGGACAATGGAAAAAACCGCCTTTCTGTTATCACAGGGCCCAATATGGCTGGGAAATCCACCTATATGCGCCAGGTAGCGCTGATTGTGCTTATGGCCCAGCTGGGCAGCTTTGTGCCGGCCCAGGAGGCGGATATTGGTATCTGTGACCGAATCTTCACCCGGGTGGGGGCCTCTGACGATCTGGCCAGCGGCCAGAGCACCTTTATGGTGGAGATGACGGAGGTGGCCAATATTTTGAGAAATGCCACTAAAAACAGCCTTCTGGTGCTGGATGAAATCGGAAGGGGAACAAGTACCTTTGACGGCCTGTCCATTGCCTGGTCTGTGATTGAGTATATAAGCAGCCCCAGGCTTCTGGGAGCGAAAACGCTCTTTGCTACCCATTATCATGAGCTGACAGAACTGGAGGGCTCCATTGCAGGGGTGAAAAATTATTGTATCGCAGTGAAGGAGCAGGGGGATGATATTGTATTTCTGCGAAAGATCGTACGGGGCGGGGCAGACAAAAGCTACGGTATCCAGGTAGCCAAGCTGGCAGGGGTGCCGGATACGGTCATTGCCAGGGCCAAGGAGATTGCTCAGGAACTGAGCAATGCGGATATTACGGCCAGAGCCAGGGAGATTGCGGAGATCAGCTCCTCTGTTACCCCGCATAAGGCAGTGCCTAAGCCCGACGAGGTGGATATGCAGCAGCTTACCTTTTTTGATACGGTGAAGGATGATGATATTATCCGGGAGCTGGATGAGCTGGAGCTGTCTACCATGACGCCGCTTGACGCTATGAATACCCTGTACCGCCTTCAGACAAGGCTTAAGAACCGGTGGAAGGAGAATCAATAATTCATGAATTTTTATATATTGACCTTGTTTGCCGATATGGTTCTGGGAGGTCTTAGAACCAGCATAACAGGAAGGGCCATAGAGAAGGGGATCATCTCAGTCAATGCCATTGATATTCGGAATTATTCCACAGATAAGCACAGGCATGTGGATGATGCCCCTTACGGCGGAGGTGCAGGCATGGTGATAGAGCCGGGGCCTGTGTGCGCTGCCTACGAGGATTTGTGCGGGAAGCTGAAAAAAAAGCCCAGGGTTATTTACATGACGCCTCAGGGTAAAGTGTTTAATCAGTCTATTGCTGAGGAGCTTGCCAGGGAAGATGAGTTGGTATTTCTCTGCGGCCATTATGAGGGCATTGATGAGCGGGCCTTAGAGATGATTGTAACGGATTACCTCTCAGTGGGAGATTATATCCTGACAGGAGGGGAGCTTCCGGCTATGATGATGATTGACTGTATTTCCCGGCTGGTTCCCGGAGTTTTGAACAACCATGAGTCGGCCCAGGAGGAGTCCTTTCATGACAATCTTTTGGAATATCCTCAGTATACAAGGCCGGAAGTGTTCAGAGGACGCTCGGTGCCTGAGGTGCTTTTAAGCGGGCATCACAAGAAAATAGAGGAATGGCGCAGGCAGCAGTCGATAAAGAGGACGCTGGAGCGCAGGCCGGATCTGCTGGAGGATGCAAGGCTTACCTTAAAGGAGGCAACATATCTGGAAGCGCTTCTGGAGGGCGTTGGAGACTTAAAGGAGCTGGAGGAAGCGGTGGAGCTGTATGTCCGGGAGCTGGATGCAGGAGCGGCAGAGCCCAAGCTTAAGCGGAAGGCCATGTCTATGATTAAGAAACTTTTGTCAACCAAGGAATGTACCATAAAGGAAATAAAAAGCTTTTACAAGATTTGCAGGCTTCGGACCAATATTCTGAAGGAATAGTAGCCTGAGCATTAAAAATACCATATTAAGAGGCTATATCGTTGACAGACCATGGATTATATAGTAAAATTTCATGAAACTATGCAGATAAAGCAGAGTGAATTATAAGTAAGAAACAGGAGTGATATGTTTGGATCTATCTGGTGACACGATCACCATACGCTTAATTGTTATTCTGATTTTATTGGGGTTATCCGCCTTCTTTTCATCCTCGGAGACAGCTTTGACAACAGTGAATAAAATCCGCATACGGAATCTGGCGGAATCCGGTAATAAATCGGCCCAATGGGTGCTGAAGCTTTCTGCTAACCAAGGGAAAATGCTCAGCGCCATCCTGATTGGCAACAATGTAGTCAATCTGTCTGCCTCCTCCATGCTGACCGTCCTGGCTACAGAGGTGTTCGGTAGCAGGGCTGCCGGAGCGGCAACTGGTATCCTGACGCTTCTGATACTGATATTCGGAGAGATAACGCCAAAAACGGTAGCTACTCTGGAAGCAGAGAAGAATGCCCTTCGTTTTGCCCGGGTGATTTATATGATCATGGTAGCGCTGACTCCGGTTATTTATTTGGTAAACCGCATGTCCTCAGGAGTCCTGTGGCTCTTGAAGGTGGATCCTGGAAAAGCAGGGGACGATATGACTGAGGACGAGCTGCGGACCATTGTACAGGTGGGCCATGAAAAGGGCGTCATAGAATCAGAAGAAAAGCAGATGATTAACAATGTGTTCGATTTGGGCGATTCTGTGGCTAAGGATATTATGATTCCCAGGATCGATATGGTTTTTATCAATATAGAGGCAGGCTTTGAGGAGCTGTTAGAGGTGTTTCGCAGGGAACGGTATACTCGTCTGCCTGTCTATGAGCACACAACGGATAATGTAGTGGGAATTATAAATATTAAAGATATGCTTTTGATTGAGGACAGACAGCGCTTTTCCATCCGGGCTCACCTGCGCCGGCCGCTCTACACCTTTGAGTCTAAAAAATTGTCGGAGCTGATGGTGGAGATGCGCAAAACCTCTAACAATATCGTAATCGTCCTGGACGAGTACGGGGCAACTGCAGGCCTTATTACCCTGGAGGATATTTTGGAGGAAATTGTGGGCGATATAAGGGATGAGTACGACGAGGATGAGGAGGACGAGCTCATTCAGGTTCAGGAGGGAGAGTATCTGGCGGAAGGTTCCATGAAGCTGGATGACTTAAATGACAGCTTGGGCCTAAGGCTTATCTCGGAGGATTACGATTCTGTGGGAGGATTGGTAATTGAAAGACTGGATCATCTTCCTTCCCAGGGGGAAGAGGTGGAGTGCGGCGGAATCCGGCTGGTGGTGGAGCATGTGGAGAAGAACCGGATCGATAAGATACGGATTTATCTGCCGGTAGCCGGGAATGGGGAGAATTCCTGATAAATCGCTTGCATTTCAGGACAAATTGTGATAAAATCAGACGTTGTGAAAAGAAATAGATGGTCCTCTGTTACTAAGATGCAGCGAACCTGAGGGACTGCAAAGAGTATTAAGAACATCCAATAGATGAAGGAGGTTCACACGATGAACGAAATAATCAAGAACATTGAAGCCGCACAGCTGAAGGAAACGGTTCCAAGCTTTAGGGTTGGCGATACCGTTAAGGTATACAACAAGATTAAAGAGGGAAACCGCGAGAGAATCCAGATTTTTGAGGGAACGGTTATTAAAAGACAGAATGGCGGAGCAAGAGAGACCTTTACTGTGAGAAAGAATTCCAATGGCATCGGCGTTGAGAAGACCTGGCCATTACACTCGCCAAGTGTTGATAATGTGGAAGTGATCCGCAGAGGTAAAGTAAGACGTGCAAAGCTGAACTATTTAAGAGACAGAGTAGGCAAGGCGGCAAAGGTAAAAGAATTAGTTAAATAAACGGATGGTAAAGTAAGAATAGAGTTTGCGAACGCAAACTCTATTTTGCACTATGGAAGCCTGGGGGCAAATGGAATTGCCTGCGCAGGGCCTTTGGTTTTAGAAAGGCGGAAGGGATTCATGGAATTTTATGTGAACGAGGACACAGCATGGCTGCGCCGGAGTGTGCGGTGGGCGGTTCATATTGTTGTAGTGATAGCCTGCGCCTGGTTTTTGGTGTATGGCTTCTGCACTCAGGTGCCGGTGACTGGCAATTCTATGCAGCCGGTGCTGGATGCGGATGATGTGGTGCTGGTGAACCGTCTGGCTTATGATTTGGGAAAGCCGGAACGGTTTGATATCGTAGTCTTTGAGCGGGAGGATCAGAAGAAAAATGTAAAACGGATTATTGGGCTGCCGGGAGAGACGGTGCAGATTAAAGGCGGCTTTATATTTATAGATGGCGAGCTTTTGAACGCAGAATCTGATCTGGAACGGGTTTCCCTGGCAGGAAGGGCAGATACGCCTATTCAGCTGGAAGAGGGTGAGTATTTTCTTCTGGGAGATAACAGGGACAGCAGTGAGGACAGCCGGTTTTCCAATATCGGCAATGTGAAGCGGGAGCAGATACAGGGAAAGGTTTGGTTTAGGATGTTTCCCCTGCTGAAAATGGATTTTATTTCCTCCAGATGACAAGGCTTAGGAGGGAAGGCAGCTGGGCAGAAAAGGGAGCCGCATTGACGGCAGGCAGAACAGGAGTAGAGAATGAATATACAATGGTATCCAGGTCATATGACCAAGGCAAAGCGTGGGATGAAGGAGGATATGAAGCTGATTGATCTGGTGATTGAGCTGGTGGACGCAAGGGTTCCCGTTTCCAGCCGCAACCCGGATATCGACCAGCTGGGGGCTGGAAAGGCCAGAATGGTTCTTCTGAATAAATCAGATCTGGCCGATGAAAGACTGAACGGGAGGTGGGCTTCCTGGTTTGAGGCTCAAAAGATCCATACAGTGAAAATAGACGCCAGAAACAGGGGAACCTTAAAGCAGATTCAGTCTGTCGTTCAGGAGGCATGTAAGGAAAAGCTTGAGCGGGACAGGAGACGGGGAATTTTAAACCGCCCCGTCCGTGCGATGGTAGTGGGGATACCTAATGTGGGAAAATCTACCTTTATTAATTCCTTCGCGGGAAAGGCCTGCGCCAGGACGGGAGACAAGCCAGGTGTTACAAAGGGCAATCAATGGATTCGTCTGAATAAAACGCTGGAGCTTCTTGACACCCCCGGCATTCTGTGGCCCAAATTTGAGGATCAGCAGGTAGGCGTTAAGCTGGCAATGATAGGTTCTATAAACGATCAGATCCTTAATAAGGATGAGCTGGCCTGTGAATTAATACGTTTTCTCAACAGCTATTATCCCCAGGCCCTTTCTGAGCGGTTCAGCCTGGAGGATGGAAAAGGTCAGCCAGAGCATATTCTGGAGGAGATTGCCAGGGCCAGAGCCTGCCTGATGAAAGGAGGAGAGCTGGACGTGTCAAGGGCCGCAGCGTTGCTTCTGGATGATTTCAGGGCTGGTAAGCTGGGGAGGATTACATTGGAGGAGCCAAAGGAGCAGTAGGATGGCAGGAAGAATTTTAACAGGAGAAAAGCTGGAGCAGGAGCTGGCCAGGCTGGAGCAGATGACTGCATTCGAAAAAGAATATGGGCGTATAGGGATTGTCTGCGGCATTGATGAGGCCGGAAGGGGGCCGCTGGCAGGGCCGGTGGCAGCCGGAGCGGTGATTTTGCCTGAGGACTGCCGGATTTTATATCTGAACGATTCCAAAAAGCTTTCTGAAAAGCGCAGGGAGGAGCTGTCTCTAGAGATAAAGGAAAAGGCGGTCGCCTGGAGTGTGGGGCTTTCCTCACCGGAACGGATTGACCAGATTAATATTTTGCAGGCTACCTATGAGGCCATGAGGGAAGCGATCAGGGGACTGTCCATAAAGCCGGAGGTGCTTTTAAATGATGCTGTGACCATACCGGGAGTAGAAGGAATTCAGGTTCCCATTATTAAGGGAGACGCCCAAAGCCTGTCCATTGCGGCAGCCAGCATTCTGGCCAAGGTCACAAGGGATCATATGATGTCTGAATATGAGAAGCTGTTTCCGGGCTACGGCTTTGACAGGCATAAGGGCTATGGAACAGCTGCGCATATTCAGGCCATCCGACGGCTGGGTCCCTGTCCGATACATAGAAGAAGCTTTATCAAAAAGTTTACCGGGGAAAAAGTATGAATAAGAGGGAGACAGGCGGCCGCTATGAAAAGGCGGCCGCAGATTATTTAAGCCGTCAGGGATATGAGATTATACGCGCAAATTACCGATGCAGCCAGGGGGAGGTGGATCTGATCTGCCGTCAGGGCGGCTACCTGGTGTTTGTAGAGGTGAAGTACCGCTTTGGCCTGTCCATGGGAACCCCAGAGGAAGCGGTGAATTGGAGAAAACAGGAGCGTATACGCAAGGTAGCCGCATTTTATATGTACACGTTTAAATTACCGGAGGATACACCCTGCCGTTTTGATGTGGTAAGTATTTTGGGGGAAGATATAAAGGTAATACAGAATGCCTTTTAGACCAGGCGCCATTGCGCAAGAAGGGCTGGCGCTTTCTGCGTGAGAACTCTGTTTAGAAGGAGGTATGACACAGGATGGAAATCAAATGGAAGTACAAGAATCAGGAACATATCTTTGAAACAAGAGAGGGTGACGGAGTACCCTATTTATCCTTTAAAGGGCTGGATGACATAGGAATGGTGATGAATGGTTTCTCAACCCGCCTAGGAGGAGTCAGCAAGGGCAAATTCGCAACCATGAATTTTTCCTACAGCCGAAAGGATGATCCGGAGGATGTGCTGGAAAATTTTACCAGAATGGCGAAGGCTTTAAAGGTGGAACGTGACCGCATGGTAGTCTCCTATCAGACCCACACTGTAAATGTCCGCAGGGTGACAACAGCTGATGAGGGTAAGGGGGTTATTCGTCCGAGAGATTATAAGGATGTGGACGGTCTGATTACAGATGTGCCGGGGCTTACCTTAGTGACCTTCTATGCAGATTGCGTACCCCTGTATCTGGTAGATCCGGTGCACCGGGCCATCGGCCTTTCCCATTCCGGCTGGAGAGGTACAGTTAAGAAGATGGGGCAGGTGACTTTGGAGGCCATGAAAGAGGCCTTCACAACGAAGCCGGAGGATGTAATCGCAGCCATTGGCCCCAGCATCTGCAAGGACTGTTTTGAGGTGGGGGAGGAGGTAGTCAGGGAGTTTGAAGCCGTCTTTGACTGTAAGTACCATAAGGAACTGATTCGTCCCAACGGCAGGCCTGGCAAATACCATCTGGATCTGTGGAAGGCCAATCAGATTATCTTGCAGGAGGCTGGGGTACAGCCAGAGAGGATTCACACCACAAATATCTGCACGATGTGCAACAGCGATTATCTTTTCTCCCATAGAAGGGTGGGAGAGGAGCGGGGAAATCTGGCTGCCTTCTTATGCATCCGGTAAGAGAGAAGAAAAAAGCGAGGCGCCTGTGTCCGGCTGCCCCGCTAATCATCGATAAATTAAACAGGTAATCAAAGAGAATGCTTGCTATACCAGCTTTTGAAAATACTCGTATCCGCCGTTCTGACGCCTCTTTACCAGCTTTTGAATCTTTTCGGTAGGAGTCAGAGTAGCGCTGATGGAGCGGTCATGGTTCAGAGTGTTGATAATGGCAGCCAGATATTTGCTCATATCTGCTTCCAGATACCAGGAGCGGTTCAGAAGTTCAGGCGTACGGTAGTTCAGATTGGTGGTAATTACATAGTCCAGATAGCCCTGGTGGTAGAATTCGTCAAATTTTTCAAGGCCGTTGGTAAAGAGACCAAAGGTACAGCATACGATCACCTTTTCGGCCTTGCGCTCCTTAAGCTCCTTGCAGGTATCCAGCATGCTCTCCCCGGAGGAAATCATATCGTCGATAATCAGCACCGTTTTGCCCTCGACAGAGGAGCCCAGGAACTCATGGGCGACAATGGGATTCCTGCCGCCTATAACCTTGGAATAATCCCGGCGTTTGTAGAACATGCCCATATCCACCCCCAGGTTATTGGCAAGGTAAACGGCCCGGTTCATGGCCCCTTCATCGGGGCTTATAATCATCAGATGCTCTTTGTCGATACGGATGCCGGAATCATGCTGGAACAGGGCCTTTACAAACTGATAGGTAGGCATGAAATTGTCAAAGCCAATCAGCGGAATGGCATTCTGTACCCTGGGGTCGTGGGCGTCAAAGGTGATAATGTTCTCCACTCCCATGGCAGCCAGCTCCTCCAGCCCCATGGCACAGTCCAGGGATTCGCGCTTGCTGCGCTTATGCTGACGGCTTTCATATAAGAAGGGCATGATTACATTCACCCTGTGGGCAGTGGATATGCAGGCTCCCACAATACGCTTTAAGTCCTGAAAATGATCGTCGGGAGACATGTGGTTTGTATAGCCGCTTACGGTATAAAATATGCTGTAATTCATTACATCCACCATAGCAAACAAGTCGGTGCCCCGGACCGATTCTTTGACAACTGCTTTCGCCTCCCCTGTTCCAAACCTTGGGCAGCTGCATTGTAAAAGATAGGAATCCATATCATATCCGCGGTAGTGCAAATCCTGCTGACGGCTCAGCTCCTCCATATCATTGCGTCTGAACTGCACGATATGATCGTTTACCTTAGACGCCAGGTTTTTGCAGCTGTCCAAAGCCGCGATTTTTAAGGGTGCCACAGGAAGGGAATCCTTGAATACAAAATTGTTCGCCATGATTCGGTTTGCTCCTTTATCAACGTAAGTAAAGTGAAAAATTTTAACTTGCCCAGAATATCACATATGATTTATACCATTTCCTATTACTATGGTCAAGAGGTTGGGAATATTTCGTGAAAAAAAACAAAAGAATTCCTATAAAAGAACTTGGCATTTACAAACATAGGTAATATTGGTATCATAATAAATGCAAAGGATAGAGTCAGAGCCAGAAAATGCTTTACAACCAGGAGTGTGTATAGTAAAATCAAGCGGATATAGGGTTTAAGCAGACGTTCCTTTGCTTATGTCGTGAGCCTATGGCACAGCTTCCTGAAGATATGCTTGCTTCAAGTAGATATGAGGAACAGGAGTCAAATGAGATCTGGAAAGAAAAAAGTTAGCAGCTGTGAATGCTGCGGTATAGACCAATCCACGGAGGTAAATCAATGAGCAAACCAATCGTAGCCATCGTAGGCAGGCCCAATGTAGGAAAGTCTACGCTGTTTAATGTAATTGCTGGAGATACCATTTCCATTGTGAAGGATACGCCCGGCGTAACCAGAGACAGAATCTACGCGGACTGTAATTGGCTGGATATCAATTTTACCCTGATTGACACTGGCGGTATTGAGCCGGATGTCAATGATGTGATCCTGTCCCAGATGCGCGAGCAGGCGGAGATAGCCATTGCTACAGCAGATGTAATTATATTTATTGTGGATGTGCGCCAGGGATTGGTGGATTCTGACTCCAAGGTGGCGGACATGCTCCGCAAATCCCGCAAGCCGGTGGTGCTGGCAGTGAATAAGGTGGACAGCATAGCTAAGTTTGGCAACGACATCTACGAGTTTTATCATCTGGGGATCGGCGATCCTCAGCCTGTGTCTGCGGCCTCCCGATTGGGGATCGGCGATTTGCTGGACGAAGTGGTCAAGCATTTTGACAGAGATCCGGAAGTGGAGGAAGAGGACGACCGCCCAAGAATTGCTGTGGTAGGAAAACCGAATGTAGGAAAATCCTCGATCATCAATAAGCTGTTAGGGGAGAACCGGGTGATTGTTTCCAACATAGCAGGTACCACCAGGGACGCGGTGGATACGGAGATTGTTCATAACGGCGCTTCATACGTATTTATCGATACAGCGGGACTCCGGCGCAAGAGCAAGATAAAAGAAGACTTGGAGCGCTATAGCATTATCCGTACGGTTACAGCGGTGGAGCGGGCAGACGTGGTTGTTATCGTCATAGACGCGGTGGAAGGCGTTACGGAGCAGGATGCCAAGATTGCAGGGATTGCCCATGAGAGGGGAAAGGGGATTATTGTGGCGGTAAACAAATGGGACGCCATCGAGAAAACGGATAAGACCATTTATGAATATACCCGGAAGATAAAGGATACCCTGTCCTTTATGCCATATGCAGAGTTTATTTTTATCTCAGCCGCGACAGGACAGCGCCTGCCAAGGCTCTTCGATATGATTGACGCAGTCAGGGAAAATCAGAATATGCGGGTAGCCACCGGCGTCCTTAACGAAATCATGACAGAGGCAGTGGCTATGCAGCAGCCTCCGTCCGATAAGGGGAAGCGTCTGAAAATCTATTATATGACCCAGGTATCAGTAAAGCCTCCTACCTTTGTGGTTTTTGTAAATGACAAAGAGCTGATGCATTTTTCCTATACAAGATATCTGGAAAATCAGATCAGAAATGCCTTTGGATTCCGGGGAACGTCCTTAAAATTTATTATCCGTGAACGCAAGGCCAAAGAGCAGTAATAGCATGACAAGCCCATGAGTGAATGTTTTGTGGATATGAATATAATCAGTAAAGCACATATAGATTTTGGGACAGCCGGTTCAGTTACAGTTTGTTCATTTATGGGTTTGGTGTGATAGCAACGTGAATACCAAGGGGGATTAAGGGATGGAGAGAATTATATGTATAATACTGGGATATGCTTTTGGGCTGTTCCAGACGGGCTATATTTACGGCAGGCTGCATGGAATCGATATACGCCAGCATGGAAGCGGCAACTCTGGCAGCACCAACGCCTTGCGCGTCATGGGAGTGAAGGCTGGCGCTATGGTATTCATGGGTGATTTTCTGAAAACGGTAATTCCCTGTTTTCTGGTACGGATATTTTTTAAAAACCAGCCGGATTTTATTTATATACTGATTCTTTATACAGGCTTTGGCGTAATTTTGGGACATAATTTCCCATTTTACCTGAAATTTAAGGGAGGAAAAGGAATTGCGGCTACAGCCGGAATTATATTTTCCCTGGACTTAAGGCTAACCTTCCTTTGCCTGGCAGCCTTTGTACTGATTGTGGCAGTTACCAGGTATGTGTCTTTGGGCTCTTTGGTTGTATCGGCGCTTTTTTTAGTGTGGGATGTAGTCTTTGGAAATATGGGAGCTTACGGGCTTTCCCAGAATGGGAAAGTGGAATTCTGTTTCGTGTCCCTTGTGATTGCAGCCATGGCCTTCTGGCGGCACAGGGCTAATATTGTAAGGCTGATTCAGGGCAGAGAGAATAAGGTAGGGACAGGCAAGAATAAAAGACATTCATAAAACATAAATAGGATGGTGAAATAATGGCGTCAATCGGAGTGATCGGAGCAGGCACATGGGGAACAGCCCTAGCAGTACTGTTACATGGCAAAGGACATCAGACAGAGATATGGTCGGCGATTCGAAAGGAGGTGGAAGGCTTAAGTTCTGCCCGTATTCATCCGAATCTGCCGGAGCTGAGGATTCCTGATGAAATCGGTGTTACAGCAGAGCTAGGAGAGGTGATGAAAGACAAAGACCTGCTGGTTCTGGCGGTTCCCTCGGTTTTTGTCCGGGAGACGGCCCGCAAAATGAGAAGCTATCTGAAGAAGGGACAAATTATAACTAATGTAGCGAAAGGGATTGAGGAGAGCACCCTGATGACTCTATCCCAGCTCATTGAGGAGGAGCTTCCTGGAGCGGAGATTACGGTTCTGTCCGGCCCAAGCCATGCGGAGGAGGTGAGTAAGGGTCTTCCCACCACCTGTGTGGCAGGGGCCAGAAAGAGGCATGTAGCTGAGTTTGTACAAAGTATTTTCATGAACCAGACCTTTCGTGTTTATACAAGCCCGGATGTTCTGGGCATTGAGCTGGGAGGCGCCCTTAAAAATGTAATTGCTCTGGCAGCCGGTATGGCGGACGGACTGGGCTATGGGGATAATACAAAGGCAGCTCTGATTACCAGAGGCATTGCTGAGATTTCCCGCCTTGGAATGGAAATGGGAGGAAAGCTGGAAACCTTTGCGGGACTTACTGGAATTGGCGATTTGATCGTAACCTGCGCCAGCATGCACAGCCGTAACCGGCGGGCAGGCATACTCATAGGCCGGGGCTGTGCCATGGAGGAAGCTATGGCAGAGGTTAAGATGGTGGTAGAGGGTGTGTATTCAGCGAAGGCTGCCCTTGCTCTTTCCAGAAAACACCATGTTTCTATGCCCATTGTGGAGCAGGTAAATGAGATCCTTTTCAATGGAAGATCTGCCAAGGAAGCGGTATCGGAATTGATGCTTAGAGATAAGAAGATTGAGAATTCCGGCTTAGAGTGGGAAGAAGCGTAACAGATAGAGGATCTGCCTGCAGCCGGGAAGCTGGGGATAGAAATTAAGGGGAAGAACCATTAAATGGTGTCTTTTCCTTAATTTTTTATTCCTTTTAGAAGGTTTGCAGCAAAATTTCTGCTGAACTTTCAGTAAGTCCCTAAAAATTCCTTGTTATGTTGCGGAAAAGGTTGACATTTGGAATGGTACTACCTATAATATAGAAAGCTTTATAATTGAAAGAGCAGATAGTGGAAAGTGATTCATGAAAAGATCGAGCCTTTTTCGGGTTTCTTAGCACTATTAGACTATGCTTCTCAAAAAACTTAAAAGCCTGAATGTAGCGTGGTTTCAGGTTGGGCCTGAGATTTCGAAAAATAGCTGGTCACTAAGAGCATAAAAGAGGAGGCAGCGGCTTTTCGAGGCTGAAATGCATGTTTATTCTTGATTTTACCGGGATTGAGCAGCCAAATGCTTTACACTACCAAAGAGTAAGAGGAGGAAAGAATTATGAAGAAGAGATTATTAAGTCTTGGACTTGCGGCTTTGATGGCAGTATCCTTAACTGCGTGCGGCGGTTCAGATGCGGGGGCGTCCTCAGCAGAAGGAGCTGCAGATTCCACAGAGAAGGTAGACGCGGCAGGCGGAGTTATTAAGATTGGCGGTATTGGTCCTATCACCGGAGGCGCGGCCGTATATGGAATTGCGGTTCAAAACGGCGCACAGCTGGCAGTTGATGAGATCAATGCGGCAGGCGGTATTAACGGTATGAGGATTGAGTTTCAGTTCCAGGATGATGAGCATGATGCGGAAAAGGCTGTAAATGCTTACAATACACTAAAGGATTGGGGCATGCAGGCCCTGGTGGGAACTACGACCTCCGCTCCCTGTATCGCTGTTGCCGACAAATCGGCAGCTGACAATATATTTCAGATTACGCCTTCCGGTTCTGCTGTAGAGTGCGCGGCTAACCCAAATGTATTCCGGGTATGCTTCTCTGATCCGGATCAAGGCGCGGCTTCCGCTGTCTATATCGGCGAGAACAAGCTGGCTGCTAAGATTGCTGTCATTTATGACAGCTCTGACGTATACTCCAGCGGTATCTATGAAAAGTTTGCTCAGGAGGCAGAGGCCCAGGGCCTGGAGATTGTGGCTGCCGAGGCATTTACTGCTGACAGCAATAAGGACTTCTCTACGCAGCTTCAGAAGGCTAAGGATGCAGGTGCGGAGCTGGTATTCCTGCCAATCTACTATACAGAAGCGTCCCTGATTTTACAGCAGGCCAATACCATGGGCTTTGCGCCGATGTTCTTTGGCTGTGACGGCATGGACGGTATCCTTCAGGTTCAGAACTTTGATACCAAGCTGGCTGAGGGCCTGATGCTCTTAACCCCATTTGCGGCTGACGCTGAAGATGAATTAACGGTCAGCTTTGTAAAAAACTATCAGGAGAAGTATAAGGAAACTCCTATACAGTTCGCGGCTGATGCTTACGACGCGGTTTACGCAGTTAAGCTGGCTGCTGAGGACGGTAACATAACGGCTGATATGGATGCAAGTGCCATTTGCGATATATTAAAGGCTTCTATGCTGAATATTAAGCTGGACGGCCTTACAGGCGAGGGGATGACCTGGACTGAGGACGGTGAGCCTCATAAGGCTCCCAAAGCAGTTAAGGTGGTTGACGGTGCTTATACAGCTATGTAAGGTGATTTTAGCAGCTTTAGATAAAACGTGATAAAACCCAACAGAGGGTTGTCAATGTGACAACCCTCTCTTGTTTATACTAAGGTTCTGTGATATAATTTAGAAATCTGTCGCTTCATGGCGACAATCAAAAAGACTTCAGACAAAGAGGTGTATGTATGGGCTTTCTTAACTATTTAATCAACGGCGTCAGCCTGGGCAGCGTATATGCCATTATCGCTCTTGGCTATACGATGGTTTATGGTATCGCCAAAATGCTGAATTTTGCTCATGGCGATGTGATTATGATTGGCAGCTACCTGGTATTTGTGGGAGTTAGCACTATGGGGCTTCCAACCATTGTGAGCGTACTTATATCGGTTTTGGCGTGTACGCTGCTGGGTGTGACCATTGAGCGCATAGCATACAAGCCTTTACGCGGCGCATCTCCTCTTGCGGTGCTGATTACTGCAATCGGCGTCAGCTATTTGCTGCAGAATATCGCCCTGCTTATTTTCGGTGCGGATACCAAGTCCTTTACCTCCGTAGTAACGATTCCCGCTGTAAAGCTGGCAGGGGGAGAGATGATCATTACAGGAGAAACCATTGTGACGATTCTCTCCTGTATTATTATCATGGCCGGTCTCACTGCCTTTATTAATAAGTCCAAGGCAGGACAGGCTATGCTGGCTGTATCGGAGGACAGGGGAGCGGCTACCCTTATGGGGATCAATGTAAACGGCACCATCGCTCTTACCTTTGCCATTGGCTCTGCCCTGGCAGCCGTGGCGGGCGTGCTGCTTTGCTCGGCTTATCCGTCTCTGACTCCTTACACAGGCTCCATGCCTGGTATCAAGGCCTTCGTTGCAGCCGTATTCGGAGGCATAGGCTCCATTCCCGGCGCGTTTATTGGTGGAATCCTTTTAGGTATCATTGAGATTTTGGCTAAGGCCTATATTTCGTCACAGATGTCCGATGCTATCGTGTTTTCTGTGCTGATTATAGTGCTCCTTGTTAAGCCCACCGGTATTTTGGGCAAGAAGTTGAATGAGAAAGTGTAGGTGCGGGAATGAAAAGTAAAGCGAAACGCAAACTATTTATCAACAATATGATTACATATGGAGTGGTTATCGCTGCCTATATTATTATGCAGGCTCTCATTGGGGCAGGGCAGGTTTCCAGCCTTATGAAAGGGCTTTTGGTTCCCTTCTGCATTTATGTGATTATGGCAGTTTCCCTGAATCTGACGGTGGGTATCCTTGGAGAGCTGAGCCTGGGACATGCAGGTTTTATGTGTGTGGGAGCATTTGCGGGAGCTCTGTTTTCAAAGTGTATGAAGGGTGTTATTGACCCTACCCTGGGAATGGTGATTGCGATCTTAATCGGCGCTGTGGCAGCTGCCCTTTTCGGCATTCTGATCGGAATTCCCGTACTGCGCCTCAGAGGCGATTATCTGGCGATTGTTACCCTGGCCTTTGGAGAAATTATCAAGAATCTGGTGAATGCCGTTTATCTTGGCCGTGACGCTTCCGGGTTTAAGCTTTCTTTTAAGGATTCCATGTCTTTGAAGCTGGAGGAAGGAGGGGAGGTGCTGATTAAGGGGGCTCAGGGCATAACCGGGACGCCTCAGGCCGCTACCTTTACCATTGGTGTGATCTTGGTGCTGATAACACTGTTTATCGTTATGAATTTGATAAACTCCCGGACTGGCCGCGCTATTATGGCTATTCGCGACAACCGGATTGCGGCAGAGTCCATAGGAATTAACATTACAAAATACAAGCTGTTGGCATTTTCCGTATCGGCAGGATTGGCAGGTGTCGCAGGTGTTCTCTATGCTCACAATCTTACCACGCTGACAGCCCTTCCAAAGAACTTTGGATATAATATGTCCATTATGATCCTGGTGTATGTGGTACTGGGAGGGATTGGAAGCATACGAGGCTCCATTATTGCTACGGTGATTCTCTACCTCCTTCCGGAGTTGTTAAGGGGCCTTAGCAATTACCGTATGCTAATGTATGCGATTGTACTGATTCTGGCTATGCTTTTTAACTCCGCGCCCCAGCTTGTGGCTTTCCGCCAGCGTGTTGCCGGGAAGCTAAAACACAAAGACAATCCGGCAAAGGAGGCAATATAAGATGGCATTACTGGAAGTTAAGAATTTGAGTATTTCCTTTGGCGGCCTAAAGGCAGTTGACAATTTTAATATTGGGATTGAGAAGGGGCAGCTTTATGGCCTTATAGGCCCTAACGGAGCTGGAAAGACCACGGTGTTTAACCTTCTGACAGGTGTATACAAGCCCAATGCCGGAAGCGTTGAGCTGAACGGTGTGAACGTAACAGGCAGGAGCACCATTGAAATCAATAAGGCCGGCGCTGCAAGAACCTTTCAGAATATTCGTCTGTTTAAGGAACTGTCTGTGCTGGACAATGTAAAAGCAGGCCTTCATAATCATTACAGCTACTCCACCCTTGAGGGAATTTTCCGCCTGCCAAGGTATTTTAAGGTTGAGAAGGAGATGGATAAGAAGGCCATGGAGCTTTTAAAGGTATTTGGACTGGACGAGGAATGTGACTACAGGGCGTCCAATCTTCCATATGGTAAGCAGAGGAAGCTGGAGATAGCCAGGGCTTTGGCTACGGAGCCAAAGCTTCTTCTTCTGGACGAGCCGGCTGCAGGCATGAATCCCAATGAGACAGCGGAGCTGATGGAGACCATCCGGTTTGTCCGGGATCAGTTCGATATGACCATTCTTCTGATTGAGCATGATATGAAACTGGTCAGTGGAATCTGTGAGAAACTTACAGTTCTTAATTTCGGCCAGGTACTGTGTCAGGGAGATACCGGCAGCGTGCTTCATAATCCAGAGGTAATTAAGGCGTATCTTGGTGAATAGGAGGGGAGGAATCGTATGGCTATGCTGGAAGTCAGGGATCTGGAGGTATACTATGGTGTAATCCAGGCCATAAAGGGAATCTCCTTTGATGTGGAACAAGGAGAGATTGTTGCTCTGATTGGAGCCAACGGAGCAGGAAAGACTACGACCCTTCATACAATTACAGGACTTATCAATGCGAAAGCAGGTAAGATTCTGTATGAAGGCAGGGATGTGACTAAAATTCCGGGATATAAGCTGGTTAGCATGGGAGTTGCTCATGTGCCTGAAGGGCGGAGGGTCTTCTCTACACTGACCGTTCTTCAAAATTTGAGAATGGGTGCTTATACCAGGAAAGACAAGGCGGAGATGGAAGCTACTCTCAAGATGATTTATCAGCGGTTTCCCAGGCTGGAGGAGCGTAAAAACCAGCTGGCGGGCACTCTGTCAGGAGGCGAGCAGCAGATGCTTGCCATGGGGCGGGCGTTGATGAGCCATCCTAAGATGGTTGTGATGGATGAGCCCTCTATGGGCCTTTCTCCTATCTATGTGAATGAGATTTTTGATATTATTCAGAAAATTAACGAAGATGGGACTACGGTGCTTTTGGTGGAGCAGAATGCCAAGAAGGCGCTGTCTATCGCGCATAAGGCTTATGTTCTGGAAACGGGAAGGATTGTTCTGCGTGGAGACGCTAGGGAATTGATGAATAATGATCAGGTAAAGAAGGCCTACTTAAGTGAGTAGGCTGTAAAATAAATCATAACAGCTGTACCTCCTTGCATATATTATAAAAGCATAGCAAGGGGGTATATTTATGGACAATTTTAATGTATATAAGGATATTCAAGCAAGAACCGGAGGCGAAATATACATAGGTGTTGTTGGCCCGGTTCGCACGGGTAAATCTACCTTTATCAAGCGGTTCATGGAGCTTTTAGTGCTTCCGTCTATGGAAGATGATAATTTAAGAAATCTAAGCCGCGATGAGCTGCCCCAAAGCGCCGCAGGCAAAACCATTATGACTACAGAGCCGAAGTTTATCCCAAAGGAGGCCGCAGCGATTACTCTTGCGGACGGAATTGAAGCTAACGTTCGCCTGATTGACTGTGTGGGCTTTATGGTGGAGGGCGCGGCTGGGCATGTGGAAAACGGAGAGGAACGGCTTGTAAAGACCCCGTGGTATGACTATGACATTCCCTTTACTCAGGCTGCTGAAATAGGAACGAGGAAGGTAATAAATGATCATTCTACCATAGGAATTGTAGTTACCACAGACGGGACCATTGGGGAAATTAAGCGCCCCGGCTATCTGGAGGCAGAGCGTCAGACCATTGACGAGCTGAAAAAATTGGGGAAGCCTTTTATTGTCCTTCTCAATTCCGTTAAGCCTTATTCCGACGAGACCGTTAAGCTGTCTAAGGATATGTCGGATACATATGGGGTGGCAGTGCTGCCTGTGAACTGCGAACAGCTTAAAAAGGATGATATTTTTCATATACTTGAGAAGATACTAAAGGAGTTTCCGGTTACTGAGATGGATTTCTATATCCCCAAGTGGCTGGAGATTCTTCCTTCAAACCACTGGCTGAAAGCTCAGGTAATACAGGCTGCCAGGGCTGTGATCCAGGAGGTAAGCCATATGAAGGACGTGGCAAATAAATTAGAGGGACAGCAGACGGACACCATCAAGGCAATGGGGATACGCAATATGCAGATGGCAGACGGACGGGTAGCCGTACAGATGGATTTGGAGGACAGCTATTACTATCAGATCCTCAGCGACTATGTGGGCCTTCCCATTGAGGGAGAGTACCAGCTGATGCAGACCTTAAGCAGCCTTGCGAATATGCAGAGGGAGTACGAGAAGGTTCAGAACGCATTGGCACAGGTACGATTAAAAGGCTATGGAGTGGTTACGCCGGAGCGTTCCGAGATTGTTCTGGATGAGCCCCAGGTTATTAAACATGGGAATAAGTATGGTGTAAAAATGAAGGCGGAGGCTCCGTCGATCAACCTGATTAAAGCGCACATTGAGACGGAGATTGCCCCTATTGTCGGAAGCGAGCAGCAGGCTCAGGATCTGATTGCCTATATCAGAGAGAACGCTAGGGACAGTGACGAGGGTATCTGGAATACCAATATTTTTGGAAAGTCCATTGAGCAGATTGTGGAGGACGGAATCCAGGCAAAGGTGTCACAGATGACGGAGGACTGCCAGATGAAGCTTCAGGATACTCTTCAAAAAATTATCAATGACAGCAACGGAGGCATGATATGTATTATTATTTAGGCAGCAGAGGGCAAGGCTGCTAAACCGAATATAATTTTAGAAAAATGATAGGAAGTCAATCTTACTATTTGCATGTTCGCTCTGTGTCATGGTATAATATCGTCAGATATGATACTGCGCTGGTTCGGCGACAGGCGAAGGTGTGACAAAACACCAAACCGAACCATGTGCATCCCCTGGAGGGATACCATAGCCGGAGGCTATGGTATAATATCGCCAGATATGATACCGCGCTGGTTTGGCGACAGGCGAAGGCGGGTCAGACCACTAAACCCAATCAGGTAAAACCCCCGGAGAGATGTCATAGCTGGAGGATGGTATCCTATAGGCATAATTGACAGTACTATAAAAAAGAACGCTTTTGTTCAGAGGGGAGAATGCAGATGAGACTAACATTTATTGGAGCGGATCATGAGGTTACAGGAAGCTGTCACTTACTGGAGGTAGGAGATTCAAAGGTGCTGATTGACTGCGGTATGGAGCAGGGGAATAACGTATATAAGAATGCAGAGCTGCCGGTGAGCTACAGTGAAATTGATTACGTGTTCCTCACTCATGCCCATATAGACCATGCTGGTATGCTGCCCTGGATCTATGCCAGAGGGTTTAAGGGTAAGGTCATTGCCACTTACGCAACGGTGGATTTGTGCAGCATAATGTTGAAGGACAGTGCGCATATTCAGGAGATGGAGGCAGAGTGGAAGAACCGGAAGGCCCGCCGTGCAGGCCGAAGGGAGGTAGAGGCTCTTTATACTATGAAGGATGCGGAGGGAGTCCTCGCCCACTTTGAGGGGGTTGCCTATGGGCAGGAGTTTAAGCTGAATGATAATTTGACCCTTAGGTTTACAGATGTAGGTCATCTGTTAGGCTCAGCCTCCATTGAAATCTGGGCTTCGGAGAATGGAGCGGAGAAAAAGATCGTTTTTTCAGGAGATATTGGCAATAAGAATAAGCCTTTGATCCGGGATCCGGAATATGTTTCTGAGGCCGATTATGTAGTAATGGAATCCACCTATGGAAACCGCCGTCATAAGAAAGGCGTGAATCACGCAGACAGCCTGGCGAAAATTATTCAGGAGACCCTTGACCGGGCGGGCAATGTGGTAATTCCTGCCTTTGCAGTAGGCCGTACCCAGGAGCTTTTGTATCTGATACGCCATATTAAAGAGGAAAAGCTGGTTACAGGCCACGACGGCTTTGAGGTTTATGTGGACAGTCCTCTGGCTGTGGAGGCAACTCATGTATTTAAGGAAAACCTTCTGGAGTGCTATGACCAAGAGACGAAAGCCTTGGTTGAGCGGGGAATCAATCCCATTGATTTTCCAGGGCTGAAGCTTTCCGTCACAAGCGAGGAATCAAAGAACATTAATTTTGATATGACTCCAAAGGTGATTATCTCAGCGGCCGGTATGTGTGACGCGGGCCGGATACGCCACCATTTGAAACACAATCTGTGGAGGCCGGAATGTTCCATTGTTTTTGCCGGCTACCAGGCAGAGGGAACCCTGGGCCGGATGTTGCAGGATGGGGTCCATGGAGTAAAGATATTCGGAGAGGAAATTGATGTGAGGGCACACATTGAGACGATGGATGGTATCAGTGGACATGCAGATGTGGACGGGCTTATTACCTGGATCTCCTCCTTTGAGAAGGGGCCTGAGTACGTGTTTGTAGTTCATGGAGATGAGGCTTCCTGCACAGCCTTTACTGATACGTTGAATCACAAACGGAACCTTACGGCTAAGGCTCCCTTCTCTGGCTCCCAGTTCGACCTTATAAAGGGCTGCTGGATCAAGGAAACAGAGGGCGTCCCCGTGGATAAGGAGACAGCTGCCAGACGGAAGGCGTCGGGTGTATATACCCGTCTAGTGGATGCTGGAAGGCAGCTTATGGATGTGATTAACCAGAATGAAGGTGGGGCAAATCAGGATCTGAATCAATTCACGGAACAAATATTGGCTTTATGCCAGAAATGGACCAGGTGAGAAAAAGACGGACAGGAGAGAGGCAAATGAGCAAGGTATTAATCTTTACGGACGGTTCGGCCAGAGGAAACCCCGATGGTCCGGGGGGATTTGGCACGGTGCTTCAATTTACGGACAGCCAGGGGCAGCTGCATGAAAAGGTAATTTCTGGAGGCTATGTGCGTACTACCAACAACCGTATGGAGCTTATGGCTGCCATACGGGGGCTGGAGGCATTAAACCGCCCCTGTTCAGTGGAGCTGTATTCCGATTCTAAATATCTGACGGATGCCTTTAACCAGAAGTGGATAGATAGCTGGATTGCCAAGGGCTGGAACCGGGGGAAAAGCGGTCCTGTGAAAAATATTGATTTATGGAAGCGGCTTTTAAAGGCCAAGGAGCCTCACCAGGTAACCTTTATCTGGGTGAAGGGACATGCCGGACATCCTCAGAATGAACGCTGCGATATGCTGGCAACCACTGCGGCAGACGGAGACCAGCTTATGACAGATGATGGGCTAAAGCCGTAGTTTCTTACGTATCTCTTACAATCTATTACTCCTTTAGGTATTGTATTCCATTTGCGTTTATTTTGTGATAAGGTTATGACAAGACTACAGTAAGTAGGGATGATGAATATGACAGATAAACGGGTTTGGATTGTAATTGGTTGTATTCTGGTTATAGGAAGCGGTGTTACCTTCTACACGAATTCCTATGTTAGAAGCCAGGTAAGCGGCGGTCAGATGATTTCCCGGGCGGGATCTGATTGGTGGAATCCTGGAGCGGGCGGCCAGTCAGGGGATATAAGTATTCGGGAAGGGGCTGCCACTACCTCAGAAAAGGACAGCCCAATATCAGAAGCTGCCCCGTCAGCGGAGAACGATATGCTTTCAGATACTTCGGCAGGCATTGGAGGCAGAACCCCCGGCAGCCTTCCGGCAGGAGAGGCTTTGGAACCGAACGGAAGGATGGCAGAGGAGGCGGCCGGGCCTTCGGAACAGGGCCCTGCTGTGGCAGAGACAGCGGTGATGGCAGAGGACGGGCTTTTGGCAGACGAAGCGGCGGCGGTGGCAGAGGATGGAGCAGCGGCAGCGCCGGTTCCTATTTCACCTCTCACAGGCGTCAGACCCAGAGATGAAAAGACAGCCCTTGTAACTGACTACAGGCAGCGGCTGAAGGATTTGGATAATCAGATCCAGAAGATGCGGAAGGAGGACAGGACAGACAGCTCTTCTAATGTGTACTCCATAAAAACCTCTGCACAGACAGAGCTAAAGCTTTGGGAGGGAGAGCTGAACTCGATATATAATGCGCTTTTGGAGATGCTTTCCCGGGAGGATGCGGCGGCGCTGGCAGCAGAGCAGCAGGAATGGCTGAAAAAACGGGATTTAAAAGCGGCTGAGTGTACCTCCAAAACCGACAGCTCAGTGGAAGGTCTTGGGTATGCGGCTACTCTGGTAAGCCTAACGAGAGAGAGGGCCTACGAATTGGCCGGCAAATATGAAGAGGCGAACGGAATTGTGGTGGAAAGGGAGGAAGAGGAGACTTCGGCTGAGCCTTAAGAGAAGCTGGAAGCAGTCCTATGAGCTTTAAAAGACAGTACATCATGCAGGCGGGAGAACCCATGAAAGGTTATGGTTTTCCTGCCTCCTTCGCTTTTATTTTTCTTAAGTCAGTCTTGATAATTACAGAGTGGTATGGTAAAATGACGGTTATGTGAAATATTACGTTTTTATGTTGTGATAAGATGGAGGAAATGACATTGAAAGAACCACAGTACCGCGGCGTGAACGAGCTGCGCCGGATGTTCCTTGAATTTTTTGAGAGTAAGGGACATCTTGCCATGAAAAGCTTTTCTTTGGTGCCTCATAATGATAACAGCTTGTTGCTAATTAATTCCGGTATGGCTCCTTTAAAGCCGTATTTTACCGGACAGGAGATTCCGCCCAGCAAGCGGGTTACTACCTGCCAGAAGTGCATACGTACCGGCGATATTGAGAATATAGGCAAAACAGCAAGACATGGCACCTTTTTTGAAATGCTGGGAAATTTCTCTTTTGGAGATTACTTTAAACATGAGGCGATTGGATGGACATGGGAGTTTCTCACAGAAGTAGCCGGCCTTGATCCGGAGCGCCTGTACCCCAGCGTGTATCTGGAAGACGACGAAGCCTTTGATATCTGGAATAAGGAAATAGGAATCCCTGCTCAGCGCATCTTTAAGTTTGGCAAAGAAGATAATTTCTGGGAGCATGGCTCAGGTCCCTGCGGCCCCTGCTCCGAGGTTTACTACGACAGAGGAGAGGCCTATGGCTGCGGTGAACCAGGATGTACCGTAGGCTGCGAATGTGACCGCTATATCGAGGTATGGAACAACGTATTTACCCAGTTTGACAATGACGGACAAGGTCATTATACAGAGCTGGAACAAAAAAATATCGATACGGGTATGGGATTGGAGCGGCTGGCCGTTGTTGTTCAGGGAGCGGATTCTCTCTTTACCGTAGATACCAATAAAGCCCTTTTAGATCGGGTATGCGGTCTGGCCCGCACCCAGTACCAGCAAGATTCTGAAACCGACGTTTCCCTTCGGATTGTGACTGATCACGTAAAGTCCTGTACCTTTATGATATCCGATGGTATTATGCCTTCCAACGAGGGAAGAGGCTATGTGCTGCGCCGTTTGCTGCGCCGCGCCGCCCTCCACGGAAGAAAGCTTGGAATAGAGGGCAAGTTCCTGGCGGAGCTGTCAGGGACGGTCATTGAACTTTCCAAGGATGGTTATCCAGAGCTGGAAGAGAAGCAGGCCATGATTTTTAAGGTGCTCTCCGAGGAGGAGGAGAAATTCAATAAAACCATTGATCAGGGACTGGCCATCCTGGGCGAGCTGGAGGATGAGATGCGAAGGGCAAAGGAAACTGTGTTATCTGGAGCTGATGCCTTTAAGCTATATGATACCTATGGCTTTCCATTGGATTTGACTAGAGAGATTCTGGAGGAAAAGGGCTGGGAAGTAGATGAGGATGGCTTTGCCTCTGCCATGAAGGAGCAGAAGGATAAGGCCAGGAACGCCCGCAAAATCACCAACTATATGGGTGCTGATGTAACTGTGTATCAGTCCATTGATCCGGCTGTCACCACAGAATTTGTGGGCTATGACAGGCTGGAGGCTGATTCTAGAATTATGGTTCTGACCACAGAGGAGGAGCTGGTGGAGGCCCTTACCGACGGGCAGAAGGGCACAATTATTGTGGAGCAGACTCCATTTTACGGCACTATGGGCGGCCAGCAGGGTGACGTGGGTGTGATTACCGGTGAAGACGGTGAATTTAAGGTAGAAGAAACCATCCATCTTCAGGGAGGCAAGGTAGGCCATGTAGGTATGATGACAAGAGGGATGCTCCAGTCCGGAGAGAATGTTACCCTTTCTGTATGCGGGGAAAACCGTTCCCTGACCTGTAAGAACCACAGCGCAACTCATTTGCTTCATAAGGCGCTGCGCATGGTTTTAGGAAGCCATGTGGAGCAGGCCGGCTCCTATGTGGACGCAGGCCGGCTTCGTTTTGATTTTACCCATTACTCAGCTATGACTGCTGAGGAGATTCAGAAGGTTGAGGCTTTGGTTAATGGGGAGATCCAGAAAGGGCTTAGTGTGGAGACAAAGCTTATGAATCTGGACGAGGCCAAAAAGACGGGGGCCATGGCGCTATTTGGAGAAAAATACGGAGAAATGGTTCGTGTGGTTCAGATGGGTGATTTTTCTACTGAGCTTTGTGGAGGAACTCACGTTGCGAATACAGGGACTATCGCCTCTTTTAAGATCATTTCCGAAACTGGCATCGCGGCCGGGGTTAGGCGTATTGAAGCCCTGACCTCTCAGGGATTGATGAAGCATTATGAGGAGGTTGAAGCCCAGCTGGTTAAGGCGGCTAAGACAGCTAAGACGACGCCTGCCTCCCTATCTTCCAGAATTGAGTCTCTTCTGGAGGAAATTAAGACTCTGAATTCTGAGAATGAGAAGCTTAAGAGCAAGCTGGCCAATGACTCGGTAGGAGATGTTTTGAGTCAGGTGCAGGAGGTTAACGGACTGAAGGTTCTGGCTATCAGGGTGGCAAACGTTGATATGAATGGTCTCCGCAGCCTGGGGGATCAGATGAAGGAAAAGCTGGGAGAAGGAATTGTGGTCATCGCTTCCGAGCAGGACGGAAAGGTGAACCTGATGGCAACCGTTACGGAGACGGCTCAGAAGCAGGGCGCCCATGCGGGAAATCTGATCAAGGCTATTGCCGGCCTTGTAGGAGGCGGGGGAGGCGGCCGGCCCAATATGGCTCAGGCTGGAGGCAGGAACCCAGCGGGAATAGATGAGGCCCTTAAGAAAGCGGTGGAGGTAGCGGGAGAGCAGACGAAATAGCTTTTGCTCTGTAAAAAGTGCAAAATAATCATAAGAAAAACATTTTTTTTCTTGACGTATGGTATTTTTATGCTATAATCATAGCAGTGCTAAAAATACCCAAACAGTTGTATTATGCACAATTACACAACTGGAGGGAGGTTAGGTGTGAGCTATGTCGAACGTAATTGTTAAAGATAACGAGAGTTTGGACAGCGCTTTACGCAGATTCAAAAGAAACTGTGCAAAGGCTGGTATTCAGCAGGAGATTCGTAAAAGAGAGCATTACGAGAAGCCAAGCGTAAGACGTAAGAAAAAGTCTGAAGCCGCTCGTAAGCGCAAGTACAATTAATTTTTAAGATTAATTGATGAGTTTTAACTTTAAAAACAGCCGATTGCTGTAAGGGATTACAGTAATCGGCTGTTTTTTGTGCATAGCTCCGGCTCCTTTCCATACACGGCAAAGGCATGAGTGGATTTTTTGTGGAGCTTTCATTTACGGTTTGTTCATTCATGGCTTTGCCGCGCTTTTCTGGAAGACGCAGATCATTCTCAAACAGGCACAGGAGATGTATGAATCTGAGGAATCTATCCCTGCAGAGGGAATGGATCGTGCAGGGGAATTTTAATCCAGCTTCTTTAAATTACAGGAGGGAGCTGCGATTAAGGAGTAATTGGTATGGTAGATCACGAATCCAGGAGCTCCTCCTGCAACCCGTTTGATGTTTTTTCTCTGAATATAGTCGATCTCCACCTTGTCATTATCCCGGCCCTTGGAATAGTAAGCTGCCAGGGCTCCCGCCTCCTCAAAAAGCCGATCCGGAAGGCTCTTTTGGTCCTGCGTTTTAACGATCACATGGGAGCCGGGGATTCCCTTAGCGTGGAACCACCAGTCATTTCCAGAGGCTATCTTAAAGGTGAGTTCATCGTTTTGGTAATTATTTTTTCCTACATAGATGTGATAACCATCAGAGGACAGATAGTGGAAGGGGCGGCTGGTTATATTTGGCTTCTTATCCCCAGCGCGCCGTTTTTTGATATAGCCGTACTCCATCATTTCCTCTTTTATCTGTATCAGGTCGTTTTCTGCCAGCGCAATATCCAGAGCAGAGCTGATGGACTCCAAATGCTCTATCTCTGATTTGGTTTCCTGGATCAGATCAACCAGAGCCTCATAGGTCCGTTTCAGCTTATTGTATTTATTAAAATGCTTTTTGGCATTGTCTGTGGCAGAGAGCTGCGGATCCAGAGGGATGGTAATTTCCTTTCCGGTATAGTAGTTGAGGCATTGGAAGGATGTCTCGCCTCCTTTTAGCTCATAACCGTAGGTGTTTAAAAGCTCGCCGTATATGCGGTATTTTTCCCTTTTATCCGTATCTTTAAGCTGTTTTTGCTGAAGGTCATATTTTTTATAGTTTCTCTCCAGAGCTGTCTGGACAATCCTTCTGAGATCAGAGGATTTCTGACGGATTCTTGTTACTGTATCCCGCATGAAATAGTACTGCTCCAAAAGTGCGCTGATGGAGGACTGAGGCTGGGCGTGGCAGCCGCCTCCTTCGTAGCAGGTGAGAGGTACAGACGCGTATTCCACAGGCCCAGCATGATCGTAAATGATCACAGGAGAGAAATGACCTAGCGCCACGTCCTCCATCATTCTGGACAGGGTATGATAGAGGTGGGTTATTTCAGGCTCGGTGAGCTGGCTGGCTGGAAGCTGGGAATCAATGGAAGCCAGGTGGCAGAGCTCCTCAGCAATGATGGGACTGATGCCTGTAAGATGATTGTACAGGGCTTTCTGTACGGGCATAGGGGACACTGCTATCATTTGCCGGAAGACCTCTTCCGAGACAGTAAGAGGATTTTCCTTGGCAGCTGTTCGGGGGATGAAATAATCTCTTCCCGGAAGCACTTCCCGGACGGAACTCACATGGGAAGGAACGTGCTTAATGCTGTCAATGATGACGCCGTTTGATTTGCAGAATATAATATTGCTGTGTTTGCCCATAATTTCCACAATCAGCTTTTTGCGGCACAGATCCCCCAGCTCGTCCAGATGCTCCAGCTCAAATTCAATGATGCGTTCCAAACCTGGCTGGCTCACTGAAAGGAGCCTCGCGCTGCCAATGTGCTTTCTCAGCAGCATACAAAAGTTTGGGGCTGTCATAGGGCTGGGTTTTTGCTTCTCTGTGAGATAGATCAGAGGCAGGCTTGCGCTGGCTGACATCTGAAGCCTGTAAGTTTCCTTTTTATTTTTAATGGTAATGAGCAGCTCGTCTTTTTCCGGCTGCGCAATTTTAGAAATGCGCCCGCCTTCTAAGGTTTCTCGAAACTCATGTACCAGGTTTGCTATGGTAATTCCGTCAAATGCCATTTTTTTCACTCCCATCAGGTGGATTTTGCAGCAGAGCCGCAGCAGTATTAGAATACCATAAGTTTCGGAAATAGGAAAGGGCAAATGGTTGACTTGGCCTTTCAGATGAATTATAATACTATCTAACTATGGATACGAAAGAGAGGCATTCCTTATGTTAAAAAGCATGACTGGTTTCGGCAGGTGCGAGAACGTTACGGACGAGTATAAGCTTTCTGTCGAGATGAAGGCCGTAAATCACAGATACCTGGATTTAAATATTAAGATGCCTAAAAGGTTTAATTATTTTGAAACATCCATCAGAACGCTTCTTAAGAAATACATCCAGAGAGGAAAGGTCGATCTGTTTATAAACTACGAGGATTATACGGAGAGCAACCTGTGCCTGAAATATAATCAGGCTCTGGCTGCCGAATATATGGGATACTTTGAAAGGATGGCGGAGGAATTTAACATACAGAATGATGTGAAGGTGTCGGCTCTGGCCAAGTTTCCTGAAGTTTTGACCATGGAGCAGACGCCGGACGACGAGGAGCATTTATGGGAGATACTTTCCTGCGCTTTGGAGGAGGCTGCTGTGAAGCTGGTGGAATCCAGGGAGCTGGAAGGAGAGAACTTGAAGAAGGATCTTCTTGGAAAACTGGATTATATGACGGAGCTAGTGGATTTTGTAGAAGCGCGTTCCCCACAGATCCTTGCAGAGTACCGCGCCAGGCTGGAGGATAAGGTGAAGGAGCTGCTGGAAGGCACTGCCATCGACGAGAGCCGGATTGCCGCAGAGGTCACTTTGTATGCAGATAAGGTCTGCGTGGACGAGGAAACGGTCCGCTTAAAAAGCCATATTGAAAATACCAGAAGGGAGCTTATGAGCGGCGAGTGCGTAGGACGCAAGCTGGATTTTATCGCTCAGGAGATGAACCGGGAGGCGAATACTATCCTTTCCAAGGCATCAGATTTGTCTGTCTCCCATAAGGCCATTGCCCTTAAGACGGAGATCGAAAAGGTCAGAGAGCAAATACAAAATATCGAGTAGATCACAAATACCGGAGTATTGAAAAATCAGGGAGAGAAATATGAACCAGCAGGGAATTTTAGTGGTTGTATCGGGATTTTCCGGGGCAGGCAAGGGGACGCTTATGAAGGAGCTGCTTCGGCGGTATGATAATTACGCATTGTCGGTGTCTGCTACCACACGGCAGCCACGAGAAGGGGAAATAGGAGGGAAGGATTATTTCTTCGTTACAAGGGAACAATTTCAGCAGATGATAGAAGAAAAGAGGCTGGTAGAGTATGCCCAATATGTAAATCACTATTACGGTACGCCCAGAGCGTATGTGGAGCAGAGAATGAAAGAAGGAAAAGACGTGATTCTGGAGATTGAGGTTCAGGGTGCGTTGAAGGTAAAGAAGCGATTTCCTGATGCCCTTCTTATTTTTGTCACGCCTCCTGACGCTCAGGAGCTGCGCCGCCGTCTGGTGGGCCGGGGGACGGAAACCATTGAGGTCATTAACGCCAGACTCCGCCGGGCGGCAGAGGAGGCTTCCGGCATGGAGGCATATGATTATCTGCTGATCAATGATGAAATTGACACCTGTGTAGAGCAGATGCATCAGTTAATTCAGCTTCAGCATAATAAGACTGGCTATCATCTGGAGTTTTTAAGCCGGATGCGGGAGGAGCTTTGCCATCTGGATGACAGATAGAAGGCGGAAGGTATAGGATGAATTCAAATAAATAATCATTTTGAAAGGGGAATATAAAATGTTGCATCCATCATACACAGATTTAATTGAGGCAGTTAACAGCGATATTGAGCCGGGAGAGCAGCCGGTGGTACAGAGCCGTTATTCCATTGTAATTGCAGCCTCCAGACGTGCACGGCAGATTATCAGCGGAGAGGGCCCTATGGTATCACAGCTTGCAGGCAAAAAGCCTTTATCCATTGCCATTGACGAGCTGTATCATCAGAAGGTGAAAATCCTTCCGGAGGAAGAAATGACGGAAGAGGAAGAAGAGAACGCTTAAAGCCATCGTAAGCCGTCTCCTGCAAAGGCAGAGATGGCTTATGTTCTTTGGAGCCCTTTGAAACATACAGTAATAGATTCAGGAGTTGATAAGATATTATGGAAAAGCTCAAATTATTTTGCGTTTCCTTAGGATGTGATAAAAATTTGGTGGATACGGAAAAAATGCTGGGACTGCTTAACAGCAGGGGACTTATGTATACAGATGATGAGTCAGAGGCGGATGTAATCCTGGTTAATACCTGCTGCTTTATCGGGGACGCAAAGGAAGAAAGCATCAATACCATACTTGAGATGGCCCGTTATAAGACGGAGGGAGTCTGCAAGGTTCTGATTGTAGCGGGGTGTCTGGCTCAGCGTTATAAGCAGGAGATTTTGGATGAGATCGGAGAGGTGGACGCTATTATCGGCACAACCTCCTACCAGGAGATAGCCCAGGTACTGGATAAGGCTCTCAAAGGAACCGGAGACAGCCGTATTTCCTGCTTCAGCGATCTGAGCCGTCTGCCTGAGGGGGATGAGAGGCGGGTGGTGACTACCGGAGGCCACTATGCGTTTTTAAAGATTGCAGAGGGCTGTAATAAGCGGTGCACCTACTGCATTATTCCTTCCTTACGGGGGCCATACCGGAGCGTTCCAATGGAGCGGCTCATAAAGGAGGCAAAGGAGCTGGCGGAGTCTGGTGCAAAGGAGCTTATTCTTGTGGCCCAGGAGACGACTCTTTACGGTACGGATCTCTATGGAGAAAAATCCCTTCCAAAGCTGCTGAGGGAGCTGGCAAAGGTTCCGGGGATTTATTGGATACGGATTCAGTACTGCTATCCTGAGGAAATTACAGATGAGCTTATAGAAACCATCCGAACAGAGGATAAGGTTTGCAATTATCTGGATATCCCCATTCAGCATGCCAGCGACAGGATTCTTAGACGCATGGGAAGAAAGACCCACAAGGAGGAGCTTAAGGAACGCATAAGAAAGCTACGGGAGGCGATCCCTGATATTGCTCTCAGGACGACCCTCATATCCGGCTTCCCTGGCGAAACAAAGACAGATCACGAGGAGCTGATGGAGTTTGTTAATGAGATGGAATTTGAGCGCCTGGGAGTGTTTGCCTATTCAGCTGAGGAGGATACACCGGCTTTTTCTTATCCGGATCAGGTTCCTCAGATGATAAAGGAGGAGCGCAGGGATGAGCTTATGGAGCTTCAGCAGGATATTGCCTTTGAGCATTGTGAAAATATGGTTGGGCGTATCCTGACTGTAATGATTGAGGGAAAGGTAGCGGATGAACCCGCCTATGTGGGAAGGACCTATATGGACGCGCCCAATGTGGACGGCCTTATATTTGTAAATGGGGATGTGGAGCTGATGTCCGGCGACTTTGTACGGGTTAAGGTGACAGGAGCTGCTGAGTATGATTTGATAGGAGAGGTGTACGATGAATCTGCCTAATAAACTGACCATTGCAAGAGTGGTATTAATTCCGTTTTTTGTCGCTGCTCTTTTATATGACGGAGGCGGAAGCAAGACCATGCGGATTGTGGCGGATATACTTTTTATATTAGCCAGCCTTACGGATTTGCTTGATGGTAAGCTTGCCCGCAGATATAATCTTGTCACGAATTTCGGCAAATTTATGGATCCTCTGGCCGATAAGCTGTTGGTTTGTTCTGCGCTGATCTGTCTGGTTGAGCTGGGACAGGCGCCTGCCTGGATGGTGATTGTGATTATCAGCCGTGAGTTTATAATCAGCGGCTTTCGCCTGGTTGCCGCAGACAACGGCGTGGTGATAGCAGCCAGCTACTGGGGAAAATTCAAAACCACCTTTCAGATGATTGCGGTGGCGCTTTTGATTGCGAATTTTCCAGCATTGAGCCTGGCGGCAGATATTACCCTTTGGGCAGCCCTGGCGCTGACTCTCATTTCATTGGCAGATTACATCGCAAAAAATTATAGGATACTAACTGAGGGAGGCATGTAGAATGACGGCAGAACTGATTTCTGTAGGCACGGAGCTTTTAATGGGGAATATTGTAAACGGAAACGCGCAGTTTTTGGCAGAGCAATGTGCGGCCCTGGGCTTTGGCATGTATTATCAGGTGACAGTAGGGGATAATTACGGTCGTATGAAAGCGGTGATTGAGACGGCTTTGGAACGTTCCGATATTGTGATTCTTACAGGGGGGCTGGGGCCTACGGAGGATGATTTGACGAAAGAGGTATGCGCGGAAGCCATGGGTATGAAGCTGGTGGAGGATACTCATACCAGAGAACATCTGAAAAGCTTTTTTGAGAATAACATTTATAAGGAAATACCGGAGAACAATTGGAAGATGGCGGTGGTGCCAGAGGGGGCTTTTGTGCTGGACAATGGAAACGGCATGGCGCCAGGACTGATTTTGGAGAAGGAAGGTAAGACTGCCATTCTGCTTCCGGGACCTCCGGGAGAGCTTTACCCTATGTTTCGCCAACAGGTGCTGCCTTATCTTCAGAAACGCCAGCAGCAGGCGCTGGTGTCCAGAATGGTGAAGATATGTGGTTATGGGGAGAGCCAGGTGGAGGATATGCTTCTGGATTTAATTGACAAACAGACAAATCCCACCATTGCAACCTATGCGAAAACAGCTCAGGTGGATCTCCGCCTTACGGCAAGGGGGGAGGACGAGAAGGAGGCGGAGGCTCTGATTGCCCCGGTGCTCCATGAGATCATGAAGCGTTTGGGAAATGCCGTCTTTACAACCGACGAGTATGTGACGCTGGAGATGGCAGTGGTAGAGCTTCTGAAGAAGAAAGGACTCACTATTTCTACGGCTGAGTCCTGCACCGGCGGTATGACGGCGGCGAAGCTGGTTAATGTCCCTGGCGCCTCCAATGTATTTATGGAGGGTGTGGTCACTTACTCAAACGAGGCTAAGATGCGCCTTCTTGGGGTTAGGCAGGAAACCTTAGAGACCTTTGGAGCGGTGAGTCGTGAAACAGCTCAGGAGATGGCCGAGGGAGGCGTAAAAATGAGCGGCTCCGATATTTGCGTGGCCATTACGGGACTTGCCGGGCCGGGAGGCGGAACGGATAAGAAGCCTGTGGGATTGGTGTTTATGGCGTGCTGCCTTAAAGGAAGGACGGAGATACGAGAGTATCATTTTAAAGGAAACAGAGATAAGATACGAGAGCAGTCTATGATGAAAGCCCTGGATCTGGTTCGTCTGTGTGTGTTGGAGCACAGCTGACCTTTAGCAGTTTTGTAGGACGCAGGAAGAAGGCGGAGGCTAGGCCTGTACTGCAAATAGCCTGGACTGCATCCGGATCTTAAAGGGCGGCTGGAAGTATAGCTTTAAGGACAGGGAGAGAACGTATGCGCTGGTGGAAGCATCTATACATGGGCGAGCATGCCGGGGAAAAACGAGCGGAGGTTCTTCGGGGAATCCGTGAAAAACGGATGATGCCCGATACCTATGTGATTACACTCCCTGAGAGTGGGAATCATATACTTGATATCCGTCCTGTCCTTCTTTTCACTAAGGAGGAGCGGGAAGGACAGGGGCCCCTGATTCTGGGCGTGGCCTCAGGGATGGAGGAAGCCAGGGAGCTGGTGCGTATCATGGTGGATGATATGTACAAAAAGACAGGTGAATTTGACTGGAATGGCTACATGAGGTATCTTGAATGATGCATATTGTACTTCTGATATTGAAAATAACCGGCATTATCCTGCTGGCGCTTCTGGGGCTCCTGCTGCTTCTGGGGCTGACCCTGCTGCTGGTACCTCTTCGCTATCATGTAAGTGGAGAATGGATGGGGGAGGCAAAGGCTCAGGCCAGGGTTCACTGGTTTCTCCGCCTTCTGTCCTTTCGTGCGGTTTATGACCAGAAGAGCGGACTTTTGATGAAACTTCGCGTATTTGGCATCCCTGTGTGGAGCTCTGATAAGGAGGAACCGGTAAAGGAAGCAGGGGACAGCATAGAACACCTGATGGATGACGGGGGGGATTCTCTGACACAGAATTTGGAGCGGGAGGAGCAGAGATACCGGAAATCAGCCAAGAAAGTGCAGGAGATGGATGAGGCTTTTGAAAAGAAGTCTTCAGATGGATGCAAAAGAGGCGCTAGGAAAGCTTTGAAAAATCTTTTATTTTCTTTTCGTCGAATCTATGATAAGCTAAAGGGAGGCTGTCAGTTTATCCAGGAACAAAGAGAGTGGCTGGAAAATGAAAAGAATCAGGCTTCTCTGCGCTTCCTGTGGAAGCAGGCAGGCCGTGCTCTGGCTCATTTGAGGCCCATTAAGGGCCAGGGAACCATCAGCTTCGGATTTGAGGACCCCTATACTACAGGCCGTGTTCTTCAGGGAGTCAGTTTGATTTACCCCTTCTGCCACAGGCAGCTGTCCATTCAGCCCGTATTTGATGAGAAGATATTGGAGGGGGAGGGAAGCTTCACGGGGAGAGTCAGGCTGGGCTTTCTTTTGTGGCTGGCAGTTCAGATTTATTTTGACAGACATACGAGGAAGCTGATACAAAGCTTTATAAAATAAAAGAAAAGAGGCACATACTATGGCAGAGAACCAATTTACATCTACAATAGATACGTTATTTAAGGGGATGGATCACTTTGTCACAACTAAAACAGTAGTAGGAGAGCCGGTGCATGTAGGAGAAACTATTATTGTTCCTCTTATTGACGTAACCTGCGGAATGGCAGCCGGAGCATTTGCGGAGGGCGGCAAGCAAAAGCAGAAGGGTGGGGGAGGCATGAGCGCTAAGATGAGCCCAAGCGCAGTTTTGGTGATACAGAACGGAGTCACTAAGCTGGTTAATGTAAAGAATCAGGACGCGATTACTAAAGCTATCGATATGGCGCCTGATTTTATCAACAAATTTCTGGGAGGAAAGCCGGCGGTATCAGAGGAGGCAGTGCAGGCAGCCAAGGATACGGCAGCCGCTTATGACAGGGGAAAGACGGAGCACATGGATGTTAAATAGCCTTTAAAGAGCGGCGCCGCAGGCAGCTTCGGCGAATGAATGGTAATGAAAGCCGCATTTCTGCATATGATAGAGTATAGCTTGTTGCAGAATGGGGGAGATAATTAGGATATGAGAAGAATATGCGGGCTTATGCTGTTTTGCTTTGGCTTCGGCATGGCGGTGCTTTTGTTTATTCCTGAAACAATCTTTACCTTCCTGTTCATTATCGGCTGCTTAGTATTTGGGTATAATTTGTTCTGTTGTTGATATAACGGATTGGGAAGGAGTTTCATCAGGGCTCAAGAAGCCGGATTATTAAATTGAAAAATCACAAAGAGAAGGCATTGCCAACTGATAATCAGGGCAATGCCTTCTTAAGGAACCAATGTGCTGTTTCGCTACGCTCTTTCTACAAGGCCGGAACGTAAGCAGGAAGTACATACGTACATCTTCCGGCTTCCTCCGTTTACTTTAACCTTAACGGACTTTACATTCGCTTTCCACATCTTGTTGGATCTTCTATGGGAATGGCTCACTTTATTGCCAAAATGAGCTGCCTTTTCACAGATTGCACACTTAGCCATACTATTGCACCTCCTTAACACGTTACTTGGATTTTTATGCTAACAAAATCCACAACAAATGTATGATACCAGAAAGCGATAAAATTTGCAAGCAAAAAAGCAAAATTTTATTTCTTTTTTTCAGAAAATAGTGTATACTGTTTTCATGTATGAAGATTGGAGGCATATGCATGAAGGGACGAATCAGCAATAAGATGGGTGAAATCCAGATTAACCCGGATGTGATTGCTTTATATGCAGGAACCATCGCGGTGGAGTGCTTTGGTATTGTCGGCATGGCGGCAGTGAGCATGAAAGACGGGCTGGTTAAGCTTTTGAAGAGAGAAAGTCTGACTCATGGCATTAATGTGGATATTATTGACAACAAAATATCCATTGATTTTCATGTAATCGTATCCTATGGTGTCAGTATATCCGCAGTATCTGATAACCTAATCGAAAGCGTGAAATACAAGGTGGAAGAATTCACCGGAATAGAGGTTGAGAAGATCAACATCTATGTGGAAGGTGTAAGAGTGATTGATTAGGAGGAGCTTACCTGTGGGTATGAATACAATTAACGCCGGGATGGTAAAAAATGCATTTCTGGCAGGAGCTAAGGCCCTGGAGGCCAAGAAGGACTGGATTAATGAACTCAACGTATTCCCTGTACCGGATGGAGATACAGGAACGAATATGACATTGACAATCATGGCTGCGGCTAGGGAAGTGGCAGAGCTTGAGGCGCCTACTATGGCAGAGCTGGCAAGAGCTATTTCATCCGGGTCCCTGAGGGGGGCAAGGGGAAATTCCGGAGTCATCCTGTCACAGCTTCTTAGAGGCTTTACAAAGGAGATTAAGGGGAATGACGTGCTAACCACTACCATACTTGCCAATGCGATGGTCAGAGGCACGGAGACGGCCTACAAGGCTGTTATGAAGCCAAAGGAGGGTACGATCCTGACTGTAGCCAAGGGGATGGCGGATAAAGCATTGGAGATGGCCTCACGTACCGATGATATTGAGGTGTTTGCGGCAGAGGTCGTCCGGCATGGAGATTATGTGCTGAACCAAACGCCGGAGATGCTTCCTGTATTAAAGCAGGCAGGGGTTGTGGATTCTGGCGGCCAGGGACTGATGCAGGTGATAAAAGGAGCTTTTGATAGCCTTACAGGCAAAGTCGGAGTTGTTTCTGTGGAAGGGCTATCTGAATCGGGAGGGGGTTCTAGGAGCATCGCAGGGGCGTCGAGGACGGATATTGATACAGCAGATATAAAGTTCGGGTATTGTACGGAGTTTATTATCAATTTAGACCAGAAATTTTCAGAGGAAAAGGAGCGGGAATTTAAGGCGTATCTGGAATCTATCGGTGATTCTCTGGTAGTGGTATCGGATGATGAGCTGGTAAAGGTGCATGTCCATACGAACCATCCGGGCCTGGCCTTCGAGAAGGCTTTGACATTTGGCTCCTTATCCCGTATGAAGGTTGACAACATGAGAGAGGAGCATCAGGAACGTGTGATTCAGGATGCCCAGCGGATTGCCAGGGAGCAGGCTGATAAGAAAGCTCTTTTAGAGACTTCAGAACAGTCTCCTAAGCGCAAGGATTACGGGTTTATTGCGGTTTCCAGCGGAGAGGGATTAAGCGACATATTTACAGGAATCGGCGCTGACTATCTGATCGAGGGAGGTCAGACGATGAATCCCAGCACAGAGGATATGCTAAAAGCCATTGACAAGGTGAACGCAGACAATATTTTTATCCTTCCCAACAATAAGAATATTATCATGGCCGCACAGCAGGCCGGGGATTTGACAGAGGACAAACATATTATCGTGATTCCTTCCAGAACCATTCCCCAGGGAATTACGGCTCTGATAAATTTCATGCCTGATTTGTCGCCGGAGGATAATTTGGAAAACATGAAGTCTGAGATGGGGAATGTAAAAACGGTTCAGGTCACATATGCTGTGAGAACCACGAATATAGATGGCATTGATATAGAAGAGGGGGATATCATGGCTATCGGAGATCAGGGGATTCTGGCGGTTGGAAAGGAGACGGAGGACACGGCTCTTGAGGCTTTGAAGTCTATGCTGGATGGCGGCTCAGAGTTGATAACGGTTTATTATGGCAGCGGCGTAACGGATGATGAAGCCCAGGCTTTGGCAAGTAAGGCAAAGCAGTTGTTCCCTGATAAGGAGATTGAGCTTCAGTACGGCGGCCAGCCTATATATTACTATCTCATTTCCGCGGAATGAATAACATCAGGTAATTGAGAAACTCATTGAGGTTTGATTATTAAATATATTTTTTGCTATTTCAACGATTACAAAGTTGGCTGGATAAATGAATGAAAGGAGAGAAACAAATATGGATCAAGAAATGATGAACCGTTCTTATGAAGTTCAAGTAGAGGGGGATTCTCTGGAGCGTTACACAGCTAAGACCTTTGGCTGGATGTTTATGGGGCTCTTGGTGACCTTTGCAGTTGCAGTGGGAGGGTATGTTACAGGAGCTATATTTTATCTGAATTATATTCCCTATTGGTATTATGCTCTGGTAATTGCAGAGCTTGGAGTCGTGGTGTTCCTGTCTGCAAGAATAGAAAAGATGTCTGTAGGCATGGCTAGGATCATGTTCTTTCTGTATGCAGTGTTAAATGGAATTTTTTTCTCTGCCTATCTGTATATTTTTGATATGACCATTCTTTGGATGGTATTCGGTGTTACCTCCGTATTTTTCGGAATTATGGCGGCAGTGGGCTGGTTTGGGAATATTAATTTTGCCAGGCTGCGTCCCTTTCTGATGGGAGGTCTGGTATTCCTGTTCTTCTTTTGGATTTTTTCAATGTTTATTGACCTGAGCGCCTTTGAAACCGCCGTGTGCGCAGTTGGAATTTTCGTATTTCTGCTTCTTACTGCCTATGATGTTAAGAAGATTCAGGCATATCACATGTATTACGGCCAGATGCCAGAGATGGCAGCCAGGGCATCCATCTTTTCCGCTTTGCAGCTGTATCTGGACTTCATTAACCTGTTTCTGTATATTTTAAGAATTTTGGGTAAGAAGAAATCATAGTTACTGTTAGTTGGCACAGGCAGGAGCGGGGAATAAAAGTCATCCTGCTTCCTCTATGGAATCCGTCCGCAGGCGCTCAAAGAGAGTTAATTAAATAGCTTTATCCACTCTCCATATCCCCGTTCCTCCATATGATCGTAGGGGATAAATTCCAGAGAGGCGCTGTTGATGCAGTATCTGACTCCATTAGGGCTTTCTGGTTCACCATAGAAAATATGTCCTAAATGAGAGTCCCCCGACCTGCTTTTTACCTCGGTTCGATTCATGCCGTGGGAGCTGTCCTCTTTAAAAATAACACTCTTATAACTGATTGGGGCAAAAAAGCTGGGCCATCCACAGCTGCTTTTGTATTTATCTAAGGAAGAAAACAGAGGCTCTCCGGTGACAATATCTACATAGATGCCCTTTTCATAAAAATCCCAGTATTCTCCGGTAAAGGCTCGCTCTGTATCTCCCTTTTGTGTGACGTTATACTGCAAATCCGTAAGCTTATCCCGAAGCGTTTGGGCACCGGGCTTTGCGTACCCAATGGGTTTTGTGCCAATTACCTCGTTTATTTTCTCAAATGCAGACTGGGCGATATGGCAGTACCCGCCAGGATTTTTAATCAGATAGTCCTGGTGGTATTCCTCTGCCGTAAAATAGCTCGTAAGCGGTTCTATTTCCACTGCGAATTTATGGTGCTTTTTCTTTTCCTTCTCTGCAAAAGCTTTTACAATCCTTCCTGAGCCTTCGTCTGGATAATATATTCCTGTTTGATACTGATCGCCGGTATCGTTTCCCTGCTGCTTTTCGACTGTTGGGTCAATGACGTAGAAGAAAGCCGTCAGCAGCTGCTCCAGCGAAACCTGCCAAGGCTCGTAAACCACACGGACCGTCTCACGGTAGCCGGTATCGCCGAAAACCACAGAGTTATAATCTGGAACAATATCCTTCTTGCCGTTGGCATAGCCGCTTTCCACATACAAGACTCCGCTTATCGACTGATAAAGCTTTTCCATTCCCCAGAAGCAGCCGCCTGCAAAATAGATTTCCTGCGCTCTCTCCGGCAGTATATAAGTCTGCTTTAAAACCATGTTTTCATCCTCCTTTTCAGTGCCGGCAGACTGCTGATTCACTTGGCTGCCTGTGGTAAAGAACCCAATTCAGCCAGAAAAAGCAGTTTACCAAAGGTTTTGATACGAATAATTTCCTTATATTCAGGAATCCGGCAGTACAAAAACTCCAGAGCAATCTTGAAGCCCTGCTGCATTACTGTATTATATCACATGAAAGGAAGCTGATAAAGTGATATAGAAAGAAAATCAAGCTTGCTAGCAATCGCAATATTGTCTATAATTGGATAATGAGATACGGCTATCAGTGGAAGATAAACGGCACATAGGAATCGGATGCTTCTGAGCGCTTAAAAGATGCTCAGAGAATTTGTATGTATGAAACTGTAACCGGATGCCTGAAAGGGAGAATGGAGGGCATTCTGGTTCCAAAAGGAGTTTGAAAGCATGTTAAACGGACAGCCCTTGAATACATTAAAAGGAATTGGCGAAAAGACGGGCAAGCTGTTTGAAAGATTGGGAATTCTAACAGTGGGAGAGCTTCTGGCCTATTATCCCAGAGCCTATGATACTTATGAAGCTCCGGTGGCTATCGGACAGCTAAAGGAACAGACCGTTATGGCGGTGGAGGCAGCGCTTAAAAGCCCACCGGAGCTTCTTCGTCTGAACCATAAGCAGATTGTCTCAGTCCGCCATAAGGATCTGACAGGCTCATTGCAGATCTCCTGGTATAACATGCCTTACATGCGGACGAACCTGAAGTCAGGAGAACTATATATCTTCCGGGGGCGGGTGGTGAGAAAGCGGGGGCGTCTGATTATGGAACAGCCACAGGTATTTACGCCTGAGGACTACAAGGCATTGGTAAATTCCATGCAGCCTATTTATGGGCAGACTAGGGGCCTTGCTAACAAGACGATCGTAAAGGCCCAAATTCAGGCCCTGGAGGTTCGTCAGATGGAGCGGGAATACATGCCGGCTGAGCTGAGGCGCAGATATGAGCTGGCGGAAATTAATTATGCAATCCGGCATATCCATTTTCCGGCAGATAAGGCAGAGCTGCTTTTTGCGAGAAAAAGACTGGTATTTGACGAGTTTTTTATGTTTCTTGTGGGAGTGCGCAGGCTCAGGGAGCAGAGAGCGGACAGAAGCTCTCCCTATTTTATAAAGCGCAGAATGGAGACAGACGCCATAAAAGCAGCGCTTCCCTACAGCCTTACAGCCGCTCAGGAGCGAGCGCTGGAGGAGATATACCAGGATATGGAAAAGGGACTGGTTATGAACCGGCTGATACAGGGAGATGTTGGTTCAGGAAAGACTATAATTGCCATTCTGGCCCTGCTTCAGGCTGCGTATAATGGGTATCAGGGGGCATTGATGGCGCCCACAGAGGTGCTGGCAAGACAGCATTATGAGTCTATCACTGCATTGTTTGAGGAGCAGAGAATTGAAAAAAAAGCTGTGCTGGTAACTGGTTCCATGACAGCAAGAGAGAAACGGCTTGCCTATGAAGCCATTGCCAGCCATGAGGCCGATATTATCATCGGAACCCATGCCTTGATACAAGAAAAGGTTGTCTATGATAAGCTGGCTCTGGTGATCACCGATGAACAGCACCGGTTTGGAGTAGGCCAGAGGGAACTTCTAAGCAGCAAGGGACACACTCCCCATGTAATGGTTATGAGCGCTACTCCTATTCCAAGAACGCTGGCCATTATCCTGTATGGCGATCTGGACATCTCAGTCATAGACGAACTTCCCGCAGGACGCCAGGTGATTCGAAACTGCGTGGTGGACACAAGCTACCGGCCCAAAGCCTACGCATTTATTCAAAAGCAGGTGGAGGAGGGCCATCAGGCCTATATTATCTGTCCTATGGTAGAGAAAAATGAGATGATCGAGGCGGAAAATGTCCTAGATTACACAAGAATGCTGAAAAAGGAGCTGCCTTCCTCCATCACAGTGGAATACCTTCACGGCAAGATGAGGGGAAAGGAAAAGAACGCAATCATGGAACGTTTCGCGGCAGGAGACATTCAGGTTCTTGTATCCACTACGGTAATTGAGGTGGGGGTAAATGTACCCAATGCTACCGTAATGATGATTGAGAATGCCGAGCGTTTCGGACTTGCCCAGCTCCATCAGCTCCGGGGGCGGGTAGGCAGGGGCAGGGCACAGTCCTATTGCATCATGGTAAACTGCTCTCAGGATCAGGGCACAGAAGAACGTCTGGATATTCTGAACCGATCCAACGACGGTTTTTATATTGCTTCTGAGGATCTGAAGCTGAGAGGACCGGGGGATATTTTCGGAATGAGGCAGAGCGGGGATATGGAATTTAAGCTGGCGGATATTTTTACAGACGCAAATATCCTTAAAACGGTTTCGGAGGAAGTAAACCGTTTGCTGGAGGAGGACCCGGAATTAGAAAAAGAGGAGCACAGGGAGCTGAAACGCAGGATTGAGGAGTATTTGGTATCAGAGGTATATCTGTAATCGCTGCAAATATGCATGGAAGCGAAACTATTTGTTTATGAAGGGAGAACAAACTATGAATGAAACATTAAAAACCATCCTTACAAGAAGAAGCACAAGAAAATTTTTAAACAAGCCTATCCCAGAGGAGGAGCTGCGCCAGATAATCCAGGCGGCCCTTCACGCGCCCAGCGGAATGGGCAGGCAGACCTGGCAGTTTACTCTGGTTAAGAACCGGGAGAAGATTCAAGCTTTGGCTGCAGTCATTGAAAAAACGCTGAGAAGAACCGGCTATGATATGTACCAGCCGGAAGCGGTTCTGATACCTTCTAATGACAGGGAGAGTCCTTACGGCAGGGAGGATGATGCCTGCGCTATGGAAAATATCCTTTTGGCCGCTCATTCCATGGGGATTGGCTCGGTATGGATCAACCAGCTTCAGGGCATCTGCGATGACCCTGCCGTCCGGGATCTGCTGACATCCTTTGGCATACCTGAAAACCATGTGGTTTACGGCATGGCCGCATTGGGCTATGCAGATGACCAAAAAGAGGAGAAAGAAAGAATTGGGAAGGTAGTAATTGTAGAATAATAGAGGCATATCTTGTTTATAGAACAAATGAAAATCCCCAGGCTGTGTTAATACATAGACCGGGGATTTTCTGCTGGTTTGGCAATAAAATCAGCGTACTTCTGAAATTACTTCAGAGTCTGACCTTTATTTACCTGCCATCTGACGCTCCTGAGCCTCGATCATCTTCTTAACCATATATCCGCCTACAGAACCGTTCTGAGCAGAAGTCAGATTACCGTTGTATCCGTTGGTTAAGGGTACTCCAAGCTCATTTGCAACTTCCATTTTAAATCTGTCCATTGCTTCTCTTGCTTCTGGTACATTTGTTTTGTTAGAATTGTTAGACATAATAAAACGCCTCCTTGTGATATATTTGCCGCGAAGCAATTAGAAATCCGCGGCTTGTTTTTTGCTACAATCCTATTATGTGAGAATTAAAAAAATAATACACTAGAAGGTTTTGTGTTTTTTGTCAAATATTAGGATGTGAAATTATTTCATTTTTATCAAAGAAGAAACATCCTGGCAGGTAGGTTTTTGAGAAAAAGAAGGAAGTTGATTTAAGAAATAATTAAAACAATTTGTGTAAACATATGGTATACTAACCGAAGTATGCCTATATTATCCACAGTTCCATAAACAAAAAACTTCACTGGGCCTGATGCTTTGTGGTATACCAATGGATAGGAAGCTCCCGGAAGGAAGCCCTAGCCGGATATATAGTATTATGCGGTCAGATATGATACCGCGCTGGCTTGATGACACGTGAAGGCGGATTAAAAAACAGCTATCGTATTGTAAGGATTGAAGTGAATTTTACATAGATATGATTATACGCAGGAGGTAAATTTATGGATTACAGAATGTTAGGCGATACGCTTCCGGCAGTGGAGGTAAGGCTTCAGCCGGGAGAGGCTATGTACACACAGTCCGGGGGTATGGCATGGATGAGCGAGGGACTTACCCTGGATTCTAATGTAAAGGGAGGCCTGATGAAGGGCTTTGGAAGAATGTTTACAGGTGAGTCGCTGTTTATGGCAACCTACACAGCTTCTAAGCCTAACTGCGTGATTGCCTTTGCTTCTACTGTTCCTGGGAAGATCCTTCCGGTGGATGTGTCGAAAATGCAGTTAATATGCCAGAAGGGGGCATTCCTTTGCGCCCAGTCTACCGTAGAGCTAACCACGCTTTTTACAAAAAAGCTTTCTGCCGGCTTTTTCGGTGGAGAAGGTTTTATTCTTCAGAAAATTGGCGGAAGCGGCTTGGCCTTTCTGGAGGTGGACGGGGATGTGATAGAAAAAAATCTTGCTCCGGGTGAGGTTATAAAGGTAGATACGGGAAATATTTTTGCTTTTGAGCCAAGTGTCTCCTATGAGATAGAAACGATTAAGGGAATTAAAAATATGCTGTTTGGTGGAGAGGGATTGTTTCTCACGAAACTTACAGGTCCTGGTAAAATTTATATGCAGACCATGAATATTGCAGAGTTTACAGGAAGAATCGCTCAGGGAATTCCTTCCTCCAAATAGCGGGGGAGGGGAAAAGAGAGGAAAAACCTGAAAAAGTCCTTGTATATCTGTGCCTTTCATATTATACTTGTCTGGAATGAGAATTGCTGTAACCACACAGCCATAATACAGGAGCTATAAATGAGAGTAATTGCGGGCAGCGCCAGAAGGCTGCTTTTAAAGACTGTGGAGGGAATGGATACAAGACCTACCACCGATAGAACGAAGGAAACACTGTTTAATATGCTTCAGCCCCGGATTGGGGACTGCAAGTTTTTAGACCTCTATTCCGGAAGCGGGGCTATTGGAATAGAGGCTTTAAGCCGTGGCGCCAGCCTGGCTGTGATGATAGAGGACGCGCCTAAGGCCGTTGCCTGCATCAGGGAGAATCTGGAGCGGACAAGGCTGGAGAATCGGGCGATGGTTATGAATTGCGACGTAATTGCAGGGCTCAGAAAGCTGGAAGGGAAAAAATACCAGTTTGATCTCGTTTTTATGGACCCTCCCTACAATCATGGGGATGAACGTATGGCACTGGACTATCTGGCATGCTCAACCCTGATTACAGAGGATACGATGATTGTGATAGAGGCTTCAAAGGAAACAGATTTTCAGTGGCTGGAAGACTCCGGCTACCATTTGATCAAAAGCAAGGAATATAAAAACAACAAGCATGTATTTGTAGGCAGGGGAGAATAAATGAAGACAGCCATATATCCGGGGAGCTTTGACCCCGTTACCTTAGGGCATTACGATATTATTGAACGGACAGCGAAAATGTTCGGCCGGGTAATTATCGGTGTATTGAATAATAAGATGAAATCACCATTGTTTTCTGCTCAAGAACGTGTTAATATGTTAAAAGAGGTGACTGCTAACCTTCCAAATGTGGAGGTTCAGTCCTTTGACGGGTTATTAATCGATTTTGTGCGCCAGAACAGCGGCGGAATTATTGTCAGAGGCCTGCGGGCTATTACAGATTTTGAATACGAGCTTCAGATGGCACAGACCAACCGGGTCATGGCCCCTGAGGTTGATACCATATTTTTGACTACGAATTTGAAATATTCCTATTTAAGCTCCAGTATCGTGAAAGAAATTGCGGAGAATAAGGGAAATATCAGTGAATTCCTGCATCCATCCGTTGCAGAAATGGTTCAGGCTAAATTTAGAGGCCAGGCTTAAATAACCGGGGTAAATCAGGATAAGGAGAAGATGCCATATGATGAGTAGAATCGAGCAGTTAATCAGTGAGATCGAAGAATATATAGATAGTTGTAAGTTTCAGGCATTGTCTAACAGCAAAATTATTGTAAATAAAGAAGAGATCGAAGAGTTGCTTGTGGAGCTGCGCCTTAGAATTCCTGACGAGATTAAAAAATATCAGAAAATTATCAGCCAGCAGGACACGATCCTCAGCGAGGCCCAGGCCCAGGCAGACGCCATGCTGGAGGATGCTAAAAAGCAGGCAGATTCCATGGTAGCCCAGGCTAGCGAGCAGACTACGGAGATGATTAATGAGCACGAGATTATGCAGCATGCCTATGCTCATGCCAATGAGGTAATGGAACAGGCCAATATGCAGGCGCAGGCTATGATTGACAGCGCGGTTAACGACGCCAACGATATTCGCCAAAGCGCCATTCAGTATACGGATGATATGCTGAACAGCCTTCAGACGATTATCACCCACTCTATGGAAGGGGCCAGGGGACGCTTTGACTCGTTTATGGCGTCTATGCAATCCAGCTATGATATTGTCTCCTCCAACAGAAATGAGCTGTCAGGCGGAATTGTCAGAAGTGGCGAGCAGGAGCCATCGAAGGGAACGGATAGCGGGGCGGAGCTTATGTAGCAAAGCCTTAACACTGCGTAAGACAGCATATCAGGCTTTCAGGCACATGAATACATAGAACAAGATACAGGACAGCGCGCTATGAAGCAGCTTCCAAAATATATAGTGCCGGATGGACAGTCCGGCATTTTTTAATACGCTTTTTGTCTGGAAGATGCCGGAGAAGCCTCCAAAGGCAGCAGAACCGATCACAAGAAGTGCGCCTGTCTGACCGGAAGAACTTTGGACAATGGCCTGTATTCCTGTAGTAATCTCAACTGCTCCCAAAAGGGCGGGACGTATCAATGGCGGCAGGGGAAGGGGAAAAACCGTTAGGTAAAGAGCCAGAATAGAAAAAAGCATGATATAGCCTCCTATTTTTGTCATGGTTTCAAAGGAGCTCATCATATGCTCATCGAAGGAAAAGGATGAACTGGAATATAGCTGATTCCCGGCTTCTGGATCATCCAATCTTTTATAGTGATAGCAGGCTCTGGCTAAAATAGAAATTGGAAGAATTGGAAGATAAAGTGAGGCGGCTGTGATCCACAGAGAGCAGGCTTTTCCCACATCTGGAATCAAGGATATCTGGCTCATTATATAGCCCAGAACAAACATGGGGCTTGGGTGATTTGCGATGGCAAGGAGGTAGCGGCCTTCCTCCGGGGAAATACGTCTGCTGTCCAGAAAATCACTGGCATTTTTAGCTCCCATTGGATAGCCGCAGAGAAGTCCGCTCATAAGCACATAGCTGCCCTGATCCGACAGTTTGAGAAGTCCTGACAGAATCGGCTTAAAGGGGCCTGTGAGAATGCAGATGGCATCCATAGCTACGATAACGCCGGAGCATATCATAAAGGGCAGAAGGGTTGGCAGGACGATATTTCCCCAAAGAATCAGACCTTGTCTAGCTCCCTCAAGGGCTAACTGGGGATTAAACAGAAGCATAAGCAGACAGAGGACAGACAGGGTTCCAAGAATGGATTTTTTCATAGACACCTGAATACAATCATTTATATACAATATATTGCAGAGGATGATGTGCTATGCCTTTGGTTCTTATCCTGATTTTAGCTGTGTTCCAGTATTCTATCACCAATTATCTGGTTATGAATCCTGATTATTACCAGCTTGGGCCTTATACCTGGGAGAGCGGCGAATTCCGGGCAATGAAGCTGGGTGATGGGATTGGCAAATGGGAAAGTCTGGATTTTGACAAGCTTACTACCCTGATGATTGAGCATGATTATGACCTGACCAAGGCGGAGGATATAAGGTACAGCAACCGTCTCCTGCTTGCTGCAAGACCGGCAGATTACAGGAAGCTGAAAAATGCTTATGAGACAGTAATGGGGGATTTGGTTTATTTTCCGGTTCCCGCTTCTTCTAACAGGGATACTCCCAAGGTGGTGTTTGAGAATGGATGGATGGAGGGGAGAAGCTACGTGAAGGACAGTCAGAAAACAGAGGAAAAAGGTCAGGGCGAACGAAAGCATGAGGGGTGCGATATTATGGGAGATAAGCTGCCGAGAGGCTCGTATCCGGTGGTCAGTATTAGCGATGGGACGGTGGAGCGGGTTGGTTGGCTGGAGATGGGGGGATGGCGCATTGGAATACGGACAAGGAGAGGCGCTTATGTGTATTATGCTCATTTGTATAATTATGCCAGAGAATGGAAGGAGGGGGACAGGGTAAAGGCGGGGGAGCTTCTGGGCTATATGGGAGATACAGGGTATGGAAAGACAGAAGGTACTACAGGTAATTTTGATGTCCATTTACACCTTGGAATTTACATAAGGACGGATCATTTTGAGGAAATGAGCGTAAACCCTTATTGGATACTCCGATATCTGGAAAAGAGGAAGCTGGTGTTTTCGTATTAGAGGCTGCGGGGAAGGAGAAGGAGATCTTAAAATTATCATGTGATTTCCTGCTTCCACTGCATGGGGAATTATGATATACTTGGAACACCTGGCGAAGCCTTAGAGTCAGGTAAGGACAGTGGGATCCTATGATGCTAAACCCGGCAGTAGTTTTATGGACAGGTATCCATTTGTCATGGCCATTGAGTTGCTGGCATCAAAATGTACGCTTAGGATAGAGGCAGGGACTCTGGAGTCAGGCCGCTAAGGGTGTAATGATACGAACGGACGAGGTAATTTGTATGATGGATATAAACCAGCTTCCGGCAGCGTTTCTGGCAGAGATGAAAACGCTTCTGGGAGTGGAGTATGATAGATATATCGATAGCTTTCGGGAGGAGTGGAAACCGGGGCTTCGGGTGAATACGCTGAAACTCCAGCCGGAGAGGCTTAAAGAAATGGTTCCCTGGAAGCTGGAGCCGGTAGCCTGGACTGAGAAGGGATTTTATTATGATGAGGGGGCAGAGCCTAAGCCGTCTAAGCATCCCTTTTATTATGGGGGGCTTTATTATCTTCAGGAGCCAAGCGCTATGGCTCCGGCGGCAATGCTGCCAGTAACTCCGGGAGATAAGGTGCTGGATTTGTGTGGGGCGCCGGGGGGAAAGAGTACAGAGCTGGCCTCAAAGCTTCAGGGGGAGGGACTGCTGGTAGCGAATGACATCAGCTATTCCAGAGCAAGAGCCTTGCTTAAGAATCTGGAGCTGGCAGGCGCTGCCAATATCTGCGTCACCAGTGAGAGCCCGGAGCAGCTGGCCCAGGTGTGGCCGGAGTTTTTTGATAAAATATTGGTGGATGCACCCTGCTCAGGAGAAGGAATGTTCCGGCGGGAGGATTCTATGGTAAGGGACTGGGAAGAGAGGGGGCCAGCCTATTATGGTCCTTTGCAGCGGAAGATTATGGAAGCAGCGGTAGGGATGCTTAAACCAGGGGGGCTTCTGCTTTACTCTACCTGTACCTTTTCACGGTATGAGAATGAAGAGACGGTTCTGTCTGTTCTGGAGAAGCATCCTGAGATTGAGCTGGTAAAGCTGGACTTGTCTAAGGCTCCGGGCTCCTGTGACGGAGCGGGGCTTTCCGGGTGTATGAGACTGTTTCCCCACCGCCTAAAGGGAGAGGGACATTTTCTGGCTCTTTTACGAAAGGGAAAAGGGGGAAGCTCTCCTGCCGATGGTAGTAAAAAAGAGGTGTCACAAAGAAAACTCTCAGCAGGAATTCCGGGCAAAGACATGTATTCCAAAACAGGTGAAGGGCAGAAGAATTTGCAGAATTTCCTATCTGATATACGAATGGAGCTGGATATGAGCCGGGTGGTGATTCATCAGGAGCAGATCTATTATCTGCCTCAGGGATTGGAACGGAATCTTCCCCTTCGGTTTCTGCGCACAGGACTTTTGATGGGAGCGCTTAAGAAAGGGCGGTTTGAACCCTCCCAGGCTCTTGCTATGGCCTTAAAGGCAGATCAGTATTCAAATGTTCTGCGTTTGAAGGAAGGAGACCAACGGATTCTGCGGTATTTAAAGGGGGAGACTCTTTCGCTTGCAAAGGAGGAGAGGCCTCTCACGGGCTGGAGCCTGGTTATGATGGATGAATTTCCTCTGGGATGGTGTAAGGGAATGGGTATGAGCCTTAAGAATAAATATTATTCAGGCTGGAGATGGCAATAAGAGACAGGAGAGTGAAAAATGGCAGAAAAGGGAAGGAGCAAGGCTTTTGCAATGCGCCTTGACAAATTTCTGGCGGAAATGGGACAGGGCAGCCGCAGCCAGGTGAAGGAGCTGATTCAAAAGGGGCATGTCCAGGTAAATGGCCGGGTGGTAAAATCTCCAGAGGGGAAGGTGAATCCGGAGTTTGACAGGATCTGTTTGGACGGAGAGGCGGTTGCCTATGCCGGAATGGAGTATTATATGCTGAATAAGCCTCAGGGTGTTGTGTCCGCGACAGAGGATGAAAGATACACTACCGTAGTTCAGTTGATTGATACGGCGCTCCGCAAGGATCTGTTTCCTGTGGGGCGGTTGGATATTGATACAGAGGGCCTTCTTCTGATTACGAATGACGGAGCTTTAACGCATCGTCTTCTATCACCGAAAAAGCATGTAGATAAAGTTTACAGAGTCCGGTTTCAGGGAGAAATGCCGTCTGATGCACAGCAGAAGTTTGAGGAGGGCATGTTCCTGGAGGACGGCACAAGGACGCTGCCGGCCCATTTAAGGATTCTTGGCCGGTATGAGGCGGAGGTGACGCTCCATGAGGGGAAATTTCATCAGGTAAAGCGGATGTTTCAGGCTCTGGGCTGCCAGGTAGTTTATCTTAAGCGTCTGTCTATGGGGCCGCTTACGTTGGATGAGAATTTGGCTCCTGGACAGTACCGGCCTTTAAGCGAGACAGAGCTTCAGGCGTTACAGAAGGGTGAGTCAGGAAAATAAACGAATCTCCTGAAAAAACACATAACAATCAATCGTCTTAAGTAAAGGGAGTTCTATAAAAAAGAGGGATTTGGAGAAAATGAGATTAAATCATAAAAAAGCGGTAATATTTGACCTGGATGGAACGCTGGTGGATTCCATGTGGATGTGGAGAGCCATTGATGTGGAGTATCTGGCCAGATTTGGCGTGGAATGCCCGGAGAATTTACAGAAGGAAATCGAAGGGATGAGCTTTACGGAAACAGCGGCTTATTTTAAGATTCGGTTTAAGCTGGAGGCTTCTCTGGATGAGATCAAGGAAGACTGGGTCCAGATGGCCCTTGGAAAGTATCAAAAGGAAGTACCCCTAAAGCCTGGCGCCAGAGCATTTTTAGATTATATTGAAGATCATGGAATGGCGGCGGGGATCGCGACCAGCAACGGCAGGGCGATGGTAGACGCGGTTCTGGATTCTCTGGACATACGCCGGTACTTCCAGGTGGTAGCTACAGCCTGTGAGGTAGCTGCCGGAAAGCCTGCGCCTGATATTTATCTGAATGTGGCAGGCAGGCTTCAGGTAGATCCGCAGGACTGCGTGGTATTTGAGGATGTCCCGGCAGGTATTCAGGCAGGAAAAAGGGCGGGAATGACTGTGTTTGCTGTGGAGGATGCCTTTTCACTGGACATGAAGGAGGAAAAGAAGCAGCTGGCAGATTACTATATCAGAGATTATTTTGAATTACTAAATGGAGCAGCAGGATGAAGCATGATTATTTACCTATGAACCGGAGTGATATGAGCATCCGGGGGTGGAAGCAATGTGATTTTGTTTATATCTCCGGGGACGCCTATGTGGATCATCCATCCTTTGGTACTGCCATTATCTCCCGGATGCTGGAGGCTCATGGCTATAGGGTGGGTATTATCGCCCAGCCGGACTGGAAAGACCCGAAAAGCATTCAGGTACTGGGCCGTCCCAGGCTGGGATTTCTGGTTTCAGCGGGGAATATGGATTCTATGGTGAACCATTATTCTGTTTCTAAAAAGCGCAGAAAGGAGGATTCCTATACGCCGGGAGGCGTAATGGGAAAACGTCCCGATTACGCGGTTGTGGTTTACTGCAACCTGATTCGATCCGTTTATAAGGATGTTCCTGTGATTGCAGGAGGGATAGAGGCCAGCCTGCGGCGTTTGGCTCATTACGATTATTGGTCTGATCGGCTGAAGCGTTCCATTCTTCTGGACGCTCAGGCGGATTTGATCTCCTATGGAATGGGAGAGCGATCCATTGTGGAAATTGCTGACGCCCTTAAAAGGGGAATTAATGTAAAGGACATTACATTTATCGACGGAACCGTTTATAAAACAAAAAGCCTGGAGGCTGTCCATGATTATAAGCTTCTGCCGGATTTTCGGGAGCTTCAGGCAGACAAAAGGAGCTATGCAGCGAGCTTTTACGTCCAGTACAGCAATACAGATCCATTTACCGGAAAGCGTCTGGTAGAGCCATATGGGGAGCGGATTTATGTGGTGCAGAATCCGCCCGCAAAGCCTCTGAGTCAGGAGGAGATGGATCGGGTTTACAATCTGCCCTATATGAGAAACTACCATCCTTCTTATGAAGATCTGGGAGGGGTGCCGGCCATACGGGAGATTAAGTTCAGCTTAATCAGCAATCGGGGGTGTTTTGGAGCCTGCAGCTTTTGTGCTCTGACCTTTCATCAGGGAAGAATTATTCAGACAAGAAGCCATGAATCCTTGATAGAAGAAGCAACAGGCTTGACAAAGGACCCAGATTTCAAAGGCTATATTCATGACGTGGGAGGGCCAACGGCAGATTTCCGGTTTCCGGCCTGTGAAAAGCAGATGACAAAGGGCGCCTGTCCCAATAAGCAGTGCCTGTTTCCTGAGCCCTGTAAAAACCTGAAGGCGGATCATTCCGATTATATTGCTCTGTTAAGGAAACTGAGAGCAATTCCCAGGGTGAAAAAGGTATTTATCCGTTCCGGTATCCGGTTTGATTATGTGCTGGCTGACGCAAGCAGGACATTTCTTAAGGAGCTATGCCAGCACCATATCAGCGGACAGCTGAAGGTAGCGCCGGAGCATGTGGCGAACAAGGTTCTGACCCGGATGGGCAAGCCAAAGAACCAGGTTTACCAACAGTTTGTACGTGCCTATAAGGAGATGAATAACCGTCTGGGGAAGGAGCAGTACCTTGTACCCTATCTGATGTCCTCCCATCCTGGTTCCTCTATGAAGGAGGCGGTGGAGCTGGCCGAATATCTCAGGGATCTGGGCTATATGCCGGAGCAGGTTCAAGATTTCTATCCTACGCCTTCTACGATTTCCACCTGCATGTATTATACAGGATACGACTGCCGCACGATGGAACAGGTTTACGTTCCTGTTAGCCCTCATGAGAAGGCGATGCAGAGAGCTCTGATCCAGTACCGCAGCCCGAAGAATTATGATCTGGTGGCAGAGGCTCTGAAACTTGCAGGACGGATGGATTTGATTGGATATGATAGAAAGTGCCTGATACGTCCCAGGGGAAACCGTCAGGGAGGAGCTAAACAAAATGAAGCATTGGGGCATGGCATGAAGGCTCCGGCCGATAGGCGCGGCACAAAGAGGCCAGGAGGCACTCATGGCTTTAAGATCTCAAAACCGGAGATCGATACAGGGAAAAGGGCCGGAGGAGGCGGGACGGCAGCCAGGAGCCGAATTGGAAAAAGTGGCTCCCCATCCCCGGCAGCCACATCCACCCGTCCCAAAAACACCATCCGTAATGTTCACAAAAAGAAGGGGTGAATTTTAATATGAAGATTGCCGTAGTAACAGGAGCTTCCTCTGGAATGGGCAGGGAAATGATTATCCAGCTGTGGGAGCATTTTGATGGATTTGATGAGATGTGGATTATTGCCAGAAGAAGGGAGCGCATGGATCAGCTGGATTGCCAGCTGGGAGTGGTTTTGCGAAAATTTCCTCTGGATTTAACCCTGGACAGAGACCGCCAGATTCTGGAGAGGGCCTTGGAGCTTGAAAAGCCGGAGGTGAAGTTTCTGGTAAATGCAGCAGGCTTTGGAAAAATCGGAAAGGTGGAGGCTCTAAGCCTGTATGATGAAACAGATATGGTAAGGCTTAACTGTGAAGCACTCTGCGCTGTCACCCGCATGGTTCTTCCCTATATGACCGGTAACAGCCGCATCATTCAGTTTGCTTCCTCTGCGGCGTTTCTTCCTCAGCCTGGCTTTGCCGTTTATTCGGCAACGAAAGCATTTGTGCTGAACTACAGCCGTGCCTTAAACCAGGAGCTAAGGGGAAGGAATATCTATGTAACGGCAGTCTGCCCTGGTCCTGTGAGAACAGAGTTTTTCGATATAGCGGAAACCACAGGGGAAATACCTCTTTACAAACGGCTGGTGATGGCAAATCCCAGGCGGGTAGTTGCAAAGGCTATTCGGGACAGCGTGGCAGGCAGGGATATTTCTGTGTATGGAGTGACGATGAAGGCCTTTCGGCTGCTGTGCAAGGCGCTGCCCCACAGGTGGCTTTTGTTAATGATGGAAAGGTGTAGCTAGGGCGCCATTCGCAAATCACACCGCCCATATGCGGATCTGAAGTTTTTACAGCACAGTCTGGCAAGCCTTGACGCGGCTCCACTACGCTTAATTCGGGACCGCCGGTTTGAAGCGTTGTCCTCAGCCGGCGGCAAATGATTTGCCAAACGTCATACCATTATACATCCAGGCAATTACAAGGAGAATCCTTATATGCAGACATTAATCGTAACGCCTAATGAAGCCGGACAACGGATGGATAAGCTGCTTGCGAAATATTTAAATCAGGCAGGCAAGGGCTTTCTTTACAAGATGATGAGGAAAAAGAATATTACGCTGAACGGAAGGAAGTGCGACGGTTCCGAACGGCTTGTGATAGGCGATGCCATACAGCTTTTTCTTTCAGATGAAACCATAGAAATATTTTCCAGTCCTGTTCCAACGTCTCCTGCCTTTGAAACCAGGGCTCCGGCTAAGTGCAGGCCAGTAACTGGCATCTCCCATTGTGCAGATAGAAAAAGGTTTGATATTATTTATGAGGATTCTCATATTCTGGTAGTGAATAAGCCTTCCGGCATGCTGTCCCAGAAGGCCAAAGAAAGGGATGTAGCTCTCAATGAGCACATATTGAACTATCTCATTGAATCAGGCCGGCTTCCTGTTAGCCAGCTTCGGACCTTCCGGCCCTCCATCTGCAACCGGCTGGATCGGAACACCAGCGGCCTGGTGGTGGCAGGAAAATCTCTGGCAGGATTGCAGGTTATGAACCAGGTGTTTAAGGACAGAAGCATACACAAATATTATCAGTGCATCGTGTCGGGCAAGGTGGAGAAAAAGCAGCTTATAGCTGGGTTCCTGAAAAAAGATGGAACAGCCAACACAGTAACTGTCTATCCCCTGGAGACTGAAAACAGCGTGCCTATCATGACTGAGTATCTTCCTCTGTCAGGGAACGGTACCTGTACGCTGCTCCAGGTGACGCTGATTACAGGACGGAGCCACCAGATTCGGGCCCATCTGGCTTCCATAGGCCATCCTATATTAGGGGATTGCAAGTATGGAAGCAGAAGCCTGAATGAAGCGATGAAGGTTAAATACGGGCTTCGCTCCCAACTGCTGCACTCCTGGAAACTGGTAATGCCAGAGGGACTTTCCCTTCCCCTTGCCCATCTTAGCGGAAGGGAGTTTACCGCCCCGCTGCCTGAACTGTTTCGCAGGGTGATGCAGGGTGAGAATTTATAAATCCAGGACAGCCTTGTTATGGCGCTGTCCAGGGGCTTCTTGACAGGAGTTCATCTTTGGGTTATGCTATTAAAAGCAAAAAATGCGTTCGGGTTTAGACAGCCCAGTCTTGAAAAACGAGAGGGAACAATCAAATGGGAAAAATTATACTGACCGGCGACCGTCCTACGGGCCGGCTTCATGTGGGACATTACGTAGGCTCATTAAAACGGAGAGTGGAGCTTCAAAATTCGGGAGAATATGATGAGATTTATATTATGATAGCAGACGCCCAGGCTCTGACGGATAATGCGGACAACCCAGAGAAGGTGCGCCAGAACATTATCGAGGTGGCCCTTGATTATCTGGCCTGCGGACTGGACCCTGAAAAATCAGTCCTGTTCATTCAGTCTCAGATTCCTGAGCTATGTGAGATGACCTTCTATTATATGGATTTGGTAACAGTGTCCAGACTTCAAAGGAATCCTACGGTTAAGTCGGAAATCCAGATGAGAAAGTTTGAGACAAGCATTCCGGTAGGCTTCTTTACCTACCCCATCAGTCAGGCTGCGGATATTACTGCTTTTATGGCAACCACTGTTCCGGTAGGAGAGGATCAGGCTCCTATGATTGAGCAGACCAGAGAGATTGTCCATAAGTTTAACTCTGTATATGGGGAGACTCTGGTGGAGCCGGACATCCTGCTTCCTGACAACAAGGCGTGTCTGCGTCTTCCGGGTATTGATGGAAAGGCTAAGATGAGCAAGTCTCTGGGTAACTGTATCTACCTGTCCGATTCCGAGGAGGACATCAGGAAGAAAATTATGTCAATGTTTACTGACCCCAATCACCTGCGAGTGGAGGAGCCGGGACAGGTGGAGGGAAATCCTGTGTTTATTTATCTGGATGCATTTTGCAGGGATGAGCATTTTGAACAATACCTGCCGGAATATAAGAATCTGGATGAGCTGAAGGCGCATTATACAAGAGGAGGCCTGGGAGATGTGAAGGTGAAACGCTTCCTCAATTCTGTCATTCAGGATGAGCTGCGCCCGATCCGTGAGCGCCGCAAAGCGATTACAGAGGATATCCCCTCTGTTTATAAGATTCTGGAAGATGGAAGCAGAAAGGCTCGCGCAAAGGCGGCCCGGACATTGACAGAGATAAAGAGGGCAATGAAGATTAACTATTTTGAGGATAAGGAATTAATTGCGGAGCAGTCTGAACGGTTCAGAGCCGGTCAGATAAATTAATAGGCGCTATTTAACTAAAGCTATAAAAAAGCCTTGACTCTGCCCTAAGGTAAGGCATTATACTGACTGCAGTTCCGGAACAATAAAAACAGATGGAGGAAGGGACATGCTGACGATAGGACAAATGTCAAAGGTGTGCGGGGTTAGCGTGAAAACGCTGCATCATTACGATAAAATCGGTCTCTTTAAGCCCTGGAAAACGGACGGCGCCACAGGCTACCGGTACTATGAGGACGCTCAGATCGGTATGATGCTGCTCATTGGAAGACTGAAACGGTATGGATTTTCCCTGTCTGAGATTCACAAGCTCCTGAGTATACAGGATAACCAGGAGCTGCTGCGGCAGCTTTACAAACAGAAATTCCGCATGGAGCGGCAGATGGAACATATATCCATAACGCTCCGTGAGATGGATCGCCATCTGGAGGAGTTTGAAAGGACAGGTGATATTATAAGTTATCAGAAAAACTATGAGGTAGCGCTTAAGAAAGGAGAAGAGCAGGTTCTTCTCACCGTCAGGGCAAGGATGTCCGTGGAGGAGTTCGGAACCTATTATGGAAAGGTATATGAGAGGATTTCAAGGGAGCATCTGACGGCAAACGGTATAACCATGGCTATCTACCATGATCAGGAGTTTGACCCGGCCTGCAGTGATATTGAACTGGCAGTTGGAATCGAAGAAAGGGAGAAGGCGGATTTCATAATGCCGGAGCGCCTATGCGCAACCACCATCCACAAGGGCCCTTATTCTGGACTTCCGGATGCCTACGGCGCTGTCATGGCCTGGATGAATGCAGGAGGCTTTAAACTGGACGGGGCGCCCTATGAAATCTATTTGAAAACCCAATTTGACAAGCTGCCTCCAGAGGAATGGGTGACACAGATATATTTCCCGGTTAAAGAGCAGCCTAGCCAGAGTACTGTATGACCTTCGGAAAATCACGTATGGGGAATGTTCTCAAATAGAAATGGGATAGCAGGTTGAAGAAAAAGCAGCTGCCTGAAACAGAAAAACACGGTTCCAAGTGGCCTTTCTAGCGATTGGAGCCGTGTTTCATTATGCGGAATCTGCATAAACCTATTTTGAAAGGCTTCCTTCAAACGTGTCCTGGCAGACGGGGCAAGACAAAGAGAGGAAAGGAATACGCATTGCATGGGAACCTGGAATACGAGAGGACTGAGGGGCTCTACCCTTGAGGATTTGATTAATCATACCAATGACAGCTACCGGGAAAGAAAGCTGGGACTGATTCAAAAGATTCCTACTCCTATTACTCCTATTGAGATTGACAAGAGCAGCCGGCATATTACTTTAGCCTATTTTGACCAGAAAAGTACGGTAGATTATATCGGAACGGTACAGGGGATTCCAGTGTGCTTTGACGCTAAGGAATGTTCTATGAAAACCTTTCCTCTCCAGAATATCCATCCTCATCAGATCCAGTTTATGAGGGAATTTGAAGAGCAGGGAGGGATTGCCTTTATTATCCTGTATTTTACAGGGATGGATGAGATGTATTATCTTCCCTTTGATCAGCTGGCAGGATTTTGGAAGCGGATGGAGGAGGGCGGAAGGAAAAGCTTCACCTATGATGAGGTGGATAAGGGCTGGAAAATCCGGGCTCACAGGGATATGCTGGTTCATTATCTGGAAGCCATACAAAAAGACCTGGACAGGAGAGGCTGACCGACGGGGTAGGTGCTCCTGTCCAGGCATTTTGTATGGAAACCGATTGGACAAAGCTTTGACAGTATTGCTTTGCTTCTGGCAACTTGCCGTTGACCGGACTCGCAAATAAACGTATGCTGCAAGGAAAATTGATTGACAATTCCTGTTCTTTCCCCTATAATAAAACCATTACGTTAACGAATTATCACTTTACTTTAGGAAAGCAAAAAGGATTAGGATGGAACTGCGTATGACGGGAAATAATCGTTTGATTCATACTCCGGAGGGAGTGAAAGACAGCTACAATGGAGAATGCAGAAAGAAGCTGGCAGTACAGGATAAAATTTTGAATACCCTGTATCTTTATGGCTATGAGCACATACAGACTCCCAGCTTTGAGTATTTTGATATTTTCAGTAAGGATAGGGGAAGCGTTTCTGATCGGGAGATGTTCAAATTTTTTGACAGAGATAACAGCACATTGGTGCTTCGTCCAGATATGACGCCTGCAGTGGCCAGGTGCGTGGCAAAGTATTTCGCAGATGACGTCATGCCTCTTAGACTTTGCTATCTGGAGCGTACCTTCAAAAACAACACCAGCTATCAGGGGAGGCTGAAGGAGCGGGCGGAAACCGGGGCGGAGCTGATCGGGGACGACTCGGCGGACGCAGATGCAGAGATGATCGCCATGGTCATCGACAGCTTAAGGGCTGCCGGGCTGAAAGAATTTCAGGTGGAGCTGGGGCAGGTGGCATTTTACAGAAGTCTTTTATCAGAGGCGGGGCTGGATGAGTCTGTGGAGGAAGAACTAAAGCGGCTTATTGAGAATAAGAACTACTTTGGAGTAGAGGAGCTTCTCAAAAGCCAATCAATGGATGAGGCGCTTAAGAACGTATTCTTAAAGCTTCCTGAATTCTTCGGGCCTCTGGATCGGATTACAGAGGCCGGAAAGCTGACTGGCAATCCCCAAGCCCTGGCTGCTATCGAGCGTCTAAAGCAGGTGCACAGGATTTTAGAGAGCTATGGCCTGGCGGATTATGTTTCCTACGATTTGGGAATGCTGAGCAAGTACCAATATTATACGGGGATCATTTTTAAGGCATATACATATGGTACTGGTGATTATATTGTTACAGGAGGACGGTATGACAAGCTGTTGGTGCAGTTTGGCAAGGATACTCCGGCGGTGGGCTTTGTCATTGTAGTGGATCAGCTGATGGCGGCCCTGTTAAGGCAGCAGATTGACACGCCGGTGTCTCTGGTGAATACAGTGATTCTCTACGAGACTTCCGCAAGAGACAGAGCCATTCTTCTTGGCAGGTATTTCAGGGAGAGAAAAATAGCGGTTCAGTCCATGAGGCGGCAGGATGGGATTTCCCTGGACTCTTACCGGAATATGGCTGTGGAACGGAATATGAGGAATCTGCTTTACCTTAAGGAAGACGGCCTTATAGTTACGGCAATGGATATGGTAAATGGCAGTGCAGATGAAATTCCCATCTCTGCCTATGAATAAGCAAGGAGGCAGGAGCGATGAGATATTTAACAGTTGCCCTGGCTAAGGGAAGACTGGCAAAAAAGGCAATGAAAATGTTTGAGGCCATAGGCATTTTCTGCGATGAGATGAAGGACGAGGATTCCAGAAAGCTGATTTTTGTAAATGAAAAGCTGGGGATGCGCTTCTTTCTGGCAAAGGCCTCGGATGTGCCTACCTATGTAGAGTACGGAGCAGCGGATATTGGAATTGTGGGAAGAGATACTATCCTGGAGGAAGGGCGCAAGCTCTATGAGGTTATGGATCTGGCCATAGGAAAATGCAGGATGTGCGTCTGCGGTCCGGAAACAGCCAGAGAGCGTCTGAAGCATCATGAGCTGATACGGGTGGCTACCAAGTATCCCAATATTGCAAAGGATTATTTTTATAACCAAAAATACCAGACGGTTGAGATCATCAAGCTGAACGGATCGATCGAGCTGGCTCCTATTGTTGGACTTTCAGAGGTAATCGTGGATATTGTGGAAACGGGTTCTACCCTGCGTGAAAACGGACTTACGGTTCTGGAAGAGGTATGCGGCCTGTCTGCCAGAATGGTAGTCAACCAGGTAAGTATGAAAACGGAGAATCAGCGAATTACCAGGATTATCAAGGATTTTCAGGGGCTTTTAAAGGAAACGGGCGGGTGATGGCACGCAGCTGAATCGCCTTTTGGGCCATACAAACGCGCCTTTTTTAGCAGGCGGTGATAGGAAGCTGCGTTCATAAATATGAGAACGGAGGATGAAAAATGCGGATTATAAAACTAGATGATAGGTCCATGAAACATATACTGACGGATATGCTGAAGCGGGATCCGAATCATTATGATGAATATTCGGAGACAGTGCAGAAAATTGTAGCAGATGTGAAACAACGCGGAGATGAGGCTCTTTTGGAATACACCAGAAGGTTTGACGGAGCAGAGCTGGATGCTTCCTGCATTCAGGTAACTCAGGATGAGATCCACGAAGCAATCAAAGGTGTGGAGCCAGGGCTGTTAGAGGTTATGAAAAGGTCCATGGATAATATCCGCCGGTATCATGAGAAGCAAAGGTGCAACAGCTGGTTTGATTCCAAGCCTGATGGAACCATCTTAGGACAGAAGGTGACGGCGCTGGAGCGTGTGGGTGTGTACGTGCCTGGAGGAAAGGCCGCTTATCCTTCCTCTGTGCTTATGAACATTATTCCGGCGGAAGTGGCGGGAGTGCGCCAGATTGTTATGGTAACGCCCCCTGACAGGGAGGGCAGGGTGAACCCCGTCACCCTTGCCGCCGCATGCCTGGCAGGTGCAACGAAGGTTTACAAGGCAGGCGGAGCCCAGGCGGTGGCTGCTCTGGCCTTTGGCACAGAGTCCATACCGAAGGTGAATAAAATCGTAGGCCCGGGCAATATCTTTGTAGCTCTGGCTAAGAAGGCTGTGTACGGTCATGTGAGTATTGACAGCATCGCAGGACCAAGTGAAATTCTGGTGATTGCAGATGAAACAGCTAATCCAAGGTATGCTGCGGCCGATTTGTTAAGCCAGGCGGAGCATGACGAGCTGGCTTGCGCAATTCTGGTAACAACCAGCAGCCGGCTGGCTGAAACAGTGGCCAGGGAGGTGGAGGAATTTTTAAAGGTTCTTCCGAGAAGCGAGATTATGAAAAAGTCACTGGAGCGTTACGGCTATATTCTGGTGGTAGATTCCATGGAAAAGGCGATAGAGGCTGCCAACAGCATTGCTCCTGAGCATTTGGAGATACTCACAGAAAATCCCTTCGAAGTAATGACAAAGATCCAAAACGCAGGGGCCATTTTCATGGGTGAGTACAGCTCCGAGCCTTTGGGAGACTACTTTGCAGGCCCTAACCATATTCTTCCAACCAACGGTACGGCTAAATTTTTCTCCCCTCTGGGAGTAGATGATTTTATTAAGAAATCCAGCATTATCTATTATTCCAGAGAGGCATTAGGGAAGGCCCACCAGGATATTGAACGGTTTGCGGAGTCGGAGTATCTGACGGCCCATGCCAATTCCATAAGAGTACGTTTTGAGGGTCAGGAGGAGAAACAATGAACCGGACAGCAGCCATAACCCGCAGCACAAATGAAACGAACATCCAACTGACTCTGGAACTGGATGGAAGCGGCAGGGCTGATATTCATACAGGCATAGGCTTTTTTGATCATATGCTAAACAGCTTCGCCCGCCATGGCTTTTTTGATCTGTCTGTCACTGTTAACGGGGATCTGGAGGTGGATACCCATCATACCATCGAGGATACGGGCATTGTGCTGGGTCAGGCCATCCGGCAGGCAGTGGGAGATAAAAAGGGAATCGCCCGGTACGGCCATAGTGTTCTTCCCATGGACGAGGCTTTGGCTCTGTGCGCTCTGGATTTATGCGGCCGCCCTTATCTTGTGTATGATTTGCGTTTGGATCGGGAAAAGGTGGGAGATTTAGAAACGGAAATGGTTCATGAATTTTTCTATGCCGTTTCCTATGGATCGGAGATGAATCTTCATTTAAAACAGATCGCAGGAAGGAATAATCACCATATAATTGAAGCAGCCTTTAAGGCGTTTGCAAAGGCGTTGGATCAGGCAGTCGCTTATGAGCCCCGTCTGACGGATGTGCTTTCCACCAAAGGAAGCCTGTAGAAATAAAAGATGCTTGCATCCGTAGGCTTGCAGGCAGTAAACCAACCGGGGCTTTTTCAGAGGAGCTGATCCGGCAAATTCAAAGCAAACATTAGACGGAGGGAGAAATACATGCAATTATATCCGGCGATCGACTTAAAAAACGGCCAGTGCGTTCGTTTGAGACAGGGAGAATTTGAGCATATAACCGTATATTCCGATGAACCGGAAAAGGTGGCGCGCCGCTGGCAGGAGCAGGGAGCTACGTATCTTCATCTGGTGGATCTGGACGGAGCGCTGGCAGGCCATTCTGTAAATAAGGCCGTAATTAGCAGAATCGCGAAGGCAGTATCCATTCCCATTGAGGCCGGAGGCGGAATACGGACAGAGGAAACCATTTCCAACATGCTGTCCCTGGGGGTGAAGCGTGTGATCATAGGCACCAGGGCTGTGGAACGACCGGAGTTTCTTCGGGAAATGGTGGAAAAATTCGGCCAGGATTCGATTGTGGCAGGCGTGGACGCAAAAGGAGGAATGGTGGCGGTAGAGGGCTGGGAAAAGGTCAGCAGACTAAAAGCTTTGGAGTTCTGCCTGAAGCTAAAGGAGCTGGGAGTCAAACATATTGTTTATACGGACATTTCCAGAGACGGAATGCTGTCAGGCCCGAATGTGGAGGCTACCAAAATACTGACAGAGGCTACAGGACTGGATGTAATTGCTTCCGGAGGGATAGCCTCCATGGAGGATTTGGAGCAGCTGCACAGAGCCGGAATTACCGGGGCCATTATCGGAAAGGCACTCTATGAGAAACGGATTGACCTTGGGGAAGCTGTGCTTCGATTTGAAAAAGAGGCTGCGTCGCCAAAAGCAGACGGACAAAAAGGGATTAGGGAGAAGTTAAATGAGCGGCTATAAGAAACTGATCGCAGGATTTGGGTATAGAGAAGGAAGGGCTTATTCTCTGGATGGGGAGAGGCGGTATGAGGAATCCTTGACAGAGCTGGTTAGAAAGGCCTGTGACAATGGAGCGGACGAGGTGTTAATCTATGACCGCTCCAAATCAGATGCGGATCATGAGGCGGCAATCGCCGCTGTGAAGGAGGCCTCCACCGCGGTGGACGCTCCTATTCTGACCGGAGGACGTGTGAAACGGCTGGAGGATGTGAAAAAATATCTCTATGGTGGAGCCAGTGCTGTTTTTCTGGAGGCAGATAATCAGGAGCAGGTGGATATGATGAAGGAGGCCTCGGATCGGTTCGGCAGCAGGAAAATATATAGCTGGCTGCCAGATGCTTCCTATCTCCAAAGAGAAGGCGAATATGAGGCGCTGGGAGTATCGGTGTTGGTTATCAATGATTATCTGAAAGAGCGGCCTGCCGGAGCGGCCGTATCTGGTTTAGCTGGATCTGGAGGCCTAACCTGGCTGGTTGTCAGCCCTCCTTTTAAGGATACCGGCGAGGCTTCAAAAACACTGGCCTCTGCTTTTGACTGCTCTAAAGTGGAGGGGGCGGTGATGACGCTGGAAGAAACTGACATGAATACCTTTATGGAGATCAAGCAGAAGCTAAAAGCAGAAAGCATTGCTGTCGATACCTTTGAAAGCGTTGTGGACTGGAAGGATTTTAAGCTTAACAGTGATGGGCTGATACCTGTGATTGTGCAGGATTATAAGAGCCTGGAAGTTCTGATGATGGCATATATGAATGAGGAAGCCTTTATGGCGACTCTGGCAACGGGGCGGATGACCTATTTCAGCAGAAGCAGGAATAAGCTGTGGCTGAAGGGAGAAACCAGCGGTCATGTCCAGTATGTAAAGTCATTAAGGCTGGACTGTGACAAGGATACAATTCTGGCTTCTGTAAAGCAAATCGGGGCGGCCTGTCATACAGGCAGCAGAAGCTGCTTTTTTCAGACGTTGGTTCGGAAGGAATACAGGGAGACAAATCCGCTCAAGGTATTTGAGGATGTGTTCCGAATCATTTTGGATCGAAAGGAAAACCCAAGGGAGGGATCTTATACGAATTATCTGTTTGATAAAGGGATTGATAAGATTCTTAAAAAGCTGGGGGAGGAAGCCACAGAGATCGTCATAGCGGCAAAGAATCCCAACCCGGAGGAGATTAAGTATGAGATTTCCGATTTTCTTTATCATATGATGGTTCTAATGGCAGAGAAGGGCATTACCTGGGAGGAGATTACAAAGGAGCTGGCAAACCGGTAGGAATACCGGTTTGGTCAGCTTGTTGACATATATTTAGCAGTTCCTGCAAAATGCTTGTGAAAACTTACAGTAAGGAGATTTATGAAAATGTCAGAGGTTGCAAAACGTTTTTTAGAATATGTTAGTTATGATACCCAGTCTCAGGAGGAACAGAACGTGATTCCCAGCACCAAAAAGCAGTTGATTCTTGCCAAAAAGCTGGCAGAGGAGCTGGAAGGCATGGGGGCCGAAAATGTAAGGATCACCGATCAGGGGTATGTATATGCAGACATTCCTGCCACTACAAATAAGCCGGCGCCTGTACTGGGATTTATTGCCCATATGGATACAGCGCCTTCCTTTTCCGGTAAAGATGTAAAACCTAAGGTGATAGAAAATTACGATGGAAAGAGCATTTGTCTGAACCCGGATCTGGATATATGGATGACGGCAGAGGACTTTCCAGATTTAAAACATGTGAATGGACAGACGCTGATTACAACAGATGGGAATACCCTGCTGGGGGCGGACGATAAGGCTGGGATTGCAGAGATCCTTACCATGGCAGACTGGTTTTTAAAGCATCCGGAGGAGGAGCATGGTAAAATCTGTATCGGCTTTACACCGGATGAGGAAGTCGGACGCGGTGCAGACGGCTTTGATGTAAAAGCTTTCGGGGCAGATGTGGCCTATACCGTAGACGGAGGGCCCCTGGGAGAGCTGACGTATGAGAATTTTAACGGCGCATCAGGAAGGGTGACTATCCATGGCCGCAACATTCATCCCGGCAGCGGTAAAGGGCAGATGAAGAATGCGCTTCTTATGGGGATGGAGTTCCAAGCCATGCTGCCTGTATTTGAAAATCCCATGTATACGGAGGGGTACGAGGGCTTCTTTCATTTGGATTCCATGTCCGGAAGTGTGGAGGAGGCAAAGCTGGATTATATTATCCGTGACCATGACATGGATCGGTTTGAAGAAAAAAAGAAGCTGTTTGTAATGGCAGCTGAATTTATGAATTACAAATATGGCAAAGGCACTGTGGAGGCTTATGTAAAAGACTCTTATTACAACATGAAGGAAAAAATTAAGCCCCATATGTATCTCATAGACAAGGCGAAAGCCTCAATGGAAAAGCTGGGTATCCAGCCCCTGATTGAGCCTATCCGGGGAGGAACAGACGGAGCCAGATTGTCCTATATGGGGCTTCCCTGTCCCAATATTTGCACCGGAGGCCATAATTTTCATGGGAAATTCGAATACATTACAGTAGAGGCTATGGAGAAGGTGACAGAACTCCTTATTGAAATTACAAAATCCTTTATATTCTAAAGGCTAAGAGGCCCGGCAGTGCTGCCGGGCCTGCTCTGATCCCGGCAGGAGCCTGGGAAGCAGCCGGAAGTTTTTGCTTGGATCTTATTGACTTATTCTTAACAAAGTGAGATAATAAATTCAAATTTCGATTTATAAGGAGGATTTAATATGTCAACTAAAGCGTATTACCCAATTCGTGAAATTGGCGCGGGCAAGGTCGGTTTTTCTAAGACAAGATCCATTATCGAAGCAGCTTTCTACGGCAATAATGTAGTTAAAGTTAATACCTTAAAGGAAGCCTATGAATTAGCAAAAAACTCTCCGGGAACGGTGGTAACGGACATGCCTGTATACAGAGGCGAGGAATTCGGACTGGAGAAGGACGCCAAGGTTCTTTTGTTCAACGACGGAGCCATAACAGGACGCTATGCAACTGCGCGCCGTATTGCCGGCGAGCCAGGAGTTAACTGCGCAGCCTTAGACCTGGTAGCTATGGATGCTGTTTATGAGTCCCGTTGGAAAACCATGTACCATGCGGAGGTTTTCGTTGGTCTGGATCCGGAATTTATGGTAAAGGCTCACCTGCTGATTCCGGAGGGCGAAGAGAACATTATGTACAACTGGATGCTGAACTTCCAGTATATGTCTGATGAGTATGTTAAGATGTACAGGGATTCCAAGCCAGTAGGAGACGGGAAGGAAGCTGATATTTATATTTTCTCCGATCCTCAGTGGAACGGTTCCGACCGTCCAAACGTATCTTTGGACTGCTTATCTGATCCCCAGAAGAAAACACTGTGTTACTTTAACACAGAGACCAACTGCGCTTGTATCTTAGGTATGAGATACTTCGGCGAGCATAAGAAGGGAACTCTGACGATGGCTTGGGCAATTGCAAACCGCAACGGTTACGCTTCCTGCCACGGCGGACAGAAGGAGTACCTATTAGCAGATGGCTCTAAGTACGTAGCTTCCGTATATGGCCTGTCAGGCTCCGGCAAGTCTACCCTGACCCATGCTAAGCACAATGGCAAATACGAGATTAAGGTGCTTCACGATGATGCGTTTATTATCAATACGGATACCTGCGCTTCCATTGCTCTGGAGCCTACCTACTTTGATAAGACAGCCGATTATCCTACAGGCTGCGAGGACAACAAATATCTGTTAACCGCTCAGAACTGTTCCGCAACGATAGACGAAGATGGCAAGCTGCAGCTGGTAACTGAGGATATCCGAAACGGTAATGGCCGTGCAATCAAGTCCAAGTTATGGTCTCCGAACCGTGTGGACAAGATTGACGCTCCTGTAAACGCTATCTTCTGGATTATGAAGGATCCAACCATTCCGCCGGTAGTTAAGCTGAAAGGAGCTTCTCTGGCGTCCGTTATGGGAGCTACCCTGGCTACCAAGAGATCCACTGCTGAGAGACTTGCTCCAGGTGTAGATCCGAACAAGCTGGTTGTTGTTCCTTACGCTAACCCATTCAGAACCTATCCTCTGGCCAATGACTATGAGAAATTTAAAAAGCTGGTTGAGGAAAAGAATGTAGATTGCTACATCATCAACACCGGCGATTTCATGGGCAAGAAGGTGAAACCCGCCGATACTTTGGGAATTCTTGAGGCAATTGTTGAGAAGAGAGCAGAATTTAAGCCATGGGGACCGTTCTCTGATATTGAAATTATGGATTGGGAAGGCTTTGTTCCTGATATGAATGATTCTGAGTATGTAGGACAGTTAAAGGCTCGTATGAATGACCGTGTAAATGAGATTAAGCAGTTCGCTGAGGCTAAGGAAGGCTACGATAAGCTTCCAGATGATGCGTTAGAAGCTATCCAGAAGGTAGTTGATGAATTAAATTAATCCTTTGAAATAAAATGAGTAAGAAAAGGATAGACTTTGCATCTTAGATGAATTGCCTTACGGCAAAACGAATGTATAGGAATGACCTTATGCCGAAGGAAGATTTGGCAGGTAAGGAGGCTAAGGTTGTTTGTGTACGGTTAAGCTATATTTAAGTCTGGAGAGGACGTCAGATTGTGTCTGGCGTTCTCTTTCTTTATAAGATAAGCCATCCTCTAACCTATGCTATTTTTATAAACATCAAATAAAATAGTGAATCAACTCATAGCCAATCCTTTCGTACAGTTGGAAGGTTGGCCATCCGTATATATTCTGGGTATATTCATTCCACAGGCTTACGACCATGCTCTGCTTTTGTAAACACTGCTCTTTCCTGGATCAGCTGGTTCAATCACATAGTTTGATACCGCCTTTTATAGTTCATATAAGCTATTTCTTTAACCATATATGTTTTCGTGAATGTGCTTTTTGTCGAAGCCGCAGGCGTCTTTTATGCCCAGCTTGTATATTATCCAGCTTTGAAGCAGATGCCATTAACAAAATTGCAGCCAATATGAAAAATACAGTAGCACAAGCATGCTTGAATCATATATTGTATTATCCACTTACTACAAGGAGGAGCCGATGATTATAACTGAAACTCGTCAAAGGGATAAAATAGCGGTCATAGGTATGGATAATAGACAAAAGGAGCTGGTTCGGGAGTTGAAGCTGCGCTTCCAGCCATCTTCCGTTATTCATGCCAAAACTCCGGAGGATTTAAAAACTGCCGCAGGCGTCATCGTTTTGCCTGTAAAAGCTTCAGAGGAGCTTTTCAATGATATAGGCTGGATGGATCAGCTTGAACCGGATACCCTTTTACTGGCTGGCCTCGCCGGTGAGATGTTGAGGGAGGCGTGCGGGAAGAGACAGCTAAAGCTTATTTCTTATCTGGATAATACAGAGTTTAAAATAGCCAATGCCGTACCCACTTCAGAGGGAGCGATCAAGCTCTATATGGAGCTGTCAGGCCAGACTGTAGCCCAGTCCCGTATGCTGGTTCTGGGCTTTGGACACTGCGGAAAAGCGCTTTCCATACGGTTAAAAGCCTTGGGCGCTGATGTCACAGTGTTTGCACGCAGTCCGGAGGATAGGATTTATGGCAAAACCCTTGGAGTTGACATGCGGGAATACAAACAGCTGCCTAAACTGGTTCGCCAAAAGGCCTGTATCTTCAATACAGTTCCAGAACGGCTTCTGGATGGTTCCATTCTTACCTATATGCCCAGAAGCAACCTGATCATCGATCTGGCAAGTGCTCCAGGAGGCACTGACTTTTCCCTGTGTGAAAAGATGAAGCTGACAGCGGTACTGGCAAGCAGTCTGCCAGGCAAGTTTTTTCCAAAGACAGCAGGGAAAATTCTGGCTGATACGGTGGCTGCTATCATCAATGATCAAAAAGAGGATGAATAAAATGGATATAAAAGGAAAGAAAATAGGCTTTGCTGTAACCGGCTCCTTCTGTACCCTCAACCGGGCGCTAAATGCCGCTCAAAGCCTGAAAAAAGCAGGAGCAGAGCTGTATCCCATATTTTCTGATTCAGTCTGGCAGATGAATACGAAATTTGGATTGGCTGCAGAATGGGAGCAAAGGTTTTCCTCACTGTGCGGACGGGAAGTTATAAAAACAATTGTAGAGGCCGAGCCTATCGGTCCAGGGAATTTTCTCGATATCATGGCTGTGGTTCCCTGTAGCGGAAATACCCTAAGTAAAATGGCCCATGGCATTACTGACGGGCCGGTGCTGATGGCTGTGAAGGCGCATCTGCGCAACCAAAAGCCGGTGGTACTGGCAGTTTCTACTAATGACGGTTTAGGCAGGAGCATGCAAAACATTGCTACCCTTATGGGAAGTAAAAATATCTATATGGTTCCATTTTCACAGGACGATCCGGTCAAAAAGCCTTACTCTTTGGTAGCTGACATGGAAGCTACCAAAGCTACGGTCGAATCAGCGCTGGATGGAATCCAGATTCAGCCGATTCTGAAATAATCATGGTGGGAAAAACGACAAAATAATGCAATGATTCTGATTATGACATCTCTTTTTCTTCCGGTTGCAATGAATGCTTATGGGATGATTGTGATTCATTCTGGTGCGATCATGCTTGTAAATATGTGCGTAGGTTTGTCGCAAATCTATTTACTTAGATAAGGATGCATTTCATTATAGTATTATAAAGGGAGTGGATATGGAGAAGTGTCTGAAGTACGCTGCTGCTGCGGCTTCTATCACCATATCAGGCCATAGCTGTTCAGATTCTACTCCTACGCTGGGTCAGATAAATATGTTTATAGAAAAAATAATTATGTGAACGGATAAAAATAGAAACTGCTGGTTCAGCCCTTAAGGCAAGATCGGCAGTTTTTACAAAAAATGGAAAGTCCATGAGATACAAAAACCGCCTAAATTCGTGCGGCTTCTTTTATATTTTTCTACCTCTTTACATACGTCAACTGATACTTGGGAGAATTAAGAGTCAGCTCCGTATAATCCATCACCTGTCCGTTTAAGAGGTAGGTGGTGTTTGCAACTTTCAGGATCGGAGTATCCTGGGAGATTCCGAACATATCCGCAATCTCTCTGGATGGGTGCAGAGGTGTAACTGTATGGTTGCTGTAGGCAATTTTCATTCCCTTGACCTGTTCAAAGTATTGGTATTTGGAGCCCTGGAGAACCTGCATGGAAATATCTGGATAAAGCCGGCAGGACATGTAGGTAATTTCTAATTGGAAGATTACATCATTGGCGTACCGGGTGCGCTCAATGAAGTAGATTGGTTCTCCTGTCTCTATCCCAAGGATGGAAGCAATGTTGGAAGGAGATTTTTGCACCATGAAGGTAGGAACCTCGGTGTGAACCGTGATGCCCTGCCTCTGCATGACCTCGGAAAAGCCCTGGATAGAGCTGGGGTTCAAAGTTACGGCCGGATGGCAGACAAAGGTACCAACACCGGCTACCCGGGTCAAAAGGCCCTTGGCAACCAGGTTGTCTGTGGCTTTGCGTACCGTTACCCTGGAAACATGGTAGGTATTGGAAAGCTCCAGTTCTGTAGGAATCAAGTCATCCTTTTTGTAATATCCAAGATTTATTTTTTGAAGCAGATCGTTTTCGATCTGCTTATACTGCGCGGTTTGTCTCTCAGCCATTAAAAACACTCCCCCTCTGATTGGATTTGAGTATAAGCATTTATCTATATTTTACTATAGGTTTATGTCTCAAGCAATTACTTTTATTTAGCAGGCGGATGTCAGTTAAGTTTTAAATACATTTATTCCTAATAAATGATAATACAAATTAAGGCATAAATGTATTGACATTTAAAAAAGTGTGGTATATATTATCAGTATAGGTAGTTGACTCGTGCAAGATGCATAACGTGTCATTACTATTAGATGAAAAAGGAGGTGTAAGTGTGAAAAATGTGCTATACATTCATACCCATGATTCGGGAAGAATTTTAAGTCCCTACGGTTACAAGGTTCCCACGCCTAACATGGAGGAATTTGCTAAGGAGTCAGTACTGTTTCGGAATGCCTACTGTGCAGGCCCTACCTGCTCGCCCAGCCGGGCGGCTATGCTCAGCGGTACTTATCCTCATCAAAGTGGTATGCTGGGGCTTGCCCAGAGAGGCTTTTCTATGGATTATACAAAACATCTGGTACAGTATCTGAACCAGAAGGGGTATAGCACAGTTCTGTGCGGGATACAGCATGAGGCAGGCTGGTATATGGACAGAGGAGAGGGGGCGGCCCGGATCGGCTATCAGCAGGAGCTTACAAGGGATAGTACGGAGTTTAGACAGGAGGATTTGGTGGACTGGGACAAGGAAAATGCCATAGAGGTCTGCAAATGGCTGCGGCGCTATGATGGAGAAAACCCTTTCTTTCTATCCTACGGAATGTACGCTACCCACAGACGGTTTCCAGATCGGCTGGACGGGGAGACGGAGCAGGAATACTCCGTTCCACCTTATCCCATGCAGGACAGTCCGGAAACCAGAAAGGACTTTGCCGGGTATATGATGAGCGTTCGTAGTGCGGATGACTGCTTTGGACAGGTAATGCGATGCTTAAAGCAGCAGGGACTTTGGGATAATACCATCGTTCTGTTCACCACGGATCATGGATTGGCAAATCCTTTTGCAAAATGCACTCTCTATGACAGCGGGATCGGTGTTTGTCTGATGCTTCACGTGCCGGGTATGAAAAAGAGGGTGGTGGACGGGCTGGTTTCCCATGTGGATGTGTTCCCCACTTTGTGCAGCCTTTTAGGGTTGGAGCAGCCGGACTATCTGGAGGGCGTATCTCTGGTTCCCCTGATGGATGGAACAAAGGCTCAGGTACGGGAGGATATTTTTGCTGAAATGAACTTTCACACATCCTATGAGCCTGCCAGATGCATCAGGACTGAACGGTACAAGTACATACGTTACTACGACGATTCATACCTTAAGATCAACCGTTCCAACATTGATGAGTCTCTGTCAAAGGAATATCTTGCAGAGCGCGGTTTGTCCCAGCGGTTAAAGGACAGGGAGGGGTTATACGATCTGGCTTATGACCCTGGTGAAAGAGAAAACCTGGCCGGCAGGCCGGAATATCAGGCTATACTGGAGGATATGAAGAGACGGCTGTTGCGGTATCAGACAAAAACGCGGGATCCGTTGCTGGAGGGAGAAATCCTGATAAGCCCCTGTTGGAAGGTAAACAAAAAGGAATGTGAAACAGCCAGCTCAAAGTGTCCGGAGGATTATGAAAGCCTGGGAACATAAGAAAGGCTTAAGCTTCTGGGAGGCGAAGGAGCGATTGAAACAAAATAGAGGTGAGTAAACATGATAGGTATCATTGTAACAGGGCATGGAACCTTTGCCACGGGAATTACAAGTGGGGTTAAGCTTCTAGCCGGAGAACCTGTGCAGTATGAGGTTGTAGATTTTACACAGGAGGATTCCATTCTTACTCTGGAGGAAAAACTCAGGGAAGCTATGGTAAGGCTCAAAGAATGTTCCGGCCTTTTAGTATTGGCAGATCTGACAGGAGGCTCCCCTTTTAATGTGTCCTGCCGCCTGAAGGAGGAGACAGAAAGTATTTCTATGGAGGTAATAGGAGGGATCAATCTTCCAGCTGTATTGCAGGCTTATATGGCCCGTATATCCCAGGAAGATGCCGCCCTTCTGGCAAAGGATGTGCTGGCCTGCGGACAGGGAGCCATGGTGCGTTTTCAGACGTCCGTCTTAGAGGATGATGATTATGAGGAAGAATAGGAGGGAATAAAGTATGACTGTAGTGCAGGCTTTGCTGATAGGCTTATTTGCTTATCTGGGCAGTAAGCGTACGCCATGGTTTTTTGGCGTTGCAGGTGGATGGAATATGCTGGGGAGACCCTTGGTAGCAGGTCTGATTGTGGGTCTGATTCTGGGGGACGTGAGAAATGGAGTGATTGCGGGAGCTATGGTTCAGGCCCTGTTTATTGGACAGATTACTCCGGGAGGCGCTTTGCCGTCAGATGTAAACTGGGCTGCTTATATTGGGATTCCGTTAGCTTTGGCGGCAGGAGGCACAGGCGAGCAGGCCGTTGCCCTGTCTGTTCCTTTAAGTATGCTGGGCTTGGGGCTGTTTAACTTTATCATGACCATTAACTCCTGCTTTGCACATATGGGAGACAAGGCGGCGCAAGCCGGCGACGGAGCCGGAATTCACAGAGCCACCTATCTTGCGGCAGTGCCCAGCCTTATTCTCAGAGGCGGATCTGCCATGATCCTCTGCTACGTAGGTACTCCGCTGGCAGAAATGCTCATAAACAATATGCCGGCGATTGCTCTTCATTTTTTTGAGGTGGCAGGAAAAATGCTTCCGGCTGTTGGATTTGCAATGCTGTTAAAGCAGTCCCTTTCCAAGAAGTGGATGATCGCTCTGTTCCTTATGGGATGGATTCTCATTGGCTCCACCAGTATGTCTGTAACTGCGCTTGCTATTTTTGCGACCGCTGTAGCTCTTATCTTTGTTATGGCTCAGGGTGATACCAGAGCGGCGGCTTCTTCTGCTGCCGTCACACCCGTACAGAGTGAGGAGGATGACTGTTATGAGGAATAAGAATAATAATGGCCTTTTGACAAAAAAGGATATAGACAAGGCTGCCTGGTCCTACATTTTTTTTGCACAGGCTACCCAAAACTTTGAACGTATGATGGGACTGGCTTTCTGCCATGTAATGGAGCCCATCTGCCGTAAATTATACCGGAATAATCCTGAGGAATACAAACGTTCCCTAGAACGGCACATGCAGTTTTTCAACACAGAGCCACAGCTTGGAGCGCTGATTCCCGGTATAACCATTGCTATGGAGGAAGCCAGGGCAAAGGGAGATGATATAAGCGAAGAGCTTATCGTCAATACAAAAAATGCCCTGATGGGACCTTTTGCTGGAATCGGAGATTCCATGGTAGTGGGAACCTACAGCCCTATTCTTTTAAGTATAGCCATGAGTATGTGCATTGCGGACGGAAATCCGGTAGGACCGCTGTTCTTTTGCGCAGTGTGGCTGACTACAGTAGTGGGGCTTCAGTGGTACCTGTTCCACAAAGGATACAGCATGGGAATTGGAGCTGCGAACCTGTTCTTTACAAACAAGGCGCTGGCGGACAAGATTACTACAGGGCTGACCATGATGGGGCTGATTGTAATTGGAGGAGTTGCCTCCACCACAGTAAGCGCAAGCGTCAAGTACCAGTTTGTCAGCGGGGATATGATCCTTTCGATACAGGAAAAGGTTCTTGACAAGATTATGCCTGGCGTGTTGCCTCTGCTTATAACGCTGGCCGCCTGGTATCTCATGGACAAAAGAAAATGGCCGGCAACAAGGATCGTGCTTGCCATTGTCCTATTTGCAGCCATTATGGTTGCTTTGGGGATTATGTAAGAAACCTCTTGGCTCTATATTTAATTCCCGAAGCCCTGTAAAGCCTGAATTTAATGGGCTTTCAGCCTGGATCTGACAGGAATTAGGAGGAAAGGCAACCGGCCATTACGAGGCGGAATGAGGCGTAAGAGGTTTTTGGAGAAAAAATGCCTGGTACCCTTGCTGTTGCTGTATTGAGCCGATTTGAGAAGCCAAAGATTCATACCCTTGGGAAAGGAGAGAAAGATGAAGGATATACTTCTTGTAATGTCCGATCAGCATAGCTTCCGGTATACGGAATGGGAGGATGGCCGTGTTCGGACGCCCTGGCTGGCTCAGATAGCAGCTCAGGGGACCCGTTTTGACCGCTGTTACTGCAACTCCCCCTTGTGTGTTCCGTCACGTATGTCCTTTCTTGCGGGGAAAATGCCTTCTGATTTGCAGATTTTTGGAAATGATACAACCCTTCCGATTGATATGCCTACCATTGCCCATGAGATAGGACGGATAGGGTATAAAACTGTGCTCATCGGGCGGATGCATTTTAAGGGGGCGGATCAGAAGCATGGCTTTGATATGAGGTTGGCCGGGGACATTACCTCTCAATATTGGGGAACAGGAGGAAAAAGCCGCAGTGATTTCGGGGCCTATGCAGGAACTACAAACCGCAGACATTGTCTGGAGGCTGTGGGCGGCGGATATTCTCCGGTAATGGCCTATGACGCCCATGTGTTTGAGACAGCCATGGAATATCTGAAACATTGCCCCAGGGATGGCCGTGGAATATTCTTAGTGGTAGGCTTTTACAGTCCCCACTTTCCCTTTGCGTGCGGGGAGAAGGAGTACAGGCGTTATCAGAAGCTTTTTGAAACAGAGGAGTGCGGCAGGGAGCTGTCGCTTAAGGCGGCTCCGGTTTATCGGGAATACATTCAGCAATGCTCCCCGGAGCATATGAGAAATTGCCGCGCGGCTTACTGTGGCCTGGTGGAACGTCTGGATTCCTATATCGGAGCCCTTTATCAGAGCTTTATGAAGCTGGAAGGAGGGAGGGAAAAAATCTTCTTTTACACCTCAGATCATGGGGAGCAGCTAGGTATAAGAGGGATTTTTGGAAAGCAAACTCTTTATGAGGATTCCATCCACGTTCCTTTGGTGGTGGCTGGAGATGGGGTGGCCCAGGCGGTCAGCCGGCAGCCGGTGGGGCTGCTGGATCTGTCCAGGACACTGTTGGAGCTGGCGGCCTCAGAACGAGAAGGAGAGGATTTCTCATGGCATCAGGGCTCAGCTCTGAATCTGGAGCATCCCGAAGAAAAACGGCGGCCCATCCGGATTCAACAGATGCTTGAGCGGGAGGAAAAGCTGTTTTTAGCTCAGGCAGTGACAGACGGCCGATGGAAAGCGGTTCGGACTTTAGGAAAAAATGTTTTGTATAATTTAAAGGAGGATCCTTTGGAGCAGTCTCCCATTCCCTTTTGTCAGGAAGCAAACACAGAAGAAAGTAGCTTAGAAGCCCTCAAGGGGTATTTTCTGGATTCGGCTCGGGAGGAAACACTGGTGCAGAGAGAGTATGAGCTGCGCCGGATGCACAGGCGGCTAACGGAATGGGGATTGGCAAAGCGGCCTGAAGAGCCGGAGACTATGAGGATTCCTCAAGAAGCGAGCCGCAAACCTGTAGAATAATGGAGGTAGCCATATGAAATATAAGAAACTTTGGACAGATATGCACAGCAACATCCATCACGATCAGATGGAAGCCCTTCCTATATGGTATGAGCATATAAAAAAGGTGATGGATTTCTGGCCCATTGCCTATTACCCTTTTTATATGCGTCCCACGGGATATGGACTGGCTGTTGAGGATAGGTATGATGATCAGTTGGTAAAGCAGGACTGGGAGCTGGTAAGGAAGCTGGCAAAACGAGCTGAAAAAGAGGGATTTCCGTTTTTTATGGGATATGAATGGCAGGGAGCCGGTCTGGATGGGGATCATAACATTTTTTTCCTAAAGAATGACGGAGAGCAAACACACCCCTTACGTTATAAGGAGCTGGCGGATGCCTTTAAGGGGCAGGAGGTAATCGGTATTCCCCATCACCTGGCCTATCAGCCTGGTTCCCGGGGAAAGAACTGGGATACCCACAATGAAGCGTTTTCACCCTTTGCGGAAATTTATTCCAGCCACGGTTCCAGCGAAAATGACGATGGCCCCCTGAACATGAACCGGCATGTACATATGGGGCCAAGAACCGGCGAGACTACTTATGAAAAAGGCTTGTCCAGAGGATACAAGGTGGGAATTATAGCGTCAGGCGATAACCATAGTGTGCCTGGAGTATATGAGCATGGAGCCTTATGTGTGCTGGCTGCGGATCGCACAAAGGAGGCAATTTGGGAGGCGTTGAAGGAGCGCAGAACCTATGGAGTATCCAGGAGCCGGATTGAGGTGGATGTTATCGCAAACGGAGCACCCATGGGAGCAGAGATAGAAACCAATGGTGAGGTGGAACTGGAATTTCATGTAAAGGGTACGGCAGCCGTTGACCGGATAGAAATTTTGAGAGATAATATTCTGGAGGAAATGGTGGTGCACTCTGGAGCCTGGGAGAGAAATCCGATTCAAGGACTTGTGCGGTTTAAATTCCGTCTAGAACTAGGCTGGGGGCCTGACACCCGGGTATACAAGGAACAGTGGATGAAGGAGTGGACCGGACGTCTTGAAGTGGACGGAAGTCTTTTGAACGTGGAAAAGTGCTGGAATAACTTTGGGCAGGAGATCACGGCACAAGATGAAAAAAGCTGTGATTTTTCCATCACTACGTATCAGTCTACAGCTACAGGAAAGTGGATGGGCCCCAGTAACGTAACAACAGAGGGCTTTATCTTTGAAGTAGAGGCAGATGCTGACAGTTTTTTGCGCCTGACCATTGACGGGAAGGAATATCCTCTGTCTGTTAGGGAAATGTTTGAGTCCTCCAAGGTATTCGCTTTGTGGGATGAGGTCAGAAGGCTAACGAAAGAAACCTGGGGAGACATTACCCATTATAGAGATGACCCATGGTGGCATAATGCCTATAAATTCAGAGTGGGGAAAGCATACCCGGAATCCTCTTATAAGGTTTCCTTCAAGAAAAGGCTGCAGATGAAGGAGAATGGAAATCTGAGGCTGAGGATTTGGCAGAAAAATGGAGATGCTGCCTGGACCTCCCCTGTGTTTGTGACAGTGAAATAATAGCGGGAGTACAGGACATTCCAGCGTATGTGAGACCGATCTCCGCTTACTGAGAAAAAAGAAACAAAAAGGAGAAAGCGATGATGGAAATAGTAAATATTAGAATTGATGACCGCCTGATCCATGGTCAGGTTGCGGCTGTATGGAGCCTTGTGACAAAGGCAACCAGAATCATGGTAGTGGATGATTTGGTTGTGAAGGATATTGTAAACAAGGAGGCCCTGAAAATGGCATGCCCTAAACAATGTAAGCTGTCCATCCTGACCGCAGCCAAGGCCGCTGACAACCTGTGTGCAGGCAAGTATGAGGGGGAAAGAGTATTTATCGTAGCAAAAAGCCCGAAAACCATACGCAGTCTCTATGATGCCGGTTTTCATATGGAGCAGGTAAATGTGGGAAATATGGCGGGTAAGCAGAATACGAAAATGATAAAAAAAGCAGTCAGCGTAACCGAGGAGGATATTGAAAATTTCCTCTATCTGGCCGAACAGGGTGTGAAGGTGACAGCACAGATGGTTCCAACAGATCCAGTTCAGGATTTTGTGGAGTTGCTTAAGGCTGCACAATAAAAGAAAGTAAAACAGGCTGTCTGAAAGTCAGAAGGGTATCTCGAATGCTGGTTTCTGTACAATCGTTAGGCTGATTCAGTATGTCCGTTTAGCCGGGCGTTGGATCTGGCATAGGATTGAACCAGAAATCAGCTTCTGGGGATACCCTTTTTAGTTTGCTGCTATTCTGAATTGTGTACTGTTGATACGGTTATAGGAAATTGAGATATTTATTTTTAGTAATTAAAATCCATGGCATTATAAAGATGTTGGTACATTAATTCTTTTGCCAGCTCCGCATTATGTGCGGAAATTGCCTTACAGATTTTGTCATGGGTGGATCGCCGCGGCTTTGATGTAAGGCGGTTTTTAAAGGTTATTGGATCATAAATGACAGAGATAGACCGAATGATAATCGGCATCATACGTTCCAAAACAGGGTTATGGCATGTGCGGCATAGCATCATATGGAATGCCTTATCTTTTTCGTGAAGCTGCTGGATCACTTGAATTTCTGTTTCCTGCCCATGCAGATCCTTATCCAGCTCATCAATGCTATCAGAAAGCTTTTGAAGAATCCGGATCTCCTGATCGGTGGCTCTTTTAGCAGAAAGACCACAGATTTCAGGTTCAAAAATTAATCTTGCTTCATATAGATAAGGATTAAGATTGTCAATCCCCAAAAAGTTAAGACCAAGGGGATCATCCGTCATTCCTGGCAGCTGACATACAAAGGTGCCTTTTCCACGGCGTATTTCAAGAGTTCCTCTGGAGACAAGAGATTTAATGGCTTCCCGAATCGTGGAACGGCTTGTGTGATACGTTTCCATTAATTCCTGTTCATTGGGAATCCGGTCACCGGGTTTTAGTGATCCTTCAATAATTATATTCTCAATTTCTGATGCGATAGACACGGATAAAGTTTTAGCGTTTGTCATATGTACTCCCTAACAACGTAATGTTTAAAGTATGGCACTACGGAATTTTATTTAATGATAGTATAGTATATGGAGTAATAATTGTCAAATAGCAGTGGGGGATAAACATTTTCATTTGTAGAAAATAAAGGTATAAAATTGTGTATAATGACCAAATAAAAAATAATTTGAAAATCATATTGACTAAAGTGCACGAATGCTCTATACTAAATAAAGAATCAGACGTCAGACGTCAGTTGAATTAAGGAGGAGGGTAATATGTACGATGTAATGTTTGTTCTTTTGACTGTGCTGTTCATTGTAATTGCAGCAGTTATGATTTTGAAGAAGATGGATTCCAAGCTGGTATTCTTTTTTGTTGGAACAGCTGCATTGCTGGTTGTGACTTTCCTAACAGGCGAATCGGTATTAGGGGATAATACAACCGGAAATCTCTATCTTGATGTGGTAGATGTAATCCGTACGAAATTCATCAGTACTGTGCAGGGTACCGGTATTCGCCTAATGGTTGTTGCCAGTTATGTTATGCTGATGAATCATATGGGGGCCTCTAAAGTATTGGCAGCGGCAGTAGGACGTGTTTTGGTTAAACTGAAAAGCCCATATCTGATTTTAGGAGGCGTTTTTGCCGCAGGCTGTTTATTGAAGATATTCATTACCAGTCAGGTATCGTTAGGGCTGTTATTCATGGCAACCATTTTTCCGATTCTTGTTTCACTGGGAGTAAGTAAGCTGAGTGCGGCAGTAGTACTGATCACCATCGGAATGATGGACTATGGTCCGAATGACAGCTCAGCGATTTTTGGAGCGACAGAGGTTTTAGGCGTAACGCCGATGGAGTTTTTCCTGCACTATGAAGGTTATGTGTGCGCCGCGGTTATTTTAGTAATGGCAGTGTTTTATGCCATGTATTTTAAGTATATGGATAAAAAAGAATTTGGAAATTCTGCTGCTACACAGAATGCACAAGAGCTCGCCTTCTCACCAAGAGATTATGGCGTTCCAGTATTTTATGGACTGTTTCCACTGATTCCGTTGGTATTGGTTATCGCATTTAGCTTTACAAGCGTTTCCATGGATATTATAACAGCAAATCTGGTTGGCTTCTTTGTAGTATTTATATGCGATCTTATTGTAACAAAGAACACTGCCAAAATAGGAGATAATCTAAAAAAAGTGTTCGAGTGGATGGGTTCTTATTTTACAACTGTAGTTGTACTGATGGTTGCGGCAGCAGTGTTTGCGGAAGCGATCAAGCAAATGAAGGGAATTGACATCATCACAGGATGGATCTCCCATATGACCGGAGCAACTGTCATTGCCATGATCATGCTCAGCCTTATTATTCTGGCAACCGCTCTATTAACAGGCAGCGGACAGGCACCCTGGATGGCATTTGGCCCATTGACTCCGGGAATTGCTAAGATTCTTGGTATTGAAACAGCGGCCCTAGCAATTCCTATGCATCTGACAGGTGGAATCGCAAGATGTTGTTCTCCATTCTGTGCGGCTGTTATTGCGATCAGCGGTGTAGCAGAGGTTGAAATAAAGGATGTGATAAAACGAAATATGGTTCCTATGATTGCTGCGTATATTATGAATCTGGTTGCAACCTATATCATTTTCGTAGCGCTGTAGCGAGCTGTTAAGTGAAAGGAAAGGAGTAGATAAAATGAGATACAATTTTGATGAGATCATTGACAGAAGGGCATCTGAATGCAAAAAATATGAACCTGCATACCCAAAGGATGTAATTCCCATGTGGATAGCAGATACGGATTTTGCAGTTCCAAAAGAGATTACGGATGCAATTAAAAAGAGGGCAGAGCATCCCTGTTATGGGTATCCGGTAGAAAGCTTTGAATTTGAGAAGGCCGCTGCGAGATGGGAAAAAGTACGTTTTGGCTGGAATGTAGAACCAGAGTGGGTTAAATATTCAAACGGAGTTCTGCCATTTTTGATGTATGGGATCAGGGCATTTGCCTATCCGGGAGATAAAGTTGTAATACAGCCTCCTGTATATCCTCCATTTCATGCTATTACAAAAAATAATGGCTGTCAGCTTTTAACAAATCCTCTCATACAGAATGAGAAGGGGAAATATCAGATTGATTTTGAGGATCTTGAAAATAAATTAAAGGACCCAAGAACGAAGCTGTTTTTCATGAGCAATCCCCATAACCCGACGATGAGAGCCTTTACACGGGAAGAATTGATCAAAATTGGTGAACTTTGTCTGAAATATAATGTAATTGTTGTTTCAGATGAAATCCACTGTGATCTGACATATAAGCGTTATAAACATATTCCCTTTGCGTCAATTTCGGAAGAATTTGCACAGAATTGTATGGTTTTGATCAATCCAAGCAAAACCTTTAATATCGCAGGTTTCAGAACGGGCGCTGCGATTATACCGAATAAGAAGCTGCGTGATAATATTCAGATTATTATTGAGAATAATAAGAACTATGGACGTACTATTTTCGGAATGCTGTCGTTTATCACTGCCTACACAGAATGTGATGATTATGCCGATGAACTGATGGAATATCTGGAGATAAATAAGGACTATGTTGTAAACTTCATTCAGGAGAAGATCCCAAGGATCAAGCTGGCAGAACCAGAGGCAACCTATTTATTATGGCTTGATTGCCGGGGCCTTAATATGTCACAGGAAGAATTAAAAAAATTCTTTTTTGAAAAGGCGAAATTAGGTTTAAATGACGGCTCAACCTTTGGAGTGGAGGGGACAGGCTTTATGAGAATGAATATTGCGTGCCCCAAGTCTACGGTTATAGAAGCTATGAACCAATTGGAACGGGCTGTAAAGGAACTTGGATAAATTTGTTATTACGCATTTTATTGAACATATCTAAACAGGATAAACCGTTCGGTTTAAGTAAACGGGTATTGACGGATGGTATAAGGGGCGGTTCATATTTGGAACAACGCCCCTTTATGTTTACGGAGACATATAGAAAAGAGGCAGTATGAGATTAAAAATAGATAGTAATTGGATTTTTATCCCATTGCTTTTACTATTGATCGGAGCTTCTGTATCAGATAATCAGGCGGTACAGAACACGGAGATAACATCGAACAATTTGTCAATTATGTCAGGAAACAGCGGCGGGACATATTATTATATTGCGGCAGGACAGGCAAAGCTTCTGAGTGAAAAGCTGGAAGGGATCAATGTCACAACTCAGTCTACCAGCGGCTCTCCTGTTGAGAATATGACACTGGTGGAACAAAATCCGTCCAACTTGGGAATTGTCACGATTGATGGATTTTATTATGCAGAAAATGGAGAGAAGCAGCGGGGATTTCAGACTCCAATGAAGGAATTGCGAGTAATTCAGGTTGGTCATACAGCATATTTATATGGGCTGTCTTTGAAAGGAATGGGAGTAGAACATTATTCGGATCTATGCGGAAAGAAAGTATCTGTTCCTCCCGTTGGCTCTACAACGTATTATATGGCGCTGGCAGTTGCTAAAAGCTACGGATGTACTGAGAAAAACAGTACGATCATACCAATGAGTCCTGGTGAGCAGGCTGACGCATTGAAGGATGGAACGATTGATGTGGCGTTTATGGCAGGAGGGATTCCACAGGCAACGGTGACCGATCTGGATTATTCTAGCGAAGTGGTGTATTTGTCAGTGGATGATGAGAAAACAAAAGAACTAAGAGAAACATATCCGTTTTGGCATCCTGTAGTCATTGATGCGGGAACCTATTCCGGACAGAAGGAGGATATGACTTGCCTGTCAGTTAATACACTTCTGGCATGTAATGCTAAACTGGACGCAGAGCTGGCATATCAAATTACAAAAATATTAAATGAAGGTACACAAGAATTAGCCAAGATCCATTCCAGCGGAGCAGAGTGGAGTTTTGATATGACAAAGCTGTTTTTGGACAGTGATATTTTGAAGTTTCATGAAGGAGCAATACGGTATTATTCAGAGCTTATGGGTGGAAAGGTAGAATGAATACAAAGAAAACAAATCGTGCAATAACGGTATTGGATGGAGTGATCTCATTTCTGTGTGTGTGTTTAACAGGAATCCAGCTGGCAAATTATATATTTGGTATTTTTCCGGCAATGCAGCAAAGAAGTCTGTTCTTGGGATTCATTTTGTCAATCATTTTGCTGATTCATATTCGGAACAAAATAGCAAAGGGGATTCTGGATTTATGGAGTATTTTCATATTGCTGGGAATCTTCTTTGCTTCTGTCTATATTTTTGTGAATTGGTATGAGATGTCATTTAGGGTTATCCGGCCAGAAAAAATGGACCTCTTGGCTGGTATCCTGATCATTGCCGCAGTCATTGACTGTGCCAATATACGATTGGGAAGAACGCTTCCTTTCATTGCATTGCTGTTTATTATCTATGCGTTATTTGGACAGTACATAAAGGGAAGCATGGGTACCGTAAGCTTTACGGTTCAGCGGATCATCAGTATTCTAACAATGGAAACATCAGGAATTTACGGAACGATATTGGGAACAGCGGCAAAGCAGATCTTTGTATTTATAATTTTGGGCAGTTCTCTTGAATTGAGCGGTGCAAGCGAATTTTTTCTGAAAATGGCAAGCATTCTGCTGGGATCACGGAAGGGAAGTGGAGCAAAGGTCAATACAATGGCAGGAGGACTGCTGGGAATGGTTTCCGGCAGTGCCGTTGCTAATGTTATGGCAGTTGGGCCTATGACGTTTCCGATGATGAAAAAGGATGGATTCTCAAATTATTTTTGTGGCGCAATCGCTGCCATTTCAGGTACCGGAGGGCAGCTAATGCCACCTGTTATGGGAACGGCAGCTTTCATAATAGCGGAAACACTGGCTGTTTCTTATGGAGAAGTAACAAAAGCAGCATTGATTCCTGGTATACTATTTTATTTAACAATCTGGCTCACGATCAACTGCCATTCAAACCGTCTAGGACTGATAGGGAAAAAGGATAAGATAGACTGGCTGCCGGTTCTAAAATCCGGTTTCTATTATTTGATTCCGATTATATTTTTAATGGTTACGATTTCAGGTTTGAAGTGGTCGCCGATTAAAGCAGGAATGTGGTCAACGGTTCTTGTGGTAATTGTATCACAGTTTAACAAAGAAAGGCGTATGACAATCCCAGTGATCGTGCAGGCAATGGAGCGATCTGCGAAAGGAGCTGTGACGGTCAGCGTTGCCTGTGCTGTTGCAGGAATTATTGTTGGTGTTTTATCGGTAACGGGCCTAGGACTTAAGTTTTCAACGGTTCTGTTAGCTCTTTCAGGCGGATATAAAATAATTCTGTTGGTATTTACTATGCTGGCAGGTCTAATCCTGGGCATGGGCATGACCACAACATCTGTGTATATCGTGCTGAGTGTTTTAGTAGCGCCCGCTCTTGTAGACTTTGGAGTTGAGCCGATTGCCGCGCATATGTTTGTTTTTTACTTCGGCATTCTTTCCTGTATTACGCCTCCGGTGGCAACGGCAATCTTTGCTTCCGCCAGTCTGTTAAATGAAAGTCCGCTCAGGTTAGGATTGTGCGCAAGCAGAATTGCTATACCGATTTATATGATTCCGTTTTTGTTTGTGCTGAATCCTGCGCTTTTAATGCTGGAAAGCAGCGTTATGGAGATTATGATAGAGTTTATTTTGTCGGGTCTTACAATTATAGCTCTGTGCAGCAGCATAGAAGGGTATTTTACATCAGAGTTGAGTAAAAAGGAACGAGTGCTGTTGTTTGTGGGAGCGTTATGTGAACTACATACATCCATACTGGTTAAGACATGTTCTAATTTGCTGATTCTAGTGCTGTTGTTAAAAAATATGAGAGTAAAAAAATGTGCACAGCTATTGCATACAAAAGGAGCTTTGTCTAGGTTGAGGCAATGGAAGCCGCGGGGGATGAAATAGCACAAAAGGAATTGCAGTAGCTGCAAAGCCTACACATTATTTGCAGACAAATTCATAGGTTTGGCAGATATGTTTCTTTTTATAATCTTTGAGGAAAGTGCATTTATCTTTGGGTTCATTGAATTCAAAAAATTAATAAGTTGCGTATTTCCTTATTCAATGATATACTGTATAAAGGTTTATTATGTTTAAATCAAGGAAAATAAGACAGTTTGCATGGCTGTTTCATTTATTGTGATCATTATGGGATACTCGATTCAATGTGTGGATTGGATCAACGAAGCATATGGGCAGCAGCTTTGCGTATGCGGCGGATTTTTGGTAAGTGTGAGAATGGCTGGAGTACGGGCTGCAGACGAGAAAGGAAAAGGATTGAGTGAAAGAAAGTCATGAGAAACCTAAAGACAAAAGAACAATATAAACGGCTGATCAAGCTGTTTTTCGCGGCGGTTATGTTGATAGGTCTATGTTTGCTGTATGCGGCAGTTTGGATCGGATGTTATAACGATACCATACTCCAGATGCCGTTTTACCGGCGCGGAAACTGGGTCATGATCCTGAACTATGGGATTTTGCTGGCGTTTTTTTTGCATACATATGGCGGATTCAAGATTGGGTATCTGAAAAATGGAAATGTTTTATGGTGAATGGGAAATAACTGAGTTTATGGGAATAGGTCAGCATTATAAAGGTGATCACAAGGAAGGCTATGTTGGACAAAGAATATTTTATAGTTCCGATGAAATCAGAATAAATGATGAGGTTGTTGTTGATAATCCCAGATATGATTGTGCCATTATACATATGGATAAATGGGATATGTATAAAAGTATCTGACATCTAGCAGAAGGGACTAGAGAGATGCTGAGAAAGAATGAGTTATATTTTGTTCATGTTCAAGTGGCTAATATTTATTAAAACGATAAAGAAATTTTCGAATTTGGCAGTGCATTTTATATTGTAAGTGAAAATGAAGTACTGTTTGAGACGGAAGATGGTTGGTATAAAAGGAAACGTTTAAATTTTTTGCCAGGATATCTGGATATAATACGCTCTGCTTAATGTGTCATTTGGGATATACTGGATTTAGTTCCTTTCGAAAAATAATTAAGCAATATACAACGCTATTGATTATCTACTGAAATGACAGAAAACTAGATGAATGAAGAAAATATTTGGAGTATTAATTAATATATTTTTGGGATTTTTTACTTGCCCATGTTTACTGATTTTTATTACTGATATCCAGGGTATAGCAAAGGGAGCTGCATATACAATACCCGAAGTAGAACGAGATATTTATGCTATGTTTGGATGGACAGTATTAAGTGTTTGTTTGATTATTTTAATCTGCTCTGAAACTGCTATTTTTAAATTACTATTTAAGAAAAATTTGCATATGTTGTGTGTAGGGATTCTGATTTTATTTATATCATTTATAACACTGCTCTCAGGTGTATGGAATTAGTGCTTTGTTCTATTTTATAAAGAGACATAAACTTAAGAACACCCAAGTGCTTAATGCAGATATTTCTACATACTACGTATGGACAAAATTATATTAAAAAAAGGAACTGGCAGACAGAATCTATCAATACAGAGCTGATGGTATTTCATTGGACGTATAAGCGTGATGAAATCTTACATATTGGTTTATCCCGGGGAGGCACATATACCGTAACTGATTTATGAACCCTAACCGTTGTAGACAAAGTCCCGGCGAAAGCTGGGCTTTTTTTACACTCACTTGTAACTGTAGGTTTTGTGCGGATTTCATCCGCATGCACCGCTTTGCAGTGAATAATTTTTCATAGTCTTGATGCCCCGTATGAACGGTTATGATTACTCTGTTTATCTGGAAACTCTGGACAATTACGTTTCTATCATCTTAAATGCCAGGTCAAACTGCCGATCCAGGAAGTCTCGATTTTCTTTCATCACCTGTTTCCAGTTATCCCCTCCGTCATGCCAGAATTCCGCCACATAGCGGCGAATGCCCTGGCGATAAAATTCGGCAATGTAAGTTGGAAAATCCACCTGCCCCTGCCCATAAGGGATGCTCCGGTCTTTGCCGGGTAGAGTTTCTTTCAAATGGGCTCCCACCATATGTCCGGCCCCTGTCCGAATATCCCGGATGATATCATCCGTGCTGTTGTAAATATTCCCAATATCAGGATAAGCCTGGTAGTAGGGAGAATTGATCCGATTGACACCGTACATGACTTTTTCCACAGAATTCATAAATTCTTGATCCATCATGGTTTCAGTGGCCAAAGTCACTCCATGGGCAGCAGCTAACATGACAGCTTTCTCCAGGGTCTGATAGAACCGTTCTCTTGTGATCTCATCACTGGTTTCCTCATAGTATACGTCATATCCCTGGGTCATGATAATCCGGATGCCCATCTTCTTCGCGAAGGCAACGCATTTTTCGATGATTTCCCAGGCTTCTTTCCTCCACTTTAGTGTTCCCATAGGATATCTCCTTTGGGCGGAAAAAGTAATACTTTCAATGGGGAATCCAGTTTTTGCCTCTGCTTTCAGTACCGCCTCAATTTCCTGATCACTCCAGTCCAGGCGGGCAAGCTTTTCATCAGATTCGTCCACACTCATTTCCATAAAGTCAAAACCAGCCTCTCGGGAAGCAATGAATTTCTCTTCCCAGCTCAGCTTTTGGGGCAGGGCTTTCTCATAAACCCCGATCCGATACGCTTTTTTTCCAGTTCCCATCACTTTGATTCCCTCCCTCTATAGTGTGCCGTACCCTTGTTCTCAGTCAGCTAAAACCCTGTCATCTGACGCACCGCTTACAGTGGATTGCCGAACCACCAATCGGCCTTCCACCTTGATTTTTTGCACCTTTCGGTTTTCCACCGGATTCTCAATCTGGTCAACAAGCAGCTGCATTGCCAGTTTTCCTGTATGCCTTTTCGGAATATGGATCGTTGAAAGGGAAGGATCCACAAGGCCTGAGGCAAAAGTATTGTCATATCCTATAATTTTGATATCTTCCGGTATGCGGATATTTAACTCCTTAAACGCCCTTAACGCTCCCAGAGCCATCAGATCATTCGCGAAAAATATCCCATCTAATCCTTTTGCGTTCTGAATCAAGGTTTTTGCTGCTTTATAACCGCTCTGATGCGTGTAATCGCCATAGGCTATCATGATATCCTTAACATCTAAACCGGATTTTTTCATGGCGTCCCGGTAACCCTGCATCCGTTCCTTTACTACATTGCTGAAAACAGGCCCAGTAACATGGGCGATTTTTTTACAGCCACATTCCACTAAATGTTCCGTTGCCTTTACGGAATTGGCATAACAGTCAAAATATACCGAATCAATTCCAACCTCTGAGAAATCCTGCTCAATGCTGACCAGGGGGATATTTTGATGCTGAAATGTTTTTTTCTTGAGAGAATACCAGTACTCTTTGTCCATATGAGGAGATGTCACAGACGCAAATATAATCCCGCCTACCTTGTTGGCAAACATTTTATCAAAATTTTCCTTTTCCCGTTCAATCGCGCCTTGTTCTCCGTACTCGCCGGCGGAATCACATATCATCACCTGGTATCCCCTTTGGTTGGCAACCTCATAAACACCCTTAATTAGAAAAGGATAGAAGAGTCCGCATACATCGGCTGTGATCAGCCCAATGGTTTTAGTTTTTCTGGTTTTCATGTTGCGGGCAATGGGATCCACCTTATAATTCAATTCCTGAACGGCATCCTGCACTTTTTTTTTCAGTTCTTCGCTTACGAATTTTGTGTCATTTAACACGTTGGATACCGTTGATATGGAAACCCCAGCTTTTTTGGCCACATCCTTTATGTTTGGCACAATATCTCCCCTTCCCCGGAAACATTTTAAGTGTTTCTATTTGCATTTTACTACCTGTTATGGTATATTTCAACATTTATTTTTGAAAAAAATAACAGTTGCGGAACAAAATTTATAAATAAAATTTTCGATTATCGAAATACCTTGAATTATGATTAAAGACATTTTTTAAATAAACCTGAATTATTCACGGCGATAAATCCTGACCTGAGTTGTTCGCCGAAATACTCTGAATACTGAAATCTCATTGTTGCGTCAACGACCAGTACCAAAAATGGGTATAGTATCCCTATGGCTATTCGTTGAGACCCTTGAGATTGTCAATGTTCGTTAAAAAGCTGCTATGTTTCAAACGGACGGTATCGACCTGCTGTTTTCGCATTTTAACAGCAAGAGCTGACCGCCGGAACCAATTGAATAAATTGTACGCCAGAACATGGATCTGAAGCCGGTTTGCAGGCACTGTTTTTGAGAAGCTGCTGTCAGCAGCATATTTAAGCAGCGTCTGGTTCAGTTTCAAACGGATCGCATATTTGCAGTCGTTATCCTCAAGTGCCTCATAGAGACTTGGGGACGCAAAGCCGCTGTCCCCGCGTAAATATAATGGAAGCGATGGATAGTTGTTCCGGTATTCCTGCAAAAGTGGGATCATGAACAGATCTGCATCTTTGCTGCAATACCGGACGCCGTCCCGAAGTTTTGCTTTCAGCTTTGCGGTGAATAATTCAAGATAAAAGTTTAAACATAATGCACAAAAACAAAAAAGAAAACCATACAACTTTCACAATGTTGATTTAAATGTAAAAAACCTATTGACAGAAAAACGTTTTTCTGCAATAATTAATCCATCATCAACAAAAAATAAATTATTTATGACAGAAATATTATGCAAAACGGTAATGGAGGTGTTTTTAATTTCTCATAAATGCCAAAAAAATGTGGTTAAAATAGGTGTATATTGTGCATTTTTAGCAGACAGAAACCTGCACGGCAATGTGCAAAGGGAACTGGGAAAGGACAAAACAGTTGTGGAAGGAGGAGGAAGGCTTGGAAGAGAAAGAGTATATTTTGGAAGCCAAGGGCATCTGTAAATCTTTTTCTGGCGTAAGCGTGTTAAACGGAGCGGAACTGAGCGTAGCCCCAGGAGAGCTTCACGCACTGATGGGCGAAAATGGTGCGGGAAAGTCAACGCTGATGAAGATTATCATGGGGATTTATACAAAGGATGCCGGAACCGTGCTTTTGGATGGAAAGGAAGCGGATTTTAAATCTGCCCGTGACGCGCTGGACGCGGGAATTTCCATGATTCATCAGGAATTGAGCCCAATTCCGGAGATGACAGTAGCGGAGAATGTATTCCTTGGACGGGAACGGCATAAGATTAAAGGCTTACCTTTTGTGGACAAAAAGGCGTTGAATGACAGCACCCAGGCGCTTTTGGAAGAATATGAACTATCCGAGTTTATCAAACCGGATATGAAGATGAAGAATCTGAATATTGCCCAGACACAAATGATGGAGATTATCAAGGCTGTGTCCTATAACTCCAAGGTGATCATTATGGATGAACCAACATCTTCCCTGTCAGAGAAGGAGACGGAAACCCTTTTTAAGATCATCGACAGCCTGAAAGCAAAAAAGGTAGGCATTGTCTATATATCCCACCGTATGGAAGAGGTGTTCCAACTGGCGGACAGGGTTTCTGTCTTACGGGACGGCAAGTTTATCGGCTGCGTCCGCACAAAGGAAGCCACCCCGGAAGAACTGATCAACATGATGGTCGGACGTGAGCTGGAAGGCGGATATCCCCGCAGCACGGTGAAGAAGGGGGATGTGGTGCTGGAGCTGAAGAACTTTAACCGGAAGGGCGTATTTGAAAATGTGAATCTGACTGTACAGGCAGGGGAGATCCTGGGAATGGCTGGCCTGGTGGGAGCTGGGCGCAGCGAGGTCATGCGGGCCTTGGTAGGGTACGATAAGCTGGATTCAGGGGAAATTTACCTGAATGGTGAAAAGATCACGATCAGTCATCCCCGGGACGCGATCCGGCACCATATTATCATTGCTTCCGAGGATCGGAAGGCTCTGGGGCTGTTCTTGGACAGAAGTATCCGGGAAAATATCTCAATTCAAAATTTCGATCTAATGTCCAAAGGCGGGTTTATTAACAAGCCAAAGGAAAAAAATCTCTGCCAGGATTATGCGGCACAGATGGCCACCAAAATGAACGGCATTGAGGACGCGGCTGGAAGCCTATCCGGCGGAAATCAGCAGAAGGTGGTTCTTGCTAAATGTATGCTGTCTGCCCCGAAAGTGTTAATCATGGATGAGCCCACAAGAGGAATTGATGTAGGCGCGAAAGCCAAGATTTATAACATTATGCTGGATATGGCAAAGCGGGGTATCGCGATTATTATGATCTCTTCTGAGATGCCGGAGCTGATTGGCATGAGCGACCGGGTGATCGTGATGTGCGGCGGACGGATTACAGGTGAATTGCTGGGAGAAGAAGCGAAATCCCAGCAAACAATTTTGAAATTAGCATTGGGAGGAGATTGAGATGGAAAAAAAGCAAGATTTGACGAAGCTGCTGAGGCAGTTTGGACTGCTGTTCGTAATTTTAGCAATTGTAATTATTATGAGCATTGTATCCCCGGTATTTTTAAAGCCTCAAAATATTATTAATATCATCCGTCAGGTTTCCATTAACGGTATCATTGCTGTTGGAATGACTTGTGTCATCTTGACTGGCGGCATCGACCTCTCCGTAGGTTCCGTAGTGGCAATCACCAGTGTAATTTGCGGTTCTTTCCTGGCAATGGGGATTAACTGGTTTGTGGCTTGTATCTCAGGTGTGGCCATTTCCATTCTCTTTGGCCTGTTTAACGGATACATGATTTCTTATGTAAGGTTCCAGCCTTTTATCGCCACCTTGGCCAGCATGGCCATTGGGCGTGGTATCGCCTTGGCTTATTCCAATGGTAAGCCTTACCCGATCAAGGATCCATCCTTTATCGCCATCGGCCAGGGATATTTCTTGGGAATCCCCATCCCGATCATCCTTTTGGTGATTGTGGTGGCCGTGGGACTCATTACCTTAAAGATGACTACCTTTGGACGGTACATTTTTGCAATCGGCGGTAATGAGAATGCGGCAAAGCTTTCCGGCGTCAGAACCAGAAGAGTGAAATTAACCGTATACGTGATTTCCGCAATCTGCGCGTCAATCGTGGGTTTGATTCTGTCAGCGCGTATCAGCTCCGGCCAGCCAACAGCCGGTGAGAGTTATGAGATGGATGCTATCGCGGCCACCGCGATTGGAGGAACCAGCATGAACGGCGGACTTGGTTCCTTGGTGGGCACTATCGAAGGCTTTATCTTGTTAGGGCTTATGACCAACTCCATGAACCTGCTGAACATTAACTCTTTCTATCAGCAGATCGCGAAAGGCCTTTTGATTGTAGTCGCGGTATTTCTGGATATGAAGTCAAAGGGTTCCGAGAATTAAGGGATTTCATTCGGGTTTACTATATTGAAACAATGTCATGCGAGATACTATATATGTAATTTAAAATGTTCATCTAAAAGCTGAAAGAAGGAAGGGGTATCTTCCATAAACATGTCCCAACAGTCTGATAAGGTATCTTTTAAAGAAATTTGACGGTATTTTGTAGCCATAAATTTTCTCCTCCGCGAATTGTATAGTGGTTTGTGATGATTCTATTATACCATTTGCGGAGAGAAAATTTATATAAAACAAGAAAGAAAGCCCAGTAAAATCAAAGGGTTTCGGCATTTAACAAATGTTTATATATTTAATTTAAAGGAGGAGATTAAAATGAAAAAGAAAATCTTAGGTGTTGCGTTGTGTTTTGCGGTGACTGGCAGCATATTGGCAGGCTGCGGTGGTTCTTCTGCTACTACGGCTACCACGGCGGCACAGTCTGATGGCGGAGAGAAAGCGGCCAGAGAGACAAAAGCAGAAGGCGATAGCAGCATCACCATTGGTTTCTCATCCAAGACAAACTCAGATACCTTTGTTAAGAATATCGCTGACGCGGCGGAGGCAAGGGCTAAGGAGCTGGGCATCAACCTGATCATGATGGACGCGGCCGGAGATGTAAACAAGCAGATCAGCGACTGTGAAACTATGATTGCCCAAGGTGTGGATGCTTTGATCGTCATTCCTCAGGATGTAGAGGGAAGCGCTCCTGTTGTAAGCATGGCAAACAATGCGGGAATTCCGATTATTGTTGACAATGGGGATATTGCGGATAAGGACTATACCGCGTTCGTAGGCTGTACCGATCAGGAGTCAGGAGAGCTTCTTGGAAATTGGTTTATGGAGAATGTGCCGGAGGGATCCAAAGTATGCATCATTGAGGGTCCCATGGGACAGTCCGGACAGGTTGGCCGTTATGCGGGATTTGAGAAGGTTGGAATGTTAGATCACTTTGAGGTTCTTTCTACTCAGACCGCGAACTGGAAGCGTGACGAGGCAATGGCTCTGGCAGAAGATTGGCTGACCACTTATGGCGATGACTTGAAGGCTATTATCTGTGAGAATGATGACATGGGCCTTGGCGCTCTGGCAGCCTGCAAGGCTGCTGGAAGAACTGATATCGTTATCGGCGGCGTAGATGGCCTGGAAGACGCGGTTGAGGCTGTTAAGAATGGCGAGTACGGCGTATCCGTTCTTCAGGACTCTGAGGGACAGGGCAAAGGCGGCGTGGATGTGGCCTACCAGATTGTAACAGGACAGGAATATGAAGAAGATACCAGAATCCCCTTCCGCCCTATCACAAAGGAGAACGTAGAGGCCTATCTGTCAGGCGGTGTCGAAGCTATTTCAAAGTAAATCAACACATTTCTATCTAAGATCGAAACAGCAAGAGCTGAGTTAGATCATAAATAAGAGAACAGTACCGCCTGCAGAGGAAATCCCAGATGCTTTGTAGCGGTGCTGTTTTATAAAAGTTTCAGTTTACAATGCTTTTTGTACGGCTACGCCGGACAAGAAGATACTCCTCCCTGTGAACAAAACTTTTGGAATTAGGCAACTGTCCTGTTACGTGAACATTAATGGAAAAATATGGAAAGGAGCGGTATAATATATGCTGAGAAATATTCCTAAAATCCTTCCGCCGGATTTGGTGAAATATATGATGGAAATGGGGCATTCGGATTATCTTGTGATTGCGGACGCCGGGTTCCCGGCGGCGGCCCACGCAAAGCGGCTGGTTCGGATGGATAGTGTGGAAATCCCGGAATTGTTAGAGGCAATTCTTCCTTTTTTCCCACTGGATTACTTTGTGGAAGACCCGGTGCGCCTGATGCAGAAGCTGCCTCATGAACCGGAAGTAACCATCTGGGAAACCTACCGAACTTTACTGAACAAATATGATAAGGATAATGCTTTTAAGGAATTCCATTATCTGGAGAGGATTCCTTTCTATGAAGAGGCAGATAAAGCCTATGTGGTGGTGCAGACAGGGGACACTTCCCGTTATGGGAATATCATCCTTCAGAAAGGAGTTTGTGCGTAAGTCAGATGAAATATCAAGAGGAGAGGCAATACATAGGGAACAGAGATCAGCTCTTGAAAGCCAAAAGGCTCCTGATGCGGGAGGGAAAAGCTGAGGGAGTTGAGATGATTGATGTGCAGAACCGCTCCGGCATGCATTTTGACGTCAATGTCAGCCGTGGGATGGACATACCGTATCTGGACTTTCAGGGAGAAAATATTGGCTTTATTTCTCCCTGCGGGGTTGTGGCGCCTCAATATTTTGACGATAAGGAGCTGGGATTTTTAAAAAGCTTTACCGCCGGATTCCTGACCACCTGCGGCCTGAAAAGCGCCGGGGCCCCCAACGAATATGAGGGGAAGAACTATGGGCTTCATGGGAATATCTCCCATGTCCCTGCCGAGGAAGTGACCTGCGTGGTGGAAGAGGGGGATATCCCCAGTGTTGTCATTACAGGCAAGGTAAGGGATGGGGTGATCTTTGGCCACAAGATGCTCCTGGAGAGAGAAATTCGGTGTAATTATCAAGAAAAGAAATTCACAATCCGAGACAGGGTGACCAACCAGGGATTCCAGAGAACCAACCATATGATTCTGTATCACTGTAATATCGGCTACCCAGTCTTATCACCAGACAGCGAGATCTTTATTCCGGCCAGGGAGACCAAGGCCCGGACAAACCACGCTCAGGAAGGGATTCAAATCTGGGATCAGCTGCAAAAGCCGGATCCGAATTATGAGGAAATGTGCTATTATCATGATCTGAAAGCTGACGCGGATCACTGGACAGGGGCGGCAGTCTATAATCCGAACCTGAACCTTGGAATCGCTATTGAATTTGACAAAACCACCCTGGATCATTTTGTTCAGTGGAAAATGATGGGGGCGGGCGATTATGTGTTAGGGCTGGAACCAGGCAACAGCACCATTGATGGCATTGAGGATGCCATTGAAAATGGAGCCATGAAGTTTCTAGAGCCAGGGGAGACAGTAGATTATCATCTGGCTTTCCGGATCTTGTCATCCAAGGAAGATCTGGAGGAGATGAAAAGCAAGGCCAGGGTATGAGAGGGTTGTTAATTACAGCGATGGAATCAATTGTTTATCAAGAATAGGAGGATGCAAGATGACAGAAAAAGAACTAACCATGAAAGCCGGGGCTGACCTGGACGCCAAGCTGGAAGAGGCAAAGAAAACAGGAAACCTGGTGGTGAAGGATGCTACAGAGGACGAAAAAGTAATCCGTGATACCTTTGAAAAGGGGAAAGGGGTATTCCGTCTCTTCCCGGCTTTTGTACCCAGAAGATTTGGAAAAGCCGGGCATCGTTTAAAACTTCATCCAGATGATTATTTTGCTTTCGGCATGGCGAGAGGTTCTATCACAGAGAGATGGTTCGCATCTACCATTGCGGCTCAGAACGGCGAGTTGGCTAAAGCGGATGAGGGCATGGCTTATGTGTGCGTGGATTACAATTCCGATGAAAAATTTTCTCTGCGGACAGCAGTGAAGGTATTGGGGGAAGAGATCGTTGGGAATGAATTAATGGAGAAATACAATGGCTGGCCCATGTATTCGAAGTTCTTTGATAACGAGAACCCATTGTTCCATCACCTTCATTTAACCTTTGAGGATGCGGCTCGTGTAGGAAAATTAGGAAAGCCGGAGTGCTATTACTTCCCCAAGCAGTTGAATAATTATTTTGGAGAGGCCAACTATACTTACTTTGGTTTTGACCCTGACGTAGATCCGGAGGAAATCAAAGAGAGAATCCGTCATTTCGCGGATGATGACACCAGAATCACCGATCTGTCCAGAGCTTATCGGATTCAGCTGGGAACTGGCTGGTATACGCCCGCAGGCGTAATCCACGCGCCGGCTTCCGTATTGACCTATGAGCCTCAGTGGAATTCTGATGTAAACTCTGTATATGAGAATATCGTATCAGGAGAGGTATACCCGCCTGAGATGCTTAACGAGGAGTGCCCGCCTGAGGACAATGGAGTGGATGCCGTATTCAAGCTCCTTGACTGGGATAAGAATGTAGATCCATACTATAAGAAGCACTATTTCAGACCGCCGGTTGTGGAAGTAGAGAATGAGCAGTATACTCAGAAATGGATTACATACGCCAATCCTTATATCGCGGCCAAGGAGCTGACGGTAAATCCAGGACAGACTGTTGTCATCCAGGACGGAGCCGCATATGGCTGCATCTTTGTACAGGGACATGGGAAGTTTGGAGTGTATGACGCTGAGGCCGCGACCCTGCTTCACTTTGGCCAGCAGAGCACGGATGAATTCTTCGTATCAGAGAAGGCTGCGGTTGAGGGAATTACCATTACCAATGAAAGCAAGGTTGAACCTCTGGTTGTCCTGAAGCACTTTGGCCCCAACTGCCCAGGCGTACCTCAGGAAGTCTGATTTAGATTAAGGATGCCAGGCAGCGCTGTTGCGGCAAAATGACGCGGCTGTCAATCGGTTGTGGCGCCAGGCCGTTGTCTGTCCTCGGTTTCTCAGTTTGCTGAGGGGCCGGGGCAAAGCCTGTTACAGCCCTGTCCGGGCGGCACGGGAATGACGGTGATGCTGCTGTGGGGAAGGGCCGGCGGCAGTGGAAAGGAAGGAAAATGAGGTATTTAATTGGTATTGACAATGGAGGCACTTTTTCAAAAGCCGCCATTTTTGATGAAGAGGGAAATCAGATTGCGGTTTCCAGTGTTCCTACGGTTACCATCACCCCAAAACCAGGTTACACGGAACGGGATATGGATGAACTGTGGAGGGTGAACGCACAGGCAGTGCGCACCGCAATCCAAAAGAGCGGGATTGACCCAAAAGATATTGCGGGCGTGTCTTTTTCCGGCCATGGAAAGGGACTTTATATGATTGACGGGGATGGGAATCCCTCCTATCACGGAATCTTATCCACAGATGCCAGAGCTTGGAAATATGTGGAGAACTGGTATAAAGACGGAACCAACAAGAAGGTCCATGAAAAGACTGTCCAGGAGATTTTAGCCTGCCAGCCAGTGAGCATCTTGGCCTGGTTTCAAGAAAACCATCCGGAAGTTTTGGAGAAAACAAAATATATTTTTGCGGTTAAGGACTATATCCGCTATAAACTGACTGGCGAGGCTTTTGCGGAATATACGGATTTTTCCGGTGCTAATCTGGTGAATCTCCATACAAAATCATATGATAAAGAACTGATGGAACTGTTCGGGCTGGGAGATATGTATGAAAAGCTGCCTCCGCTAAAGCATTCAGCGGAAATATCCGGGCATATCACTGCCAAGGCAAGTGATGAAACCCTGATTCCGGAGGGCGTTCCCGTAGCTGCCGGAATGTTTGATGTAAATGCCTGTGGAATCGCTTCCGGCCTGGCCAGTGAGAAAGATATGTGTATGGTGGCCGGAACCTGGAGTATCAATGAATTTATTGGAAAAAATCCCATTGACAACGGAACCGTTGCTTTAAATTCTATGTTCTGTATGCCAGGTTACTTCCTAATCGAAGAGAGTTCACCTACATCAGCCGGTAATATGGAATGGTTCATCCGAACTCTCTTGGATTATGAAAAAAAGGCCGCGAAAGAGGAAGGCAGAAGTGTTTACGATATTACCAATGAGTGGGTAGCGTCCATTGAGCCTCAGGACAGCAATGTAATTTTCCTGCCATTCTTGAATGGTTCCAATGAGGATGCCCTGGCCAAGGGAACTTTTGTGGGACTGACTGCTTACCACAACAAAAAACATATGCTGCGGGCCGTATATGAAGGAATTGTGTTTTCCCATTTGACTCATGTTAAAAAGCTGCTGCGCAACCGCCAGGCGCCTAAGAGCATCCGGCTGTCAGGCGGGGCTGCCAATTCCGATGTATGGGTACAAATATTCGCGGATGCTTTACAGATCCCGGTAGATACTGTTGGAGATAAAGAGCTGGGCGCCCAGGGAGCCGCGATAGCCGCTGGAATTGCAGCCGGAGTTTATAAGGACTATCAGGAAGCGATCAGCAGGACAGTAAAAATCACAAAAACCGTAAATCCCCGCCCGGAATACAAAGAGATTTATGAAGAAAAATACGCGACCTATCGCGCGGTAATTGACGGCCTCAGCAAAGCCTGGGAGCATTTTAAAAACTGATTTTTTGAAAGAGAGGATATAACCATGATGAAAATAGCAGTTCTTGGCGCAGGCGCTATTGCACATAAAATGTCTAACACCATCAGCCAGATGGAGAACGTAGAGCCTTATATCATTGCGGATACTGTGGCAGAGAAGGCTCAGAGCCTGGCAGATCAATATGGATATACAAAGGTGTGCGGCTCTGTGGATGAGATTGTGGCAGATGATGCTGTGGATCTTGTATATATTGCGCTTCCCCATTCTCTTCACTATAAATTTACAAAGATCTGTCTGGAAGGCGGAAAGAATGTTCTTTGTGAAAAATCTTTCACGGTAAACGCGGATCAGGCAAGAGAAATTCTGGCTTTGGCGGAGGAGAAAAAGCTTCTTCTGCAGGAAGCCATCTGGACAAGATATATGCCGTCCAGAAAGATAATCGATGATGTTATCGCCAGCGGCGTGATTGGAGAAGTGACTTCCCTTACTGCTAATCTGGGCTATGAATTAAGCGCGGTTCCGAGAATTTGGGATGTGAACTTTGCGGGCGGGGCATTGCTTGACTGTGGCGTTTATCTGGTTCATTTCGCGAGGATGATTTTTGGCGGTAATATTACTGATATCAAGACATCGGCTGTATTCAGGAATGGTGTTGACATGTGCGATAATATCACCATGATTTTTGATGACAGTAAGATGGCTACCATGCAGAGCAATGTTTATGCCGCGCAGAACCGCAGCGCCGCAATCTTTGGAACCAAGGGCTATATTGAAATTACCAATATCAATAACCCGGAGAAAATCACAGTCTTCAATGACCAGTATGAAGAAACCGCATCCTATCTGCCGCCTAAGCAGATTACTGGTTATGAGTATGAAGTTTTGGCATGCATGCGTGCCCTTAAGAACCATGAAATCGAGTGCCAGGAGGCTCCTCACGCTGAGACTATCAGAGTAATGGAGATTATGGATGATATCCGTAAATCATGGGGATATGAGATTCCCGTCATTAAATAGAGGAGACAAAAATGTCCAATGAATTAGAAATTTTAACAAAGCAGGAGGCGCTTCTGCAGTTTCCCAAATTTGACCAGGGGGATGCCTATGAGCTGGGAAAATTTATGGTGGAATATGCCAAGAGTCAAAATATCGTGGTTGCCGTTTCCATTCGCATGGGCAGTGGGAGCATTGTATTCCAGTATCTTCCGGACGGTACCAACCTGTTAAATCAGAAATGGATGGAGAGGAAGTACAATACAGTTAGGCTGACGGAGAACAGCTCCCTGATGGCCTCTTTGAAGTGGGAGGAGGCTGGGGAAACTCCAAAGATACACGGGCTTTCAGAGGAGGAATATGCCCTTTGCGGAGGCGGTTTTCCCATCCGGATCAAGGGAAGCAAGCCTATTGTGGGGGTCATCCTGGCATCTAACCTGTTCCATATCGCTGATCATGAATTTATTATTACCTGCCTTCGGGCATATTTGAAGTGTCCTGAGGCTCCTGCCTTTTCCTATACCTGTTAAAGGTTTTAGCAATAACAAACATGTCGACTTTATCGGTTTTTGTCTTGCGTACATTGTTCTTACGCATAGAGGAAGTCGATAAGGGATTGAGAACACACACTTTAAAACCCTTGCTGATAAGAAAATGAACAAGGTTGTCACCGTAGTGTGCCGTTGATGGGGGACCTATGATGATGCTGTGCTGGTTCAGAGGTACCAGCTTAGAAAGCAGCAGATAGAAGCCATCATAGTCATTCGTAAATTGAAACGGCTCGATGAGTATTTCGGCGTCGGAAGAAATCGCAGCAGCGAAAGGATTGAGTTTGGCAATATCAATGCCTACGTAAATCAATAGATTATACCAACATATCCTAAAGTCTGATACCGTGATATCCACCAACAATTATCATCGTAGACTTGATTAAAAAGAGTACTCTGAGAGCAACACTCCGGCACATCCAGCTAATAAACAATTCAGATAAAAGTAGCGGCAATACACTCCTGTTAAGCAGTCAAGCTACAGGTAAAAATCAATAGTCCACAGTATCTGAATGCATTAAACCACGTATATAGAAAAAAGAAAGGAATATGTTGTTTTTGCTTCTATAAACATCATACAAGATTAAATATGTTAGAAGCATTAAAAAAACAAGTGTATGAAGCAAATATGCTTCTCCCAAAATATGGCTTGGTAACCTTTACCTGGGGAAATGTCAGTGGTATCGACCGGAAGGAAGGACTTATTGTCATCAAGCCAAGCGGTGTTGAGTATGACAAGCTGACGCCGGATAACATGGTAGTGTTGGATCTGAAGGGGAACAAGGTGGAAGCTGGATATAATCCTTCTTCCGATGCAGCAACCCATTTGGAGCTGTATAACCGTTTCTCGAATATCGGGGGTATTGTCCATACCCATTCCTCATGGGCTACCAGCTGGGCCCAGGCCGGCAGGGGGATCCCCTGCTACGGGACTACCCATGCGGATTATCTCTATGGCCAGGTGCCCTGCGTCCGGAACCTTACGCCAGAGGAGATTGAGGAAGGTTATGAGAGGAATACCGGCGTCTTAATTACGGATTATTTCCAGGGGCAGAAGCTGGACTATGAGGCGATGCCCGCTGTGCTCTGTAAGAACCATGGCCCCTTCACCTGGGGTAAGGCTCCCTTTGAGGCGGTACACAACGCGGTAGTGCTGGAAGAGGTGGCAAAAATGGCAGCCAGGTGTGAGCAGATTAACCCACAGGCTGCCATGGCTCCCCAGTCCCTTCAGGATAAACACTATTATAGGAAACACGGAGTCAACGCCTATTATGGGCAGCAGAAACGTTAGGTGAATGAAAGACTTTCATACGGAAATGCTGCAGCGCTTGACACCAACGGAAGAGAAGACATTGCTGCGGTCGTATGCGATAGATAGAAAATAAACAATAATAAGACAAAGTTCAACGGAAATTTTTCTTCCTTCCATTGACAAATCTAACACAAGTAAGAACATGGGGAAATAGCCAGGGAATCCGACTCCCTCATGAAATTTTAAAAGAAGCCAAAATCAAATCAAATGATTTTCTTGAGATTGAAGTAGTGAATAAAAAGATTGTACTCAAAAAAAGAAATCAACATCGTACACTGGCTGAACGTATTGCGGAGGCAGGGGGAACATTAGAACCTGTTTGCGAATACGATTGGGGAGAACTTGAAGGACGAGAGGTGTGGTAATATGCTTCCTATCAGACAAGGAGATATTTTAAAAGTTGAACATTTAAAAAGATAGGGTATGTATAGAGTCTGTCGTGTGATCCTAACCTGGGATTTCTATAAGACTTTCGGTAAACCGCTTGTCCTGATGGGCAGGCGGTTTTTTATATGCAGAAAGGACGAAAAGAAATGCCAATCATAAATATGACTGAAATAGGAAGAAACATTGAAGATACGATCTGGTCATCAGAAATTCCATTTGCTTTTAGCCATGCCTGATACTGCAGAAGCAAGGTGGACTTTCCGCATCGGCGGATGCCGGTAACAACCTTGATGACCTGTTCATCCTCCCACTCGATCAAACGTTCCAGATATTCCTTTCTTTCAACCAAAATGATCACTTCCATCAAATAGTATTCCAATGATAGCACGCAGTATACCAAAAGCCAATTTTTACTCCGATTTCGGAATAGAAAAACAAAAAAATGTGTCAAAATGAGATGATTTTGTGGTATTTATCGGTGCTCTCTTTTGAAAATTTTGAATAAAAATGGCTGTTGCTACGTCATAGAGACTCATTTTTATCCACGTAGGATAAGTGAGGAGAAAAACTTCCTGTGATCTTAAGGATATCAGGTCTGGCGCTGGGCAAAGTGCAAAGTTTAAGATTTACGATCCAGGACAGGTACGAGTATACAGAAGGATGTACTGAACGCTGATACGCTTTCATCATTAATCAACAAATCTGCTGTGGAATTTACTTTTTCAAGGTTCCTTTGATGTTTACGTATATTTTACTAAAATATTACCAGAATGTGCGAGAACAATAAAATTTTATATTGTATGATAGCATACGAAATTAGAAAAACAAGGAGAAAATAGATGGAGAATGGAATAAAAGAATATCAGATAACCGGAGATCTGATGAAAGGATTTCTGGGCAATATCAGTTATGAAACTGTTGTTCCGGAGAATAATGAGAGTGTGGAGATTAGATTTTCTTTCGGTAAAAGACTTATGGAACATATCACTGAAGCAGACAAGACGGCTGCCGCAAAAGCCTGGCTGCTTAATATGGGAAAGGCTGCGACAGAAATAGATAAAGATGTACTGATTGGAATGGAAAAAACAGAAATCAATCTTTCTGTTTTCCACAATGGGGCGTATGTCGGCTGTTCGCACAGGGATGAAATTGAAAAACATATCTTCATTTCACCGAATGAGGCTTCTGACGGTTTTATACCGTGGAATTTCAGAGGTGGAATTCTCAGAGTCGTACTGCATGTTTATCAGATATTAAATGACCACACTCCCTATGAGCTTACCATATCTGGAAAGGAGGGGATTGAATGAAATTTCAGAGAGCGGAGCTTCATAATCATACAACAGAATCTGATGGAAGTTTAAATGTAGAGGAACTTCTTCAATGGGGGGAAATGCAAGGATATGAAGTTCTGGCGATCACCGATCATAATACCTGCTCGGGACACAGAAAGGCGGAACACTGCATCCAGAAGAAACAGCTCTCCCTGAACCTTATCAAAGGCATTGAGATTACAACTTTTTATGGACATATACTGGCGCTGAAAACAGATCGTATGCCGGATTTGCGGGAGTTGGATCCGAACTCTCCAGAACTTTTTTTTAAGAAGATCCGATCAGCCGGAGCATCCGCTATTGGACTTGCACATCCGTGCTGCATTGGCAGACCAGTTATGGCAGGATGTCGCTTCGATATGAAACTCCGTGATTGGAATGTGATTGATTATATTGAAGTATTCAATACCAGTACCGGTATCGATGAATATGGTGAGCAGTTCATCGGTAACGGACAGGCGCTTACGCTTTGGGAGGACAAGGTTCTCGCCGGGTACAGTCTGGCTGCTGTTTCTGGCAAAGATATTCATCAGAAACCATCAGACGAAAACTGTATGATTACATATGCAGTCTTTGATGACGAGGAAGAAATCGAAAATCTGTCGGATGCTGTGGTCGGTGCCATCCTGACCAGGAAAACAATGGTTACAAAAGGTCCGCTTATGTGGGCAAGTCTCAAAGGCGGTATCCTGACTGTTACACTGGATAATTCTTCTGACTATTTTAGCTGGTGTGAAAAGTATAGAAAGACAGATCCTATGCTGGTCATTCGGGATGACTGCAACAACAGAAAAGAAATCAAATTTCTCCCCGAAGATACCGAAATTCGGGTTGAACTGTCCGGAAATGCAAAAAGAGCTGTTGTCAGACTATATGACGGAGATGTAGATATTATGTCGCTTAATGCAGCAGGTATCTGTGCGCAAGATAAAGGGAGGACGTGCTCATGAAACGGCTTTATTATGGTCTTGGAAAAAAAAAGTTTCTTGAATGGATCTTTTTTGCCGTCTTTGTACTATTTTTTTGCGGGCCATTGATGGATATGATTGTACTTTCTTTTGCCGGAGAGTATGAATACCCAAATGTTATTCCTAAAACTTTTGGGTTCAAGTGGTGGGATTATATTCTCTCAAAAAGTCAAATGGTTGACAGTATAGTTACTTCTCTGATATTGGCGGTAGTTGTTACACTGGTATCACTTATCATCTGTTTACCGGCTGCCTATGCCATTGCGCGATACAAATTCATAGGACGTGCCCTTGTAAGACTCAGCTTTCTTCTTACGAATGCATTTCCTAAAATGGGAATTTACACAGCTATGGCAGTCATTTTTTATAAGATTAATCTTATGGGGTCCTTTTTAGGGGTAGTTCTGGTGCATATTGTCAATACTATGATGTTTATGGTCTGGATTCCCAGTGGCGCATTCCGGACTGTACATGCCCAGCAAGAAGAAAGCGCCAGGGATGTTGGAGCTTCACCGCTCCGGGTTTTTTTCAAAATCACGCTGCCTATGGCCTGGCCGGGTATCATTGTGGCATCGTTATATACTTTCCTCGGATCAATGGAAGAAGCTCAAGGTTCTCTGCTCATCGGATTGCCGAATGTACATACTATGCCCAGTGAACTCTACGGTGTGATCATGTCCTTCCCGGAAACGGCAGGTTCCGTATTTGCAGTTATACTGCTGATTCCGTCTCTGATACTTCTTCTTGTATTCCGGAAATATCTGAGCGCCGAGGCCCTTTCTAACGGATTGAAAATGTAAAAGGAGATTTGAATGAACGAAATAACAGAGAAGCTGATTATCAGCGGACTTACCAAAAAATTTAGTAAAAATGAAGGCATAGAAAATATAAATATTTCTGTGAAAGAGAAGGAGCTTCTCACATTACTTGGACCTTCTGGCTGCGGCAAAACAACTCTGATGCGGGCTATAGGCGGATTCAATAAAATTGATACGGGAAAAATTGTTTTGGATGGCCGGGAAATTCAGGACCTGCCTCCAGAGCAGCGTCCCACTGGCATGGTATTCCAGAGTTATAATCTCTGGCCGCATATGACAGTCTTTGAAAATATGGCATTCGGTCTTCAAATCCGAAATTATCCCAAAAATCAGATGAAAGAAGAAATCCAGGCTATGTTAAAGTTGGTACGAATGGACGGTTCAGAAAAGAAATATCCTTCACAACTTTCCGGTGGTCAGCAGCAGCGGATCGCTATCGCAAGGTCGCTGGCTTTAAAACCATCTCTCCTGCTTTTGGATGAACCGTTCTCAGCTCTAGACGCAAAGATTCGGGGACAGATGAGAGAAGAATTGAAGAGAATCCAGCGTGAAGCCGGTCTGACTGTGATATTTGTTACCCACGATCAGGAGGAAGCTATGGCTATCTCTGATAGAATTGCCATTATGAAAAGTGGTTCTATTGAGCAGATTGGAAATCCAGATGAGATTTACGAAAATCCCAAAACCCGGTTTGTTGCGGAATTCATTGGAGAGATGAACTTTATTCAGGAAAACGGGCAAGAAATTGCTGTGCGTCCTGAGGATATCAGTATGACAAAAGACAGTAAGGGAATCTATCGTATTCTGGAACTTATGTCTCTGGGGCATTTTACCCAAGCGATTGTGCGGAGAGCGGACGGACAGGAGATCAAAGTATTTATGGAAAAAGATGTTGCAAGGAATTTTCATACCGGAGATCCGGTAAATTGCACTTGCCAAAGAAAACGGATTTTTATCGCTTAATATACAATAGATATATAAAATCAAAATATACATCATAAGAAAAAGCAATTTGGTGATATGTCAAGAGATGATTAAAAAAGGAAAACCAAGGGTGCAAGCTTTTTAAGCAATGGAGACAGGGCTGTGCGGCAACACAAACCGGTCAACTTGCAAGGAACAAATCCTATAGACTCTATTATAAGCGTCCGGGAACACTTGGCAAGACAGGTAACAAGTAAACTGTATAGGGGATGAAAATCATGGAGAGAACCTCCAGATGTACGATTCCTCTATACCACTAAAAAGAATAAGCCCAGACCCTGTATATCTGGGGTATAGGCTTATTATACGAGGAGAACTATCATGAAGAAAAAAGTAAGTAGAAAAACGTGGATTCTGAGTGGACTTTCAGTTTTAAGTCTTGCCGCTGCCGCACTTACAGGTTGCGCAAACTCCGGACAGGCAGAAGTCTCACAGGATGTCCCAACTGTCACAATCTGGGGTGCCGGAGGGCAGGAGGTAAGGGAAGCACTGCAGACTATTGCCGATGCTCATAACGCAGATCCGAAATACAACACCAAGGCGAAGGTGGAAGTACAGTTTGTTGTATCCGGTACCAGTGAACAGAGCCTGGAAGACCGGCTGGTTGCAACATATCAGGCAGGAGAAACGAATACGGATTTTGATCTGATTGCTCTCGATGACAGCGCTATCGCGAAGATTGTATCTAGGACAAAGGAAGATTTCTTTGATGATATTGATACTTCGAAGATACCAAATTATGATAACCTTGTTTTTAAAGATAATGTTGTTGGAACTAATTTTATTCCGTATAGAGGCACTTGTGTGTATCTTGCATATGACTCGGAAGTGGTTTCTGAGCCACCAAAAACGGCAGATGAGCTTTACCAGTGGATAGAGGAACACCCAGGACGTTTTGCTTATTGTGATCCTTCTACGGGAAATTCTGGATTCTCATTTGTTGCCAATACCATATATAATCAGCTTCCGCAGGAAGCAGCGCTTTCTAATGACCCCAAATGGGAAACCGAACACACCGAAGAATGGGATAATGCTTTCTCGCTGCTTGAAAAGCTTCATCCTTATCTTTACCAGACTGCAGGAAAGGTGCAATATCCAATTAAAAACCAGGGAGTGTTGGATTTGCTCGCCACCAAACAGATTGATATGACCCCGGCTTTCGCAAATATGGTGCTTAGCCAGAAGAATATGGAAACTTTGCCTGACAACATTAAACTCACACAGTTGGAAGAACCGTTCTTAGGCGGCCTTGCAGGATTTATGATTCCTTCCATTGGCAGCGACAAAGAAGCCTGCCTTTCCGTAATTGACTATTATCTGAGCTATGAAGCCCAGGCCATCGATTGGAATACCATGTTTGCTTCCCCGGTTGTGGATCCATCCAAACTTGAGGGACTTGAACATGAAGACTGGCTTGCTGAGACAGATATGAGCAGTATGCGTTATTTCTCAATAGGCACAATACAAACTGATATCTCCAAGCGTTGGACTGAAGAGATTGGAAGTCTTGCTAGATAAATTCCTCATTTAGATTGTGAAACTATGTGCAAATGTCCGCATCCGTAAGGATGCGGACAAATTTAAGGGAGAAAATATACCGATGAAACAAAAAAAAATAAAATTATGCCTGCCGTACCTAATGGTAACGCCTGCCTTCCTGGTTATGCTGCTGGTAGTCATCCTTCCAATTATCAATACCGTAGTGCAGTCTTTTTCAACCGCTGATGGTTCTTTTACACTGGCAAACTATCGGTATTTTCTTACTAGCCCGGAAGCGTTTGAAAGCCTTATATTTACGCTGGTAGAATCTCTAAGCACCATGCTGCTTGCTGTTATACTCAGCTTTTTTCTGGCTCTTTATCTGAGATTTTCTAAAAGTGCAATAAGCCGCATCATTGGACGGCTCTATCTGCTGCCACGGTTCATTCCTGGAATCGTAGCCGTATATGCAGTTATGAATATCATCAAAGATTCCGGTTTTATTAATCGTTTCCTTCAGCTTTTTGGTATCATGTATAAACCGGGACTGCTTTATGATATGAAAGGAATTATCCTGTGTAATCTCTGGTTTAATATACCATTTTCGGCTATGCTGCTTTCGGCGGCTCTGTCTAATGTAACGGATTCTTATGTGGAAAGTGCGAAAGACGCTGGATGTGGTTGGAAAATGATTTTGATAAAGATTATCTGGCCTTTGGTATATAAAGACATTATTGTTGCAGCGACATTCATCCTGATGGGACAGATCGGTTCCTTCACCATTCCCTATCTGACAGGTCCAAATAATCCTAAAATGCTGGGTATTCTTCTATATCAGCAGGTCAATACATATCTGGACTATCAACGGGCGGCCGCACTCTCGGTACTGATGTTTATTATCTGCCTTAGTGGTGCAGTTGTGTATATTAAAAGTAATATGAAAGAAGAAGTCTGGCAGACGGTAAAATAAAAGAAAAAGGTAAAATTATGGATAAAAAGTTTACAGTTCAGAGACCAGTAAAAATGGATGGGCCCAGAAACTTCAGAGACTTGGGCGGTTATCCGGCAAAGAAAGGCATGACAAAAAAGGGCGTTTTCTATCGTTCGGATGGTATGCAGTTGCTAAGTGATCAGGACAGGCAGTGGATGCTGGCACATGACATCCGTTGTATTATCGACCTTCGAAATGAAAATGAAGCTATACGGCAGCCAGATGCATTGGGAAAAGATTTTACATATTATAATATACCTATGTCAGATAAGAAGGCTGAAATTGATGGACGGGAGATTTATCCGGATTCTCTGTCAGAATTATATAAACTGATCCTAACCAGGCATATGAAAGACTTTGTTCGTGTGATGCGAATTTTTATTGAACAAAATGGTTTGCCTCTGGTGTTCCACTGCGCGGTGGGAAAAGATAGAACCGGTCTCACAGCGATGCTGCTGCTTTCCGTCTGTGGTGTGTCGGAAGAAGTGAGCCTTGCAGACTATGAAACCAGTGCGCAGAATATGGAGCCGCTATACAATAAGATGAAAGAAGAATTTCAGAGCAGAAATGTAGAAGTTCCTGACGATCTCCTGACCTCGCCTGCAGAAGAAATGAAAAAAGCCATGGATTTTTTACACAAATTCTGGGGATCGGCAGAAGGCTATCTTAAAGCTGGCGGTCTTACAGAAAACGAACTGTCTCGGTTGAGAGAATTGTTTATAGAAAGCATTTAGGTTATAAAAAAATAGAAAGCCCGGATCCATTTAATGAAAGATAAATTGCTCCGGGCTCTGGTGTTTAACGCTGAGGTTCCTCTTTTCCTAAGTCTTTTCTTCTTCCTGCATTTACCGCTCGGGCATTTCTGTATTGCGCATAGGATGCTTTTTAGCTGCTCGGAAAACGATGGGCTTCCTCCGACCGGTTCTTTTTGTGCCATAATTCCGGGATATTTGAACGGAAAAAATATTTTGCAAACTCTGAACGTATTTTCTTGATTTTGTCTGTATTTTCGAGTACACTGTAACGCATATATAAAGAATCCAACGCAGATGATTTACCGCTATAACGTTGAAATGGATGTTTATGAAAGCTTTGGAGTAATTTATTAGAAAGGCTTGTCAGTTTAAACAAAATAACATATACTTATTCAGAACGATTTCATGAAAAAACGGGTAATCTGACGCTGTTTTGTGTGATGGTTTGTACGCATTGATACGTTTTTGTTTGTACAGTCCGTCATACAAAAAAATCAAACAAGTAAGAAGGCAAAAAACGTGTCCTTGACACGCAGATATTCTCGCTTTTGAAGAAAAATTTAAAAGGTAAGAAAAAACGTCCATTTTGTGACATGGACATACCTTTCTCCATCAGAATTACATCAGCCGAATTTACATGAAATATAAAAAAATCAAGCAAAAAGGAACTAAAATGAGAAAATTAGCATTAAGTGATGAAATACTTTTGTCTATCCAACAGCCTGCCAGATATATTGGCGGAGAAGTGAACATGGTTGTCAAAAATCCGTCTAAGGTGGACATAAGGTTTGCTTTTGCGTTTCCCGACGTTTATGAGATAGGGATGTCCCATTTAGGTATCCAGATTCTTTATTCTATGTTTAATAAGCGGGAAGACATGTACTGCGAGAGAGTTTATTCACCCTGGATGGATTTGGATCCGATTATGCGTGAGAAGAGCATCCCTCTTTTTACTTTGGAGACCCAGGAGCCTGTAAAGAATTTTGATTTTCTGGGCATTACCCTTCAGTATGAGATGTGCTATACCAATGTGCTTCAGGTGCTGGAGTTATCCCAGATCCCGCTTCACGCCTGCGACAGAACCGAGGAGTATCCTATTGTCATTGGAGGCGGGCCCTGCGCCTATAATCCAGAGCCGTTAGCGGATTTTTTTGACCTTTTTTATATTGGGGAGGGTGAGGCTGTTTATTTTGAATTGATGGATCGGTATAAAGAGAATAAAAGGGCAGGAGGAACAAGAAAGCATTTCCTAGAAATGGCTGCCCAGCTTCCGGGAATTTATGTTCCTTCCTTCTATCACGTGACCTACAAGGCAGATGGAACCATTGATACCTTTCTCCCCAACAATCCGCATGCCAAACCGGTTGTAAGCAAGGTTATCGTAACAGACCTGGACAGGGTTCCCTATATAGACAAGCCATTAGTCCCTTATATAAAAGTAACCCAAGATAGAGTGGTTCTGGAAATACAGAGAGGATGTATCCGGGGCTGCCGTTTTTGCCAGGCAGGAGATGTGTACCGGCCTTTAAGAGAGCACAGCCTGGAATACCTGAAAACGTACGCATCTGATATGCTGAAAAGCACCGGACAGGAGGAAATCTCTCTAAGCTCCTTAAGCTCCAGCGATTACAGCCAGCTGGAAGGGCTGGTGAATTTCCTTATCGAGGAATTTAAGGGCAAGGGTGTAAATATTTCTCTTCCCTCCTTAAGAATTGACGCCTTTTCCCTGGATGTTATGAGTAAGGTTCAGGATATTAAAAAGAGCAGCCTTACGTTTGCGCCGGAGGCAGGCTCCCAGAGGCTTCGGGATGTGATCAACAAGGGGCTTACGGAAGAAATTATCCTTAAGGGAGCCACAGATGCCTTTGAGGCTGGCTGGAACCGGGTAAAGCTTTATTTTATGCTGGGACTTCCAACGGAAACGGTGGAAGATATGGAGGGGATTGCACTTCTGTCTGAGAAGATTGCGGAAGCGTATTACGAGATTCCCAAGGCTCAGAGAAACGGAAAGGTTCAGGTCGTAGCCAGCTCCTCCTTCTTTGTGCCTAAGCCCTTTACGCCCTTCCAGTGGGCCGCCATGTGTACGCAGGAGGAGTTTATACAGCGGGCAAACATTGTCAGAGGCAAGTTCAGGGAGATGAAAAATTTCAAGAGCCTGAAATATAACTGGCATGAAGCTGAGCTTACGGTGCTGGAGGGTGTTCTGGCCAGAGGAGACCGAAGAATTGGCGCTGTAATTGAGGAAGCCTACAGGAATGGGGCTGTCTATGATTCCTGGTCGGAGTATTTTAAAAATGAGGTATGGATGAAGGCTTTTGAAACCTACGGCGTAAATCCCGGCTTTTATACTACCCGTGAGCGCAGTATAGACGAGGTGTTTCCCTGGGACTTTATTGATGCAGGGGTGACCAAGGAATTTTTACAGAGGGAGTGGAAGCAGGCTTTGGGAGAGAAAGAAACGCCAAATTGCCGCAGGCGCTGTTCAGGCTGCGGCGCAAAGGATTTTGGCTGCGGAGTCTGTTTTGAAGTAAAATGATTAAATACCGTTTAGCTGTCTGCCGCCTATTGGCCTTTGAATTAAGGGGGTAAAGTCAGGAGTGCAGACGCCATAGGCAGACTGACCTGGAAAGAACAAAAAAGGAAGCTGTAAAATGAAAATACGAATTAAATTTAAAAAATATGGAGCCATGAAATTCATTGGTCATCTGGATGTAATGCGATATTTCCAGAAGGCTATCCGCAGAGCTGGTGTGGACATCCGCTACAGCGAAGGCTTTAGTCCTCATCAGATTATGTCCTTTGCGGCTCCCTTAGGCGTAGGTATTACCAGCAGCGGCGAATATGTGGATATTGAGGTGCTGAGCACCGGGGACTCCCGGACTATGGTAAAACGTCTCAATGAGGTTATGGCTGAAGGCTTTGAGGTTGTAAGCTTTAGGAAGCTGCCTGAAGCTGCGGGAAATGCCATGGCCATTGTGGCGGCGGCTGATTATACACTGACCTTCCGTCCCGGATATGAACCGGAGGACAGGGGGGCAGCCCGGTGGTTTGAGGAAATGTCAGAATATTTCAGCCAGCCATCTGTAATCGTTACGAAAAAAACAAAAAAAGGACAGACTCAGCTGGATTTAAAGCCTCTTATTTATGAGATGAGGCTTGTAAAATCAGATAATGGAATACCAGCTCTCTTTATGAAGCTGTCTGCAGGCAGTCTGGTGAATGTAAAGCCGGAATTACTTTTGGATGCGTATGACAGCTATATGGGGCAGGAACGCTCTCCCTTTGCGTTTATGCTGCACCGGGAGGAGGTGTACACAGACCTGGCTTCAGAGGCTGAGAAGAAGGCTGGCGATCACAGATTCATTTCATTGGAGGACCTGGGACAGGAAATAGGATAATGGATAAAATCATTGTAACCCGCTGGAGGAATAAGGTCTGTACAGCGGCGCTGTCGAAGGGAAGTATTTCCCAGATAATGCTGGAGCCAGACAATGGGACTTCCATGCTAAATAATATTTATATCGGCAAGGTTCAAAAGGTTGTGGCTAATATCAATGCAGCCTTTGTTGATATAGGAAGGGATAAAACCGGCTATTACAGTCTGGATGAAAACCCCAATCATATATATGTGTCTTCTGCTGGAAAAAAGCTGAAAGCGGGAGACGAGATCGTTGTTCAGGTTATCAGGGATGGCGTAAAGACGAAGGCTCCGGTACTAACAAGCAGACTTTCCTTTGCAGGCAGATTTCTTGTTCTTACTGCTGGCAGGCCTGGAATCGGCTTTTCCGCAAAAATCGGGAATGTAACTTATAAAGCCAGAATACGGCAGCTTTTGGAAAAAGCTATGGAAGCCTATGGGGAGGATATGGGAATTATCGTCCGTACCAACGGGCCAGAGGCTTCCGAAGAAGGTTTACTGGACGAGCTTCACCTTCTGAACTCACAGTACAGGAAGGTTTTATCTGACGCAGCCTGCCGTACCTGCTACACCTGTCTCTATCAGTCGCCTCCGGCTTATATTACAGCTATACGGGACGCCTATGGCAGTTCCATTCAAGAGATTGTTACAGATGAGGAGTTATATCACGAACAGCTGAAAGAATATCTTGGACAGTACCAGCAGGCAGAGGAGGATATACTGGTCTTTTATGAGGATAAACTTCTTCCTATGGCAAAGCTCTACAGCCTGGATACGGCAGTGGAAAAGGCTTTGAGTAAGCATGTATGGCTGAAATCCGGAGGCTATCTTGTGATTGAGCCTACGGAAGCCATGGTCGTGATTGATGTCAATACAGGCAAATATTCCGGCAAAAAAAAGCATCAGGATACTATTTTCAAGATTAATATGGAGGCAGCTGGGGAAATCGCCCGTCAGCTGAGACTGCGCAATCTTTCCGGCATCATCATCATAGATTTTATTGATATGGAGCGGGAGGCGGACAAGGAGAAGCTTCTTTATCACCTTAAAGCGGCGGTTTCAAAGGATCCTGTAAAGACAACGGTAGTGGACATGACAAGGCTGAATCTGGTGGAGCTGACCCGAAAAAAAGAGAGAAAACCGCTCTATGAGCAGGTTTGTGAATAAGTATTTTAACGCAAAGAGAGTAAAAGAGGTAAATATGAAGATTATAATTGTAGGGTGCGGTAAGGTGGGAACAACCTTGGCAGAGCAGTTGAACAGGGAGCAGCATGATATTACCCTGATTGACAGAGATCCTGATGTGCTGCTGTCTGTGTCAGACAGCATTGATGTGATGTGTATAACCGGCAACGGAGCCATTTATCAGGTGCAGATGGAGGCAGGCATTCAAGACGCGGATCTGCTCATAGCCACCACCAATTCCGACGAGCTGAATATGCTCTGCTGTCTCATAGCGAAGAAAGCTGGAAATTGTCACACCATTGCCCGCATCCGTAACCCGGAGTATTCTGCGGAAATTAACTATATCCGAGAGGAGCTGAACCTGTCTTTGGCAATTAATCCGGAGCTGGCCGCAGCCCAGGAGATTGCCAGGCTTTTGCGTTTTCCCAACGCTATCAAAATTGAACCCTTCGCAAAGGGCAGGATTGAGCTGTTAAAGTTCCTTATACCCAAGGAATCCATTCTGGATCAGATGAAGGTGATGGATGTAGTAAACAAGCTTAAGAGCAATGTCCTGATCTGCGCAGTAGAGCGGGGAGAGGACGTGGTGATCCCTGACGGTAATTTTGAGATGCGAACAGGAGACAAAATTTCCTTTATCGCATCCCATGCTGATTTGGCAGAGTTTTTCCAAAAAGCTGGCATTGAGAACAACACGGTAAATAGAGCTATGTTTGTAGGTGGTGGAAAGCTGACTTATTATCTGACCAAGCTTCTGTCAGATACTAAGCTTAAGATTACCATTATAGAACGGGATGCCGGGCGTTGCAGAGAATTAAGCGAGCTTCTTCCCAATGTTATGATTATTCACGGCGACGGTTCGGATCAACAGCTCCTTTTGGAGGAGGGAATTTGCCGGACAGAGGCATTTGCCTCCCTGACAGGCTTTGACGAGGAGAATATCATGCTCTCTTTGTATGCAGCAAGCCGGTCCAAGGCCAAGCTGATTACAAAAGTAAATAAAATTGCATTTGAAAATGTAATTAATTCTCTGAATTTAGGAAGTGTAATCTATCCTAAAATGCTAACGGCTGATATTATTCTTCAATATGTCCGGGCTATGCAAAATTCCATGGGCAGTAATGTAGAAACTCTTTATAAAATTGTAGCTGACAAAGCAGAAGCCCTGGAATTTCGTGTTAAAAAGGACGATCCTCTTCTGGGGATACCTCTGGAGCATATGAAGCTTAAGGATAATCTTTTGGTAGCCTGCATTAACCGGAACGGAATGATTATTACCCCTAGGGGAAAGGACACCCTGGAAGCCGGAGATACAGTAATTATTGTAACGACTCATACAGGGCTTAATGATTTAAAGGATATCTTAAGATAAAGGCGGGCAGAGTATGAATTTCAATATTATTATCTATATGCTGGGCTGGATTATGAACATAGAAGCCCTGTTTATGCTGCTGCCTGTGATGACAGCCGCCATTTACAGGGAATCTATTGGTTTTATCTATCTGGGAGTAGCTGCGGTCTGCGGATTAATTGGCTTTTTTTGTACCAGAAAAAAGCCCAGGCTAACGATGTTTTTTGCCAGAGAGGGCTTTGTTACCGTAGCTTTCGGCTGGATTGTCCTTAGCTTTTTCGGCTGTATGCCCTTTGTTATCAGTGGGGAGATTCCCCATATAATTGACGCTATGTTTGAGATAGTGTCCGGCTTTACAACGACTGGATCTAGTATTATTCCCCAGGTAGAGGACATGTCCAGAGCCACCCTTATGTGGAGAAGCTTTTCACATTGGATCGGAGGCATGGGAATTCTGGTGTTTATTCTTGCCATTCTTCCTATGGCAGGCGATTACAATATGCATATTATGCGTGCGGAAAGCCCCGGACCTTCTGTGGGAAAGCTGGTTCCGAAGCTTCGTATTACTGCCAAGCTGCTCTATTCCATTTATCTTGGCATGACCATTGTAATGGTGATTCTTCTGTTAGCCGGCGGTATGCCCCTTTTTGACAGTATCTGTATGAGCTTTGGAGCGGCTGGTACAGGTGGCTTTTCCTGCCGCAATTTTGGTCAGGCAGGCTATACGATATATCAGCAGGGAGTCATCACGGTTTTTATGCTGCTTTTTGGAGTGAATTTTAACGTATATTTTTTAATGTTGATTCGCCGGCCCAGAGAGGCCTTTCGGTGCGAGGAATTAAGAGGATATCTGGCAGCTGTTGCTATCTCCATTCTCCTGATTACCATTAATATCCGCTCTCTGTTTCCCAGCCTGTTTATGGCCTTTCACCAGGCGGCTTTCCAGGTCTCCTCCATCATCACAACCACCGGCTATGCTACTGTGGATTACAATCAGTGGCCGGAATTTTCCAAGTGCATTCTGCTTTTAATTATGTTTATTGGAGCCTGCGCGGGCAGCACAGGCGGCGGTATGAAGGTATCCCGTGTTATGATTGCTTTCAAGGAAGTGAAAAAGGAGATGTCGGCAGTTATTCATCCGCGCAGCGTGAAGGTCCTCAAATATGAAGGGAAGGCTCTGGATCACAATGTTCTCAGGTCGCTGAATGCTTACATTATTTTATATTTTCTGATATTTGGCATTTCCCTGTTGATTGTAAGTCTGGATAACTTTGATTTTATGACCTCTTTCTCTGCGGTGGCCGCAAACCTGAACAATATTGGCCCCGGCATGTCCATGGTAGGGCCGGTGTCCAATTATTCCTCCTTGTCCTATCTGTCCAAAACGGTGCTTATCTTTGATATGCTGGCAGGAAGGCTGGAACTGTTCCCCATGCTGGTGATTATGTCGCCTGGAACGTGGAAGCAGCGTTAGAGGAACGGCGTTTTTACATTTTTAATTTGTGCCGAAATATATATAAGTGTAGTGATTTGTATTACCATATGAATGTATCTGCGGTTAGACATAATCGCCTTGCCAGTTCTTTTGTTAAGAAAGGTGAATTTCTATCATATACAACGGTTCGATGCCAAAGAAAAAAGTTGGAAAAATTAGAAGAGTATATAAAATCTCCGTGGGGATGTTAACGTATATGAAAAGATTGGCATACAGAACTTCAAGTGAGACGGAAGAGATAAAAAAGAGGAATATAATATCAATGCAGCAAAAGCATATATGCAGGGGGATTATAGAGGGAATCAGCTCCCCCAAAAAATCCAGTTGACATTTCCAGGAAGAAATGTTAATATACATAAGTATGCCGCACAGCGAGGTTCTAAGATTCTGTCCGTTTTTAAGAAGATGCTGGCAGGACACCAAAGCTGGCGAGTAATGATTATAGGAGGTGCCTTTATATGTACGCGATTATTGCAACAGGCGGAAAGCAGTACAAGGTAGCGGAAGGCGATGTCATTAAGGTTGAAAGGCTGGGCGCAGGCGCAGGCGAAACCGTAACATTCGACCAGGTTTTGGCTGTAAACAATGGCGAGCTGCGAATTGGATGCCCAACTGTTTCCGGTGCAACGGTTACTGCAACGGTTGAAAAGGAAGGAAAAGGCAAGAAAGTTATCGTTTACAAGTATAAGAGGAAAACGGGCTATCACAAAAAGAACGGCCACAGACAGCTCTATACCCAGGTTAAAATTGACAAGATCAATGCTTAATACCAGCCGGTATGATTAAAACAACTGTATTAAAACATTCCATAGATTCAGGCAATGTCCTCTACAAAGGCATCCTTATGGAGGGACATGCAGGCTATGCCGTGGAAGGCGAGGATATCATCTGTGCGGCAGTTTCTGCATTAGCACTTAACTTTTTTAACTCTGTTGAGGCATTTACGGAAGACAAATTTGAGGGAAGGGCAGGGGAGGAGAACGTACAGTTTGAGTTCCTCTTCACTTCTGAGATAAGTCCTGAATCGCAGCTCCTTATGAACTCTCTTGTTCTGGGACTTCAGAATATTGAGAGGGATTATGGAAAATCATATATTAATATCAGATTTGAGGAGGTGTAAGATATGTTAAAGATGAACCTTCAATTATTCGCTCATAAGAAGGGTGTTGGCTCTACCAAAAACGGCAGAGACTCTGAGGCCAAAAGACTGGGCGCCAAGAGGGCTGACGGACAGTTTGTACTGGCAGGCAATATCCTGTACAGACAGCGTGGAACCCATATTCATCCTGGCAACAATGTAGGCAAGGGCGGTGACGACACCTTATTTGCTTTAGTAGACGGAGTTGTTAAGTTTGAAAGAAAGGGCAGAGACAGAAAGCAGGTTTCTGTATATCCAAGGGCAATTAACGAATAATTCTTAGGGGCTTCATACTTACCGTATGGAGCTCCTTTTATCAATAGCGCGAAAGAAGGCTGACGGCAGCAGACTTCTTTCGAAACACACCACAGGAGGTGCGATGTATGTTTGCCGATAGTGCAAAAGTTTTTATTAAGTCCGGTAAGGGGGGAGACGGCCATGTATCCTTCCGACGGGAACTGTATATTGCTAACGGAGGACCAGACGGCGGAGATGGAGGCCGGGGCGGAGATGTAATTTTTCAGGTGGATAAGGGGAAGAATACACTTGTGGATTTTCGGCATATCCGCAAATATGCTGCCAAAGACGGAGAACCAGGCGGCAAAAGACGCTGTCACGGCGCTGACGCACAGGATTTAATTGTAAAGGTGCCGGAAGGAACTGTGATTAAGGATTTTGAATCCGGCAAGGTTATTGCTGATATGTCTAAGGATAACCAGCGGGAGGTCATTCTTAAAGGCGGAAGAGGCGGTCTTGGTAATATGCATTTTGCTACCTCCACCATGCAGGTGCCCAAGTACGCTCAGCCCGGTCAGCCAGGACAGGAGCTTTGGGTACAGTTGGAGCTTAAGGTGATTGCAGACGTAGGGCTGGTAGGATTCCCCAATGTAGGAAAATCCACCTTGCTGTCTATAGTCAGTAACGCAAAGCCGGAGATAGCCAATTACCATTTTACGACTCTGAACCCTCATCTGGGGGTAGTAGATTTGAGTGATGGGGAAGGCTTTGTGATGGCAGATATACCAGGACTGATAGAAGGCGCTTCCGAAGGTATAGGACTGGGACATACCTTTTTAAAGCACATTGAAAGAACCAGGGTTTTGGTTCATGTAGTGGATGGAGCTTCTGTTGAGGGCAGGGACCCTCTGGAGGATATACGGATCATCAACCGAGAGCTGGAGGCGTACAATCCACAGCTGCTTACCCGTCCCCAGGTGATTGCGGCTAATAAGATGGATGCAGTGTATGATCATAGGGCTTCAGACAGCATTGTAACAATGCTCCGTAAGGAATTCGAGCCTCAGGGCATAAAGGTATTTCCTATCTCTGCTGTTACTAGGCAGGGCGTTAAGGAGCTGCTTTTTCATGTAAATGAGCTGCTTAAGACGGCGGATAACGGGCCTCTTATATTTGAAAAGGAATTTGAAATTCAATACCAGGGAGATCGCAGCCTGCCTTACGCAGTGGAAAGGGCGCAGGACGGAGCCTTTGTGGTGGAAGGTCCCAGAATTGAGAAAATGCTGGGCTATACCAATCTGGATTCAGAGAAGGGGTTTGATTTTTTTCAAAAATTCCTAAAGTCTACCGGCATTCTGGATGATCTGGAGAAGGCTGGAATAGAAGAAGGGGATACAGTCCGTATGTATGGGCTGGAATTTGATTACTACAAGTAGATAACAAGGGGGCTGAAATAGTTCCTTTCAACCGATACACCTAGATATAACAATAGAAGGAGTTCATATGACGAGTAAGCAGAGAGCCTATTTAAAGGGCTTGGCAATGAATATTGTTCCTGTATTCCAGATTGGAAAGTCAAGTCTTACGCCGGAGATTACCCAGGCTGTAGATGAGGCGCTGGAAGCAAGAGAACTAGTAAAGATTACCGTATTAAAGAATTGTCTGGATGATGGACGCTCCATTGCGGAGAAACTGGCAGAACGAACCCATTCCCAGGTGGTTCAGGTAATCGGAAGAAAAATTGTTCTGTATCGTCCGGCTAAGGATGAGACAAAGCGTAAGATTCGTTTGCCGGAAAAATAAATGGTCTGGATACACAGATTTATGGTTTTGATTAACATAAAAAGAATATGTTAACTAAGGTTTGTTAAAAGAGGGATTTCTATGGCAAAAATAGGAGTTCTGGGAGGAACATTTGACCCCATTCACAATGGACATTTGAGAATAGGAACTGGTGCATACTGGGAATTCGGGCTGGAAAGCATATGGTTTATGCCTTCTGGTATACCGCCGCATAAAAGAGATCATAGGGTTACAGAGGGAGAGATGCGTTGGGATATGGTAAAGCTGGCAGTCGCAGATACTCCCTATTTCTTGTGTTCTGATTTTGAGATAAAGAGAGAGGGAGCAACTTATACAGCCCAGACCCTTGCCCTTTTGAGAGAAGCTTACAGAGAACATGAATTTTATTTTATTGTAGGCGCTGATTCCTTATATGAGATAGAGCAGTGGCATCATCCAGAGCTTGTGATGAAGCACACGGTGATTCTGGCTGCCGGACGGACGTACCGAAGTTGGCATCGCTCCTTTGAGTCGCAGATCCGCTATCTGACAGAGAAGTATAAAGCTAAGATTTATCCCCTTCATATTCCTGAGATAGATATTTCCTCTGAGGAGATACGAAGGGCAGTAGCGGAGGGACGCTCCATTAGGAACTATGTCCCGGCGGCAGTCGCCGATTATATTATTGACCATAGACTCTACCGGGACAGCGAATAAACTTGTGACAGCAGCAAAGGAGATAGTTATATGGAATATCAATATGATCAGATTATGATGCTTCGGACAAAGTTAAAGTCTAAGCTGGAGCCTATGCGATATGAGCATTCTCTTAGTGTGTCTTTTACTTGCTTAAATCTGGCTATGTACCACGGTTATGACATGAATAAAGCGGAGCTAGCTGGATTGATGCATGACTGTGGAAAGCGGTATCCTGATGAGGTAATTTTTAAAAAATGTATGAAGCATGGGATAGAGCTCACCGAAGCTGAACTGGATACACTGCCTGTAATTCACGCTAAGTACGGAGCATGGCTGGCTGAACATAAGTATCACATTGCAGACCGAGAGATTCTGGATGCCATACGCTGCCATACTACCGGTAGGCCTGCAATGACTGTTCTGGACAAAATTCTTTATATAGCGGATTATATTGAGCCTAGGCGCTGCAAGGCGTCGGAACTTCCAAACGTACGAAAGATGGCGTTTACCAGTCTGGACAGGGCTATGTCTATGATTTTATCCAGCACCTTGGATTATCTGAAAAAGAAGGGCGGAACCATAAACCCTGTTACAGTAGAAGCATATGAATACTTTAAAAAGCTTACGAATAGCTGAAAGGAGACAGAAATGAATTCAAAGGAAATGGTGAAACTGGCCTACCAGGCCCTGAGTGACAAAAAAGGTGAAGATATCAAAATCATCGATATTCAGGCAGTGTCCGTACTGGCAGATTATTTTATTATTGCTGACGGAAGCAACCCAAGCCAGGTTCAGGCCATGGCTGACAATGTGGAAGAAGTTCTGGAGAAAGCAGGCTGCGAGAAAAAGCAGATTGAAGGTTATCAGAATGCGAACTGGATTCTGATGGATTATAAGGATGTGATTATCCATATTTTCTGTAAGGAGGATCGTCTGTTCTACGATTTGGAGCGAATCTGGAGAGACGGCAGAACCTTTATTGATGTAAAGGATTTATAATGATAGAAATTCCGGGAATGTAAAAGCGACGGTTCAAAGGGGCTTGTAAGAAGGCAGAGATCCCCTTAAGTGTGTCTGAACCGGTAAGACTGAAAAATCGCTGCAAGAAATGCGATATTAAATTGACAAAAAATCTTCCTTTTTAAACAAACGGACACGGTTCCAAGTGACTTTTTAGTTGCTGGAACCGTGTTTTTGTGCAGCATTATGAAGCCCTGTTTGATAACAGTCCCGTTTAGTAGGTTCTGTATACTTAAAATTTACCCTATGTCAGTTACATCATCCTGATTAATCCGATGACTTTCCCAAGTATCTCCACATGATCGGATATGATAGGCTCCATAGCGTCATTCTCCGGCTGAAGGCGGTAATAGTTTTTCTCCTTAAAGAAACGCTTTACAGTAGCGGAATCGTCCACTAGGGCCACTACAATCTCCCCATTAATGGCAGTAGAACGCTGCTCTACAATCAGCTGATCTCCTGGCAGAATTCCTGCATTTACCATGCTTTCTCCCTTTACTTTCAGCATAAAGGTTTCCGCGTTCGGCAGATTTTCTGCGGGAAATGGAAAATAATCCTCAATCCGTTCCTCCGCTATAATAGGTTCCCCGGCTGCTACCGTGCCGATAAGAGGAATGTTCACCATCTCACGGCGGTTGAAATTAAAGGTGTCGTCCAGAATCTCAATGGTTCTTGGCTTTGTGGGGTCACGTCTTATATAGCCCTTCTCCTCCAGGGCAGAGAGATGGGAATGCACGGAGGAAGTGGATTTAAGATGGACTGCTTCACATATCTCACGGACTGCCGGAGGGTATCCCTTCCTTAATATCGTATCTTTTATGTATTCTAATATCTCTTGCTGTTTAGAAGTCGCTTTCTCCTGAGTCATAACCTAACCTCCTGCTTTTTCTAAATTATATAGTAACATACGTTCAATAAAAATGCAAACTTTTGTTCGTTTTTTTGTTAAAACTCTTGACAAACATTTGTTCTGGCAGTATTATATAGACATACACAAGAACAAACGTTCTTGATTGCGCGCATGAGAGAACCGCCTTAGGGAGGTATGGATATGGATACACGCAGTAGAATATCAACAAACAAGCAGGCAGTGATGAAAGGGATGGGGACTAGAAGGCTGGTCATTACCTGTATTGCAATATTGCTTTTCGTAATTATATTTATGGGCCGTACCATGCTTATTTCCATGGCAAAGGAGGACAAAAGGGCAGCTACACCCTATTATAAGAGTATTCAGATTCAGAAAGGGGACAGCTTGTGGGGAATTGCCAGCAAATATAAGGAAGGAAGCTCTATGAATACCCATGAATATGTAAACCAGTTAAAGCAGATGAACAATTTGAAAAAAGATACGATCCACACAGGACAGTATCTTACGATAGTATACTTTAAATGACACGTGGACAATAATATAATCAATCTGACATTTTCAGAATGAAAATTGGATTGAAGGCAATGTAATATGTGAACTATGATATATAATATTACGTTGCCTTTTATTTTTTGCAGTAATAAAGATGCTGTAAAGCTGTTTAAACAATTTTAGTTCCTGTAGGATTATAAAAATAGCTTACATATATTTTACAAAAAATCAAGATGGAAATAGTGAAAGATTTTTTCCGCCCGTAAAAGGGGGGTTAAAAGAAGCCAGATTTCATCAAAAATCCTATACAAAAATCAGATTGAATCATCAGGCCTTTTGTATAATGTTCTATTTCATAACATTAATATTATTAATTTATAAATATTATGTATTTGAAATTATATAATACAGTGACTATAATAGGGCAGTGCGGAAGAAAGAGAAAGGAGGTTAGAAGAATGGACGGTTTAGTGGAATCTCTCATGGAAGAGCTGAATTGCAATACAGTCTTTACAATTCCGATATTCGGCGGAATTGAAGTGCTGGAATCTGTGGTGGTTACCTGGATTATTATGGCAGTAATTATGGTGCTATCTCTGATTCTGGTCCACAATCTGAAGGTCAGACAGATTAACAGCAGACAGGCAGCTCTGGAAAGTGGAATTTCTTTTCTGTATGATTTTTTCCAGAGCTTGCTCGGGAAGGGGGGAAAGGCCTATATTCCCTATCTCATTACCATTGTTATCTACATAGGAATAGCTAATATGATTGGTCTCTTTGGTTTCAAGTCTCCAACTAAGGATTTGAATGTGACAATCAGCTTGGCTGTGATGAGCATCATTCTTGTGGAAGCGGCAGGAATTCGGAAAAAGGGGGTAAAGGGATGGCTTAAGAGCTTTGCAGAGCCCATTGCTATTATTGCTCCCATTAATGTTTTGGAGCTTTTTATCCGGCCTTTGTCCCTGTGCATGCGGTTGTTCGGCAATGTGCTGGGGGCGATTGTAGTTATGGCGCTGATTAAGCATTTGCTACCTCTTATTGTACCGCTGCCTTTTAGTTTTTATTTTGATATATTTGATGGAGTGATACAGGCTTATGTGTTTGTATTCCTTACGTCCTTATATATAAAAGAGGCAATAGAAGAATAATCAACCAAACTTTTTGAAAAAGATTGAGGAAAAGGAGAATCATATTATGACAGGATTAATCGCATTAGGAGCAGCAGTGGCAGTTATTACAGGTATTGGAGCAGGCATCGGCATTGGCATGGCCACCTCTAAAGCAGTGGATGCTATCGCCAGACAGCCAGAGGCCGACGGAAAGATTACAAAGGCCCTTCTGCTGGGATGTGCCCTGGCTGAGGCAACTGCTATTTATGGCTTTGTTATCGGTCTTTTAATTATTCTGTTTTTAAAATAATCTTGGACAGGAAGGCGTTTGAATATGTTAAATATAAGCATTTGGAACATAGCCTGTACAGTCATTAATATTTTGGTTTTGTATCTCTTTATGAGGCATTTTCTTTTTGGCCCGATTAGCAGGATCATGGAAGAACGGAAAGCCATGATAGAGGCGGATCTGGATAAAGCCAGCCAGGCCAAAAAGGAAGCGGAGCAGATGAAGGGACAGTATGAGGCTTCCATAGGAAATGCAGAGGCAGAAGCAGCAAGATTGATTGCTGATGCAAAAGCCAAAGCAGGTGAGGCTTATGATAAGATTATAGAACAGGCCAGATTAGATTCTTCCAGACAGATAGAAGATGCAGAGAAGGCGATTGCTCTGGAGCGGGAAAAAGCCATGAGCGATCTTCAGGCTGGCGTAGCTGGACTGGCTATGACAGCTGCTGCAAAGCTATTGAGGGAACAGAGCAGGCCAGAAGATGACCGAAGCCGATATACTCGTTTTTTAGCAGAAGCAGGTGAAGGACATGACTGAGAAGGCAGGAATATACGGAACCGTATTGTATGAGCTTGAAATTCCTCTACCTATGGGCCAGGAAGCAGCCAGGCTTATTGGTAGTAATTCTGATTTAAAGGAAGCTCTCACAAGTCCTGTGGTTCCGATAAAAAATAAATACATAATAATAGAAAAAGTATTCAGGGAGCCTGCATTTTCCTCCCTGATGGTTCGTTTTTTAAAGAAGGCCTGTGATGCGGGCTGCATCGGACAGATGGAGGATATAGTAGAGTCTGCCAGAGCCTGCGCTCTGAAAGCAGAAGGAACTATGGAGGCGGAGCTTCATTATGTAACCATGCCGGATGAAGCCCAGATTGCAGGAATGAAAAACTTTTTATGTAGGCACCATGGCAAAAGGGATGTACTCCTTGTTCTTGTGGAAGAACCGGCTCTGATAGGCGGATTTATTCTCAAGACGGGAGATATAGAATATGATTACAGCCTGAGAGGTCAGATAAGCAGACTGTCTCAGGCGGTAGCAGGATAGGAGTCTTGATATGAGTACAATCAGTTCCCAGGAAATTATCTCCATTATAAAAAGTGAAATTGAACAGTTTGATACCCATAGCGGTCAAGAGCAGGAGGTTGGCTCTGTTATTTGGGTAGGAGATGGCATTGCCATTGTTTATGGAATTCATCATGCCATGTATGGAGAGATTGTAGTGTTTGAAAACGGTGTCCGGGGAATGGTCCAGGATATCCGAAAAGATGAAATGGGCGTAATCTTATTTGGTAAGGATACAGAGGTAGCCCAAGGCACAAAGGTAGTTCGCACGAAAAAGAGGGCCGGAGTACCTGTTGGAAGTGAATTTTTAGGTCGGGTAGTTAACTCTTTGGGTGACCCAATTGACGGTCTTGGCCCCATAAAAGAAGAGGATTACCGTCCAGTAGAGGAAGATGCCCCCAGCATTGTAGACAGAAAATCTGTAAGCGTTCCAATGGAAACTGGTATCCTGGCCATTGATTCCATGTTTCCCATTGGACGCGGACAAAGAGAGCTAATTATCGGTGATCGTCAAACAGGTAAAACCTCCATTGCAGTTGATACCATTTTAAATCAAAGGGGTAAAGATGTCATATGCATCTATGTTGCTATCGGTCAGAAGGCATCCACTGTAGCAAAACTGGTGTCCACTCTTAAGAAGGGAGGAGCCATGGATTACACCATCGTCGTTTCTTCCACGGCCAGCGAGCCGGCGCCTCTTCAGTACATAGCTCCTTATTCCGGTACAGCTATGGCTGAGTTTTTTATGTATCAGGGAAAAGATGTACTGATTGTCTATGATGATCTGTCAAAGCATGCGGTGGCATACCGTGCGTTGTCCCTGCTTTTGGAGCGTTCTCCAGGACGTGAGGCTTATCCGGGAGATGTATTTTATCTTCATTCCCGACTGCTGGAGCGTTCCAGTCGATTGAGTGATGAGAAGGGCGGAGGTTCTATTACAGCCCTCCCAATAATAGAAACCCAGGCGGGAGATGTATCTGCTTATATTCCTACCAATGTTATTTCGATCACAGACGGTCAGATATTTCTGGAAAGCGACCTGTTTTTTTCAGGCATGAGACCAGCTGTAAACGTTGGTTTATCTGTGTCCCGTGTGGGTGGAGCTGCCCAGACAAAGGCTATGAAAAAAGCCTCTGGCAGTATTCGTATTGATTTGGCCCAGTACAGAGAGATGGAAGTGTTTACTCAATTCAGTTCGGATTTGGACGAAGCTACCAAAGAGCAGCTGGCCTATGGAAAACGCTTGATGGAGCTTTTAAAGCAGCCTCTTGGAAGACCCTTAAGTCTTCATGAGCAGGTGATCACACTCTGCACTGCAACCCATAAAGTAATGCTTTCTGTAGATGTGGAAAGGATAAAGGAATTTCAGATGAATATGCTGGAATGGTTTGATGAAAAGCATCCGGAAATCGGAAAAGAAATTGACGAAGTCAAAGTGCTGACTGATAAACTGACCCAGAAAATCGTGGACTATGCTAATGACTATAAGGCATCAATTTGAATAAGAAGGAGTTTCTATGGCAAATGCAAGAGAAATCCTGAGCCGTATGAAAAGCGTCCAGGACACTAAGAAAATTACCAATGCCATGTATCTGATTTCTTCTACGAAACTAAAAAAAAGCAGGAAGCTTCTGGATGAGACAGAGCCCTACTTTTATACCCTTCAGGATGTAATTCACCGGATTTTACGCCATATGCCGGAGATGGAGCATTTCTATTTTACCTCTGGAGGAGAGCGGAAGGAGGAGGAGAGAATAAAGGCATTAATTGTCATTACCGGAGATAAAGGGCTGGCCGGCTCCTACAACCATAATGTTCTTAAGATTGCCCATGAATGGATGAATGAAAGCAAAAATCACAGGCTCTATGTAGTGGGAGAGATGGGACGTCATTATTTTGGTTCAAAGCATATCCGTGTAGAAGAACAGTTTCACTATACAGTACAGAATCCTACAATGCACAGGGCAAGAATGATTGCCTCCACTGTACTGGAGGAGTATCAGAATAAAAACCTGGATGAAGTATGGATTCTTTTTACTCAGATGATTAACAGCATGAAGATGGAGGCCCAGCTGGAACAGCTTCTTCCTCTAAAACGTGAAGATTTCAGCGACATTGTGATTCCGGCGGACATTATTCAGGAGGAGATACAGATGTTTCCTTCGCCTGAGGCAGTTCTGGAAAATGTAGTTCCCAACTATATTACAGGCTTTGTGTTCGGCGCATTGGTAGAGTCCTTCTGCAGTGAGCAGAATGCCAGAATGATGGCCATGCAATCAGCCAGTGACAATGCCAACGCAATATTAAATGATTTGACCATTGAATATAACCGGGTGCGCCAGGCAGCTATTACCCAGGAGATAACTGAGGTAATAAGTGGTGCAAAAGCCCAGAGAAAAAAAGGATAGAAGGAGGCAGTCATGAGCAAGGGAAAAATTATACAGGTTATGGGACCTGTGGTTGACGTGGCTTTTGAAGATGACCATCTTCCGCATATAAAGGATGCATTGGCAGTTAATAACCAGGGAAAGCGGTGTATAATGGAGGTGGCCCAGCATATAGGAGGAAATGTAGTTCGCTGTATTATGCTGGCATCCAGTGACGGCTTGTGCAAGGATATGGAAGTGGAACCCACAGGAGCAGGTATCCAGGTTCCTGTAGGCAGGAAAACCCTTGGACGTCTCTTTAACGTTCTTGGAGAAACCATTGATGGGGGAGAAAGCCTGGATGGAGAGGAGAAATGGGTGATTCACCGCGATCCTCCCTCCTTTGAGGATCAGAGTCCTGTTGTAGAAATGCTGGAGACAGGAATCAAAGTCATTGATTTGTTGGCTCCCTATGCTAAGGGCGGAAAAATTGGCCTTTTTGGCGGTGCCGGTGTAGGTAAAACAGTTTTAATCCAGGAACTGATAACAAATATTGCAACCGAACATGGCGGCTATTCTATCTTTACAGGTGTTGGGGAGCGTTCCCGTGAGGGAAATGACCTGTGGTCCGAGATGGGGGAGTCCGGTGTCTTAGAAAAGACGGCCTTAGTATTTGGGCAAATGAATGAACCGCCGGGCGCACGTATGCGGGTAGCTGAAACAGGTCTAACGATGGCAGAGTATTTCAGAGATGTGGAGCATCAGAATGTATTGTTGTTCATTGATAATATCTTCCGCTTTGTTCAGGCAGGCTCCGAGGTGTCCGCACTTCTTGGACGTATGCCGTCAGCAGTAGGCTACCAGCCGACTCTGGCTACTGAAGTAGGTGAGCTTCAGGAGAGAATCGCTTCCACAAAGAACGGTTCTGTTACCTCTGTACAGGCTGTTTATGTACCAGCAGATGACTTAACCGACCCGGCTCCCGCTACTACCTTTGCACATCTGGACGCAACCACAGTCCTTTCCAGAAAGATTGTAGAGCAGGGTATCTATCCGGCTGTTGACCCTCTGGAGTCCACTTCCCGCATTTTGGAGGCGGATGTAGTGGGGCAGGAGCATTATGAGGTTGCTGGAAGGGTACAGCAGATGCTTCAGAAATATAAGGAGCTTCAGGATATTATCGCAATTCTGGGTATGGAAGAATTGTCGGAGGAAGATAAGCTGACAGTAAACCGTGCCAGAAAGATTCAAAGATTTTTGTCACAGCCTTTCCACGTAGCGGAAAACTTTACAGGCATTCCTGGAAAGTATGTGCCTGTAAAGGAAACGATACGAGGATTTAAGGCTATTATAGATGGAGAGATGGATTCATATCCAGAGGCCGCTTTCTTTAACGTGGGAACCATTGATGATGTGATTGAAAAGGCAAGATTAATGGAGCATCAGGAATGATAGAATAGTGGAGCTGTTGCAAAATAGAGATCGATCAAATAAAAACAGTTTTTTCGTGAAAACCTATTTTTCAGCAGCCCAGTATATGTTCAGAAAGGAGCTTGGCGTATATGACATCATTTTATCTCAAAATTGTCGCCAGTGATCACGTGTTTTTCAGTGGGAGGTGCGAGTCTCTGGCGGTTCCGGCTGAGGACGGAGAGGTGGGTATATTGCCTCACCATGAGGCTATGATTCTGGCAACAAAAGAAGGAGAGGTTCGGTTTCGGCCTGTGGGAGAGGGGAACTGGCGCAAGGCGATTACAGGACGGGGAATCGTGCAGGTTGCTAATAACCGGATTATTATTCTTGTAGATACGGCTGAGCGGCCTGAGGATATTGATGAGGCTCGAGCCAGAGAGGCTCTGGCCAGGGCGAAGGAGCAGCTTCGTCAAAAGCAGAGTCTTAGAGAATTTAAAATGTCTCAGGCATCTATGGCACGAGCTTTGAGCAGGCTGAAGGGAAGCCACCTAAAAGAACTATAATAACATGATACGCTGCGTTTAACCTGAAAAAGTTCCGACTGAATTTTCCTGCTTCCTACAGCCATTTTGAATTCTGAATAAGAAAGCTGCAGAAATCCTTTACAATGGGGTTATCATTCCCATGCGGTGAACACATGAGTATAATCTGCCTTCTGCAAACCTGATCCTTGATAGGAAGAAGCTTTACTGGAGAATGGGCGGCCATCGGCCCCCAGTCAGAGGTTAAGGGCCCCCAGGAATACTGAGGCCAGAAACCGATGCCCAGACCTGCAGCTATCAGATTGCGCACAGATTCAGTAGTGTCACTTTCAAAAATAACATTGGGAGTGAAATCTGCTTCGGAAAAATAGCTGTTGCATATTTGGCGTATAGGCCGGGAGCCGGCCAGGCATATATAGCCAGCATTTCTGGTTTCCGACAGACGGATGGAGTCCTTGTTCCCGTAAGGAGAGTGAGCAGGAACCGCCAGATAAAGCTCCTCCTCCAGCATAACCATGGCATTTGGGTATTCCTCATTGGGCTGATCGGATCGGACGGCTGAAACACACAGGTCAAAATCCGCTTGGGTGTCTGCCGACTGATACAGCTGAAAGTTTACGTCAGGACGCAGAGCTCGATAAGCAATGATTCGATTGGTAATCAGAGTAGAGGCTGCCAGAAGCTTCAAATGGATCGTATGGCTGGCTTGGTACTGGCCCTCTTTTAATTCTTGCGGAATCCGGTCCAGGGCACTTATAAGAGGAAGAAGGCGCTTCTGGAGAAGCTTTCCTGCATCATTTAGCTCAATGCTGCGATTTTTGCGTTCAAAAAGAGAAACTCCCAGTTCTGTTTCCAGACGATGTATAGCCTGAGAAAGCGCAGGCTGTGCTATTTGAAGTTGCTCAGCTGCTTTTGTCATGTGCTCATATTGAGCGGCTGTGAGAAAATATCGTAATTGTAATAATTCCATGGTTTTACCTCAATGTACTTATATTTATAGGAAGAGATTTACGCCTGGGTAAGTATACCGGCAAAAGTGCAACGCTACGTTAATGATTTAGTTTCACGAAGCTTTACCTTGTTTCTGGCGTTTCTTCGGCGTTCATCTTCCAGGGCAGCGTAATGCCGTTTGGTAGTATTAACGTCTGAATGTCCTAATACATCTGCAACCAGATATATGTCGCCTGTTTCTCGATAGAGATTAGTACCGTAAGTACTGCGCAATTTATGCGGGGTAATGGGCTTTAGAGGTGCTATAGTACATGCGTATTTCTTTACAAGATTTTCTACACTTCGGACGGACATGCGCTTACGCTGAAGAGAGAGGAAACATGCATCTTCATGTCCATTCTCTGGAATAATTCGCTTACGTTCCTCCAGATAATCCAGGAGAGCATCCTCAACCTCGGTGCCAAAATAAACAGTAACCTCCTTACCTCCCTTACGGTAAATCCGAATGCCGCCATTTTTAAAGTCAATGTCAGCAATATTAAGTCCCACACATTCTGAGACTCTAATCCCTGTTCCAAGCAGAAGCGTAAGGAGAGCCAAATCGCGTCTTTTTGTCTTATGATGGAAGTTTTTTTGTTTGTCCGTCAATTTATTCCCATGTTCAACAGCATCCAGAAGAAGTGCAACCTCATCTACATCCAAACGAATGATTTCTTTTTCATGAAGCTTAGGAAGCTGAACCAGAGCCGCTGGATTGTTTTTTATACGTTCATTGCGATAAAAATAATTATAGAAGCTTTTTAAAGAAGAAATCTTGCGCATAATGCCTCGTTCCTTATTCATAACTTCCTGCTTTTTCTCATTAAAGCGATATTTTAAGTACTCCATATATTCCTCAAAATCAGTTACCGAAAGCTGTTCCAGATAGTCAAGAGAAATATCCTTTAATTTAAGCTTTGAAAGAACTGGATTCTCTTTCTGTAAAAAATTGAAAAAAACATGAAGATCGTATGCATATGCAATTCTGGTTCTGGAGGAAGTCCTTGGCTCAATTCCACGAAAAAAATCAGAGCAGAAGGGAGGAAGGCTTTTGATTAAATTGCGGAGCTTTAAAATATTTTCTTTGTCTATTTGTTCATGATATGATAAATTGCTCATGGGTATAAATACCTCATTTCTTGTGCATTTCTTAAAAAAGGTTGTAGTTTACTTATATGCATAACCTTTTTAAGGATTTATTAGGTTTAAGAATTAAACTATTCGTTAAACTAGACAAGAACGAATAGTTTCCCTCTATTTAATTAAGTATACACGAACACCGCCATTAAAGCAACTTAAAATCCGATAAGACATCCGACACCTTCTCATGAACCGCCGTAAG
>NZ_VUMD01000010.1 GCF_009696375.1 Clostridium porci
CCTGTCCTCGTCGCCTACGGAAAGGCGGGAGTAAAGGGCTGTGATTTTGTTGTAATCATTCATGTGCATATCCTCCTGTGCGTCCATGTAGAGTTCTTTACACTTAAGATTATGCACTCCATCGGGCGGAGCCGTATTCCATATCCCTGCGAAACTTCCGGGCCTTCTTGATTTTGGACTGTACCACAAAGTACAGTATCACGGCCCCGGCCACGCCCACAGCGAGGTCGAAGAGCTCCAGCCCCGGCGCATAGGACTGAAACACCGGGCCGATAGTCTTGACCATGCCGAACAGGTTTTCACCAAGGTTGGCCCCAGCCGCCATACGGTAGGCGGTGCCGCACTTGGAGAAAAACCAAAAGGCTATGAGATACGGGAAATATGGAAGTACATATTTCTTGATTTTCTTGCTCACCGTTCTTCCTTCACCGCCTCTCTGGCCCGTTCCTTCTGCTTGGGCCTTGCCGCTATCTGTTCCACGAACTGCCGGAGCTGGCCGAGGATAGACGGCCTTTCCTGACTGCGGCCCATGACCTTTTCCGTGTATTTGGAGAAGGCCGCTGTGATAGCGTCCGCCTGATCTGCCTTGAAGAACAGCAGATAGTGGCCGGGACTGGTCTTGTGAAAAGCGTAGTCTACATGGAACTCCTTGGCAATACGGTCAAAGTCCCTGGGGGCTCCCACCAGTGTCATGGCGCTTTTGGTGCCGTAGTGGTTCATCAGCTTCTTTACGCTCTGCCTGCCGTGGGGCCGTTTTGCCGCCTCATGGTGTCTTTTCATTTCTGCCAGAACTTTTTTGCAGGCCGCCGCCAGCGCCCGCCCCGAGAGTTTGCCCGCTTTGACGGATATGGCAACTGTCCGTTCTTCTACATATTCCTGCATACTGCCTCCTTTCCTCCGGGAAATTTAGGGGAACCGGGAGGGCCCCGGGGAGCCGCCCGGACAGTGGAACCTCGGGCCAACTTGGCCCGAGGTCTACCGTTCCTCATGGGAAGGCCCCGTCTTGTCCTTGTGGGGCACAGGCGGAGCCTCCTTGAACTGCTTGATTGTCTCCAAAATGGAGCGTGTTTCCTCCTTCTCGTCCCGGGCGTAGACATGGGAAATACGGTATTCCTCGGGAATATCGTCCAGCCCGGTATAGTGCTCGATAAATTTGCTCTGATTGTCGAACACATAGCCGCCGGGGGCAAAATGCCCGCCCTCGTTGATACGCACATCCCGCCCGTATGCCTCGTAGTCGATGTAGTCGATCAGGTGCTCCGGCACCGTGAGAGCTTCAAACTCCAAGATATACATACGGCCCAGTTCTTCCTCGTCCTTCACTCCGGGATAAAACTCGAAGCAGTCAAGGTTTTGAGTCAGGTTGATTAAATCCTTGACGCTGCCTGTGTACTCCCCGGCGTCCATGACTGCTTCCAGCTTTTCCAGCTCGTCCGGGGTCATTTCTTCCAAAAGGTGCGCCAAGAAATTTAACTCGTCAAGGCTTTCGTATTCTCCTAGGTGGTCATACAGCCCCAGCACATCGCTCTGATAATCGGTGATGAAGTATTCCTCATAGCGTTTTCCGTCTATGCCAATCCGGGAGAACAGGGCCTGCACTTCCTCAATGGTAGTGGGAAATCTCAGGTATTCTCCGACTTCAACGCCCCGTTCCGGGTACATCCCCAGATTGGTCACATAGGCTTCAAACATCATGGCGGCCCTGCTGGTTGACGGTCAGGATACCGTCAAGGGTGGTGGCCGTGATATTGAGCCGCTTGGCAACGGCAATATCATTCTTCACATCCTCGTCCACCTCGCCGCCGCAGACCACAAGCACATGGGAGCGGCGCAACATATCCCGGCGCATATCAATCCCGTTCTTGTGTTCCTCCGGAATAGCGTCGTTGATGAACAGCGGCAGATAGAGAATGGGGCAGATAGGAGAAAAGCCCGCTTCGTATGCCATCCGGCAGTAGCGGGCCGCAAGCTCCATATCCGTGTCGGGGTCACCGCACCATGCGGCGGTGATGTATGCCAAAGGTCGTTTCAAGGTTTTGTCCCTCCGTTTCTACATATTTTAATAAGGCTGCGCTGGATAAGCCCAACCCCTCCGCCCCTTCCCGTGGGAAGGGGGACGGCTCAAAGGAATATATATCCCCGTCGCTTGCCGCCTGAGAGCATATCCGGGAGAAATCCGTCAAGGGTTCCTTTGGCACCGCCTGCGGCGGCTGTGGCCCTTGACTGATTTTCCCGGATATGCTACCTGAAAACCCGGCGACGGGGAATATGAAATATCCTTTGAGCTTCGGAGTGCGGGGCAGAGCCCCGCATACACCCTCGGGCCAACTTGTCCCGAGGTGGGCTTTACTTCTCCGCCTCGGGAGACTTCTTTTCCGGCTTGGCAACTTCCTTCTGCTGGCCCTTCCAGTCATCCAGAAGTTTGATGATCTGGTCTTTCATTTCCCTCGGGGCGGTTTCCTTCCCGAAGTATTTGCTCAGTTCCGCACCTGTCAAAATCACTTTGTCTACCTCCTTCTTATCCTCCATCATAATGCCGTCGATCACATCCCCATTCAGGACGCCCTTCTGGTCAAGCTCCCTCATGCGCTGGGCCTGCGAGAGAGAAGGGGCTGACTGCTGGCTTTCAATGGCAACGGCAATATACCGCTGGTTCTTGGGTTTGATGTAGGCCAGCTCCACCGCCGGGGTGAATTTGATCTGTCCGGCGTCCATCATTTTCTGCAAATCCGGCACAAGGTCATTGAGCTTGATATACCGCTGTACCTGTTTGACGGTCATCTTGTTGCGCTCGGCCACGATCTCATTGGAACGCCGCCCGGCGTCCTTCGGGTCAAGTTGGCCCGAAGTGTCCTCCCTGGCCCCTTGGTGCTTGATGGCCTCCAACTGCATTTTCAGGGCCTTGGCCCGCTCACTCGGCAGGATATTTTCACGCTGGTTGGTATTGTCTTCCACCATCTGCGTGATAGCCTGTTCATCTGTCAGGTTACGGACGATACAGGGCATATCCGTAAAGCCCGCAAGCTCGCTGGCTTTCTGGCGGCGGTGGCCCGACACGATCTCATAGCCGCCGTCCTCACGGGGGCGGACAATAGCGGGCTGGGTCACGCCCTTGTCCCGGCCGCTGGACACCATAGCCTTCATTTCCTCGTCGTTGCGGACTTGGAAGGGGTGGTTTTTGAAGGCGTGGAGCTCGGACAGCTTGATATAGACGATCTGCTCGTCCTTGGCCGGGCGGGGAGCCCCTGCGGGAACCGCAGGCGGTTCAGCCTGAACGGGAGCCTTTACCTCCGGCGCACCCTTGGCAGGCTTTGGAGCCTTGGGGGCTTTCTCTGCTTTGCCGGAGGGAGCGGCTTTTTCCGTTTTTCCCGGCTGTGCGGGTTTCTGTACCGCCTTATCCTTCTTGCCGGAAGCTTCCTTCTGTGCGGGAGCGGCGGCCTTGTCCTTGTCGGCCTTGGGCGGTCGGCCCCGGCGCTTCGGTGCCTGTTCCTGCTCTTTGGGCTTTTCCTGCTTCGGCCCGTCCTCTTTGGTCTGCGTAGGGGAAGCCCCTTTGCCCGGGACTTTTGCCTCCTGCTTGGCGGCGGCTTTTCCCGCCGCTTTCTTCTCGGCCATGATTTCAGAGAAGTTAAAGACGGACACGCTGGCCGCCTTCTGCTCCTTGGGAGCGTCAGCACCTTTCTCCGGCTGGGCGGTTGCCGCCTGCTCGGGAGCCGTGACCTTATCCGGGGAAACTGCTTCGGGAGCGGGCTGTTCCTGCTTGGGTGCCGGAGTGCCGCCGCCCGCCTCGGGCTGTACCGGGGCCGGGCCAGCGTCCGGCCCGGTTGCGTCAGTCACAATTTTCGATTTATCATCAGCCATTCGCATTACCTCCTTCTTATTTGATGGCATGAAAAAAGGGCCTGACCGTTTTCAGTCAAGCCCCATAGATAGGGATACCTCCTTTCCCTGCCCATGAAAAAACCGCCCTGTGTCTCGATAGGGCGGTAAATTCAGTAGGTTGGCAGTCCATTTTTAGTTGTTTTTATATGTATCCCTTTGTAAACCGACGCAATAATACCTTCTTGGATTTTTCTGTCCTTTATTCCTAATGCTTTTAATCTCATAGCATATAAAAGAGTCTCCATAATTGCAAATCCAAAAATATGTTCTTTATCCAATTGAATATCAAGATTGCCATGTGCCATATCATTTCGTAACGTGTTCATTTTAGATGCAATATTTTCCAACGGAGTAATTTCGTCAACTTCAGTATTGTATTCTTTTCCTAATTCATAAATCAAAAAAGGATCCATAATTGATGAACAATCCTTAATAACTAACAATATTCTATCTGCCAGACTATTTTCATCTGCGGCAATTCTCTTTCGAAATGTTGTCAAATATCTTTTTACTTTTCCAGATTTCTTGTTAATCAATTCATCCATTGCAACTAATGCATCATTTTTTGCCTCTAAATATTTTTCTGAACGTACTTCTTCCTCTGGATAAAGATTTGCATATTCTCTTTCAAAGGCGACAAAATCAAAAATCATTCTATCTGGTCCAAATTTGTTTGTTTTATCTATGCTGTCTGGTAAATGATCTATATAAATAATTCCTTCAAGAAAAGTTCTAAGTAATTCTGCAAACTTTTCACCAATACAATCATAAGAAAGAACTCTACGCTTCACTTTTGAATTGTTTTCTTTTTCATCGTTCATTCTTAGGTCATAAAATTTTCCAAACATATCCCGCAGATTTTTTTCACTAATATCAAAAATATCAATATTATTAAAAACGATATTGTTACGTCTCATTATGTATCTAAATGTCTGATATACACCTAAATATATTTCTTTTACAAAATCAAGTGACACCGCTTCTGAAAAAGAAGCAATAATTTCACTTGCGCTACGAAGTGGTTCTGGCGAAAAAGATTGATTTACCGTATATTGTGCCGTAAATTCAATTTTTACCCCATTCCATTCTATTGACCCCAATGAAGTTTCAACAATCCTTTTTACACCAACCTTAGTCACAATTTCTTCTTTATGGAAAGTTTCTATTAGATATGCTTTTTCTGGTGGATAAAACACATCTACATCCATTCCACTAAATTTTATTCCTCTGATTTTCGTCTCTTTTTTATTATATTTATGTTTTCCATCCTCATTATAATATTGATAACGCACTGAATCATATTCAAAAATAGAATATACATCGAACGATAAAAACCCTTCTTGATCAGAATGCTGTTCCGATACTTCAAATATTACATTTTTTCTGTTCGCCGTTACTCCATGCAAATGTATATTTTCAATAACTTTTCCACGTTCAAAAGGCGCGAACCATTCTTCTATAGATTTTGAATCAAATTTATCGGGGTATAAATCCAACCTTGAATTAGAAAATGAAAAAGGATATCTCTTATCCTCATACTCCACAAAGCCTTTCATATCAATCATTACTCCGTATACCTCCCAAATATAAGCTTATAGGTCTCATAACCAGAAAGACCCATATATTTGTTCCTTTTTTATTCTGTTGTCCCAACCAATTTTATCATTTGTTCCAACCACGTTCAATACCTATTCTTCACAATTTTTTCAAGAATTATTTTCATTTCCGTCATTGTGTTTTTCTCCAATATCGCATATACTAATTACATAGAAAACCACAAAACGAGGAGGTGTTATTATGGCTACTTCAAGCATTACTCATAATTTTGTCGTATCCAACCCGAAAAGCGTAAAACGTTTTGTTACTGCTCTTGAGGAGGCAGAACATGACCGCACACCAAAGCAGACACTTCCCGGACGCCAGTTAACCGATCCGAAAGAAATCTTAGCTTTAATGGCAAAAAGGAAGAAATAACATGTCTGATAAATATTTTACTATCAACATTCGGGCATATTTGGATAAAGACGAACCGACTTATATCGGAGAGGAAAGTCTTTACGATTTACTCTCCGATTTTTCCTGTCCAAAGAACCCTGATGTTGAATACTTTTTATTACATAATGCAATCGAATTTACCAAAAAGAATCAGTCTATTACTTATCTGGTATTTGATGCCGAAGATGCTTCACTGGTTGGCTATTTTTCTCTTGCAGTTAAACCGATTTCTGTCCGTGCCGCAAATATCAGCAAAACCATGGCAAAAAAACTTGCCCGTGTCAGCATTCTGGATGAAGAAACACAGTCTTATACTACAGCAGCATATTTGATTGCCCAATTAGGAAAAAACTATTCCTTGCCAAAAGAAAAACAAATTGCAGGATCTGTTCTTTTGGGATTTGCTCTGGAAACAATATCCAATCTCAAATACTCCGTGGGTGGAGTTATGGAATTTCTCGAATGTGAAGACAATGAGTTTCTCCTAAATTTCTATACCCGGAATCATTTCAAACCATTCGATATGCGTACTACCGTTCCTGTACACGATAGTGAACCGCATACTTTACACCAACTTTTAAAATTTATTTAATTCATGCAAAAAGAAACGACAGCCCTGCGATTTACATCTCAGGAAGCTGCCGCCTCTTTTTCATTTTCTTCTGTTTTCTCCTGTCCATTGTTTTTCTTTTCCTCCTCCAGTTCCCGGAGCAGCTCTTCGCCATATTTATCTAACATCCGCACAAGAAAATCAATGCACCGTTCAAATTCAACATTCTGTTTCACAAGCTTCTCCTTCCCCTTTTTTTATTCTGTGGTCATTCTACAGGAAAGTTTTTAGATTCTCATTGAATAGAAATTGAGTACAGATTGACTGTTACCCTGTTATTTTTTTGTTCATAAAACTGAAATGCCGTTGTGCAGAACATACGTTTGTGTTATGATAAAAGAAATTTAATACCAGATAAAAGAAGAAATGATACAAAAAGGTGGGATTGCGATTGGATCGATGCGATTTTAGTTCTATAATGACATGTTTAAAAAATCATATCAGCGAAAGTAACCAGATGAGCCAGCCTGAATTTTTATATGAAGTATTTGAAGATTTTATGAACAGCCCAGAAAACAAAGATTTTTCTTTTGATAATGGGCTGGTCTGCCGCTGGATGACAGGACAGGCAAAGATCAGCCCTAAAATCTCTACTTACTATGCCAAACCAAGTAAGCAGGAAAAACTGGCTGAAACAATACATCAAAATCTTCTGCCACTGATGACCGACTGCAACAAGGCACTGCAGGATGTTTACACCCTGTTTATGCAGGATACCACCGTATCCGAAGCGAAAAAGAACAAACTGGCATTACTGTACAAACCTGCGGATTCACGGCTCCTGTTTCTGGCAAAGCTAATCGCCTTTGGTATGGAGCGTCAATTTGTCAAAAGAGATACCAAAAACCAGAAACTGATTGCAGGTGGTGCCCTCTCCCCGGTTGTCCTGGATTATATCATGGACAGTGAAGTACCCAGACCATGCCGACATTTTGTAGGAAGGAAAGAAGAACTGGGAAAATTACACACAATGCTGGAAGAAAACAGCAAAGTATTTCTCTATGGGATTGCCGGGATTGGAAAAAGTGAACTGGCGAAAGCATATGCAAAGCAATACAAAAAATATTATACAAACATCCTTTATGTTGAATATTCTGGCGATTTGCATCAGTCAGTTACAGATATGGATTTCACTGACGATCTGCCGGAAGACAGCGAAGAAGAACGATTCCGAAAACACAACCGTTTTCTTCGCTCTCTGAAGGATGATACCCTGCTCATCATAGATAATTTCAATGTGACTGTTACACAGGACAGTTTTCTATCAGTAGTGTTGAAATACCGCTGCCGGATTCTTTTTACAACAAGGAGTAAATTTGATGGACACTGCATTCTGCAGCTAAAAGAAATATGGGAACCCTCCTGTTTGTTTCAGCTGACATCTGCATTTTATTCGGAAGCAGAAGAACACCGAACACTTGTAGAAGAGATCATAGAAACTGTTCACCGCCATACCTTTGCGGTAGAACTGGCGGCAAAACTTCTGGAAAATGGGATTTTGCCTCCTGAGCAATTACTGGAAAAACTCCGGGAGGAAAAGGCATCCCTTGAAAATGAAGACAAAATCAGTGCTATCAAAGACGGACAGAACAACAAGGCAACTTACTATAACCATATTCACACCCTGTTCTCCCTTTATTCCATTTCACAGGAACAACAGGATATCATGCGTGATCTGTGTTTTCTTCCTCCTGCCGGTATTTCCGCCCGCATCTTTGCTGACTGGCTTGGACTGACTACTTTAAATGACATCAATGACCTGATTGAGACAGGTTTTGTACAGGCAAACACCCGGCATACCATTTCCCTACATCCAATGATTCAGGAAATTGCCCTTTCTGAAACCAGACCTTCCATCACGAGCTGTCACACTTTGCTGGATTCCCTTCAAAAAATATGTTTGATGCACGGCATGGAGGTCAGCTATTACAAAAAATTGTTCCAGACAGTGGAAAATGTCATTCACCTGATTGAAAAAGATGATATATCCAAATACCTTCTGTTTTTAGAGGATGTCTTCCCATATATGGAGAAATACCTCTACCAGAAAGGTATGAAAGAAATTATCCGGGAATTGAAACAACTTTTGAAAGGAAATAATCATGGCACCTCTTCTGACCGGGCACTGTTGTTGGATTACCAGGCAACAGTGGAAACAAAACCAGAAAAAGCCATCAAACTGGAAAAAGAAGCACTTGCACAGATCAAAGAAATCACAGAAACTAATGCCCACCTTGTTTCCAACCTGCATGCCAATCTTGGTGGCCTTTACCGCATGAACGGTCAGACAGAACTTGCAAAAGAACACATGGAAAAGGGTATCTTGCTACTGGAACAGAATAATCTGCTTTATACCAATGACAGTATCCCGCAGATCAACAATTACGCCGCCTTATTGACAGAAATGCAGGAATCGGAGCGGGCAATGTCAGCTCTTCAGAAACTGGCACAGATTATCAAACACTATAATTCAGATCACTGTCTGGATTATGCACAGGTGCAGGAATCCATGGGAAATATCTGCCTGATCACAGCAAATATCTCACAGGCAAAAAGCCATTTCAAAAAAGCCATGAAAATCTATGAGAATGTCTGGGCAGATGAGCCAGAATTGATCGAAGAGAAATATCAGGAAATTCAAGAATTGTACCCACAGATTGGTATCGCACTGGCCAAAGGTATCTTGGCTTCAATAAATAAACAGGAATAATTTTACGGCGGACATGGTTGCCCGCCGTTATTTTTGCCAAGACTTTTTCCCAATTTTGGGAGAAAGCCCCTGTGTTATCATACTCATTTAGCTAACAATTACATTTCGTACTTTCGACATGCTTAGTAATCAGCTATAATTCTCTCATCAAACAGTTCTTTAATCCTGTTTCACCATACAATACCCAATCCCAACATGTGTCTGAATACACTTATTGGAACTGTCTTTCTTTTCTATTTTCTTCCTTACAGTCGCCACATGAACCCTGAGCGATGCAATATCTCCTTCAAAAGAACTTCCCCATATTTCCTTCGTGATGTGGGTATGGGTCAGCACTCTTCCAAGATTTTTCGCTAACAGGCATAAGATTTTATATTCAATCGGAGTCACATGAATTTCTTCCTCTTTCACATATACTGTCTGCATTTGATAATCAATTGTTAAGCTACCATTATGAAAGACCGGAATTCCCCCCTGCTGATTATTTTGTATGTACTGAATCCTTCGATAGTTTCCTCTGATTCTTGCAAGAAGTTCCGCTGTTGAAAATGGCTTTGTAATATAATCATCAGCACCGGCATCCAAGGCATCAATCTTATCTTTGTCTTCACTTCTGGCACTTATCACAGTAATTGGAACAGTTGACCAGGTACGTATTTTTCTTATTACATCAACACCATCTATGTCAGGCAGTCCCAGATCCAGCAGGATCAGTTCCGGTGCCTGTGTTGCAGCTTCCATAATCGCCTGACTCCCATTTTTTGCCACATGATATTTATAGTTTTCTGTCTCAAGGGCGGTTGTGATAAGACTGCGAATGGCAGCATCATCTTCTACCACTAATATATTTGAATTATTCATGAATCTCTACCTCCTCAGCAGGCACCGTAAAATCAAAAACGGCACCTTTCGGTTCATTATCATAAACCATTATTTTCCCACCATGTGCATTGATAATTGATTTACAAAGAGCAAGCCCAAGACCCAGACTCCGTTTCGAATCCGTTATTTCATTATTTGCCGTATAAAACATTTCAAAAATATGCGGTTTATCTTCATCCGGAATCCCATTTCCATGATCTGCGATCTGCACATGTACAAAACTTTTTTCTTTCTTTGTGGATATCACAATCTCTCCACCTGAAGGCGTATACTTCACCGCATTATCTACAATATTAATAATTACCTGAAGAATCAGTCGTGAGTCCACATTGACAAGCTGCATTTCATCCTCCATACTGACCCGTATCACAAACTCTCTGCTTTTCCTGCTGATATGCTTTAACGCTTCCTCAATCAGATCTTCCAGCATATCTGCCTGTTTCTTAATCTTCATGCCGCCTTCTTCAATCCTGGTTACGGACAAAAGATTTTCTACCAGATTAAGCAGCCAAAAAGAATCATCATAAATATAAGAATACACTTTTTCTTTTTTGTCCTCATTCAGTTTTCCCTGCAGAAGCATATCTGCATTTCCGCAAATGCTGGTTAGTGGCGTACGAAGGTCATGTGAAATTGATCTAAGAAGATTTGCCCTTAACTTTTCACTATTTGCCTTTTCCGTTGCAGCCTCTTCCCTGGTCCTGAAAACTTCCCGCTCCATAACAGTCGCCGACTCGGAAAGGATAGCCATTAACACATTACTCTCAAAAGCACCCAGTATCTCTCTATTCCCAATTTCAATTCCAACAACACCATACACCGCATCAAGGCTTCTGACTGCAAGATAATAACATGCAGCTTCGCTCAATGTTGCCGTAGTTGCTCCAGCCCGTTTATTGTTTTTAAAAACCCATTCGGCTACTGCATGTTCATTTTCGGTAATTAGTCTGGTGTAATGAGATTCATCCTTCTCACCGTTTGCATTATATATGACAGGATCATTCAAATGTTCCTCCTCCAGCCCATAATACACCACTGTGTGACTCAGGACTTTTCCCAACTGAGCAGCCATTGTATTTCCTATTTCTTCTACTGTTTTTCCATTTTGCAAAAGCTGGTTGGTATCCAGGATGATCTTTGTACGATATGCAAGTTTTGCCAGTTCTCTTGCCTGTGTTTTCATCTTTAGTGCAATATTGCTTGTGATAAGAGCTGCGATAAAGGAAATCACAAAGGTAACCGGATAACCCGGATCATAAGTATCCAGAGAAAACCTTGGGTCTGTAAAAAAATAGTTGAATACCACTACACTCGCTGCAGACTGCAGGAAAGAAATTGTTCGGCTTGATGTAATGATCGCAGTAATCATAACTCCCAGAATATATACCGTTATGATATTGGTATCGCTGAATTTCATTTCATAAAAAACAAAACCTATCACAGTTGATAAAAGCAGACAGACCATGGCACTCAGCATATTTTTGATTGTCATCGTGTGATCCATATTCTTCCGGAGTTTCTGTTTTTCTTTCTCCATTTTGCTGTCAGGAATAATGTAAATATCTATATCCGGTGCATACGCCGCAAGTTTATCTGTAAATGTAGGTTTGTGAAAGAAACTCCGGGAAGGAACGCTTCTTCCTGTGACAATTTTGGAAATGCCCGAGTTTCTTGCATATTCAGCGATCAGAAAAGGAATATCATCTCCACATACCGTTTCTATTTTTGCCCCCAGTTGTTCTGCCAGATGGATATTTTCTTTCAGGCGTTTTTTATCTTCCTGACCTCTTTTCTCTGCATTTGGTGGTTCTACATAAAGCCCCACCAGTAATCCGCCAAAGGCCTTTGCCATTCTGGCAGCTGTCCGGATAATCTTCGAATTCGATGGAGACGACGATATTCCCACAAGTATCTTCTCTTCCGTGTAGTACTCACCGCCAGCCTCTTTTTTTGTCCGTTCTGTGACAAGGTTTACCCTGTCCGCTGTTCTTCGCAATGCAATCTCACGAAGGGCTGTCAACTTTTCTATGGTAAAAAAATGATCCATAGCCCGGGAAGCCTGTTCCTCCCGGTACACTTTCCCTTCTTTTAACCTTTGAAGCAGGTCTTCCGGCTCAAGATCCACAAGCTGCACCTCATCTGCCATATCAAAAGTGGAATCCGGAATTCGCTCTTTCATAAAAATACCGGTAATGGAGGCTACAATATCACACATGCTTTCAATATGCTGTACATTGACCGTTGTATAAACGCTGATCCCTGCTTTCAGGATTTCTTCCACATCCTGATATCTTTTCTGATGACGGCTTCCTTCTGCATTGGTATGTGCATACTCATCAACCAGAACTACCTGCGGACATCTTTGCAAGACAGCATCTATATCCATTTCTTTCAATTTAATCCCATTATAATCCACCTGTTTTGCAGGAACAGTTTCCAGTCCCTGTGCCATCTTCATCGTTTCCGGTCTGGCATGGGGTTCCAGGTATCCAATCACCGCATCTACATGATTTTTCTGTAAGCTATGAGCGGCTTTCAGCATGGTATAGGTTTTCCCTACTCCCGCAGCGTATCCGAAAAATATCTTCAGTCTGCCACTGCTCTTCTTTTCTTCTTCTCTTTCTATATCTCTCAGGATTTTATCCGGATCCGGTCTTTCCTTGTCCATAATGATCTCCCTCTTCTCTCAGTCTTTGAGACTGAATTAAAATCGCGAATTTCAAAGAGGATTCGCGGGCGAGCTGCACAGCAACGAAGTTGCTTTCCTATGTGCAACTCTGCCATCCGCCGGAGGCTCAGTGTATTTTTATACCTCTGAGCCATCCTGTCTATTATAAGATTCCTTTCAACATCAGATTCACTTTCAATACATTGACTGTTTCCTCTCCGAAAATTCCTAAGATTTTATGGTTGGTACATTTGTCAATCATATCTTGTATCTCATCTTCCGTCATTTGGTTCGCTTTTGCCAGTCTTGGCACCTGATACTCGGCTGCTGCAACGGATATATCCGGATCAAGGCCGCTTCCGGAACAGGTTACCAGGTCCTCCGGTATCTGTTCTTTGTCTGCATCCGGATTTGCCGCTTTGATTTTTTCAACCCGTTGTTCTACCAGTTCTTTGTATTCCTGACTTTCAGGGCTTAAGTTTGACGGGCCGGAATACATCTTTGTATTTCCATCCTGATCGGTAAAGGCAGATACATTCATGATTCTGCCCCACATATATTCCTCACCGGTAAATTCCTGAGCTAAAAGCTCACAGCCATATTTTTTTTCATCTATTTCTATGATGCTACCGTTCGCCTTATCGGGAAAGAAAAGCTGTGAAGCTCCTGTAACAACTGTGGTGTATAAAATACCACAGATCAGTGTCATTGCCAGTACCATACCAACCGCTTTACCGAACACGGTTCCTTTTTTCTTCATATTGTTTTACCTCGACTTTCATTTTACATCCATATAGCAAATCGTAATGCAATGATTGCTGCAGCGAACAATATCATAACCAATGCCACAGCAGCATTCTTCACAATCTTCAAAAACAATGTTTTTCTCATATTCTCACTCTCCTTTGATTCAAGTCGAACGCACGTGAGACTTGGTGCGCCATACTGGTCAGCTTAATCTGATATCTTTATACGATATGGAAAGTTACCAGAAGAATGTCAATCAGCTTAATAAAGATAAACGGCGTAACAATTCCTCCTAACCCATAGACCAACAGGTTTCTGGACAATAATTTACCTGCAGATACTTCCCTGTATTTAACACCTTTCAGTGCCAGCGGAATCAGTGCAATGATAACCAAAGCATTGTAGATGATTGCGGAAAGCACTGCACTTTGCGGGCTGTAAAGCCCCATGATGTTCAGTCGGGCAAGTCCCGGGTAAAGCCCCATAAAAAGTGCCGGGATAATCGCAAAATATTTCGATACATCATTCGCAATACTAAAGGTAGTTAAACTTCCTCTGGTCATCAGAAGCTGTTTTCCGATTCTTACGATATCAATCAGTTTTGTTGGTGAGGAATCCAGATCCACCATATTTCCCGCTTCCTTTGCTGCCTGCGTTCCACTGTTCATGGCAACAGCCACATCTGCCTGCGCAAGAGCCGGTGCATCATTGGTTCCGTCACCAGTCATGGCTACCAGATGTCCTTTTTTCTGAAAATCCCGAATCATCTGTAATTTCCCTTCCGGGGTCGCTTCTGCAAGGAAATCATCCACCCCTGCCTCTGCTGCAATCGCCGCTGCAGTCAGAGGATTATCACCAGTGATCATAATCGTCTTAATACCCATTTTACGAAGATCTGCAAACTTTTCCTGCACACCGTCTTTTATAATGTCTTTCAGGTAAATGACTCCTAAAACGATATGGTTTTTTGCCACAACCAGCGGGGTTCCTCCTTTGGATGAAATCTCTTTCACAATATGATCACACTCCGGAGAATAAATTCCTCCACCTTTTACCACGTAATCTTTAATTGCATCTGCAGCTCCCTTTCGGATTTCTGTTCCGGCAAAATTCACGCCGCTCATCCGGGTCACTGCGGTAAATGGGACAAATTCCATATTTTTATCAGAAAGACTTCTTTCCCGGATTCCAAACTTTTCTTTTGCCAAAACTACAACACTTCTTCCTTCCGGTGTTTCGTCCGCCAGGGAAGACAGTTGTGCTGCATCCGCCAGTTCCTTTTCCGAAGCCCCATCTACCGGAATAAAGGCATCTGCACGACGGTTTCCCAGAGTAATCGTTCCTGTCTTATCCAGCATCAGAATATCTACATCACCTGCCGCTTCAATGGCTCTTCCACTCATTGCCAGCACATTTGCCTGGTTCAGACGGCTCATACCTGCAATGCCGATTGCAGAAAGCAACGCACCAATTGTTGTCGGTGCCAGGCAGACCAGCAATGCGACAAGGGTCGTAATAGATGTAGGATTCGCTATACCAGCCTGCTTTGCAGAGAATATGGAGTATGTATAAAGGGACATGGTAACCATAATAAATACGATGGACAATGCAACAAGAAAAATCTGCAATGCAATCTCATTCGGTGTCTTCTTACGATTTGCCCCTTCTACCATGGCAATCATTTTGTCCATAAAGGTTTCCCCTGCTTCACTGGTAATTCTTACAACAATCCAGTCAGACAACACAGTTGTTCCGCCTGTTACGGCACTCCTGTCTCCGCCACTCTCACGAATGACCGGTGCAGACTCACCGGTAATTGCACTTTCATCCACAGAGGCAGCACCATCCACAACTTCTCCATCACCGGGAATCTGTTCCCCCGCCTTTACCAGAACCAAATCTCCTTTTTTAAGGCTGGTAGACGGAATCACAGTAATTCTGTCTTTCTGATCCGGGGATGGGATCTTATGGGCGTCTACATCTTTCTTCGCCTTTCTTAAAGAATCTGCCTGTGCTTTTCCTCTTCCTTCTGCAATCGCTTCTGCAAAATTTGCAAACAATACCGTAAACCACAGGATCACTGCAATCGCACAGGTATAACCGGTAGGTGCATCTCCAATTCCGAAAATCAGAGAAATGAGCCAGAGCCCGGTAGTCATAATTGCCGACAGGTAAACCAGAAGCATGACCGGATTGCCTGCCTGCGTTTTCGGTTTTAACTTAATAAATGAATCTTTGATTGCCCTCATCACCATTTTTTTATCCGAGAGGGCAATTTTTTGTTTTTCTGCCATTTTTGATTCCTCCCTATGATCAAAGTATTCGATTATTCCGGATTTTTATCCTACGAACTCCGCAATCGGTCCCAGCGCCAGTGCCGGGAAGAAACTCAAAGCACCAATCAGCAGAACGATCACGATCAGCAGGAATACAAACATTCCATTACTGGTAGATAAGGTTCCTGCAGTAACTGCCAGTTTCTTTTTCTCTACCATACTTCCTGCGATTGCAAGGATTCCGGTAATAGGCAGAAATCTTGCCAGGAGCATCGCACCACCAAGGGTAAGATTTAAAAATGGAGTATCTGCACCAAAACCGGCAAATGCAGAACCATTGTTTCCTCCGGCTGATGAATATGCATACAACATTTCAGAAAAACCATGTGCCCCCAAGTTATTCAGGCTTTCTGCAACGGATGGAACCGCTGCTGCTATTCCACTGAATACCAATATGGCGATTGGTGTGGCAAGGCATACCAGGACTGCCCATTTCATTTCATAAGGTTCAATCTTCTTTCCCAGGTATTCCGGTGTTCTTCCGACCATCAATCCTGCAATAAATACAGTTAATATTGCAAATCCAAGCATACCGTAAAGTCCGCACCCTACGCCTCCGAATACTACTTCACCAAGCTGCATCAGAAGCATTGTGATCATTCCGCCAAGAGGCGTATAGCTGTCATGCATAGAGTTTACGGAACCATTGGATGCTGCCGTCGTCCATGTTGCCCATGTGACAGAGGAACCGATACCGAATCTTGCTTCTTTTCCTTCCATATTTCCACCAGCCTGTCCGTCAGTGGAAGTATCTACATATTCATTTTCTGAAAGGGCCGTAGATGCAGACTGCTCATTTACTGCTACTACAGACATTGCTGCAATTAACATCAGAAACATCGCCATAAAAACTGCGATTCCCTGTTTTTTGTCTTTGACATCACGTCCAAAGGAAAAGCATAATGCCGCAGGTATCAGAAGTAAAAACAACATTTCCAGCAAATTACTGAACCAGTTTGGATTTTCCAGCGGATGTGCAGAGTTTACGCCATAATATCCACCACCATTGGTACCCAGCTGTTTAATAGCAATCTGGCTTGCCGCAAAACCGAGAGGAATGATTTCTTCTGTAACAACTTCAGCATCCTCTACAACCTTTCCATCTACCGTTACGGCCTCCCCGTCGATCTTGGCTCCATCCAGATAATTGCCGTCGGAATCAAAAGCAACTGGCTCCATCAATTCTACAGTTTCTGCAGCTTTCCATGTCTGTGGCACACCCTGGGAAGCAATCATAAGTGCACCTGCCAGAGAAAGCGGCATTAAAACATACAGGGTAGATCTTGTCAGATCTGCCCAAAAGTTTCCCACACCATTTCCTTTTACTCTGGTAAATCCACGGATCAGAGCATATAGAACTGCAATACCCGTAGCCGGTGTCACAAAATTCTGAACCGTCAACCCCAGAGCCTGAGACAGATAACTGAGCTGTGATTCTCCACTGTATGCCTGCCAGTTTGTATTTGTCACAAAGCTTATGGCAGTATTCAGTGACAGATCCCAGCTCATCCCCTCTATATGCTGGGGATTCAATGGGAGGAATTTCTGGAACACCTGTAAAAGAAACAGTACCAGAAGTCCAAATCCGGAAAATGCCAGTACACTTGCCAGATACTTTTTCCATGACATATCTTCTTCCGGATCAATATGTAACACTTTATAAATTCCTTTTTCACACGGTGCCAGAATTCCGGTCAGGAAAACTTTCTCCCCATTCATCGCCTTGCTGATATAACGTCCTAACGGAATTGCAAGCAAGACGAGCACCGTCAGATAAAATATATATTGTATGATCGCTCCCATCACATCTTTTCTCCCTTCATTAAAATTACAAAATAATAAATCAATAGTGCTGTCGCACAAATTCCTATGACTGCTGTGATGATATTCATCTCTTTGCCTCCTTTTCTCATAGTCCTGGCACTCTTTCTTGAGTACTTTTTTAATCTACTACTTTCTCTTATAAATTTCTGTTAAGCAGAATGCTCTCCATTTAAAGAAGTTATAAAGTTTTATTATTCAATAGGTTCTTCCTCAACACTATACATACAGTTCTTAATCGGGCAGAAAATCCCATAGCGTTCCAGATTATATCTGGCAGGTTCATATCCCTGATCCAGATCATATGCATTCTTAAAACATTTCATCGCCTGTACATGACGGCATTCTTTTTCAAGTATTAGCCCCAACAGGTTATGAAAAGCAGGAGTTTTCGGGCTATTAATAATTGCCTGTTCTGCCAGTTTTTCCCCTTTTGAATATTCACCATCCTCAATACACTTTTCTATTTCATATATCATTTTTCCGTATTTCATGAACTTACCTCCTGATACACTCGTTTGTTTTCTTTTTATGATCTGATACTATCATTCTCATTTTTAAAAATGTATAAAGAGGCTCCTGTCCCATATTAAGAACCTTAAAAAGATTATCTGTTTTTGAAAAAAGCCTGAATCAATACAAAAATCTCCAGTCTCCCTAAAATCATCCCTATGATCTCAATCAATAGGCATACGGAACTTGTTCCTGCATTCGTAACTCCAATGGAGAGTCCCACCGTACCAAGTGAGGAGGCAAACTCAAAGGCCCCTTCCAGTAAGGTACATCCGGAAAAGAATGTCAGAGCAATCGTCCCTGCCACATAGACCAGAAGATACGTCTGCGCATAGGTAGAAGCTTCTTCCACCTGTGTTCTGTCCAGTAATTCGTTTTCTGTTCCCTTACAATAATACGTGAGCGTTACCGTCCGGTCCGATATCATCTTTTTCTTCACATTCCATGCCAGATTCTTCATCAACCTGCATACCCTGCCCAGCTTAATTCCTCCTGCTGTAGATCCGATCCCACCGCCAATGATCATAAGCGAGATCATGATACCCAGCGCTGTCTCGGGCCACTCACGATAACTGCAGGTAGCATACCCAGTGGTGGATAATGCAGAGAACGCATTAAAAAAAGCCAATTCTGTACTCTCTCCTGCTGATATCCCACTTTTTGCCAAAAACAATGTCATCACTGGAACCGTGATCACGGTCAGGCCAGCCAAAAAACGGATCTCACTTGCACGCAGGAAATCCCGGATCCGTCCACGGAACAATAACAGCAACAAAGAAAAATTCGTTGTTCCAATCATCATCAGCAAAACGGTGATCCATTCAATGGGAAGGGAATGGTAATAGCCGATACTGTCCAGCCGGTTGGAAAAGCCGCCGGTCGATAATGCACACATGGTATGAACGATGCTGTCAAAAACAGGCATCCCGCATATGGTATACAAAATCGTGCCTGCAATCAGGAAAAATCCATACATCATTCCAATCACTTTTGCTGTTTTTCCAATGGTAGGCATTAATTTGTCCGGATGCCCCTCTGCCTGGTACAACGTAACCGAATCCTTTTCCTGTATAAAAAGGAGCATCATCATCACAAACCCCAGACCTCCCACATACTGCAGGAAACCTCTGTAGAAAAGGAAAATATGCGGCAGCCGCTCCACATCCAATACGGAAAGTCCGGTTGTGGTAAACCCGCTTACCGATTCAAAAAGAGCCTGTACAGGAGTCATATTTCCATACAGCCAGAATGGGAATACCGCAAGTATGAATCCATACATCCAGGTAAATACCACCATCCGGCTGCTGCTCATATTTCTTTTCTTTCTGTGGCATACAACCATCCCCAGTGCAATGGAAACTGCCGCTGGCAGCAAGAACTGCCAGATAAAAACGATTTCTTCGGGGTAAAATGGGAGAACCAGAAGCGGAACAAACAGGATACAGCCCTCTAATACCATCATTTTCCCCATCACTGATATTCCATTACGATGCAGCATATTCCGTCAGCTCCTTTATCTGGTCAAGTTTACTCTTGTCCGAAGTAATGATCAGAAGCACATCCCCTTCTGTAATACGGGTATCCCCTCTGGGAATCAGACTCCGGTCTCCCCGAAGGATACAGCCGATGATCACTTCCTTGGGGAGATTCAATTCCCATAATTTCTTCCCCGCAACTAATGAATTTTTCGGAATTGGCAGTTCCAGAATCTGAATCCTTCCCTCGTCAACCGGTATCAGTCTGGTCATCTCATCCATGACTGCCTGTTCCTCCATGATGTTCGTAATCATATTCAGTGCACAGACCACCCGGTCAATTCCCATCTGGTAGAAAAAATCTGTTTTCGATGGATCATTTAAAAGAGCCACTGTTTTCTTCACATGAAAGAACTGTTTACACATTTCACAGATGACAAGATTACTCTCATCACTGTCTGTCAGTGCAATCGCCACCTGGCAGTTTCCGGCAGCTGCATCCTCTAAAATAAACTTTTTACTTCCGTCTCCGAAAATAACATTCAGCCTGTTCACTTCTGCCAGTTTTTCACAGGCTTCATAATCCTTATTAATGACTGTCACACGATATCCCTTTTTCAGCAAAGAAGTGGCAAGGGATCTGGCTTTATGGAATCCTCCCACGATCAGAATACTTTTTTGTTCTCTCTTTTTATTCCACATGTGTTCCACCTCCGATTTCGATGTAATTGGCAATTTCCTTCTCCGACAATTCTGACGGGCAGATTGTATCGATCCCCATCTCTTTTACCAGTGCAATCTTCTCTTCATCATAGATCCTTGCCACAACCTTCGGAATATGGAACATCTTTTTTGCAATTTGCGCCGCACAGATATTCACACAATCATGATCGGTAACAGCAATAAAAGCCGCAGCATCTGCAAGACCAGAAGCTTCCAGTCTCTCCATATCTGTCGCACTGGCTGTTAACGTCAGTCCGCCATAAGAATATGGCAATTTCCGGAATGCCGTTTTATCACAATCAAGAACCATTACATCTTTTTTCTCTTCTGAAAGTTTTCCCGCTATGCTTGCACCCAGACGCCCGCATCCAGCGATCACCGTACATTCATTTCCCTTTCCTGTCATTTCAATCCCTCCTATTTTCTTACAAGATGTCCTACATGATGTTCATCGTAAACCACTTTAAACTGCGGATCATTCTGCACCGGACAATCCTCCTCTGTATAGGCACATCTTCCGGAAGGATACATGGTCCCATACTGCTCCATGTTATATCGTGCGGGAATGTAAGTCGGATCCAGTGCATAAGCTGCACGGAAATGTTTCATTGCAAGAACATGATTACGCTCTTTTTCCATCAGGATTCCCATCAGGTTATGAGGGATTGCGGAATGCGGATTCTGAAGCATTGCCTCTCCCAGTTTTTTTTCACATTCTTTATATTCATGCTGAACAATCAGCCTTTTACATCTGTTTTCTAATTTCTCAGTCATTTGGTTCTCCTCCTTTTATTATCAAGTACGCCACCGGCGTACTTGCCGCGAGGCGCGCGCTCCGAAGGAGCTTTCGACTGCGCGCCTCTGCGATCCGCCAGAGGCACAACTTCAGAAGGGATCCTCACCCACTTCTGAAGTTGTACCCGTAGTATATCTTTTTACCTGTGGGAATGGTGTGGGAATCGATTCACCGGTTGTGAGAATCCTGTGAGATTTTTCAGAATGTGTGAAGAAGTTGTGAGATCAGACGACTGTTGTGAAAATGGTGTAAGAAAAAAGAGGATGCAAATCTTTACTGCTCGATTTACATCCTCTTTTTTCATCTGAAATTATTTTTATTTTACGAATTCCTGCTCCCGCATCCGGTATCCGATTCCTATTTCCGTTTCTATATACTCCGGTTTTGCCGGATTCCGTTCGATTTTTCTTCGGGTGGAAGCCATTACAGAACGAAGTACCTGTGTATCTTCCCCGTATCCTTCTCCCCATATCTTCCGTAAAATCGTATGGTAGGTAAGTACCTTTCCCGGATTCTGCATAAATAAAAGCAACAGCTGATATTCCAAAGGGGTCAGATGAATCTCCTTGTCATCCTTATAGGCAATATGCGCCCCGTTATCCAGTTTCAGACCTCCATTCACATATACCGTATCATCCGGTCTTTCCTCTGATTCCAAATGATTCATACGGTAATAGTGTCGCAGTGCCACTCGGATTCTGGCCATCAGTTCTGTAGCGGAAAAAGGTTTTGTCAGATAGTCATCCGCTCCATCATCCAAAGCCGCTGCCTTTTCTTTATCCTGATCCCTTGCAGAAACAATTATTATCGGAACTTCCGACCATTCACGGATTTTATGGAGCACTTCCATTCCATCCATATCCGGAAGCCCCAGATCCAGTAAGATCAGATCTGCATTTTTCCTTACCATATAGGAGATGCCATCTTTCCCATTTACTGCGCCTTCCACAAAAAATCCAGCATTTTCCAATGTATAAGCCATAAAATTCTGTATCTGTATATCATCTTCAATAATCAATATCTTTTCTTTAAACAATTTCACTTTCTCCTTCCGTAAGCGATAATGTAAAGAGAAACTCTGCTCCCTTCCTATCCGTCCGGTTCCCTCCGGTGATCGTTCCACCATGAGCATTTACCACCGTCTCACAGATCGTAAGCCCCAGCCCGATTCCTCTTTTTACATCAGCAGAACGGGATTTAGACGTATAAAACATTTTAAACAAATTTGGAACATCTGCTTCTGCAATTCCCTCTCCTTCATCCCGGACAGAAACCAATAGTTCATCTTCTGTGTAACTGACAGAAACAGTAATGGCTTCCTGCGGTCTTGTGTGTTTTACTGCATTGTCCAGCAGATTGGTAATTACCTGCTCAATCAGCTTTGCATCAATGGGCACTAACCGGAACTCATCCGGTATCTCTACCTGTATCTCCCGCTCTGGAAAGCTTCGTTCCACATGGGCAACCGCACAGCCGATCACCTCTTCGATTGCTTCCATTTCCTTATGTATCACAATCTTGCCATCCTGCAGCCTTGTCAGGCTTAAGATATTCTCGACCAATGATTTCAGCCAGTCGGCATCCTGATAGATACCTTGAAGGAGTCCCTGACGTCTGTCTTCTTTGTCAGTCATATCCATCAGCATTTCCGCAGTTCCCATGATACCCGACAGTGGTGTCCGAAGATCATGAGAAATCGCACGCAGAAGATTCGCACGTTCTCTTTCCCGTTCCATATTTTCTCTGTCACGCACTCTTTCTACCGTTACTTCAATACGTTCCATCGCCATGGAGACATTTTCTATGATAGAATGCAGCAGCTTTTTCTTTTCCTGCAGCTTTTCCGCATGAACGGTTTTATCAATTTTTACCACTGCCAGCAAATGTTCTCTCCCATTAACCGGATAACCATAACTATCCTCTTCTTCCAGATATTCTGTCCGAAGATCCATATATTTCTTCCGAATCTCTTCTGCATCCGGCACTCCTCTGTGAATCTGTTCTTTTCCTGACTGCTGAATGTAGAGCGGTTCAGACTGTCTTCCAATATAAATACATCCGACATTTACCTGAAAAAGATGGCTGATGCTTTCTGCAGCTATTTTCAAAACAGCTTCCATATCCGACGCATCAGACAACTTACTGGAGAGCATATATAAGATCTGGCTTTCTTTCCCTCTTTCATTTGCTTCTTCCGTTAATAGTTTTTCTTTTGTTGTCAGGGCACTCGTGAGAATGGAAGTTGTCAGCATGATTGAAAAAGTAATCAGATACCCGGGATCATTTACTGCAAGCGTATGATAGGGTTCCGTAAAAAAATAATTATAACATAGGAGTGAAACCACTGAAGATAAAATCCCATACTGATATCCTGATGTAAACCTCGCAACCAAAAGAACAGCCAGAAGATACATCACAACAATATTCGTCTCCGGAAATCCAAGTCCTGTAAATATCTTTCCAATTATGGTAGCTGCTAAGACAATTGCCGCCAGTTTTAACAGCCCCAGCGGTACTTCTCTCATTTTACTCATTACAATCGCCTCTTTATTGTTTATTATTCAAGTACGCCACCCATTCAGTATAGCACACACAGGTTGTTTTTCAATCCCAGGAAAATGTGACATTTCAGTTTACAAAATTTTGGTCACAAAATCTTCACATTTTTATTAGCGCTCCCTATTGACGAGTGCTAATACATGTGTTATATTACACACAGAACAAAGGCGATGGAAATGATTCATCCTCCTAATATTCATAAATCAACACTTCGGGTTTCTCCGATAGTGCAAACTTTAGTTTATGTCATGAAAGGAGATATGACTTATGTTAATGCCTAGTATTTTGGGAGAAAGTTTATTTGATGATTTTATGGATGATTTTGCATTTCCGGACATCGATAAAAAATTGTATGGGAAACATGCTCCCCATATCATGAAGACCGATGTGAAAGAAAAAGACAACACTTATGAAGTGGACATTGATCTTCCCGGATTTAAGAAAGACGAGATTCAGTTCCAGCTTGAGAACGGTTATGTAACGGTAAGTGCAGCAAAAGGTCTGGATAAAGATGAAAAAGATAAGGAAGGAAAATATATCCGCCGCGAACGTTATGCTGGAAATGTAAGCAGAAGCTTTTATGTGGGAAACAAGGTTCAGAAGGAAGACATCCATCCGAAATTTGAAAATGGTATTCTTTTCTTTACTATTCCAAAAGAACAGAAGGCAGTTGAAAACAACTCCCATTATATTCCCATTGAAGGTTGATCTTAAACGGGCAGGGAATAAAACCCCTGCCTGTTTTAAACGCCAAATACAATTCGGAAAGAGGTTTTTGGTATGAGTAAAACGACATCAAGAGTATTATGGATTTTAGCCGGAATTCTTCTGATTATAACCGGGATCGGGTGTTTGAGGAATCCCGGAGAGATTCTTTATGCTCTTCCCATTATCTTTGGAATTGCCATGATGTTTTCCGGCATAATAGATATTGTGATATTTGCAGCCGGGCATGATTATATGGCAGGCTCCGGCTGGTTTCTTGCTGACGGCATTCTGACCGTACTGATGTCTTTATTCATTCTGGGAAATAGCTGGTTTACCGCAATGACGATTTCCTTTATTTTAGGAATGTGGCTGATTTTTCAGGTATCACCAAATTGGTTCATTCTTTTGACCTTCAAAAACTTGGAGTAAAGGGCTGGGGCTGGTTTACGGTACTTGGAATCCTGCTGACTGTGATTGGTTTTCTGTCATTCACACATCCATTTGCTGGTATTACAGCTATGGCCTGGGCAATCGGATTTTTCCTGATCCTTCAGGGTATTGTATCCGTTATGCGTGGATGCTTTTCCAACCGTTTCTGGTTGTAAAAATATAACCAAAACTAACATTTGCCAAGGAGGAAAAAGGCACCTCTTCATATAGATTCGGCTGCATACAAAATTGTGTGCAGCCATTTATTTTTCTCAACCTGATCCATTATTTTAAAAGCCACTCTTTTCTTTCTGAGAACCAATCACATATTTCTTACAACAACTTTTTCTTTTTAAAATATATTATTTCAAAAATAATCGTTATTGCTGCAATTACAATCACTGCAACATATCCATATTTCCACTGTAGCTCTGGCATATTTACAAAATTCATACCATACCATCCAGTCAAAAGTGTCAAAGGAAGGAATATTGTTGTGACAACTGTAAGAATACACATAATCTTATTCTGCTGTGCTTCTTGCTGAGATTGATACAGTTCACGTAACTGAAGTATATTTTCTCTAAGCAAATGCACATGGTTCTGCAGTCGCTCTGTCCTAAGTGCATAACGATTCCACGATTCTGTATTACGGATAATAGGCAGTCCGTCTTGAGACTGTAATAAATCACCAATCATAGCCAGCTGTTCATAATATGCATCCAGCTCAGATAGTTTCTGTCGATACTTTGTAAGAACCGAAAAGAAATTATTTGGAACACCTTTTATAAGCTGATCTTCCATCTTTTCAATTTCTTTTTCCAAATGTAACAAATATAGAAGATCATTTTCAATCATCAATTCCATCATCTTAAGAAGAAACTGATCCGGTGATTTCAACTCCTGAAACTGTTCTTCCTTTTTCTCTATCCAGTGTTTCAGTTCCCCACTGTCCTCAATTAAAAAAAGTTCTTTATCTGTCAGGTAAAATCCACAGACAACCTGCGGTGTACGTTTTTCATTTTTTTCCGGTACCCGCAAAGTTCCCAGAATACAATCCCGAAACACTTCCGCTTTACAGTATCGGATTGATCTTATACTGTGTAATAATTCGTTATCATGCGGAAAATCTTTCTTCAACTCACGAAATTCATCTTCCCGTAAGATCGTAAGGCAATGTATATTCACCATAGGATTACTCATACTCCTTTCATCACATTTCTTAACAAACAAGAATACTCTTTATTCATGTAAAATGCAAATATAAAACTGAAGAATTCTAATTTAATGGTCTTCGTGCATATTGCGGAGTTGAACGGTCGATTTTATGGAGCAAAACGGCCTCATTCCATTCCGAAACAGCCAACAAATTTGGTGGTTGCAGAATAATTCTTTATTCTGCTTGATTACACATAAGTACAGTCCGAAACCGTGTCAATGGGGCATTTATGCCGGCTTTAGCCCCTGCCATTGACTCGGATTGAGGATTGTGCTATTCGACCGATGAAAATCATTATTTGGCCGTTAGAAAACGGAATTGCGGCCGTTGGTCACCGTAAAATGCAGCCTTCGTCATTATCGAAACATCTTATTCTTCTTGTATTCCTATTTTCAAAACATTTTTCTCATTTCATACTCAATTTTCTCTCAATGCCTTATCCCTCCATCTTTTGTATGCTTTTCCCACAGCAGTCCAGTACCACGCAGGTACGAACTGCCAGGGAAATCAATACAAAAATGGAGGGATTTTTTATGAGAGAAATCAAAAACACAAAAATCATCGCCGTAGATCATGGCTACGGCAATATTAAAACTGCCAACACGGTCACACCCACCGGAATCACAGCTTACAAAAAAGAGCCAATTTTCACCTGGAACACTCTGGAATATAACGGCATCTATTACCGGATCGGCGAAGGGCACAAGGAATTTATATCGGACAAAACGATGGATGAAGACTATTATCTCCTTACACTGATGGCAGTGGCAAGGGAACTGAACGTCTTTTCTATCCAGAAAGCAGATGTCCATCTGGCTGCCGGGCTTCCCCTGACATGGATCCGGAACCAGCGGGAAGAATTCCGTTCCTATCTGCTTCAGAATCCAGAAGTCAGCTACCGCTTCAACAACAAGGATTACCACATCCGCTTTGTTGGATGCAGCCTTTATCCACAGGGATACCCCGCAATCGTAAACCTTCTGAGTGCTCTGAAAGGCACCAATCTCCTTGCAGATATCGGGAACGGCACCATGAACATCCTGTATATCAACAATAAAAAAGCACAGGAAAGCCGTTGCTGGACAGAAAAATTTGGGGTTAACCAGTGCATGATTGCAGCAAAGAATGCCATCCTCGACCGGTTCGGTGTAAAGATCGAAGAATCCACAGTAGAACAGGTTCTGCGGTTCAAAGCAGCAGATACCTCTACCCCATATCTGGACTGTATTACAGCTGTTGCCAGACAGTATGTAGCTGATATCTTTGCCACACTCCGCAAATATGAGTATAACCCTGACCTGATGCGGCTGTACGTGGTCGGTGGTGGCGGATGCCTGATCCGTAATTTCGGGACGTATGACGAATCCCGTGTCACGATCCTTGATGATATCTGTGCTACCGCCAAGGGATATGAATATCTGGCTCTGATGAGTCTGAAAAGGAGGGAATAAGCCATGGCAAACAACATCAGAAGCACAAATCTGCGCTTCAATCTGGAGAAAGAACTGCAACGGAAAGCATGGGAATATCTGCAAGCCATGGACAAGCAGGAATTCAAATCCTACAGCCATGTGATCGCCCTTGCACTGGTCGATTATTTTGACCGATATTATCGCACACAGGAAGACCCCTATCTGGAAACCCGGGAACGAGAAGAACGTTTTGTCGCTCAGATTATAGAAGCCGTGGAAAAGAGCCTGAACCAAACGCTTCCCCTCTTCCTTTCCGGTCTGACAGCAGGGATGGCACAAAGGGAGCCCCAAAGCAGGGCATCCTTACCGTCTCATGAAGAACCGGAGCCAGAGACAGATGTAGACTGGGATTTTCTCGGAGAATAGCCGAGACGCAAAGGAGGTGGACACATGACGGAATTTCTGACAGGAAATACCATACTGCCGCCCTATATGGTATTTCCCAAGTTTCTCCTGGATATGGAGCTGAATGAAACAACCAAGCTGCTCTATATGGTTCTGCTTGACCGTGCAAGGCTCTCCCTGAAAAACGAAGGCTGGACAGATACATCCGGTCATGTGTTCCTCTACTTTACCATCGATGCAATGGCGGAGGTTCTCCACAAAAGCCAGATGACAATCAAAACATCCCTGGCAGCACTGGAAAAGGAGGATCTGATCCTTCGAAAACGTCAGGGAGCCGGGCATCCCAACCAGATCTATATAAAATTCCCGGCAGGGGCATTCTGCCAGACAGACAGGATTCTTTCCCCGAGACAGACAGAAAACTGTCCTGCTGACAGACAGGATTCTTTCCCTGAGACAGACAGAAAACTGTCCTGTAATAAGAAAGAGAGAGATAAGAACGATTTATCAAAAAGAGAGAGCCAGGGGAAACGCTCTCCCTATGGCAAATTTCAAAATGTATTCCTGTCAGAAAAGGAACTGGAAGAAGTCAGACAGTCGGTTTCAGACTGGCAGGAATATATCGAACGGTTATCCGGCTACATGGCTTCCACTGGAAAGCACTACCAAAACCATGCAGCCACCATCATCAACTGGGCAAGGCAGGACAATCCCCCTTCCCGGCAAAGTATTTACGAAAGTGAGGAGTACGAAACATTATGAAAAAGTTTACAGAAGAACTGACCAATCAGGAACCAAACAGAGAGTTGCAGCCGGATGAATATTTTCATGACTCCGACACCCTGATCTACTGCGCCAAATGCCATACACCCCGACAGGGCAGGTACACCTTGCAGGGCAGGGTATTCATGCCGCCCATCCGATGCAAATGCCAGCAGGAACTCTATGAACAGGAAGAAAACAAACGGAAACTGCTGGAGAAACAGGCAGAAATCGAACGGATGAAAGCCAGCGGGTTACAGGATAAGGCACTCTATGATTATACATTTGACAAAGATAACGGCATCAATCCGGAGATGGCATACGCCCACAAATATGTGGATAACTGGGAAGATATGAAAGCCAATTCCTCCGGTCTTCTCCTCTGGGGAAATGTCGGTACCGGGAAATCCTTCTTTGCGGGCTGTATTGCCAATGCTCTTCTGGAAAAAGGTGTTCTGGTGCTGATGACAAATTTCTCCCGGATTCTGAATACCCTGACCGGAATGCACTTCGAAGACAGGAACCAGTTCATTGACAGTCTGAACCGATACAGCCTGCTAATCATTGATGACCTAGGGATTGAACGCAATTCTGAATTTGCCCTTGAACAGGTATTCAATGTGATCGACAGCCGTTACCGCAGCAAAAAACCGCTGATTGTAACAACCAATCTCACATTGACGGAACTGAATAATGCACCTGACGTGGCACATAGAAGAATTTATGACCGAATTCTGGAACGGTGTGCCCCCATTCGTATCAATAACCGCAACATCCGACAGGTCAATGCCTCTGCCAATCTGCAGGAAGCGAAAAAAATACTGCTGTAATGATTCCGATACCAACAATATCAAAAAATGTTACCTCATTATTACCACTATTCTCAGGCGGTGATACTGCAATCTCCCTTTCCAGACATGGGAGAAAGTATCACTGCCATTGACCATCCAAAACAGTACCAATTCAAAGAATTGTAAGACCAAAAGCCCGGATACGGGCATAGAAAAGGAGACGCCAGATATGGCAGAAGAAAAAACAATGACATCAGAAGAAAAAGCACTTTTGCAGGCAAAACACCGACAGGAGGAAGCCGAAGCAAGAAACCGCAGGAAAGAACGTAACGCCAGAACGCACCGATTGATCCAGGAAGGAGCAATTCTGGAAAGCGTTGCTCCACATATCCGGGAAATGGATTTGGATCTCCTGAAGCGGGAACTGATAATCCGGCTACAAGGACTTTAAATTAAATAAAGATATTTTACTCCCGAAGGGCGCACTTACTCACCACCTCAAAGAGGCGGTGGTATCCTTCCCGTTGGTCAGGCTCGTGCGCTCTGCCGAGGGCTATCCGCTGTTGCAGGCAACACCGGCTATGCAGCCATTACAATCTGCTTCTATCCGATTGTAAGTATTTCGGATTTTCCGAAACACTCGGCTAAAAACATTTACCGGATATGGCTGCCTGATAAAACCTGCCACCGGCAACTTTTATTCAGTTTTGAATAAAACCACAGCCCCATAAAAGACAAATTCAAATCATACACCATCACAGAGAGGAGGTTCATGCCTATGGCAATTTACCACATGGAAGCCAAGGTTGTCAGCCGGGGCTCCGGGCGGTCTGCCGTTGCCGCTTCCGCCTATATGAGCTGCAGCCGGATGTACAATGATTATGATGGCATCCAGCATGACTATACACGAAAACATGGGCTGATATATCAGGAAGTAATGCTTCCACCAATGGCTCCACCTGATTGGAAGGATCGGGAGCAGCTCTGGAATGCTGTGGAAGCTGCTGAAAAAACAAAAGATAGCCGACTGGCGAGAGAATTTGTTGTGGCTCTTCCCATAGAATTGGATACCGACAGCAATATATCTCTCATTCGGGATTTTATTCAAAAGAACTTTGTAGATCTGGGAATGTGTGCTGATTTTGCCATCCACGATACCGACGGTCATAACCCTCATGCACACATTCTTCTTACCGTCCGTCCATTGAACGAAAACGGGACATGGCAGTATAAAACAGAAAAAGAATATCTTTGTATAAAAGATGGTAAGGAAAAAGGCTTTACTGCCGCAGAATTTAAAGAAGCACAAAAGGAAGGATGGGAGAAGCAATACCGCTATCAGGCAGGCAAGAAGAAAATATATCTGACTCCATCTGCAGCACTGGAAAAAGGATATGAGCGTGTGGACAAGCATCCGAAAAGCACCCGATACGGCAGGCAAAATCCCATTTCCGAGAGGTGGAACAGCGAAGAGCAAATCTGTCTCTGGAGAGAAAAATGGGCAGAGGCTGTAAACAAAATGCTTGCCCAAAATCAGATACACGCATCCATCGATCACCGCAGCTTTGCAAATCAGGGAATCACCGAACAGCCTACCATCCATGAGGGCTATATTGCTCAGAATATGGAAAAGAAAGGTATGATATCCGACCGCTGTGAGATCAACCGCCAGATTCGTGCAGATAATAAAATGCTCCGGGAATTAAAAGCACAGGTTGCAAAACTGGCACAGGCAGTGGAAAGATCTATTCCTGTCATTGCAGAAACGATGGAAGCCATCCGAAATCATATGATATTTACTCAATATCATTTGCTTCACAATGAAATGCAAAAAGAAGTGATCCATGACTGGATACAGCACTTTCATCCCATCCTGAATAAATACAATACCGTTAAGAAAAAGCTCAAAGCCAAAATCGCTGAAAAGAAAGAACTGAATTTACAGAAGGATAAAACCCGTATTCTGAATCCTATCCAGCATATAAAATTGAATCAACAGCTAACCACAGTAACGGAAGAAATAGAAGAACTGAAATCCCGGAAAGAGCATCTGATATTTCAGGCAGAGTGTTCCACAGATAAAGACATGACCAATCTTTCTAAGAAATATGACCAGATGAACAAGAATCTGGATGTACTGGATTCTCAGGATGTTACGCTCAAAGCACAACTCAAAAAAGATGCAGCGGCTTTCCGTGAAGAATCCTTTCGTCCGGAACCAGAGCAATATCTTGAATTATTGGACACCCGAATCCAGATCCGTCCAGATTTCCAGGATAAGCTGATTACCCAACTCAAAGCAACTTTTGGTAAATATTATGACTATCACCGCCGTGACATTGCAGCCGAAGAGGTAGATTATCTTAATGTGGAAGATCCTGATGTTTTCTCCCATCGGATATGGGAACTTGAATATCATCGAAAACAGGAAATGCGAAGAAGCCGGCCTGGCAGGTCCAAGAAAAAATCACATGATATGGAATTGTAATTTAGTGTCTCTTTACCCCCTTATAAACTCAAAGAACTGAACAAATGGGATTTTTCGTCCTACTTGTTCAGCTCTTTGTTTACCTGTAAATCAATTCTTTCAACACAATCTCTTCCGCAGCATTTCGGATATTATTTACAGCTCCAATCCACACCATCTGGTCACGAGCTTTCAGTTCTTCCGTAATTCCCTGCTTCTTCATCATCTGAAGCACCAGAATATCCATCCTCTCCTGTGCCTCATCATCCACAGCATTCAGATGTTCCGTCAGTTTGTCTTCCAGCATACACAATGAATAAATTGCCGGACGATGTTCTTTCAGATACTGCCTTCGCATCCTTCCGTACTTCCCATAATGCGGTTCTTCATCTTTACTGACAAGATTCGGATAGTAAATTCCATCTGCTCCCAGTGTGTAGGTTCCACCCATTTTTTCAAATGTGCTTTTCATGTGTTATTCCTCCTTGAAATCAGCAATGTCTTAGATCATCGCAAAATATTTCAGGGCAGCCTTGATAGCATCTTCTTTCTCTTTCGGACATTGTGGAACTCTTGCATTTTCTGATTTTGGAAGGTTATAGTTTTCTCCCACTTCAATTCCACATTTGCGTTTTATCTGAGAAATATATAAACTTGAAACCTTCAAGCCAAATTCTTTCAGCACATAATCTTTGATTTCCTGATAGGTGGCTTTCAACTCGGCACTGGTTGCATCCAGTTCATCCAAGTCCAGGTCGATCTCTATCGTGTCATCCGGTTTTTGTTGGGACAAAAGTACAACCGTCTCCACATGATAAGTTCCTGGAAACATATCAACGCAACAAGCCCGGCGCACTTCGTAGCCGTATTCCTGCAGGACTGCAAGATCCCGAATAAGACTTGTAGGTTTGCAGGATATATAAATTATTTTTGGGGCCCTAATTGAGGACCCAATCTTTCCTAATGCCTTTGGATGAATTCCATCCCTAGGCGGATCCACCACGATTACATCTGGTTTATCCTCTAATTCGTCTATTACCCTCAACACATCCCCGGCTAAAAATTCACAGTTCGACAGCCCGTTAAGCCCCGCATTTATCTTGGCTGCCTCCACAGCCTCTTCTATAAGCTCTACACCTACCACTTTGCTTGCTACCGGAGCCAGGATCTGGGCAATGGTTCCAGTACCGCTGTAGAGATCGAATATAACCTTATCTTTGGTTTCCCCCACAAAACTTCGGACAGTTTCGTACAGCACTTCTGCTCCCATAGAATTTGTCTGAAAGAAGGAGAAGGGAGAAATACGGAAGCGCAGCCCCAAAAGCTCCTCATAAAAATAATTCTGCCCATAGAGAACCTGAGTTCTGTCATCCTGTACCGAATCGGACATAGAATCATTTTCCGTATGGAGTATGCCTGCTATTGTCCCCTCTAGATTCAGAGAAAGGAGCGCATTCTTCCAACCTTCCAAGAGCCTATTCTCCTCTTCCTCCCCCACATATTCGCGCTGAGTGCTGGTTATCAAATCCACCAGTATCTCCCCTGTCTTTACCGCCCTCCGCACCAAAAGATGTCGCAGATACCCCTTATGCTGCAGCTTCTTATAAAAAGCAATCTTCTTCCGGGCAAAATACTCCCGGGTAGCCTCTAATATTTGACAGAAATCCGTGTGTACAATCCGGCAGTCCTGCGTCGTCACAATATCATAAAAGCTGCTCCTTTTATGCAGCCCCAATGCCAGAGGCCCGTCCTTCACCTCATCGCCAAAAGAAAATTCCATTTTATTCCGGTATCTTTCAGACTGAGGGCTTCCCTTAATTCCCTGAAACTCATAGGTTCTGTTCTCTACAACACTGTCCAGAAGGGACTTTACTTGATTTTCCTTGATTTTAAGCTGCTCCTTATAAGGCAGGCTCTGATATATACAGCCACCGCAAATACCAAAATGTGGGCACGCCTCATCCGGTATCTCTAATGGAGAGCGTTCCAGAAGCGCCACAACCCTTCCCTCTGCCCTTCCCTTTCTCTGCTTTGTTATTGCACCTTGTATTCTCTGCCCTAAAATTGCATTTTTCACGACAACACGTTCGCCGTCTATGTGTAAAATTCCCTTATTAGGAAATTCAATGGTTTCTACTACTCCCTCAAATATTTCGCCTTTTTTCACTCTTATATTCTCCGCTTCCTTTTTTTATAAAAATATACTCCAGACCATTCTAGCCGTTTTCTTTTATTCTATCATGACAAGGAAATCTCATCAAGCCTTCATTCTCTCGGATTCCCACAGCTTTATCCACAGTCACTTTATACCCCTATTGACTATCAATAACTTTCATTTTCCAAAAATTTTCCAAATCGAAACGTAAATTTATGTCTGATATGAATTTTGGTATCCTGGCAGCTGCCTCCTCACCGTATTGTTAATTAGCTACACGAACCTTCCCGCAAACTCAATATCGTTGACCGTCTTTCCAGACATCTGGCGAGACTTCTTTGGATGCATTAAACGAAAGGCTTTTATTTCTTTTTCTGTACCTGGACATCAATCCCATAGATATTACCAGACAGATCAGCTCCGATACAGCAGGAGCCCACCATATACCCTCTCCTCCGGCAGCTGCTATGCAGATGGCTAATGCGGCAGACATGGTAATCAGTCCTCTTCCCAATGTAATCGCCAGAGCTGCTTTCGGCCATTCAATCGCAGTAAAGAACCCCCCTATCATTATATTAAAGCCCATTATCAGGAAAGAAACGCTGAAAATCCGAAATACAGAAGCAGAGTACACCCGAAGCTCTGCCATGTCCTCAGATATAAAGGCGGACACCAGCCCTTCCGCACCTGCCCAGGAGCCTGTGAAAGCGGCTGCGGCCATAGCTACAATGGTTACAACTGAATAACGGAAAAGAACTCCGCAGGAGTATCCATCTCTCCTACCATAATAAAAGCTTACCAGCGGCTGAGCCCCCTGAGCAACGCCTGCCATAGACATTACTACAATGGTGTTGATATAAGCGATAATGGTATAGCTTATAATTCCCTCCTCACCAATATAGGCCAAAATGGCATGATTAAAAAGAAAAACCGTGATGCCGGCTGATAGCTCTGTAAGCCCTGAAGGCAGCCCGATTTTAACTACTCTCCACAGCTTTCCCAAGCTCCAGCAGGGCTTGACAAACCCTATGGTTGCCCTTGGACTTAAGAAATGTACCAGATATAAAGCTACTGCCAGCATCTGAGACAAGCCTGTAGCTGCTCCTGCTCCTGCTACACCCCATCTGAATACCATAACAAACAACCAATCCAGCAGGCAATTTGTCACTGCCGCTAAGGCTACACATATGGCAGCAAACTTCGGAAACCCATCCGTCTTTACCAGCACTTCAAAGGAATAAGAGAAAATAAAGCACCAGCTAAACGGAAGGATGGATATGATATAATGCTTCACATAATCCAATGTCAGCTCTGTAGCTCCTAAAAATGCAGCGACCGAATCTAAATTCAGAAAGACAGCAGCAGTAATTACCAGAGATATAATCCCCAGCACTGCCAGGTTCTGGGAATAGGCCTCATCCGCCTCCTTTCGTTTGTCCTGTCCCAGAAACATTGCCACTATCGTTGAAGTACCTACAGCGAATAGCAGGGAGACAGAGAAAAGGAAATGTACAAAGGGTGAAGCAATATTCACCGCTGATAGCGCTACCTCAGATACTCCTCTTGCTACAAACAAACCATCTACCATAGTATAAAGCGAGAATATCCACTGCGCAATTACCGAAGGCCAGATAAACCTCCAAAAGCTCCTTTTTAATGATATACTATCTAATTTCATTTTTATATTCGTTCCTTTCGTTTTGCTCAGGCACAAAGCATTAAAAGATATAAGTAGAGCCTTTTATGGGGTTGATTATGGCTTTCAATCTACTATCATAAAAGCTATATACGTTTTATTTATATTGTAACTCTTTGTTCATAAAAATCACGTATGCATTTATTGTGAAAACATCATGAAAGCTTTGCATCCTGATTCTTCTGTGTTATAGTGAAGTAATATAAATATAAACCTTGGTATAATGCCAAGGTAAAGAGAAATTTGAGAAATACCATAAAATTTGTTAAAACTAACAGAAATATTTATGTAAGAAGGAGATTAGTATGTCAACTTTTTATAGAATAGGGGAAGTCGCTTCTCTGTACGGAATTAGTACAGATGTGCTTCGCTACTACGAATCTCTTGGAATTCTGGTGCCCCACCGCAGCTCCAACGGATACCGTATCTACCGCACAGAGGATTTATGGTGTCTTAACATTATAAGAGATTTGCGTGACCTAGGCTTCTCCATGGAACAGATACGGGATTATATTAGGGAGCGAAGCATTCGCTCCACCATGTCCATGTTTGAACAAGAGCTTGCTCTTATTGACCAGCAGCTCGAAAGGCTTACCTCACTAAAGCATAACATACTGACCCGCCGTCAGACCATCATCCAAGCTCAGACTCTTCCCCTGGGTGATATTCTCCTCAAAAAGCTGCCTGACCGCCCATGCCACCGGATTATGCAAAGCTACAGTACTGATGAAGAAATGGACGTGCTGATCAAACAGCTGGTCAGCTTTGGCAACGATCGTCAGTATATTATCGGAAACAATCAGATGGGTTCCTTTTTAAACATTTCGAACGCGAGAAAAGGAAACTGCCGTACTTATGATGCCGTCTTTATTCTTCATCCAGAAGGGGAGTACACCCTTGAAAAAGGCTCCTATCTCTCTGTCTGTTACAACGGGGACTGTAGTCAGAACCAGCGCTATGTTCCCCTCCTTTTCTCCTATGCGAAAAAAGAAGGGATGAATCCTGTGGGGCCTTTGCTGGAGCTTCTCTGGATTGACACCCATACATCAAAGTATACCCAAGAGCAAGTCACAGAGCTTCAATTACAGGTACTCAGCCAATAAAATATTATTCCATCCTTTTTTGATCCTTTTGGTAAACGATTCGATTGGAAGGCATACTGTATCCTATGTCATTGTCTAAGGAATTTCTTCATCTAAAGATAACTATTATTTATCTGGGGTCTTTTGACCGAAATATTCTGGATAAAATTAGAATACATTGTTTAGAATTATATCAGACAGGAAATACCGCTGGTAATATTTTGCTTAAAGGATGATAGGATAAGGTAGCATTTACAACCCGCTTGCCAGCAAAGGCAAAAAGAATCTTCGGGCTAAATTTATAATCAAACGTATCGATCATTTGTTTGGCAAAAAACACCCTAATAGTAAAAACAAACTTTTCCGTTCCTTACTATTAGGGTAGAATACGTTTCTTTTTAATCTGACTGCATAAGTCACAGGATCGTTAATCTGCCTTTGCCTCTGTCCCTTCATCCTCAAAGAAATCATCATCAAAGTCATCGTCGAAATCGTCCTCAAAATCCTCCAGATAATCAGGAGTGAAGAAACGGTAAACTGCGTAAGCAATACCAGCTACTGCAGCTACTGCGCCGATAATTGCCAATACCCACAGAATACAGTTCTTTTTCTTCTCATCTTCCTCTCTCCTGTGGAGCAGCTCATTTATTCTTTTGGAGTTCATTATTTCCTCTACACGGCTTAGAGCCTCTTTTCCCATTGCGTCAAAGCGTTCTCTGTCAAATCGATTCATTTGGATACACATCCTTTCATAAATTTCAAGCTAAGCTCAGATACATCCTTTTTAATTATGATACCGTATCTCTGTCAATCCTATTCCTCTGGGGCTACCCGGTTAGCTGTAACCCGCCTTCAGATATTGCTGAACCAGCCCGGTACAATATCGGACGATATAATATCACATCCTCCTGCTATTTTATCGCTCTGGGAACCGGGTTGGTACTGAGACACCCTCGCATAGCATCGAACCACCCTAGTATAAGATATAAGGATATTATACCATGCAACTTCTTAATTTACTATCCCAATTTATACAAATTTTATCCAGCTCCCCGCTATGCTTATATACCCTTAGCAAACTAGGCCTGCAATTTTTTCAATTTTGCAAAGGAAGCAAACATTTTTTTCTGCCCTGCTGTGTCGAATTCCACCGTGACCTCAAAATCCTTTCCTCCATCCTTCACTTCCTTCACCGTTCCTGAACCGAACTTCACATGGGCTACTCTGTCTCCCGGACCATAATCCAGCGAGGCTGCTTTTTGTACGGAAAATGCTTTTCCAAAGACTAAACTACCGCTAACGCTGCCCTGCCTTCCACTAGCTGTGACAGCTGACCTGGAAGCATAGGCATTATATCCCTTCCCAAAGAGACTTGTGCGCGCTGAACCTCCAGAGCTTTGGTTCCACGGCAACCTCCCATTTTCACCATCCGATCCTGCCTTGGCCGAAGGCCTTACAAAGCCTGAAAGCGCAGGCTCCAGCCTTTCCTCCTCCAGCAGCTCCCTGGGCACCTCTTCCACAAAGCGGCTGGGCTTACAATAATGTGTCTCCCCATTGACCATTCTCTGCCTTGCCGAGGTCATCACCAGCTCCTGCTTCGCCCTGGTAATTCCCACATAGCAAAGCCTGCGCTCCTCCTCCAGCTCCGTCCTGTCATCTGCGTTAATTGACATCATGCTGGGGAACAGGCCGTCCTCCATTCCCGCCAGATACACCTTGGAAAATTCCAGCCCCTTCGCACTGTGAAGGGTCATAAGGGTAACTCGCTCCTCCGACTCATCCATGCTGTCGATATCCGCAACCAAAGCTACCTGCTCCAGGAATTCATCCAGTGTCGGATGCTCACTGTCCTCCTCGTAGCTCACAGCCTTATTTACCAACTCCTCAATATTCTCAAGACGCGTCTGCGCCTCAATCTCTCCCTCTGCCTCTAACTCCTCCCTGTATCCTGTCTCGTCCAATATTCCTTCAATCAGCTCCCTGATACGAAAGCTCTCCGACAGCGCCATAGCCCGATAGCCTTCCATCTGGCCTATAAATTTTCCTATCTTTTCTGCCGCTTTTCCAAGTCCTGGGATCATCCGAGCCTCTGTTAACGCGGCATACAGGCTCATGCCATGCTCGGAGGCGAAGGCCGTCACCCTCCCCATGGTAGTAGCCCCGATTCCCCGTTTGGGTACATTGATAATTCTCAGCACAGACAAATCATCTACACCATTGGCTATGGTCTTAAGATAGGCAAGAATATCCTTAATTTCCCTTCTTTGGTAGAAGTTCACCCCTCCCACCAGCCGGTAAGGCACATTGTAAAAAATGCACCGCTCCTCAATCAGACGGGACTGTGCGTTGGTACGGTACAGCACTGCCTGATCCTGATAAGAGAAGCCGCTGTCACGCAGCTGCCTTGCCACAAAATCAGCCTCATCCCTGGCTGTATCAAACTGTCTGAACTGAATAAAAGCGCCTGCTTCATTAGCCGTCCATAGGGTTTTATCCTTACGCCCCCTGTTATTTCGGATCACGCCGTTAGCCGCATTTAGAATATTTTTTGTGGAGCGGTAATTCTCCTCCAGCTTAATAACCCTTGCTCCCGGAAAGGCATTCTCGAAGCTGAGAATATTTTCAATATCGGCTCCTCTGAACCGGTAAATGGACTGATCATCATCGCCTACCACACAAAGATTTTTATACTTGGCTGCCAAAAGGCTTATCAGCTTAAATTGAGCCTGATTGGTGTCCTGATACTCATCCACCATTATGTATTTGAACCGCTCCTGATAGTAGTTAAGCGCCTCCGGGCTGTTTTGAAACAGCTCCACCGTCTTCACAATCAAATCATCGAAATCCAGAGCATTGTTCCCCCGAAGCTGCTTCTGATACTCCTTATATATCTCACCAATGCGCTTCAAGCGGAAATCCTGCCCTGCATTTAATAGAAATTCCTCTGGTTCCACAAGCTTATCCTTAGCTGAGGAAATAGCGCCCAGAACCGCTCGCTCTTTGAACTGTTTGGTATCCACATCCAGCGTCTTAAAGACCTGCTTCATCAGGGTTTTCTGATCATCCCCGTCATAAATTGTAAAATTAGCGCTGTATCCCAGATATTCAATGTATCTTCTGAGTATCCTAACACAGGTAGAGTGGAAGGTACTAACCCAGATGCTCTCAGCCCCAAAGCCCACAAGCTTATCCACTCTGTCCCTCATCTCCCCTGCTGCCTTGTTGGTAAAGGTAATGGCCAGAATGTTCCAGGGATTTACCCCCTTCTCATCAATCAAATAAGCCACTCTGTGGGTCAAAACTCTCGTCTTTCCAGATCCTGCACCTGCCAGTATCAGCAGGGGCCCTTCTGTATGGAGCACCGCCTCTTTCTGCATGGGATTCAATGTATCATATATACTCATTCTGTCCTACCACCTTCCAGCCCTGTCTCCAGGACAATATCCGTGTTCCCAGTATAGCATGTTTGCTCTTTTTGCACAACTATTATGCCGAAAGCATGTTCTTTTCCTAAATAACCCCATCCTGATCATGGTTCCGCCTGTATAACATATAGAAATAAATTCATGCAACACCTGCACACCTATCTAATTTTTCCAAACGACAAACGCATAAGTAAATTTTTCCGTTCTCGTCTTATGCTGCTTCATCGCAAATAACCTACATTCATTTACAGGTTATTCATTCATGTGATTGTAGTGAATTCTTCCACATTACCCCTTGTCATCTAGTATTGAATACTATATAATAAATACAGCGATATGTTGGTAAAATTGAAATGACAAATGTAACATAGATCAAGCCAAAACATGGTACAGCCGCAAACAGAGGGCTTACATAGCGAACTATTTTAAAGGTGTTCCTGCCTTGATACAGTCAGACTCACCTCTGAGCCGGTAAAAAAGGATAGGGCAGTTCGATCTTTATGTCAAAATGCCTTATTACCGGTCTATTGTAACACGAAAGCTTGAAGGTGTGAACCACTTTCATTAGGATTGGTGCCGCCAGCCAATGGTGGCAGAATGGAGATTGATATATGAAGACAAATGAAGAACGCCTCAGAGATCTTATGGCCTACCTGGAACATCTATCCCATGTGAAAGCGGAAGACATTCCTGATATTGATTTATATATGGATCAAGTCACTACCTTTATGGAAACTCACTTAAAGGATACCAGACGCCACCCGGAAGACAAGGTGTTAACTAAGACCATGATTAACAATTATGCAAAGAACAACCTCCTTCCCCCTCCTGTGAAGAAGAAATACTCCAAGGATCATATACTTATGCTGGTGTTCATTTACTATTTCAAGAGCCTGCTGTCCTTTCATGATATTGGAGCTTTATTTAGGCCCATAACAGAAAAGCATTTCTCCGGCCAGGCTTCTAAACTGTCTCTGGAGGATATTTACAGTGAAGTGTTTGGACTGGCGAAACAGGAGATGGAGCACTTGAAAGAGGATGTGACAGCCAAGTTTTCCAGAGCGCAGGATACATTTGAGGACGCGCCTCTGGAAGGAGACGATAGAGATTATCTTAAGCTCTTCGCCTTTATCTGTGAACTGTCATTTGACGTATACCTGAAAACCCAGATGATCGAGATGATTGCAGACCAGCTTCGGGAGGAGTCGCCTGCGTCCCAGAAAAAGAAGTAAAGGATGTAATCCGTTTGCAGCCACATGATAGCAGATACAGAAAAAGGGATGCTGCAAAATGCACCCACAATAGCAGATGAAACAAAAACCATTTTCTCTGAAACAGGAAAACACGGTTCCAGCTTATATAGCCATAGGAGCCGTGTTTTATTATGAAGCTGCCTATCTTAATCTTACCTGCATGCCGCCCAAGCCAGTCCTAATCCGGATCAGGGCCTTCCACCTTTAGTCTGGAAAATACCATATCATATCCATCGCTGCCGTAATTAAGGGAGCGGTTCACCCTGCTGATGGTAGCAGTGGAAGCGCCTGTTTTCTCTGCAATCTCCAAATATGTCTTGCCCTCTCTCAGCATCTTTGCCACCTCATAGCGCTGTGATAGAGACATCAATTCATTGATCGTGCATACATCCTCAAAAAACTTGTAACATTCCTCCGGATTATTCAGTGTCAGTATAGCGTCAAATAAATGGTCTACCGCTTCTGTTTTAATCTTTTTATTCATATCCTGATCTCTCCTTGTATTTCATACGGCCTTCCCCAACCGCATGCCCTTTGCAAAATTCAGGTCATTAAACCCTTAAACGCTATCATTTTAACATATTAAAGTCTGAAAGTCCAGATGGAGCCAGCTTTTTTAGTTATCTATATGATTAACAAATATGTATCTTCTATCAGGACAGCATAAATTTCTCTACTACCAATCCGACTCCATCATCATTATTAGAGGCGGTAATGTATTGGGCTGCCTTTCGCACCGGCAGTACGGCATTTTCCATAGCAACTCCCAAGCCAGCGTAGCTTATCATAGTCAAATCATTATATCCGTCTCCGCAGGCAATCATCTCCTCCTTTGTAAGCCCTATCCTGTCAAGAAGCCGCTCAAGCGATCTGGCCTTATCAATACCCTTTGGCAAAATCTCCAGGAAGTAGGGCTCGGAACGGTACACGCTGAAATCTCGTCCCATAGCTGCCTTGACCTTTGGCTCCACAGTAGCCAGATAGTCCCCGTCATCCATCATCAGAAACTTAGGTACCTGAAAATCCACGTACTCCGCCATATCCTCCACCTGCTTTAGGGGAAGATGATTAATTTCGGACTCCTTCACTGCATAAGGACATTCCATATTATTGGTAATGATCTCTTCCCCCTGATATGTAAGAATATCCACACGGTGCTCTCTGGACAGCTCTATAATTTTCCTGTTGGTTTCCACAGGCAGCAGAACAGAGAACACAATCTCCCCAGTCCTGCAGTTGGTTATCATCCCTCCGTTGTAGGAAAGAATATAGCTTCCAAACCGGGACAGCTCCAGCTCCTTTGCCAGTGGCTCCACTCCAGCGGCAGGACGTCCGGATGCCAATACGACGATCTTGCCTGCCTCCTGAGCTTTCATGAGCGCTGCCCTGGTTCTAGGCGTAATTATCTTATCCCGATTCGTAAGAGTACCGTCCAAATCCAGCACAATTATCTTATAATTCATCTGAGCACCTCCATCTACATTTCCCTTTTATATCTGTCTATCATACCACAGGTTTATTTGTCTAATCAATCGCCTGAAAGCCAATCTCCCGCTCCTTTTTCCTATTTTCATTCACTTCCTCTTGTCCTTTCTAATAAACTACAGTATATTCAAACCCTCACAAGGAGCATAATTCAATGAAAAAACTGATAAGCCTTATCCTGGCAGGCGGTATAACTGCCTCTGCCTTGACTGGCTGTGGAAAAGCATCCGCTACATCTGATTTTGGTCTTACGCCTCTGACGCTCAGCGAGGTGGCTCACTCCATCTTCTACGCCCCCCAATACACAGCCATTGAACTAGGCTACTTTAAAGACGAAGGCATAGACTTAACTCTAGTAAATGGAGCAGGAGCCGACAAGGTAATGACAGCCCTCATTTCCGGGGACGCTCAGATCGGCTTTATGGGCTCTGAAGCCAGCATCTACGTATATCAGGAGGGTTCTCAGGACTATGCGGTAAACTTCGCACAGCTGACCCAGCGTGCAGGAAACTTTCTGGTAGGCCGCCAGCCGGAGGATAACTTTCAATGGGAATCTCTAAAAGGAAAGAACGTATTAGGAGGCCGTACAGGCGGCATGCCTCAGATGGTATTTGAGTATGTACTTAAAAAACACGGTCTAGACCCCAGGACGGATTTAACCATTGACCAGAGCATCAGCTTCGGCCTGACAGCTGCCGCATTCTCCAGTAACGACTCTGACTATACCGTGGAATTTGAGCCATTTGCAACTAGTCTGGAAAGCGAAGGCGCCGGATATGTAGTGGCATCCCTGGGCACTGAATCAGGCTATGTCCCCTACACAGCCTACTGCGTGAAAAAAAGCTATCTTGAACAAAATCCTGAGCTGATTCAGAAATTTACCAATGCGATCCAGAAGGGTCTGGACTATGTAAACGCTCACTCTGCTGAGGAAATCGCAAAAACCATCGCTCCCCAGTTTAAGGAAACTCCTGTAGATAAAATTACGACCATTGTACAGCGTTACAAGGAGCAGGAAACCTGGAAGTCCAACACCATATTTACCAAAGAAAGCTTTGAACTCCTGGAAAATATTCTGGAGGAGGCTGGCGAGCTGAAGGAGCGCGTTCCCTACGAGAGCCTTGTTACCACCCAGTTTTCAGAAACTGCAGCAAACTAAATACGAAAGCCAATCTAATACCATTCATTCCTTATCAATATCCGTCAGATCGGATGAAAGCCTGTCCGGCCGCAAAATAATGCACAGCCAGACAGGCTCTTATATTTTTTCTGTCCTTATATTATAAAACTCAGATCTTACAATCCTTTTAAACCAACATTTAACAAAACACCTCCTGCCAGTATGGTATGGACACAGCCGCTCCCATCCTTGAAACTGTAATTGAGGATGCTTTTGACGCACATTTTAAAGCCTCTTCTATCTTCATCCCACGGATTATGGCAGCTAAAAAATAACCTGTAAATGTATCTCCGGCTGCTGTGGTATCGACTGCCTTGACCTTATATGAATCCTGAAATGCCCTTCTTTCTCCTTCCTGATAGCAGGCTCCCTTTTCTCCTAATGTCAAAACAATCTTACTGCTTGGAAATCTTCCAGACATCTCCTTTAGAATCTCTTCCGGTTCCATTCTCCCAGTAATCTGATACCCTTCAATTTCATTCATAATAAAGTACGTGATCTTTCTCAGATCTGCCTCTAATATATACCTGTTCATCGGAGAAGGATTTAACACAAGCTTCATGCCTCTTTCATAAGCCAGATCAATCATTTCTCTCAGGCAGTTTATTTCATTCTGCAAAATCAGGAAGTCTCCGGCTTCAAACTGGTTTAATACCTGCTTAACATAATCTGTGTCATTTTGAAAATTAGCTCCCGGAAACAGTACAATGCTATTTTCTCCTGTATCAGAAACCTGAATAACAGCATTTCCTGTCTGCATTGCTACACTTCTGATCAATCTCGTATCCACCCCATGCTCCCTGCAAAACTCTAAAAGCATAGCGCCGTCCTTACCTATGGAGCCGGCCTGACAAACAGAAATTCCAGCTTTAGCAAGAGCTATGGATTGATTAAGTCCCTTTCCTCCGGGATATAGGTTTACCTTTTTAGAAGAAACCGTCTCACCAGGCTTTACAATATGTTCCACTCGATAAACACTATCAATGTTTAAAGACCCAAAATTAAGTACTTTCACGTTTAAATCTCCATATACTTAGTCGTTACAGCAAATCAATGCCTTGATAAAGCCAGAAGGCTTATGCTCTAAATCATACTGGCAGCGATCAAATTCTTCCAATGAATAAATATTATTAGGACTTACGGTGCCCTTAAATTTCCACTGCCCTCTTGCTATCAAATCCAGAGCCTGGCGGCAATAACGTATCGCCAAATCATCATCCCGGATTTGTGTATTCAAAATCCTCATCATTTTATAATTCCATTGCTGGAAATCAATCCTCCTGTCTCCTCCCAGATGGTAGCCTCCAATTCCCAAATGTCCGTTCACACTGGTCATATCTCCTGCCAGCCGCAGCGCACTGCCCGTTCCTGCAAATTCTTCTACCCGGCTGAATCCAACTGAAAACATTTCCCGCTTCTTTCCCGGTCCTAAAGCATGACCACCAAACTTATATTTTGAAAAGAAATATTCTTCTGGTATTGTCTCTGGTGAATAGCTAATGTCTGCCCCGAATTTTAGCGCATTTTCTCTGGCTTCTTCGCGTATATCCACACCTATTATCATGCCTGCTCCCATAGCGCGCATTAAAGATATAGTACCCAATCCCATATATCCGCAGCCTACAACTACAAATGGATCACCCGGAGCTGCCAATTGCATTTGCGCCCCCACATTCAGCAGACATGCCAGAGCTTCTCCCATAGCGTCCTCATCCGCTACCTCATCTGGTATTACAACACAGTGTTCCTGTTTCATAATTGTATACTGTGCGTAACAAGGGCTGCACAGGCCTGTAACTCTGTCGTTTCGCTTTAAGCCTGTAACTCCATCTCCTAAAGCTTCAACTGTCCCCATAGGCTCATGGCCAAAGGTTTGTCCTTTAACAGCAGTCTTCCACGGCTCCAATTCAGAGCTGCAGACGCCACAGTATTTCATCTTTACTAATACTTCTCCATATCCGGGGACTGGCATTTCAACATCTTCCACTCTGCTTTTTCCAGGCCCCTCCATAACTAATGCCTTCATTCTTTCAGCTCCTCATATAATAATTTTATAGACAATTAAAAAGGCTATAGACTTATTCCTTTTTTAATACACAGTTAACACTTGTTTTGGCGAGAGTAACTGCTCCCTTTCAGCCTTACGTATTCTGTACGCACTCCATTCATGGGTTTCTTTCCAAATATGCCGGCTCACATAGTCCAAAAACCAGTCTGGTAATTTTGACGCTCAAGCTGCCAGACCGCAGAAATCGGGCAATTCCTATCTGCGTTATTATATTAGCCACCGCCAGCAGGGTCTTACTGAAATGCAGTTAATCTTTCAGCTTATCAATAGCAACCGCAATGACCAGGACGGCTCCCAAAGCAACAAACTGATAGTAGGGGGAGATTTTCATTATATTTAACGCATTGGAAATCATTCCCATAATTAAGGAGCCAAGAAGGGTTCCCCACATTCTTCCCCGTCCTGCCTTAGCCGATGTGCCTCCGATTGTAACAGCCGCAATAGCCTCAAGACCTGTATTTGCACATGCAGTTGGCTGCCCTGAAAACATTCGGGAGGCAAGAATTACTCCGGCAAGCCCTGCTGTTAAGCCACCGATTGCAAACATCAGAACCTTATTGCGCTTTACAGCAATTCCTGATAATTGAGCCGCTTCCGCATTACCGCCGATTGCGTAGGCGGAACGTCCAAATTTTGTATATCTTAAGATAAACCACGCAATAAAATATAAAATTACCATAATAAGAATGGGCACTGGTATTCCTCCGATATATCCCCTTCCAATCACCTCAAATTTTTCCGTCATTCCAATAACCGGGTACGCATTTGTAAGAAGTAGAGCAATTCCTTTATAGATATAGGAAACACCCAATGTTACGATAAATGATGGTATTTTTAAATATGTATGGAGGATACCACAGGCTGCACCGCACACCGCTGAAATACCAACCGCAATCACAACCGATGCCAGGATGCCGAAATACCCATAGCCGGCTAGCATACCGAACTCTTCCTTCAGAAGCATACACGCTATGACGCCGGCTAAAGCTGCGTTTGCTCCTGCTGACAAATCGATTTCATCAATCAGCATAACAAATGTCATGCCTATTGCGGCTACACCGGAAATGGAAATCTGGCGGAACAGATTTATAAAATTATCTACTGTAAAGAAATCCTCTGATACCATAGAAACAAAGGTAATCATAAGCAGAAGCAGTATATACAGGCTATAATTACTGATATTCCTTACTACCGCTTTGGCCGTGGTTTCTCCTTTCCTCTTTTCAAACAAATTAATTCTTTCCATTTGCCTTCCCCCCCTCTACTGTAGCTAAATACATGATAGATTTCTGATTCATTTCCTTGCCAGTGACCTCTCCGGATATTTTTCCTTCATGCATTACAATGATCCGGTCGCACATCCCAATCAGTTCGGGCAATTCAGAGGATACAAATATAATTACCTTTCCCTCCCGGGCCAGTTGAATCATGATACTGTAAATTTCATATTTGGCATTAATATCAATTCCCCTGGTAGGCTCATCTAATATAATAATATCGGGGAAACAGTTCAGCCACTTACCCACCGCTATCTTCTGCTGGTTTCCCCCGCTTAAGAATTTAGCATACTGAGTTTGCCCCGGCGTCTTGATAAGAAGTTTGTCAATATATTCGGCACATACCTTTTTTTCTTTTTGGGGATCCAGATAAAACAGGGTCTTTTGGCGTTCGTAATTAGCCATTATTATATTTTCGCGGACATTCAATGCCAGAACTAATCCCTGACGCCTTCGATCCTCCGGAACCAGTCCGATTCCATGGCGGATCGCATCCCTCTCACTGCGTATACGCGCCTCTTTTCCGTCAATAAGAATTTTTCCTCCCATACTTTTATCAGCTCCAAAAATCAGACGCATCAGCTCCGTCCTTCCGGCCCCCACTAATCCTGCAAAGCCAAGGATTTCACCTTTGTGGGCCACAAATGAGGATGGCTGCACATGTATTCCTCCATCTGTAAGCTCTTTTACCTCCAGGTAAACATCTCCAACTTCTGTATCCTTTTCAGGGTAAATTTCTGTTAACGATCGTCCAACAATATATTCTATAATCTGATCCAGGGTGAGCTGGGAAATCGGAGCCGATTTAATAAACTGACCGTCTCGCAATATTGTCGCATTGGTACATATTTCAAAAACCTCATCCATTCTGTGGGTAATGAATATCATAGTTACCCTTTTTTTATTCAGCTTTTTAACTACATGAAAAAGCTTCTGCGTCTCGCTTTCTGTCAGCGCGGAAGTCGGCTCGTCCATAATCAGAATCTTGGAATTCAGCGAAACTGCCTTACATATTTCCACCATCTGCTGCTCTGCCACTGTCAGTGTATTTACAATATCCGTAGGCCGAATGTTTATGTCAATTTCATCAATAATTTCCTGAGCCATCTGATTCATCCGCTTCCAGTCTATAATTCCTTTTTTCTTTGGCTGTCTTCTTATAAATATATTTTCAGCCACCGTTAATCCAGGAATCAGGTTAAACTCCTGATAAATAATTGCCACCCCTAAGCGTTCTGAATCTTCCGGACACCTTATATCAGCAGCCTGCCCGTCAATATAAATCTCTCCCTCATCCTTTATGTAGGCCCCGGCTAATATTTTCATAAGAGTTGATTTCCCTGCTCCGTTTTCTCCTAACAAAGCAAGTATCTCTCCCTTTCCTACGGTAAAACTGACATCTTTTAATGCCTGAACCCCTGGAAAGTACTTACTGATTCCTCTAAACTCCAATATATTTTTTGTATCACTGCCCTTGCACATATCGATCCCTCCATTTCACCCAGTTTATCTGTTTCCAAACAGAAAACAGCATATCAGGCCGCCGAGATATAAAAGAGTTGTTATTCTTTCTATCTGCGGCAGCCCAACACTTACCCAGATACTTATCTTAATTTATCAGTCAAGGGCAATTTCTTCAGCAGTTATTATCTTGCCTCCGTATGTATATAATCCTACTCCTGCGTTGATGTATTTTTCTTCCTCCGGCAACTCCTTTCCGGTCAGAATATAATCACGGATGGTCTGCACAGCAAGTTCTCCCATTTTTTCCGGATACTGCATAACAGTTGCCACATATGGCGAATCCTCTGCTTTATCAATGGCGCCCTTCTCCTCATCGGTGGCATCAAAGCCTATTACCTTGGTATGTTCATTTTTAGCCGATATAATTGCATCATAGGCTCCCATTCCAGCCTGGGCGCTATAACCAAAAACTAAATCCAGACTGCTGTGTGAGGATAGCGCATCCTCCATGGTTGACATAAAATCTTGTCTGTCAGCCGACTTTCCAAATGTTTCAATATTGGAGTTTGGAAAAACCTTTAATATCTCTTCCTCAAAGCCTTCCGCTCTGGCCTTTGCCGATGTTCCAGACGGAGGAATTAAAACAATAATATCAAGCGCTTCATTCCTATCTACATCTTTTAAATACTGTTCTGCCGCCCACTTTCCTGCAGTACGTCCACCAATTCTGTTATCCGTTCCGATTGCCTGATACACAAAATCAGTGGGACCTGCGTCACATAGGATGATAGGAATACCCGCATCGTTTAATGGCGTGCAAATATTCTTCAGGGTGTCAAAGTTTTGGTATGTCATGATAACAGCCTTGCAGCCCATCTGAATAAAATTTTCAATGGAATTCATCTGCACCTGCTCATCTCCGTTACAGTCAACAAATGCAAGCTCTATGTCGTCTCCGGCAGCGTTCTGAATTCCTCTTTGCATATCCTGATAAAATGGGAACTGCAGGGTAGCCAGGCTGACGCCAATGATAGCCTTTTCATTCTGTTCCTCTGGCGTTTGTCCTTCTGTATTGGCAGCAGCCTGAGTACTTTCATTCACCTTTGCTTTGGAACATCCTGTCAAAATTAAACCTGCGGCTAATAATACTCCCAAGATTCCAGCTATCTTTTTCCTTAACATAAATCCTCTCCTCCATTAAAATGTAATTACTCCTTTGATATATCCGTCCTCTTTGCTGATGGATTTTTCAAATATGGGTTGACAATCTCTGTAATCCGCCACATGTGTCACAAGATCCTGAGGGGTATAAATACCTTTATCCAGTAATGCCTTTGTCTGCTTCATAACATCTGTATAATGGCGGTTACTCATAGGAGACAGGTTATATACGCTCAGTCCGCCCAAATGCCATCTTGTACCGTCAAAGGACATTTCATGTCGGTGCCAGGAGCCGATAACCAGCTTACCGGCTTCATGACGTATTAACTCATTGGCCAGCTCAAAACCTGAATTTGACGCAGAAAATTCAATAACCACATCCGCCCCACCTTCAGCCTTTAACTCTTCAATCCAGGCCTGTCCCTCCTTGTCATAGGGATCGAATACTCTGTCAGCGCCATATTTCCTTGCCAGATCGCGTCTCTCCGGCCTTTTCTCAAAGACGATTACCTCCCCGGCCTGGGAGCCCCTTACTAATCCCATTAAGGTCAGCAGCCCCATATAGCCGCACCCTACTAATACGACTTTATCCCCTGATTCTATTTGGGTTTTATTGAGCAGATTAACCACACAGCAGGTGGGTTCAATAATCCATCTGCTCCAATCATCAATTTCTTTTGGAAGCTTCGCCGCTCCTGCTGCTATATTATTTAAATACTGGCTCATCATCTCATTTCCGCCAGTTCCAAGAAACACATTGTCACCAGCTTTAAAATCGGTCACACCTCCGCCTACTTTTCTTACGACACCTACCGCCTCATGTCCAATAGGGTAGGGCGTTGGCCCTGGTCCGGTCACTCCCTGGAATAAATAGGAATCCCATGCACATACTCCGCATGCCTTTACCTCTATCTGAATCTGGCCATAGCCTGGCTCGTCTGCTATTTCAACTGGTCTTATTTCAATTTTATAGGGTTCTGCAACCCATACAGCGTCACATTTCATTTTTCTTCTCCTGCTTCTGATCCATTTACCGTTACATTCCTAAAACATCCCTTATGTATTTTCTTGATGTTCTAGCTGATTCATAGTTATTAATTCTGTTAAAATCCAGTTCCACTGTCAGATAGCCATCATATCCATATCGTTTCAGCACTGAAAGCACTCCCGGAAAATCAATGATTCCCTGCCCTAAGGCGCGAAATCTCCTGGGAGGATATTCAGGATAGGAATCCGGATCCCCATTAATATCCTTCAAATGGACATATCGAACTTTTTTCATCCTCAGGTATTTGTCAAACAAATACATAGGCTCCATGCCGCACAGCACTGTATGAGCAGTATCCAGACAGAGTCCAATATCTTCTTTCATTCGGGAGAGGAAAAAGTCAATCTGAGCTTCCACTTCAATATAGGTTCCCCAATGAGGATGCAGATTAAGCTGAATGCCATTTTCCCCACAGAGCCTCGCGATTGCATCGGCTCTGTCACAAACCAGCTGCAGCTCCTCATTGCTGACAATCTGCCCAGGCTTCTTTCTTGGAGGCTCCAGATTCATCAGCGTAAATCCATGCTCCCTTGCAAATCGAACGCATCTGTCAGCAATAGCCATATCCTTTTTAAAATCATCTGTCAGATAGTGATAAATACAGACAAACTCCATATTATATTTCTTCATCACATTCTCAAACTCTTCTCCGGCATTTTGATAAATTTCAGATACAATATTGAAATTCTCCATATACTTGTATCCACAATCCTTCAAATCTCTCAAGGACTGCTCAAAATCCCGTTTTGGCAAATGACTTACCGGCTCCCAATTATTGTACTCATCCTGTAACCAAGACCACGCTGTGTACCCTATCTTCATGTTTTCCTCCTTTTAATTTTAAAAATTTACACCTGCAACCAAAAGGATATTGGCATAAGGTGATGCTTCTCCTGTTCGTATAACAGCCTTGGCTTTAATTAGCCTTTTTTTTAATTCCTCATGGGAAATGCTGCTGTATGGCACTTCCGGTAAAATGTCTCTTACCTCCTTATAAACAGTCTCATTTCTTTCCATCAGTTCTTCTGCTACCACAAACGACTCTACAACCATTTCCTCCACTATGGAATTCAGGACTGTACCAAAGGCTGGAATTCCCCGGATTAATGAAAGATCGATCACTGGTATCCCAGGTGGAATAGGCAGGCCCGCATCAGCAACTGCCAGGTACTCTGTATGACCAATTCCGGCTATGGCAGCTAATATTTGTGGATTCAATAAACCATCTTTTTTCACTCTTGTTTCACCGCCTTATGATTCTGTTCTTTTATTTTATCTATTCATCATATTGCTGTATATATACCTCTGTCACAAATGTAAGGTTCTATTATAATGTTCTTTTGTTCACAACAAAACCTGTTTATTGTTGTGCTATATGTACAATCTTTTCCGTGTATCCCCTCACATATATTGTGCCGTATTTACATTCCCACTTTTTTCTAGTATAATTTTGAATGTCACCATAATTATGTTATAGATTCTATTTTAGGAGAAATCATTGTGTCCATTACCTGTGAAGATCTTATGAGCCTGAAGCATTTTCAGAGCATTAAATTATTAGCGGGCCATTCAGGTATTCACCGAACCGTTACCTGGCCTTATATAGTTACCACCCCATCCGTTGCAGAATGGCTTAACAGCGGCGAATTACTCTTTGTCATATATGGCAAAGACCATCAGCCTCAGGCAAAGTGGGAGCTTCTTCAGAATATTATTATAGATTGCAGCAAGAAGCGGATTTCCGGCCTTGTGCTGGTAGAAAGCATTTCCAGTCATGGCACAATCCCATCTAGGATTCTTGAGCTTGCTGATGATTATTCTACTCCCCTTTATGTGATGCCCTGGGATTTGAAACTGCTTAATGTCACGAAAGAAATAATTAATTTAATCATTTCTGAACAGAATATTCAGAAAAAGAGAGAAATTTTTATGGAACGCCTCTTATTCTCGGCCTGTGAAACAGAGGAGGAGCTCCATGATTTTTCCACTCTGCACTCCATCTCCCTTAAAAATAGACATTTTATATTCATCCTTACTTTTACCCAGATACTTCTCAATGAAAACAATGCTTCAGCGCAGGAAACACTTACTATTGTAAAAACAATCATGGCTTTAAATGGCAGCCGGTTTCCTATTATTTTACTCCCCTACGGCAATGATATAATCGGCTTATGCAGCGTAGATGATTCAGAATTGCAGCTTACGAATGCTATCGACTATATTACGGCTATTTACAAACTTCTTATTACAAAATACGCACCCAGCAATTTTGCTTTGGCCTTTGGCAGTTCCTATCCGTCTTTAAGGGAAATGTCTACAAGCTTTAAAGAAGCAAAAAGCGCATTATATTTTGTAAGCAGAATAAATCCTGAGGATCGAATCGCTCACTTTGATAAGCTAACCTTATATCGCTTATTTTTTGATATTCATGATCATATTCCAACATCCGCTGACATATTTGTGGATAGAAATTTAAAACTGCTGATGGAATATGACGAAAAAAATGGAGCGGAATTAGTCCATACATTAAAGTTTTATCTTCAAAACAACGGAAATCTAATCAAAACTGCCGATGCCTTATATATTCACAGGAACACCCTTATATACCGATTAAACCTTATTAAACGTACCCTGAATAATAATCTGGACAGTTCCCTGACAAGAATATCTCTTTTTCTCAGTATCCTGTACTATGAATTTACCAGTTAAGTCCAGAGCTGCTTCAAAACAGTAATTGGACAACGGCTTAAAAAAATCAGCCTTTCTGCCTTACGTCTCTCTTCCTGGCCTGTGGAGGGGAGACGCGCACAACTGTCTAAAGGCCAAAAACGGCGTCCCTTTCTCCCATAGCTGAGATAAGAGGACGCCACATGTACGGTGTCGTATTGTGTTTTCAGTTCTTGTTTCAAGCCCTTGATTTATCAACCTTTGCAGATCATGAAACCAATTTACTAAAAACGGTGCAAACCTTGATTCACTGCCTTACCTCTTCAAAGTCAAGAAATTCCAAAGAACCACGGCTGCCCATTATATCATGGCACAGCGACAAAAGCTCTGACAATCAACTCTATCATTCTGATAATTTATACTCTGACCTGTACGCCGGCTGCTCCCTTTTAAACAAAAGCCTTCCGTTTCTGACAGAACCGATCACTTCTGCTCTGCTGCGTACTGCGTCAAATGGAGTTTTAGCATCTAATATAATGAATTCCGCCATGTTCCCCTCTTTAATTCCATAGGTATCCAGATTCAAGGTTCTGGCTCCGTTCCAGGTTATCAAGTCCAACGCTTTGTCAATCTCCTTTAAAGACATCAGCTGGCATGCGTGAAGCCCTATATCCAGAATATTCATTAGATTTCCATTACCTAATGGATACCAGGGATCTGAAATAGAATCCTGCCCAAAGGAAACATTTATCCCCGCCTCCATAAGCTCCTTTACCCTCGTAATTCCTCTTCTTTTAGGATAGCTGTCCTGACGCCCCTGAAGATACAGGTTTTCCGCCGGACAAACGGCAACGTTCAGACCTGCTTGGCATAGTAGCCGAAGCAGCCGAAATGTATATGCATTATTATAGGAACCCATGGCAGAGGTATGGCTTGCCGTTGTCATTGAGCCTATTCCATTGGCATAAGCCAGATAAGCCAACTGCTCCAGAAAGTGAGAATTCGCGTCATCTGTTTCATCACAATGTATGTCAATTAATTTATTGTATTTGATTGCCAAATTAACAGCTTTTTTTACAGAAGCCTTCCCCAAATCCTCCGTATACTCAAAGTGCGGAATCGCTCCAACTGCGTCTGCCCCCATTTTCAGCGCTTCTTCCAGCAATTCGCCAGCTCTGTAATAGCAATACATCCCCTCCTGTGGAAATGCGACAAGCTGCAACTGCACCAGCTCCTTGTATGTTTCCTTTATTTCCAGGAGAGCCTTCAGTCCTATCAGCCGGGAATCCGTAATATCCACATGCGTTCTAACATATTGTACGCCCCTTAATATTTGGTTCTTTAACGCTTTTTCTGCCCGTTCCTTTATAGATTGTACCGTATCTGTTTTCTTGATATGGGACCATCTGTCAATCCCTTCATACAATGTTCCCGTCTCATTGTTTGCGTCTGATCGCAAAGCGGTATAAGCATAATCCAAATGGATATGAGACTCTACATAGGGAGAAATAAGTAGGTTTCCGTTTAGATCAACCTTTCTGGCGTCTTTGACCACAGATCTTAATTTCTGATCAGATATCTCAAGTATTTTCCCATCCTCTATTAAAATATCGGATAAGCCTTTATTGTATATATTTGCATTTAATAGTAATGTTTTACCTTGCTGCATACCTGCCTCCTGCGTAATCATACTAGTCATAAATTACCATACTTTTTCCTGACATGCCTCGTATTTTATATCCAATCTTTTTATCCTCCAGCTGTATTCCTGCATCTAATGAATTGAGTTAATTTTTATACCCTTCGTACAATGTCTATCAGTCCTTTTTGTTATATACTGGTAACCGTAAATATATGATTTTTGGTATGGAGGCTTTATCCCTATTAATTCCGCCATCCAAAGCGGAGGAATGGAGGTTGATATGAACACACGTTGGGATTTAATTCGAATGGAAAAAATGACATGGATGGAATTTGCTCTGAAAACGGATGCCTTTGTTATTCTTCCCATCGGGTCTATGGAACAGCACGGCCCTCATTTGCCATTAAACGTTGACTCTGTTATTGCAGAGAATTTTGCGTTCCGGATAGCAGAAGAACTGGATGCCGTTGTTGCTCCAACTCTTAAATATGGCTATAAATCAAAGCCTCTCAGCGGAGGCGGCCCTCTGTTTCCTGGTACAGTCGATTTAAGCGGACTCACACTCCAGACGAATATAATAGAATTAATCGACGAATTTTATAAGGATGGCTTCCGAAAGATCTTTATCATGAATGGACACTATGAAAATGAAGCATTTATTGTCGAAGCCCTTGATATAGCTTCTCAAAAATATGGAGATAGCCTGCTTTTAATCACGTCCAACTGGTGGGAGCCCCTTTCTCAAGAAACCATTGACGCCGTGTTTAATCAAAGGCCATTTCCCGGTTGGGCTCTGGAGCATGCTGCTGTCACAGAAACCTCCTTAATGATGTATTTCGCTCCTGATTTAGTCCGTGAGGAACGAATTATCGACACAAAGGGGACAGAGCCCTGCTGCTATATGAAATATCCCATCGAACAGGATATTATTCCTTCCACCGGTGTATTGTCCACTGCCTTTTCTTCTTCAGCGGAAAAAGGAAAGCTGCTTTCCGATACGGCGGTAAAGAAATTAGTGTCTATCCTGTCCCAATACTGTCATAAATAAAAGCTTTGCCTTATAGTCTCCTGCTTTCCTTCACAGCCGGCTTCTCCAGGGGTTCTATCAAAGCCTCTGGTGCCTCTCTTTTTAAATGCCCATTCCCTTTTTCTAAATAAGGATTCTCCAGGTCTCTTAAACGGCAAATACCTGGGAATCCATATTTCCATCTTATATATCTCCTATATTAAATAATCAAATTCTTATCCTGCCTCCCTGCCGTTTCCACACTGCCATGCAGCGCCTACCCCAGCTGCCATGCATGAATGAGCTTTTTCAGGTAATCCATATATCCAGCTTCTCTCACCGCACCGTCTGTAATTATGTCTACCTGTCCCAGTGAATCGCCGTTTAAGGTATATTCCAGCATGCCGGCTTTCTGGCCCGGCTTAATGGGGGCCTCCATGGACTCTGGCAGCACAAGCCTTCTCTCAATGGCGGCAAAATCCTCCCCCCTTAAGCTCAGATAGGAAAATGTCCCCTGATACTTAAGGCCCACCTCATCCTCTACACCTCCCGTTACAGGCATACCAGGAAGAGGAAGAGGATCTTTATCCTCATAGAGACGGCAGTTAGCATAACCGTAATTTATCAAGGTCTGCGCGTCCCCAAACCGTGTCTTGTAATCTGGCGCTGCCATAATAGCGGCAATCAGACGTACGCCGTCCTTTTCTGCGGTTGCAGAAAGGCAGTACTTGGCTATGGAGGTGGAACCGGTTTTAAGGCCCGTAACCTTAAAGTTCGTGGCCATTTTTAATAGCTTGTTAGTATTAGACAGGCCGAATTCCTTCGTTCCCTGCTTAGTTACATGGGTAATATTCTCCATCCAGATAGTAGAATAATTATGTATCTGGGGATACCGGTTAATCAGCTCCCGGCTCATAATAGCAATATCCCTGGCAGTAGTCAGATGCTCCGGCGACTCCGTAAGGCCGCAGCAGTCTACAAAATGTGTATTGTTCATGCCCAGCCCTGACGCTCTTTCGTTCATCATTCGCACGAACTCCCCCTCGCTGCCTGCAATATATTCTGCCATGGCCACGGAAGCGTCATTGCCCGACGCAATCACAATACATTTGATAAGGGTTTCCACCGTCTGAGCCTCGCCTTCCTCTAAAAACACCTGAGAGCCTCCCATAGATTTGGCATAGGCGCTGGTGACTACCTCATCTGTAAGTTTGATTTTACCGGACTCCAAAGCGTCAAAAATAAGAATCAGAGTCATAACCTTTGTTACACTGGCAGGGCTCCGCTTCTCATCGGCCCCTTTTTCATATATAACCTGACCTGTTGAGGCCTCCATAAGCACTGCAGAGGGAGCAGCGATGGAAACGGCAGGGTCCGTATCTGCCTCCACTGCGCTTAAGCTGCGCTCCTCCTTCCGAGCAGTTTCACTTTCCCTTCCTCTCTCCTCTCCCTCAGTCTGTCCACCAGAACCTACATTCTGTTCCTCTGCCAGTTTCCCGCTTACGGACTCGGAATCAATTTCTCTGTTCCCTTCCTCCACAGCCTGGACAATGGCTCCTGCCGGTATGGCAATCTCCGGTTCCTGTCCCAATGCTGCAGCAGCCGGGTGGAGCAGCAGGACTGTAAGGGTTAAGCATATGGCTGCAATCCGTTTCATAGTTTCCTCCGAAATCTTCTTCTGCTACTAATTGTATGGGAAAGGACAGCCCACATATGCCCATTCTTTGGTTAATGTGCAGGGAAAATACGGCCTACTCCAGTTATGTTTGACAGCTTCCTGCGCTTCAGATTTCAGGTCTGCTTAATTTCAACTGTAATTTTCCAGTATTTGCTTTCCTTTATGTATACCAACTTTTAAAAATTTGTGCTATACTGTTAGAAGAATACATCTGTCAGGAAATTATTGAGGAGTAAAGAGTCATGGGTAAAGCTGATTACAAACATCGCAAGGCACAAAGAAGGCGGCGGAAGCTGGCAAAATTATCACAGCATCTTCCTACCTTCATCCTATTATTTGTTATTACAGTGGCAGTAGGAACCGGCGTATCCTCACTCTTTTATTTTGTATTAAAAAAGCAGCCAGAAATGGGAAAGCACTCTATTCAGGCAGCCGCCACTGCCGGCAGCGCCGGGTCTTTATCAGCTCCGGCAGAGCCGGCGTCTTCAGAGCCTCAGCCCGATGAAACAGATCTGCTAATCCAGGAAGCCAACCGGCTGGCCTTGGGATATGACTATGACAAGGCTATCCAGCTGTTAAGCGCTTCCCCCAGCAGCAGTGACCAGAGGATTATCCAGGCAGTGGCCGGCTATGAAGAAGCAAAAGCAGCCCTTAAACCAGCTGATACCACAACCATCCCCCATGTTTTCTTCCATGCGCTGATTATGGATACCTCAAAGGCTTTCGATGGGGATACGGACAGCGCAGGATATAATTCTGTGATGACTACCAAGGATGAATTTCTAAAAATGCTGGAAGCCATGTATAAGCGAGGCTATGTGCTGGTGCGGATTCGTGATATTGCGTATGAGACCGTAGGTGAGGACGGGGCCACCAGGTTTGTTAAGGGAACAATTATGCTGCCTGAAGGCAAAAAACCTCTTGTAATGTCCCAGGATGATGTGTGCTACTATCCATATATGGACGGAGACGGCTTTGCAAAACGAATTGTTATCGGCGAGGATGGAAAGCCCACCTGTGAGATGGTGATGGATGATGGAACCGTTTCCACAGGATCCTATGATTTAGTGCCTCTTTTGGAGGATTTCATACAGGAGCATCCGGACTTTTCCTATCGGGGCGCAAGAGCCATTATTGCATTTACAGGCTATGAGGGAATACTGGGATACCGGACAGCCAGCTCCTATGCACAGACGAATCCAAACTATGAGCAGGACAGAGAGCAGGCGGCCAAGGTAGCACAGTGCCTGAAAGACAACGGCTGGGAACTGGCAAGCCACAGCTGGGGACATCTGAAGCTGGGTGTGGATTCGGATCCGTCAAAAGGCTTTGCCATCACAGAGGAACGGTTTCAGGCTGATACGGATAAATGGGAGGCCGAGGTTGAATCCTTAATTGGGCCTACAGACATTATCCTCTATCCCTTTGGCAATGATATTGCGGACTGGCGGCCTTACAAGCAGGATAATCCAAGATTTAACTATCTGGAATCCAAGGGCTTCCGTTACTTCTGCAATGTAGATGCCAGTGCCCCTTACTGGAGCCAGATGGGAACCAATTACTTCCGCATGGCAAGAATCAATCTGGACGGCTATCGTCTGTACCAGGATATGATTCAGACGGATCCCTCCAAAAAGCGGCTTTCGCAGTTCTTTGAGGCTTCAGAGGTCTTTGACCCTGCAAGACCTACTCCTGTAGGATGGAGCTACTAAAAATCAACCTAACTCCACGTCAGGCATTCAAAGCCCCAAGGGGCTTTGAATGCCTGCTTTCTTTTCTGATTCTGTATTTATATCAAACTTGTACACGAACGGTTTAACTCTTGTTTCATATAATACACTAAGGAATTGATCTGTAATGGAAAGGAGTTTTTCATGATTCCCAAACTGGAAGTTAACAGGGTCAGCTATTCCTACCACTCTCTGGATGGTGAGACGCTGGCCCTTTCTGATATATCCTTTAACGTATCTGCCGGAGAATTTGTGGCCATTGTAGGGCCTTCAGGCTGTGGAAAGTCCACGTTACTTTCTATGCTAAGCGGCTTGACAAAGCCGGAAAAGGGAGCTATTTTCATTGACGGCACGCCTTTGGAAACATCTCCTGAAGCCATAGGCTATATGCTGCAGAAGGATCATTTATTTGAGTGGCGGAATGTTTTATCTAACGTATCCCTGGGCCTTGAAATTCAAAAACGATTGGACGAACCTGCCAGGCTTGAGCTTATGGAAATGATGTCCGCCTATGGCCTGGCCGGATTCGAATACGCAAAGCCCTCAGAGCTGTCTGGCGGTATGCGGCAGAGAGCGGCCCTCATCAGAACCCTGGCTCTAAAGCCGGATATTCTTCTTTTAGATGAGCCTTTTTCCGCGCTGGATTACCAGACAAGGCTAGCTGTCTGCGACGACATCAGCTCCATTATCCGCGGCGCTCACAAAACCGCAATTCTGGTTACCCACGATCTGTCTGAGGCCATTAGCGTAGCTGACCGGATCGTGGTTCTAACCCCCAGACCTGGACGGGTCAAGGATATTTTGACCATCCAATTCCCGGAAGGCTGCGTCCGCCCACTGGACCGGCGTAACTGTTCGGAATTCTCAAACTATTTTAATATGGTATGGAAGGAGCTGAAACTATATGAATAAACAAACCATTTCCAGAGGCCGGACGGCCAGCAGGCTTTCGCCAAGGGATGAGGCATGCTCCACCTGTGAGATGTCCCTTGCCCAGCAGGCCTTTGTCATGGGTGAGCTGCGCCGTCATCGACAAATCTCCATCTGTCGGATTATGCTTTTGGTTCTCCTTCTGGCCCTGTGGGAGCTGGCTGCCCACAGGGGCTGGATCGACAGCTTTATCTTCAGCTCCCCCACTATGATCGCAAAATGCCTGGTAACCATGACAAAGAACGGCAGCCTTTTTCTTCATACGGGAGTAACGCTAATGGAAACCCTTGCAAGCTTTGCTGTATGCACATTCCTTAGTCTAACCTGCGCTCTTTTGCTATGTTCCAGCAAAAGCATGGCCCAGATACTTGAGCCCTTCCTGGTTCTCATGAACAGTCTTCCAAAATCTGCTCTGGCTCCTCTTTTGATCGTATGGCTGGGGAATAACATGAAAACCATTATCGTAGCTGCAGTGTCGGTGGCAGTGTTCGGCTCCATTCTGACCTTGTATACAGGATTCACCCAGATGGATCGTGCAAAAATAACTCTAATCTACTCCCTGGGAGGCAGTTGGAAGGATGTTCTGGTAAAGGTTCTGCTTCCAGGCTCTCTTCCTATGCTCATCAGCAATATGAAGGTGAATATAGGATTATGCCTGGTAGGGGTGATTATCGGAGAATTTCTCAGCGCAAAGGCGGGACTTGGATACCTGATTACCTACGGGTCACAGACCTTTGCCATGACTATGGTGGTGACTTCCATTGTAGTTCTTTGTATTGTCTCGACTATTCTTTACCAGATCATATCCTTTGCGGAGGGAAGGGTCAAAGTTAAATAACGGACGCTGCCAGGCTTATCGTAATGGCAAAAAATTTTCATTTCAGCAGCAAAGTCGGCGGTCGAATGACCGCTGATTTGCAAATTTTACTTAACCCCTGTTTCAGAGAGAATCATTGTTGTATAAGCTATTGCCCCATTTGCATTTTGCAGAAGTCCTTCTTAACGCCCCTTTGCTCAGAAACTCCTAAGCTTATCCTCCTCTCCCTCCGCCGTCTTATCAATAGACCGGATTTCCACCTGGTAGCTAAAGCAGTCATTTACCTGAACATCCACCCTGTCCCCTACCTTGTGTCCCTTGATAGCCTTTCCCAGAGGAGAGTCGATACTGATTAAGCCCTGAAGAGAATTTCCTCTCACAGTCGTTACCAGCTTATAGCTTTCCAATTCGTCATCCTCGGGAATATAGATGGTCACCCGGTCATTCAAACCCACCTCGTCAGGCCGGGAGTCATCAGATATAATTCTGGCTGTCTTGATCATCTTCTCCAGATACCGGATACGGCTCTCATTCCGGTTCTTATCCTGCTTGGCTGCCTTATACTCAAAATTTTCGCTTAAATCCCCATGAGCCCTGGCCTCCTTCACCGCTTCCAGAGCCTCCCTTCTGACCACCAGCTTGCGGTATTCTATCTCCTCCTCCATTTTCTTTATATCCTGTTTTGTCAGTCTGTCGTACATATAATTCCTGCCTTTCCTTCCATTTTATTTACCTATTCCCTTGCAAAGTTGACATAAGCTGCAAATGTAAATATATCCGCTGTTTATCATTTATTTATTTCTATTTTAGTATTTTTACGGAATCTTTCGTCAATGATCAAATATTGTCCACATTTATCCTATATAGTAGTATCCGTAAGGTGATAAACCTTTTACCATACAGGAAGCATTTTCATATCTATGGCCGGCAATTCCCCTTTTTGCCGGCCCCTCCTTTATAAAAGCGCTTCCTGTTAACGTTCTTTTCTTGTCTGCATATCCTAATAGAAACAAAGCACAATAAGGAGATATGTATGACCAATCAATCAACTCCCGGCGATATCTTTGCCGACCTTCTACGCTACAATAACCCCTCTGCCCTGGCCTGGGTCAGAGGCGGAGAAGCTGTTCCTGCCTTAAGCGGCCTTGTAAAATTCTATGAAACACCTTATCAGGGCGTGCTGGTGGAGGCTGAAATTTTCAATCTTCCTAACAAAAGCATTCCCGGCTCCTCCGATTTCTACGCTTTCCACATCCACCAAAACGGTGACTGCTCCGGTAACTTTGCCCGCACCGGAGACCATTTTAATCCCACCAGCCAACTTCATCCCTTCCATGCAGGAGATTTTCCGCCTTTACTTGGAAATGAAGGCTACGCCTGGACTGCTTTTTACGACAAACGTTTCTCCATCAAGGATATTCTGGGGCGTTCCGTCATCATTCACAGCAATGAGGATGATTTTAAAACCCAGCCCTCCGGGGATTCCGGCAGCAAGATTGCCTGCGGTGTAATTGAAATGATACGTTAATGCCGTTCAGGCTTAAATCCTTCTCCTGCCACAATATCCAAATCCCTTAAAATAAGGTCCACGGCTGCTTTATATTCCTCCAGCCGCTGGGCCTTCTTGATTCTCTTAATATATCTTCCGTTATCATTAAATATCTGAATCATCATGGACCAAAGCTCCTTCATCTTAAACAGCACATTCCTGTCTCCTGACATAATCTCCCTGTATCCCTCATAGACCAGGCCATGAAATAAGCAAAACCGTTCCTTGTCCAGCTTTCCGGCCTTCTCAAGCTCCTCCTTCAGCCCCGGATTGGCCAGTATTCCCCTGCCCAGCATCAAAGCATCCAGCATCGGGCAGGCCTGGGTAAGCCTTCTGTAAGCGCTGGCTGTAAATATATCCCCATTATAGCACACCGGACAGGAGCTGGCGTCCATTGCATATGCAAAAAGCTCCATACGGGGCTTATTTTTATAATAATCCGCACGGCTTCTGGGATGGACGATAAGCTCCTTTAAGGGATATCTGCTGTAAATCTCCATCAGCCGATAAAATTCATCCTCATTCGCAACCCCCAGCCGGGTCTTGACAGAAAGTTCCATACCCATATGATCCAGTTCCCGGCAGACCTTGTCCAAAAAAGCCTCCAGCCCTTGCGGCAAAGCCAGAAACCCTGCCCCTTTATTCTTGGATACTACGGTTCCCGAAGGACAGCCCAGATTCAAATTCACTTCTCCATATCCGTACTCCTTCAAAATCAGGGCTGTGTGGGTAAAATCCTCCCAACGGTTAGTCAGTATTTGGGGCACAACGCAAAGTCCCTGATTGTGTTCAGGGAGTATGTCATTTAGCTCCCTCAAGCTTAAGCCTTTGTTTTGCTTTGGGGAAAGAAAGGGCGTAAAATATTTATCCATGGGGCGAAAGCACCGATGGTATGCATTTCTGTATATATATCCTGTGAGTCCCTCCATGGGCGCCATATAATATCGCATAAGTTCTCCTGACGCAAGCCCTAAGCTTACAAACATACGAAAGCACCCAGAAAGCCGCAGCTTCCTGGGTGCTGATCTTCTATTACAATCGTTTGAACTGCCTGTTCCGCTTTCACTATCCTATACCATGGCAGCGGAAATGTCAAGGCTGTTTCACCGTCTTTCCAGGACAAGCCCATGAATGAATAAACTGTAAATGAATGCTGGCCGCATAAAAGTCATGCAGGCTGCACACCCTATTCATGAGGTGATGAAATATGATATTAGACAATCAGGAATACCCCATCGGCTTTACCATGGAGCTTGCCATGCACCCTGACAGCCTGAACAGATTCGCAAAGCTGCCAAAGCCGCAGCAGGACTCCATTGTCAACGGAGCCAGAGAAATAAAATCCCGTGATGAAATGCGAAATTATGTGGAAACTATGTTTCAATAGAGCAAGGTTTTTATAACCGGATTTTATTTAATTTCAGAAATTGCCAGGCCAATTCCTGAAAAGCCGTACCCAGAGGCTTTTTACGAATTTGACCTGGCAATTTGCGAACTCTTTCCAATTATTTCCGTCCGCCATAATCCGAGTATAGAACTGGGTTAAAGCTTCGGGAATACAGTCCCACAAACGCAGACGCAGCAGCGCTCTGTTAAGGCTTGGGGACTGTGCTTATTAAGCGGACAGCATATAGGCAGGCGGGTTCATATTTGAACGACAGCTAGTTTCCTCCGGGGCCATCCCGACGCTCTCTGAATGACTCAGGCAGTCCCTCCACTCTGGCTCCGTCCTTATAACGCTCCGTATCGATCTCTGGAACATCTCCGTCACCATAACGATCCGTATCTGGATTTCTCTCTATTCTCATTGAATATCACCTCCAGAAATAGTATGGGGCAAATTCAGAAAAAATATTACGCATATACATCCAGAAGCCGTGAGGCAGGAGCGGGAACTGCCTCCATCATATCCTGGAGCGCCTGGCCCTGAATCTGAGCCGTATCCAAAGCCTTACCCAAAAGGGCAACGTTCATATCTGTCATCCATCTGGCGCTGCTAAAACTTATATTGCCCGGCGCCGTACTCATTGATACATCCATTTTTCATTCCTCCTTTTTTCTTATCCTGCTTTTTCCGCCTTTTAATCAATACTTATCATCATATGAGGAGCCCATACTATCATAGGAAGCATTCATGCTTTCATCCTTGCTGTCCATGGTGCTGTAGGAAACGTCGCTCTGTACGGAAGATCCAGAGGAAAATGCGGAAGAATCCCCATCCAGCTTAAACCGATCAGCCAGATCCTTAAGCATCTGAGCCTGTCCTGAGAGCTCCTGGCTTGCGGCAGCGCTTTCCTGCGCAGTTGCGGAGTTTGTCTGAACAACACTGGAAATTTGATCAATTCCCTGGGTAATCTGGGTCACAAACTCTGCCTGCTCCGAAGCCGCCTTACTGATAGACGCCATCATGGTGTTAGCGTCGTTAATGCCATCAACCACAATCTCAAGGGAATTAGCTGTATCGTCAGCAATCCTTCTGCCGTTTTCCACAGCCTGAAGGGAGTTCTCTATCAATGCCGCCGTATTTTTGGAGGCCTCCGCAGATTTGCTGGCCAGATTACGCACCTCATCCGCTACCACAGCAAATCCCTTTCCTGCCGCTCCTGCCCTTGCCGCTTCAATGGCTGCGTTCAGAGCAAGAATATTGGTCTGGAAAGCAATATCCTCAATGGTCTTAATAATCTTGCCGATTTCGCTGGAGGAATTGCTGATATCTGACATGGCAGCCAGCATATCCTGCATCCGCTTATTGCTTTCGCTGGCCTCGCTTCCTATAGCCTCCGCCTTTTCTCTCGCCTGGCTGGCATCCTGAGCATTCTGGTTAATATGATTGGATATTTCATTAATCGAAGCAGCTAATTCCTCTACTGAGGAGGCCTGCTGGGTCGCTCCCTGAGAAAGCGCCTGGGCTCCTGCCGATACCTGTTCAGAGCCGGAGGCCACCTGATCCGCCGATTGTCCCAGGGTCACAAGGGTATCGTTGATGCTGCTCTTTAGCTTGTTAATAGCAACGAAAATCCGGTGGTAATCTCCTACGTAACGCTCCTGACATTGGGAGGCAACGGTAAAATCACCTGCCGCCATCTGACCGACTATATGTTCAATATCTTCAATCATATACTTCACACCGTCAGTTACATTGGACATAGCCTTTGCCATTGATCCAAATTCATCTCCGGATTCGTAATCCACCTTTGCGGAAAGGTTCCCTTTATTCACCTCATCCATACATGCCTCTATCTTTCTTAGAGGATTGAGAATATCTCCTGACAATTTCAAGGAAATGATGATGGTAGCTATCAGTGCGATGGAAGCAATCACAATTGCAGCGCTGAATAAAATGGTCTGTGTGGAAGCAGAAGAATTATATCTGTCAGCACTGGCTGATTCCATAGCGTTAAGAGCTTGCAAAAGAATATTTGTATACTGCTCCACCTGGGGTTCATATTGTTCAAAGAACAATTTGTTTGCCTTAAGATCCGACTGTAAGGTATTCTGCGTCGCATAATCAGCAATCTCATCTCTAAGGCCTACGTTCTTATCCATCTGCGACTGAAACTCCTTCAGCTTGGTTAAATCCCCATTATAATTGGAATACAGCCATTGAAGATCTGACTGGATTTCACTGTAATACTCCTGCGTCTGCTGGATATATTGATTAACCTTAGCTGAGTCTGTGGCTAAAGCCGCCTCACTCAGGCTTTTTAATTCCCCCTGAAGTTTTACACGTATATCATAAACCTTGCTGGTAGCCTGATAATCCCTTTCGTAAAATTCCTCATAACTTGTCCTGGCGCCTACCATCGCTACACTGGCAAAAATCACCGACACCAGAAATAATACTACAATACTTCCAAATGTAAGTAAAAATTTTTTGCCGACTTTTAGATTCTTCATTTGTTTACCCTCTCTTTCAAGCTCAAAGGAGCTATAATATAAATTGTAATTATAATAATATAGTCGACAACTTTTATTTTTAAGTAATAGGAGGGGAGGCACAAACTTTCGCACAAACAAGGCCCATTCCCTGAACATTTAAAAACCTCCTTCCTGCACTTAATAATTCCAATATTCTGCCGATAATATAAACTAGTATCAGACTGCTAAATAACAAAAGATAGGTGGTGCGAATATATGGATAATGGTATGGACAGTATGCTTGATACATACCTCTATGAAACCAATTCCCTGCTGGATCAGTTGGATGAGCTGCTGGTGAATGATGAGAAGCTGGGTGACTTTTCTCAGGATGATGTTAATGAAATTTTCCGCATCATGCACACCATTAAAGGCTCCTCCGCAATGATGGAGTTTGGCTCTCTTTCCTCCATTGCCCATCACGTAGAAGATCTGTTCTTCTATATACGTGACAAAGGAATTGAATCTCTGGATTCTCAGCACAAGAAGGAGCTGTTTAACCTGATGTTCCGTTCGGAGGACTGTCTGAGAGGCGAGGTGGAAAAGGTTGAAAGCGGCAAGCCGCTGCTGGAAAACGTGGATGCATTTACAGCTGAGATAAACGCTTTTCTGAAAAAAATCAGCGGAGCAGAAGGCAGTTCGTCAGACGGGAGTTTTACAGGAAGCACAGCTGGAAACGCAGGCCCAAAGGGCTCTGAAGAGGACGGCAGCGCGGATATCCCTGTACGTTCCGGCGATGATACGGTTCCCGATGATAAGGACGCCCTTTGCTTTCTCCATGTTTTTCTGGAAGATGGAATCGGCATGGAAAACCTGCGGGCCTTTATGATAATCACCTCCTTAAGGGATTGCGATGTCTCTTTCCGTCACTACCCGCCGGATCTGGACAGCAATCCGGGTACCTGTTCCAAAATTGTGGACAATGGCTTCTATCTTGCCTTTGACTCTGAGGAAATGGAGAAACGGGCCGAGGATATTTTAAAGTCTCAGAACCATATCCATTCCTATGAGCGGGTTAACTGTCAGAAAGTTCCTTCCAAAAAGCCAAAGGCTCCTTCCACAGTTCCTTTTCGCGCCGAGACAGACCGGCCCCAGAGTGCGGCAAAGACTCCCGTTTCCGAGCCTCCGTCAAACAACAGTACGGAAGGGCTGAAAAATTATGCGCCTGTCAAGCAGAATTTAATCAGCGTCAATCTGATGAAGCTGGACAGCCTGATGGATATTGTGGGAGAAATTGTTATCACCGAATCCATGGTCACCTCCTCCCCGGAGCTTCGGCATTTAAGCAGAGACAGCTTTGACAACTTCATGAAGTCCGCCCGCCAGCTTCGCAAGCTGACAGACGATCTCCAGGATATTGCCATGTCATTGCGCATGGTGCCTGTTTCTGGTGTTTTCCAGAAAATGAATAGGATTGTCCGGGATATGAAACAAAAGCTGGACAAGGATGTGCGCCTGACCATTGTAGGAGAAGACACAGAGGTGGACAAAACCATTGTGGACAGCATTCAGGATCCGATTATGCACATTGTCCGAAACTCCATGGATCATGGCATTGAGGACACGGAGGAAGAGCGTGTGGCCGCCGGCAAGAGCCGCCAGGGTGAAATCATCCTTTCTGCTACCCATACCAGCAGCGAGGTAGTCATTGAGGTCACTGACGATGGAAGGGGAATGGACCCGGATAAGCTGCTGGCAAAGGCAAGAGAGCGGGGAATCCTTACGAAGCCGGAAAGCGAATATACCCGCAAGGAGGCTTTGGGGCTGATTATGGCCCCCGGATTTTCTACCAATCAGACCGTCACCGAATACTCTGGACGCGGCGTGGGGATGGACGTTGTAAGAAAGAATGTGGAATCTGTAGGAGGGGTTGTCTCTTTATCCAGCGAGCTGGGCAAGGGAACCACCGTAACCATGAAAATTCCTCTGACTCTGGCCATTATGGATGGAATGAAGGTCACAGTAGGCAGCTCCATTTTTACCATCCCCATCGCCAATATCCGTCAATCCTTTAAGGTATCCGCCGATCAGATTATCCATGATGAGGATGACAGCGAGATGGTGGAACGGATGGGAAACTTTTATCCCATTGTGCGCCTCCACCAGTTCTACAATATTGACACGGAGGTGACAGAGCTTGATAAGGGAATCCTTATGTGGGTGGAGGCCAGCGACCGTTCCTTCTGTCTCTTTGTGGACGATTTAATCGGAGAACAGCAGGTTGTTGTTAAGCCTCTTCCCGTTTATCTGAATTGTTTCGAGCTGAAAAATTACGGAATTACCGGCTGTACCATATTAGGAAACGGAAACATCAGCCTGATTCTGGATATTATGAGTCTTCACGGTGCAGCCGTGGAAAATATATAGAAAGGAGCAATCGTCATGGGTGAACAGAATATACCGCAGAACATGGCAGGAGCCACTCCAAAAAATGAGGGCGCCTCCATTGAGCGCTGCCTGACCTTTGAGTCGGGTAATCTTGTCCTCTATATCAGCACAAAATATGTGATTGAAATCATCGACAACCACTCCATCACACCCCTTCCTCTGGTTCCTCCCTATATTAAGGGGATCGTCAATCTGAGAGGACAGATTCTTCCTGTGATAGACATACAGCAGCGCATGGGAAAGGAGGCCGCCAAATACACCGGCAAAACCTGCGTCATTGTGCTGAACATTGATTCAGTTCCCATGGGAATTATCGTAGATTCGGTGCGGCAGGTAGCTGATATTGATTTAAAGGAGGTTCACCCGATCCCCCTAAAACGCAGGCAGAAGCTGTTAGACGGCATGGTTACTATGGAGGATGGAAGCGTTCTCATGTCCATTGACTGCCAGGCTCTCGCAAACGCTGAATAAGAATTCAGCTAACAACCAACCGACAGGAGGATCTCTATCATATGCTGAACCTTACAGACAGCGATTTTCAGCGGCTGTACCGTTATATTCAAAAGCATTATGGAATTGACCTGAGCAAAAAAAAGCAGCTGATTGTCAGCCGTCTTTCCAACTCCCTGGCTGCCCAAGGCTTTCAGGATTTCTCCGCCTATGTAGACGATATTCTCTCCGGCCGAGACCCAGGAATGGTTACAGCTATGCTGAACAAGCTCACTACCAACTACACCTATTTTCTCAGAGAAAAGGAACATTTCCAATATCTCTGGGAGGTGGTTTTGCCTTACCTGGCCCAGTCCCACAGCCATGATCGGACGCTGTCCATCTGGAGCGCAGGCTGCTCTTCCGGAGAGGAGCCATTTACAATTTCCATGTACCTGAAGGAGTTCTTCGGCTCGAAGGCCCCTCTTTGGGATACCAGAGTTCTGGCAACCGATATTTCTCAGAAAATCCTGGACACAGCCAAGACTGCCTCCTATACGGAGGAGAATCTGTCTCCTCTTCCGGCTTCCTGGAAACAGAAATATTTCATCCGCACAGGCGAAGGAGAATACGCAGTCTCCCCGGCAATTAAGAGCAACGTTATATTTAAGCCCTTCAATTTAATGGAGCCTATACGCTTCAAAAAGAAATTTGATTTGATTTTTTGCCGAAACGTCATGATCTATTTTTCTCAGGAAACAAAGGATTCTCTGGTCAGACGGTTCTACGAGGCAACTGTGCCGGGAGGCTACCTGTTTATCGGACATTCCGAAAGTCTTACCAAGTCGGTTTGCCCATACCGCTACCTTCTTCCGGCTATATACCGGAAAGCTTAATATCCAAACGTTTTATTCTGCCGCTTTATACTCCCGGCGCTGCCGGCTCTCAGGTCCGGCACTTGAAAGCCCGCTTCTGCCCCCTGTAAGCGGCTATTAGAAAGAAGGTTTTATATATGGAGCAAAAAATACGGGTAATGGTCGTTGACGACTCAGTCCTTTTTCGTAACTGGCTGGTCCAGTCTCTTGGAAAGGACCCCCGCTTTGAAATAGTAGGCTATGCCGCCAATGCATTTGACGCAAAACATAAGATTCCTCTTTTAAGGCCGGATCTGCTGACTCTGGATATAGAAATGCCAGGGATGTCCGGCCTAGAATTTTTAAAGGAGCTTCTGCCTGTACATCCTATTCCTGTTATTCTAGTATCCTCCCTGAACATGTGTGTATTTGACGCGCTGGCTGCCGGAGCAGTGGATTTTGTACGCAAGCCTGATATGGAGAACAGCCTGGGAAAGGAAGCCTTTCTCAATATGCTGAAAGCCAAGGTGGTTATCGGATCTAAAGCCAGGGTTCAGCTTCCCGGCACTCTTCAAGCTTCCCCTGTCTCAAAGCCAGCCGCTTCACGCTCCTCCTATGGGCGCACAGCTTCCGGGGCATCCGCCAGCGTACGTGTAAACAAATCCGCCGCAGATGCTGGCCGGCTTATCGCCATTGGCGCGTCTACCGGCGGAACAGAAGCAATCCTTCAGATTCTGCAGCAGCTCCCTCCTACTCTGCCGGGAATTGTCATCACCCAGCATATGCCGGCTGGCTTTACTGCCATGTATGCAGAGCGGCTAAACCGTCTATGCTCCATGGAAGTGCGGGAAGCCAAGCATGGTGACAGGCTGTATCCCGGACTGGCTCTGCTGGCCCCTGGAGGACTTCAGATGCGGGTCGTTCGCATGGGAAACGGCTATGGAGTTTCCTGCTCTAAGGATGAGAAGGTGAACGGACATTGCCCTTCTGTAGATGTGCTTTTTGATTCCGTGGCTATCCATGCCCGTGAAAAGGCTATGGGAATCCTTCTTACCGGTATGGGCGCTGACGGAGCAGCCGGCCTGCTTCGCATGAGAAAGAACGGCGCATATACCATCGGACAGGATAAGGATACCTGCGTTGTGTATGGCATGCCCATGGAAGCATGGAAAATAGGGGCTGTATGCTCACAGGCTCCTCTGGACTCGATTGCTCAAAATATCATTTCCCATCTATAGAACCTATGAAAAAAGCAACTATGAAGAATAAAAACCGATTGGAGCGAATAATAGCTGCTTCCATTGTAGCAGCCTCCTTATCCCTTGCAATCAGTCTTTTCGTTTATTTCCGCCCCTTTACCTTTAAGGAAGCGGCAGAATGGAGCCAGAGCTTGTATCAGGAGGCGGAAAGCAGACTTTCCCAAATCCGGAACCAGGTTAATATCCTGGCTGCTTCCAGACAAAAGGCTGCTGCAAAGCCTCAGTCTGTCCCTTTTGGCACTCCATCCTCCCCTGTATACCAGGAACATCTCCCCTCCAGTGATGAGGAGATCCCTTTTTTAACTCCCTCCACTGACTTAGGAGAAATATCTGACTTAAATACAAATACCTCCGACTACAGTTATTTTGAAGATAATATCTATATGGTAATGCTGGACACAGCCCTGGGCCCAATGCTGTATTACAACCAGGGTGATGCTCGATGGAGCAGCTATCTGTACGGAGGTACAGATCCCATCGGCAGCTACGGCTGCGGCCCTACGGCCGTGGCTATGGTGGTTAACAGCTTCACTCCCTCCACAGTCACGCCTGTGGAAATTGCCGACTGGGCTGCCGCTAACGGCTACTTTGTCCAGGGCAGCGGATCTTCTCACAGCCTGATTCCTGATGGGCTTTCTGCCTTCGGCCTTTCTGTGGAAAGCGTACCTGATCGAACGCCTGAAAATGTAAGAAATATTCTAAAAGAGGGACGCCTTCTGGTAGCCCTTATGGGAAGGGGAAGCCTGACCAAAGTGGGGCATTTTATTGTAATCACCAATTACTGTGACAATGGAAATGTCCATATAGCAGATCCCAACAGCCTGCCCAATAGTACTGTAGAGTGGGATTTACAGCAGCTTATGGATGAGCTGAAGGGCAGCTATGACAGCGGAGGACCCTTGTGGTCCCTAGGGATCCTCAAGGATTCAGAGAGGTAAGGCACATTTTCTAATAACGTTTGAAATCCTCTCTTTTCAATCTTATTGCCTTTCAGGTACTATTTATGAACTGCCATGTCCACACAAGCCAGTTCCACCTCTGAAAACATTCCTCGGATGATTTTAACCAGGCTGCCGTACTCAGCCTTCATGGCAGCCTTCAGCACAAAAAGCCTGTCTTTCATAGCATTAAAATTGTAAAGCCTTCCTAAAAACACAGCTACTTCCGCCGCATCCTCTGAGGGCTTCCCTTCTGCCTCCTGTTCACTCTGCCGGAAGGCAGAAAGCATCAGATAGAGGGTGGACATAAGATAAGGATTCTGTCTCAAAAGGACTGTGGCATAGTTGACGCAGCCTCTTAAATTTCCATTATTATAGCAACAGGCAGCCAAAAGCTCATAGGTCTCCGGCAGGTGAGCAGACAGCATCATAGCTTTATATGTATTGCCGTATTTCTCCAAAAGCCCCACCGCCTTAGAAAGATGCTCCTCTCCCTTTCCGAAGGTTCCCTTCCCTGCGTAATATCTCCCCAAAACATAATCAAAATCTGCTTCCTTGGGCAGGCGGCTTACTGCCTGTCCATACACCTTTATAAGCTCCTCCTCACAGTCCACCCCCTGCTTTGAGAGCATAGACAAAAATTTAACAAAGGTCATAGCATTTCTTACAGAATAGTCCATGGGTACAGGCTCCATTTTTTGAATAGCCTCTCTATAGGCTTCTCTGGCCTCATCAAACCTACCCTCTGAAAAATATTCGTCTGCCAGATAGGCCAGCATCTCTCCATCCTCCGGATGCTCCTTAAGCTCCGCAAGGATCAGCTCCCGGTTTCTTCCCTGCTTTTTCGCCGATTCCTTTCCTGAATAACCGGTATGGTAAATACACAGCTCCTCTGAGGCGTCCACCAGATCACAGTCCTTCTCTCCTTCACAGGCCAGGTATTCATGCACTCTTCTCTTATAGCGCAGCCCCGGCCGGTTCCTGAATACACGCACATGGCTTCCCCCCGCTATCATGGCTCCCTCGTCATCCAGATTCGCCAGACCTGTAAGAATCTGACCATATTTGGAATCCTGAAGCTTTTCCACATATTCTAACAGCTTGTTTGCGTCCTCCCTTGTAAAATATTCATCCGCGTCCAGCATAGCAATCCAGGGACAGCCAGCCTTGCTGATGGCAAAATTTTTAGCAGCGGCAAAATCATCAATCCACTGAAAATGGTAGACCTGTGCCCCTGCTTTGAGAGCCAGCTCCACGGTCCGATCCGTTGACCCCGTATCAATCACAATCTGCTCCGTGACAATTCCCTTGCCCCAGGAAAGGGCTCTCTCAATATTCTCCTCCTCATTTTTTACAATCATACACTGGGAGATCCCTGCCTCCCTTTTCCTTTTTTTCAAACCTTTATCCTCCTTCGCTATATAATCCCCAGAATGCTCTGTTCCTCCTGTGTAAAGAGCTCCTTTTCCATAAAACCTCCCAATGCTTCGCAGCCTGCAGCCCTGGCGCACTTCGTCACCAGCAGCTTCGCTCTCAGTCCAGAAAAATCGTAAAGCCTTCCTAAAAATGCCACAATCTCTCCCATCCCTTTTTCAGTAAGGTTTGGGACAGACAAGGCCCTCAGCAGCCAGGACAAGACTGCCATGTCCTCAGGCATACATTTCAGATAGGATACTGCCTGGTTCACACATTTCTCCCTCTGCCCTGTCTCACAGAGGCACTTAACCAGCAGATTGTATGCGGAGGGTAATTGGGCTGATAGATACATAGCCCGGTTTGAATTTCCGTATTTGCCCAGCTTATCCAAAGCCAGCTCCATAAAGGCTGCGGCCTCTTTTAACCGGTTGTTTCTATAAAAATATAGTCCAGCAATGTAATCGAAATCTGCCTCCTTTGGAAGCGCCTTAACTGCTTGCCTATAAACAGCCTCCGCCTCTGTCCACTGGGAAGGTTCTTCCGGTAAAGCCTCCTCCTCTGACTGAGCCCTGCCCGATTCCTCGCCAGTGAGAATGAGCAAAAGCTTGGAAAAGGTGGCTGAGCTTCTTTGGTCATTATCCGGAAGCTCCTCATGGAGCCCTCCAATGGCCTGATAGTACCATCTCTTCGCCTCCTCTGTGTTCCCCTCCTCAAAGCTCTCGTCTCCCATATAGCCCAACATTTCCCTGTCTCCAGGATGTTCCTTAAGCTCCGCCAAAATCAGCCTTTTATTCCGTTCACTGCTTTTCTTTTCCTTCATGACGGCCTTCTGATAGCCTGTATGGAAAATAGATATATCAGCAACCGCGTCCCCCAGCCGCAGGGCCCGTCCTTCCGTAGAAGCCAGCTGCTCATGGATTCTGCGCCTGTAACGAAGATCCGAGCGGTTCCTAAAGATGCGGACCTGAGTACCTGAGGCAGTGATCTGCCCGCTTTCGTCAATCTGCTGCCAACCGGTGGAGATCCCGTCAAAATCTGTTTCTTGTAGCTGCTCTAAAAGGCGCAGTATTTTTGCCTCATCCCCCGGCGCCGGGTATTCGTCCGCATCCATAAATACAATCCAGTCTCCCACAGCTTGCTCAATGGCAAAATTTTTAGCTGCCGCAAAATCATCCCTCCACTGGTAAAACAGCAGCTTGGCTCCCAGCTCTCTTGCTATTTCCGGGGTGCGGTCAGTTGAACCGGTATCCACCACAATCTGCTCATACATAAAGTCCCTTCCCCAGGAGAGAGCCTTCTCTATGTTTTTCTCCTCATTTTTTACAATCATGCACTGGGAGACGCGCACGCCTGCCTTTGGTTTCAATAGGTTTTCCTCCGTTTTTTCTGAAGATATGATAAAAAGTCATTTCCAAGCCTGTGCTTTTGAAATGACTTTTTATTACATCCACCCTTTTGTTTATGCAGCCCCTGAACCGGGCTGCATATAAATTTGCTCTTACCGCAGCAGATTTAAGATGCCCTGAGGCGCTGCATTGGACTGTGCCAGCATGGACTGGGAAGACTGAAGAAGAATGTTATTCTTCGTAAATGCTGTAATCTCATCTGCCATGTCTGTATCACGGATACGGCTCTCAGCTGCTGTAAGGTTCTCAGAGGTAACCCTCAGGTTGTTAACCGTATGCTCAAGCCTGTTCTGAGCAGCACCCAGCTTAGCGCGGAACTGAGATACTTTATCGATAGCAGCTCTGATTGTATCGATGGCTTCATTTGCTGCTTTGATACCAGCTGAATTGGTTGCATTGCTTACATTGATCTTATCTACTCCGATATCTGTAGACGCCATGCCCTGAAGTGTAACCTTAATGGTCTCAGCGGAGCTTGGTCCAATCTGGAAGGTCATCATGCCTTGAGCGGAAATCGGCTTGATTCCGTTAAAGTCAGTGTTCTTAGCGATACGGTCGATCTCTGCATTCAGCTCTATGATCTCACTCTGGATGTTTGATCTTGCAACGCTGTTGTAGGTGCCGTTAGCAGCCTGGGTTGCCAGAGTTGACATACGCTGAAGCATGGAATGAACCTCAGTCAGAGCTCCCTCAGCGGTCTTGATCAAGCCGATGGAATCCTCAGCGTTCTGAGTTGCCTGATTCAGACCATTGATCTGAGATCTCATGCTCTCAGAAATAGCCAGACCTGCCGCGTCGTCGCCTGCACGGTTAATCTTGTAACCAGATGACAGCTTCTCCAGGTTCTTATTCAGAGCGCTCTGGTTGATTCCTAAATTTCTGAATGAATTGATTGCCGCAATATTGTGCTGTATAATCATAATGTTTCCTCCTCATCCATGGTTGTCGAGCCAGGAACCTCCTTGTCCCCGGTATTTTCCAGCGCGGGCCCTTCGCTGAAAAATCTGTAAAGCTTTTTCAATCTATATTAAAGAAGCTTGCCTTACAAATATATATATCGTCAAGCTTCTCTCTAACTTAAGACTTTGTTAAAAAGATTTTATGATTGAGCCTATCCCCGGAGAAGCTGAAGAATCGCCTGGGGAACGGCATTGGCCTGAGCGCACATGGAAGCGCCTACCTGGAACACGATATTCTCCTTTGTGTAAACCGTAAACTCCTCAGCCATATTGGTATCCCGGATTTGACTCTCGGCAGCAGTCATATTCTCCTTGGTAACGCCCAGATTATTATGAGTATGCTCTAAATGGCTCTGGATCGCGCCGAAATGGGAACGGATCTGGGAGACAGCCTGTACTGCGTCCCTGATTATGTCCACGGAAGCGTTGGCAGCATCTTCAGATGTAAAATCAGTAGCGTCCAGCCGCAGCGCCTTGCTGCTCAGGTAATAGCGGGTCATATCCAGAGTCTCCGGAGAAGAATAGCCAATCTGAAGCGTAATCGCCTCCTTTGCCTGGGGAGGCACAATAGGAAGCGGCGGGTCCTCGCTGTCAAACATAGGAATACTGTTGAAATCTGTAGACTTGCCTATTCGGTCAATCTCATCTAACAGCTGCAGCCGTTCCGCCTCAATATTCTCTCTGGCTACCGTCGAGTAGGTGCCGTTGGCAGCCTGGACAGATAAGGTTTCCATGCGGTGGAGCATGGAATGAATCTCCGCCAGGGCTCCCTCCCCAGTCTGGGACATCCCGATTCCGTCATTTACATTTCGCATAGCCTGATCCAAACCGTTGATCTGCCTGCGCATGATCTCAGAGATAGCAAGTCCAGCCGCATCGTCACCGGCCCGATTAATTCTGTACCCGCTGGACAGCTTCTCCAGGGATTTACTCAGATTGCTGTTCGTGATCCCTCTGTTTCTGTTGGCGTTCATACCGCCTATGTTATGCTGAATGAACATCTGTCCTCTATCCCCTTTCGTTTATTTCCTGTATGCATCAACCTTTGCATATGCTTTTAATCATTTATCGTATAGTATAATTATCGGCAGGATTTTCCTTAACATAAGATGTGCTTTATAGTTTCCCGGCAGCATGCTTTCTGTCAGATACATGCAAAACTGTGAGAGCCGCCAGTTGGCAATACCAGATGAATCTGAACCGGGTATACTACAAAGCAGGCTGTGCAAGTGGAGGCCATTCAGCTATACGCTAGGAACGGAGAGCCTGAAGCCGTTTTTCGGCAGGAGCATAGCCCTGCCCCGCAGCCAACCTGTAATATTGAAGCGCCTTCTCCCTCTGTCCAGACGCCTCGTACCAGGTTCCCAGGTTATAAGCTGCTTTAAAGGAGCCGGTTCCTGTTACGCCTCCGTCCAGCGGCCGCTCCCCAATGGAAAGACACCTGAGATAGCAGCTCTCTATCTCAGGCAGATACGCAATATAGCGGCTGGGTTCCGACAGTACCAGCTTCATATAAAAAAGGCCGCAGACAAAGGAAAAATCTGCTAAGGCGCTGAGAGAATGCCGCTCCGATTCCACAACTTTCTTTGCCTCCTTAAGCTTCTCACTCCCCCCCAGATCCATCAGCGTATAGAGATAAAGAACTACTCCCCCCGCCCAGTATGCTCCCATCCTGTTTCCATAGCGATAAAAAGCTCTGAAGGGCCCCAGGCTCTCCTCAAGGCGTCCCAGATTCCGCAGCGTTGAGGCCAGTTGGAATTGGTAATACCCATCCTCAGGATGCAAATCTACCGCATGAATAAGATAAGGAAGATTCCTCTCTCCCTTTCCCTTTCTTAAATAGCCGTCATGATCCGCCTCCAAAGGAAGCGGAATACAGGGGAACGGGCAATCCGGCTGCTCATGAATAATCCCAGTGTAGCGTACTCCTCTGGGAAGGAGGCGTGGAAGCAGAGACGTGCTGCAGCTGATTTCATTCCCCTCTGCAAATGCGTCATGCCGGACAATTCCGCCAAGCCAGCTTCCCTTATGAGCCTCGATTGCCTGGGTTAAGACTTCCCGGCTACAGGGACGCAGATACTCGTCTCCATCCAGAACTAAATTCCAGTCTCCATCCGAATGATCCAGAGCAAAATTCCGGGCAGCGGAAAAATCATCTGCCCAGGGGAAATCCCACACCCTAGCTCCCATGGACAAAGCCAGCTCCCTCGTTCCATCAGTGGAGCCTGTGTCAGCCAGTATGATCTCATCTGCCAAAGGTCCTGCCGATTGCAGACAGCGGCCCAGAGAGGCTTCCTCATTTTTTACTATCATAACTAGATTCAGCTTCATCGCATCTCTCTTTCCTTTTCTGCTGCTCTGTATACACATAATGGCGAATATCCTCCTCTACCTCTTGCGGAAGATTTACAAACTGGCATCCATATCCAAAGAGCCCTTTTAAAGGCGGATCCTCCCTTATGACCACACAGGCAATATTCCTGTCTAAAGTCTCTGAACGCCACCGGAAGGTAAGTCTCTGCTTAGTTTTAAGGGACTGAAAGGTACGCAGGTACAATCCCCCCGCGCTCAGATTCTGAACCGTTCCAAAAAAGAGCCTTCCTGCCTCTGTATGAAACTCTGATTCCACATGCGTCTTGACCCTCACATCCTTCTGTCTCTGCACCATTTTAATCACCCGTAGAATCCTACAGTCTGCCATCCAGATTTCGGGTATCTGGGGGAATGCCGGATTCCGGCGGATTAGAAGCTCGCAGAGACAGCTAAGCAGCCCTGACTGCCTGTCATAAAAATCCACCTGTGTCCTTACTCTGGCGTCTCTCAAACGAGAGGTTCTAAAATACAGCCAGACCTCTGTCCCCACGCTCTGCACTCTGGCGTCAGCCAAAGGGGTGTTGTCGGTTCCATATACCCGGCAGCGGTCACAGTCCTTTAGAATCGAATACATTTTTCTGTCGTTCGCCATTACGTTATACCTCAATTTCTCTCACTAAACAGTAATTGTTCCTACCTCCCGGCTTGCATCCATCATCATCTGCAGCCTTAGCATCTGTACCAGAGCAACGTAGCTGTCTTTGTCCATAGTCACTGTATTGCTGTCCGGATCTACAGATATGCTGCCCAAAGCCGCCATAGACAGAGAATCGGATGACATACCATAAAGGCTGCCGCCTCCATATAGACCAACACCCTGACTGCTTCTTTCACTTCCATATAAGCCACTACCTTGACTACTGCTTCCGCTTCCGTATAAGCCAATACCCTGACTACTGCTTCCGCTTCCGTATAAGCCAAAAGACAGGCTCTTACCTAAGGAAGAACCTCCTGTGTAGGTCATTCCCCCTCCATAGCCTGAGCCCCCGCTGTAAACCCTGCGTCCGGCAGAAAGAGCGTCTCCTCCCATGTAGGAGGTTACCTTCTTTACATAATTCTGTGTTTCCTTGTAGGGAGGAATGCCCCCGTATTTCGTCACGCTTCCCGGTCCTGCATTATAAGCGGCCAAAGCCAGACTCACGTCTCCGTTAAAACGCTCCAGATTCTCTCTCAGATACTTTGTTCCTCCCATGATATTCTGCCTTGGGTCAAAGGGATCGCTGACCCCCAGGCTCTTGGCAGTTCCCGGCATGAGCTGCATAACGCCCATGGCTCCTGCATGCGATACGGCCTTTGGATTAAAATTCGATTCTGTCTTTGCCACCGCCTTTATCAGGTTCACAGGCACACCGTAAGCAGAAGAAGCCTCCTCAAAGATGGAGTCCATATCCACCGATACAGTTTGACGCGCATTCAGCAGGGCTGTCTGAAAATTCCCGCCTGTGGCCCCGGCTTTGTAAGTCCCTTTGGTGCCGTTCAGGCTGCTTCCGCTCCACTCATTGATTCCCTTTGCCGTTGTCACCAGTCCCATGTCTCTTGCTCCTTTTCTTTATCTTCAGCGCTGTGAGGCCACTCCCTCTCCATTGATGGACCATCCGTCCACAGTTGTATTAACAGCCATGCTGCCGTCGCTATAGAGATAATACCAGCTTTCGTTGAGCTTCACCCAACCAGTCGCCATCCTTCCGTCTTGCCCCATATAGTACCATTTGCCGTTTACCAGAATCCAATACCGCTCCATATAACCGCTCGGATTGAAAAAGTACCAGCTTCCCGGCTGAGGCTGCTGCCAGCCTGTCAGCATCTCTCCGCTGTCAGCCATCAAAAACCAGGAATCGCTATTAAGATTCACCCATCCGGTTGCCATTCTTCCGTCCTGATTCATATAGTACCATTTGCCGCCGTCTAACAGCCAGCCGGTAACCATCCTTCCGCTTCCATCAAAATAATACCAGCTCCCGGAGATCTTCTTCCAGACATTGGTTTCTTTGCGGCCATCAGGAAGCACATAGCTGCCGCCCTTCAGAGAACCTCCGTCTCCCGCTCCTCCTGCCTCCTGCACGGATCCGTTCTCTGTATCCTTCCAGTCAAACTCCTGATCGGTAGAAGTGACAAACTCGCCCTCACGAAGGTATTTCTTCTCGTCCGAGGTAAGGGGCACCGCCTTTACCTCATAGTAATAGGTTTTGTCTGTATCCTTCATGTATTCGGACAGATTCGCGCTGTTAGTGTCCGTATTCAAACGCTTGACAACCCTATCATCCCCATAAAGCGTCAGGGTATAGCCGGGCGCATAGGGCACTGATTTCCACACCGCCCGCTTTTTGGAGGTGCTGCTCCACCCTGCTTTTTCCGTATTTCCCAGCGTCATTATGGGCCTGTAATCTGCCTTAACCTGCAGACTGGTGTCATCCAGCGCCTTTGCCGACACGAAATCTGCTCCGCTTACCTTGCACTGAGAGCGGTTGAGAGAGGCAGGAAATACCTTTCCGTCCTCTGCGTTTACCGTAACCTCAACCCGAACCTTCTTTCCCGGCTTCCACTTGTCATAATCTGTGCGGAACTGAATATCCCCCATAGAGCACCCTCTTGCGCTTACCGTTATCTCTGGCTCCGGTATCTCCTCCGGCTCTCCGAAGCTAGCCTTAAAGGTCACTGAAACCGTCTCAATCACGCTGGATTCAGCTGCCTGAACTGTCATGTTCTTCCCCCCCGCAAGGGCCAGTACTGCCGCAATAGCAGTGAGACCAGCGGCCATTCTTCTATACGGCATATCGTTGTTTTTCATATGCACTTCCTCCTACTGCTGTCTCCAGATTCCATCCGCATCCAGATAAGCTCCGTCAACCCAGGTGCTGAACGCCATCTCTCCTGATCCTGGATAGAAATAGTACCAGCTTCCGTCAATCTGGCTCCAGCCCTCCAGCATCTCTCCGTTGGAATCTGTAAAATAAGTTTTTCCATCCCGTTTAATCCAGCCTGTGAACATAGCCCCCTGAAGGCTATTATCCACTGTATTGAGGTAATACCACTTTCCTCCGTACTTGAGCCAGCCTGTATAAAGGCTGCCGTCCTCATTAAAATAATAATAGTAAGGTCCTATTACCCTCCAGCCTCCAGACACCATGGAACCGGCAGGATACCGGCCATCCTCAGTTTCTGTCCGCAGATAATACCACTTCCCATCAATCTTCGTCCACCCAACTGCCATCTGACCGTTACCATGCAAATAATAGCTGCTGCCGCCTATATTCTGCCAGCCGGTCATCATGCGCCCGTTTTCATCAAAATAATACCAAAGTCCGTCAATCTCCGACCATTTGCTGCGGCAGAGGCTGCCGTCAGGATAACGGTAGCGCCATCCATTCTCATCTCTGAACCATCCTACCTTTTCCCTGGTTCCGCTGACTGCCGCAGCTCCGTTCTTCTGCTGCCCCTTTCCATCGGAAACATACCGATCCGTAATCTGAAGCTCGCCAGATTCCACATAGTCGCTCTTACTTCCATATTTCTTCTGGGCATCCGTTTTTGGTATGGTACGCACCTTGAAGGTATAGTCCCCCTTTTCCGTCATATAGGGATAAAAATTATAGCTTCGGGAAGTAGTCTGACTCACCCGATACACATTTTTGTTATCCCGCAAAAGCTGCAGCTCATAGCAGCCTGAATCATTCTCCGGGGCCGTCCATCTGGCCTCCCCAAGATTATTTTCATTCCAATAGGCGTCCTTGGGGGGATTGAATTCCCCCTTTACCGGTCTTACCCTCAGAGTAACCAAAAGATTATCCCCATCACGTCTGGCTGATACAAAGCTGCCTCCGCTGATCTTTACATTGGATTCCTTATAGCTGGCCAGAAAGTAATATTCGCTTACATCCTCCGGCTCCAGTGTCACCCTCATCTGGGGCTCCGAAGCAGCCTCCAGCACGTAAGACGAACCTTTATCCAGCCATTGCGCCGCAGTTACAGTGTAACGGGAGTTACCCTTATCCACCATAATTCCTCCATCGGGCGCGGAGCCTGAACCGATATGGATGCTTGGCAGATGACTGCCAGGCTGCAGATCGGAATTAATCTTTATATTAACTGTGTGAATCGGCTTGGTAGCAGCCAGACCGGAAAAGGATGTCCACAAAACACCCAGTCCTATTATCAGCACAAAGGCAATACACCTGGTTTTTTTTCCCATTCCTTATCCTCCTGTTTTCCCTTTCTTCCGTAAATAATCAGGTGATCGCAAACCCCTGAAAACTGCATATTGACACAATTACTACTATAAAGCGCTTATATCTCATCTAATAAGCCTTGCAGCTATCTATTAAATATCCATTAAGAAATCATTGACTTTACAGGGCTGCGTCCTCCTCCCCTGGCTCCCCATTATCTGGCGTCCTCTCCTTTGGCATCTCTTCCGGCATCTTCCCAGACCCCTCAGGGACATAGCCCAAAAAGTAAATATAAATATCTACAATCGCCTGATACAGCCCCTCCGGTATCTCGGCCCCCAGCTTAAGCTGGGTCAGCAGCGTGGCCAGAGAATCATCCTCATACACCGGGACGCCTGACCGGGTTGCCGCCTCTGTTATTCGCTCCGCCATATATCCCATACCCGAAGCCACAATGACAGGGGCTCCGTTTCTTTTGGGATCATATTTGAGAGCCACTGCTTTCTGCTTCATCAAATCATCAAATTCTGACATTAATCCTTTTCTCCTTCTCACGGATTTCCGGAAATACCTCCTCCACCCTGCTGTCTTTCACGCATCGGCCTATCAAAAGATGTTTAAAGCTGATTCCATTCTTCTTCAGGATACCTTCCACACCTGTCTCAATCTCTCTTCCTTTCCCCGCAAGCCCCTGCGGCACATAAAGGCTGACGTCTGCCTCTCCATTTACAATGTTCATAATCATTTCAAACTTTCCCAGGCTCTTAATATCGAACTTCAGGAACAGTTTAATCCGTCTGCCTTCCTGGGAGCTTTCCCGCTCTCCGTCAGGGTCCACCCACATTTCGGATATCACATTTTCTCCCTCGTACTGGAAAGGGATAATCAGATGCAGCAAAGGCATGAATACGCTTTCATTCACCAGAAGCCCATTCATAGCCGTAAAAAAGTGCTGGATATGTTCCAGTCCGGCCTGTCCTGCAGCTCCTTTCTCCAACAGGGCAGACAGCTCCCCGGCGAATCCCCCCTTACCGCTCTGATAAGCTCTGGTTCCCTCCCGGAGCAGCTCTGCCAGAATCTCCTCCGGATCTCCCTTGAAGATTCTGGCGAAGCTGCCGTCTGCCGCCATTTCCCCAAACAGCCTCGTCAGCCTTTCCTCACTGCCTCCTTCGTAGCGCACCGCGTTCATAATCAGCAGCATAGCCGCATCCCGTATTCCCCCGTAGTCATGGGTTTTCGATATATAAGAGGAAAGAAAGGGAATCAGCCTGCCATTGAGCAGCGCTCCATTGGCCGCAGTATCACCCTCAGCCGCCTTCCAGTTCATCTGCTGCAAAAGATCCCGAAATTCCTCCCTGTACTGGCGCAGCATCAGTTGACTGATATCTTCCCCCAAAGTCCGAATTTGTTCCAGCAAATGAGCGCCTGAAGAATAGCTGTTATAAGCCTTTAAAAATTCCAAAGCCGTATCCCGCAGATAGCCGGAATTCCCTTCAGCCAGAAGCATTCTCAGACCGTCAAAAAAAGCGCCTCCAAACCGTATCTGAGAGCCTGCCTGTCCCATAATAAACTCCAGCAGCCGCTGGGGAGAATCCATGGTAATAGCGGCAGCCAGCTGATCCATAAGAGCTCCCATCTCCGCCTGTCCAAGCCTGCCTGCTCCAGCCAGATCCGCAAACAGAAGCCGTTCCATTAAAGCTGAAAGCTCCTGATTCTCGCCCAGGCTTTTGACAAAAGCTCCATAATTACTGCCATAATCAATTATATTATTGTAGCTGTTCTCCCGGGCGGCATCCTCTGTCTTCCCGCCTTCTCTCCCATCTGCCCTGGTAACTCTGGATAAATCCACCGGGTTCTGGATAAGCTGGCTGTCCGCAGCATGCTTCGCCTCCTGTCCCGTTGACAAGGTTTTGTTGTCCGTATTTACGCCCGGAGGTGTAACCTGTAAAATATTTGCCATACTTCCTCCAATAATTTATAATAAGCCCCAGCTTCCGTTTGTTCCGGAAGCTGTCCGTGTATCTGTTCTGAATAATGAAACAATCCGCTTATATTATATCGGCGCATTTTCAACTTATATTAGTACTGTACAAAAAAATACTCTAAAAAGATTTTTCCCTTATCTTCTGAAAAGAATTGCCGATATTTATGGTGTAGCACAATAATGAATCCTAGCACTGGTTCTCAGGCCAGTGTGCAAGGGAGATGGACTTAATGAAAATGAATACAGGCATTCAAGCGGCCGGCATGGATCGCCGCATACAAACCGCCTCCCCGTACAAACCCGGTCTGCTTGTCTCTAAAGCAAAAGGAGATTATGATACCGTTACCATTCACGGCCCACGCTGCGGAAAGGAAGAAGGAGATTTCGCCCGCATTCTGGCATGGCAGACGGCTGCTCAGCTCAGCCCGGCCCCCGGCCCTAAACGGATAGAGCAGCTTCAGGAAATGGTGGCAAGCGGCACCTATCAGCCTGACGCAGATATAATAGCCCGCCGCCTTCTGGGCTTACATTAACCGGGCAGTTTTACAGAAGGGAGTTTTTGTCCACATGAGTCAGGAAAGACAGAACATTCTTGCAGAGTTTTCAGGCCTGCTTTCAAGTCTGACAGAAACAGTCTGCCACCTTGCGCAGCAGGAAGAGGAAAAGGCGTCTGCAGCTTCCGAAAGACGGCATGAGCTTTTGGACGGCTTGATCCGCCAGGAACAAGCCCTCCTTATGAAGCTGAAGGGCCTGGAGCAGCGCCGCTTAGAGCTACTTAAAGGCTTAGGCTGGGAATCCCTTACCTTCCGCAGCATCCTTTCTCAGGCTCCGGAGGAGGAAAGGGAGATACTTAACCCTCTTTTCATCTCCCTTGACCGGGAAATCAACAGACTCCGATTTTCCCATGAGGCGGCAAACCGCATCCTTGGAGCACGTATTCATGAGCTTCAGATTTTTCTGTCCAATACCAAAGGGGCAGAGTCAGCGGACAGCTTTAAGGAGGCAGGAAGCTTAGGCTTCCATCCCTCCCGTATGCAGGATAAATACGTGTAATCCGTCATACTGCCGTAAGCCGTCCAGTGTTTACTAAAGCTTGCCATTTGATAAAATGAACAAACTTGGAGGATATAATTATGGTACGAGCAACCTTTGCCGGTTTTGGAACCGCTTTATCTGCTCTTCAGGCGAACCAGAAGCGGCTGGACATCACTGGCCAGAACCTTGCTAACATGAACACACCGGGATACACCCGCCAGCAGCTTCAGACGTCCAGCTTGAATTATACAGCTTCCCCTTCCCATTACACCAATAACCCCACTTTAGCCGTGGGCTTTGGAGTACGTATGGACGCTGTGACTCAGATCCGGGATCCTTACCTGGACATCCAGTACAGAGGCCAGATAGGCAAATCCGGTTATACCGAGGCCTTTCAGACAGCGCTGGACTCCTTATCTAAGGTTTTGGACGAAACCAGCATATCCGGCATATGTCAGGCCTTTGTTGATATACAGTCAACACTGACAAAAATGCAGGATCCGCCTAAGGTAAACGATCCGGTATATGAAACTGAGCTGCGCTCCAAGATGGAAGCTCTGACAAATCTTTTGAATAACTCCTCTCAGAAGATTCTTAATGCCGAAAAGGATGAATTCAGCCGTCTGGACGGAACCGGCACCAGTGAAAACGGCGCTGTTCAGGAGGTCAACGACCTTCTTCGCCAAATCGGCACTCTCAACCGTCAAATTAAGCAAAACCAAATTACAGGCCAGCCCAGCCTGGAGCTGATGGATAAGCGCAACAGTCTTCTGGACGAGCTTGCCAGCTATGTGCCTATCGAAGTTACCTACTTTAAAGACGCAGAGCATGACGGGAAGTTTATCGATCCCGCTACCGGTCAGAACAATCAGGGCATAGGTGATAAGGAGCTTTACTACTATGACTCCAGAGGCAATGTCATCGGCAAGAAGGAATGGCCGGACGACCTGAAGGTAGAGCTGCTCTATACGGATGCCAACGGAGCTGCTCAACGTCTTACTCTGGTGGACGGAACCGAGGGAAAGGGCGACGCAAATTATGCAAAGCTGAGCATTTCCGCTGGTACCAGAGATAACCCTACAGCTGCCGAGATCACAGTTACACCAGCAGCATCAGCTAACGGACAGGCTGCGGCATTTTCTTCAGCCAAGGGGCAGTTCTCCTCTGGCTCTGTCCAGGCCAGTCTTGACATGCTGGGTAAAAGCGGCGCAAACGGCTCCCTTCGGGGATACCAATTCTACATGGGACAGCTGGATACTCTGGCCAAAACTTTTGCTGAAACAATGAATAACATAAACAACGCCAATCTTCCAGCCGGTCAGAAAAATCAGTACCTTCTGATTAACAAAGCTGCTACAACAAACAACGGCGGCGTTATTACGGAGAATGTTCAAAACATCACAGCCGCCAACATTGGAGTCAGCCTGAATTGGGCAAAAGGAGCTACCCATATCACCACTGCCGGAGCCAGCTCTACGGACACTGTTTTAGATCTGCTGAAGGCTATGTCCGCGCCTCAGACAGCTTTAGGCAACAAATCCTTTGCCGATTATACAAGCAATACCTCTACCCTGTTAGCAAATGATTCCAGCAGCAATCAGACGGCGCTGAAGACCAATATGACTGTTCTGAACGGTATTCAGAATTCCAGGGATTCCATATCAGGCGTCAGCATGGATGAGGAGGCTACGAATATGATGTCCTATATTTCCGCCTACAACGCTGCTTCCCGGCTTATGACTACCTTAGATGAGGCTCTAAATACCCTCATTAACAACACCGGAGTAGTAGGACGGTAAATATGCCTTTTAATTATAAAATGGAGGAATAGCCCTATGCGTGTTACCAATACAGCAACCTACAGAAATTTTACCGCCTCGGTAAACGATGTGCACAACAAGCTTAATAAAAGCATGAATAAGGTTTCCAGCGGCAGGGAATATGAAACCGCGGCGGACAATCCCCTGGCTTATTATGATGGCCAAAAGATTGACAACCAGTATCAAGATGCCGTGAGCAAGGCTACGCTGCTTACAGATATAAAGAACCGCCTTTATCAGCAGGAGCTTGGCGCCCGCTCCATTCAGGAAGTAATGTCAGGCTCCTCCGGCGCAAAGGTTAACATACAAAATGCTCTGACTGAAACCTCCAGCGGGCAGAATGATATTGCCACCATTGGGGACAGCCTTCTTCAGCAGCAGCAGTCCATTGTCAATACTCTGAATACTCAATACCAGAATTTTTATGTGTATGGGGGAAATGATATATCCACAGCCCCCTTTTCACTCAGCGCAGATGGAAAAACACTGACCTACCGCCACCAGTTTCCAGGGGAAACAAATGTCACAGAGATCAGCATGAGCCTTGAGAAGCAGCAGGATGGCTCATATAATTTTAATGTTAAGGACGCTGACCTGGCAAAGCTGAAAAAAGCAATGAGCGAGCAGGGGAGAGTGGACGTCGGCTATGGAACGCTCAATGACAAATCAACCCTGCTGGATACCTATACCGGCGGCTTGAATATGCTCACCGGACTCACCTCCGACGCAGTGCGAAATATGACTGACGCTGAATTCAAAGCCTCATTCACCAAGGCTATCTCTGATAGTCCTCTGGGCCTGATCGGAGAAGCAGCCCTGGTTATTAAAGACTACTCTGACGCTCCTGCCGCAGACAAGGAAAAGGCCCACGGCATGATGCATGATGTTCTTGGCAAGACCCTGGATTCAATGACAGCTTCTATACATACCATAGGCACCGTATACTCTGATCTGGGTAATAAATACAAGATCTTGGAAACTACAGAGACTCGTTTAAAAACCATTCAGGATTCTTTAACTGAGCAGTACAAAGATAAGCTGGGAGCCGATCCCTATGCCGCTATTATGGAGATGTATAACAACAATTATTCCTATAATGCAGCTCTGAAGGTTGGAGCTAATCTGATGGGATCGTCACTGTTTGATTTTATGAAATAGGATTTTATTAGACAAGGAGGTTGCCAATGGGACCACTTATCAAAATTACATCTGATCCTTTGCGCCTCGTTCGCATAACAGAACAGGCCCGCCTTCTCCCCTCCGATATTGTAGAGCTGGAACGGAGAAAAGCGATTGCATACCGCATTTCTACTCAAATTAGCCAGGGCGGCTATAGCAAGCACATTCCCATTGCGGATATTGTCAGGATAAACCGGACCTTTTCCTCATCCTCCGTCCTGAAAGCCTCCCCTGCTTCCAGACAGGCCAATATAGTAGCTTCCTCCCATGCCTTCTCCTCTGTTTCCTCTGATAATACAGTTACGGTACAGGAAAAAGGTTCTTCCCAGCCTCTTGCGTCTGAAACAGAAGCTGACACAGAGTTTCACTCTTCTTATGCAGTAGAACGAGGAGCCTTTGAGATGCGGGTAAGCCGGGGAGATGTTACCTTTATCCCTGCCCTGACTATGACAATTATCACTCAAATGCCAGAGCTCCATTTTGAATATTTGGGTGGATTTAACTATGTTCCACCCAGAGATGAAGGAGCCCACATTGAATCTATCAATTTATACACATAGGAGCTTGTTATAAATGACAGTACAAACCGATTATTATGGAACAGTTGAATACGACGAAGAGGATCTAGTAATTTTTGAAGATGGCCTTTTTGGCTTTCATCATTTAACCCGCTTTCTCCCTCTCTTCCTTAAGGAGGATGAGGATACCATGATCCTCTTAGTATCGGTTGAAAAACCTGAGGTAGCCTTTGTGTTGATTAATCCGATTATTCTCTGCCCTGACTACTTCCCTGAGCTTTCTCCAGAGGAGCTTTCCTGCCTGGGTGTATCCGACAGTGGGGAATTGAGCTATTATGCAATCTGTGTAGTAAAAAAGGATTATGTGGAGAACACGGTAAATCTCAAATGTCCTCTGGCTATCAATCCCATCACACGGCGCGGAATGCAGGTAATCTTGGAACAATCCCACTATGAATTCCGTCATCTTTTCCGCTCTTTCCCATCCATTGCAGCAGCGGTTACTAATGAAGAGAGGGGGATTGAGTATGCTAATTCTGAGGCGTAAAAAGGATGAGAGTCTTCTTATCGGCGGAGATATACGAATCACTGTAGTTGACTGTGGATCAGATGGTGTCCGCCTTGCAATCGATGCTCCAAAGCATATCTCCATTCTTCGCGAAGAACTTTCCGAAGCTGAGCTAGCTAATCAAAGCGCACTGGCACCGGATAAAGATTCTGTCCGTTTCCTTCAATCACTTCTGTACCCATCTGCTGATACGGATGAGCATGTATAAACTTTTTTCTAGATGGATAACTCATAACAACGCTGCCGCACTTACGAATATTTTAAGCGTAAGTGCGGCAGCGCTTTTAGTTCCAAACCAGGCTTTCCCCTATACAATCCCTTAAACAACACGAAAGAGGCATTCGTATTCATATATATAATCCTGCTGATAAGAGCATATATCCTTATCATTCTAGAAATCAAGATTTATTACTTGCTCCAGGCTTTAATTGCTATTATTTCCATCTATGATTTAAAAAAGACGACGGCCAAGGAGGAAGCGCATCAACATGCAGCCTCCTCCTGTAAGTAAATCAGTTTTTCCAAATGTTATGCCTCTTACCATCGACTGTGCCAGGCCAATCTGAGTCCCCGGATCATCCAAAATAGGGGAAGCAGAAGCGGAACCCGTTCAATGGCAGGGTAAAGAGCACTCATATATCTGTAATCAGGAAAAGCCCATCGCAGCTTTTTTCTCGTCTCATTCATTGCAGTCTTAAGTCTTGTTTTGAAGAGACGGCGTCTTTCTTTTCTGCGCTCCTTCTCTATTTCCTGTTTGATCATCTGTTCCAGTCCCAGCGCCTGAATATCTTCCTCTCTGTTCAGTATACCTTTTGTAAGAAGGCGGTTTTCAAGGGAATCATAGGTTTCTATTTCATCCGGAAGCTGTGAAAAGTACGTGTCCTCCTTATTCCCGAACCACATATAGGAAATACGCAGAATCTTTTCTGCCAGCTTCTGTATCCGAAAGCCCTCCAAACGCTTTAGCATTTCCTCCTCCCCCAAAGTCTCCCTGCAGGACTTATGCAAAAGATACAAATCCAGCACTTCTCTCACGGTAAGCATATCCGTCACATAGCGGTAGGCTGCTGTAGCCATGTTCAAAAGAAAGGCATCTTTTTTGTCAAGCGCCCGTATGTGCACATAAGGCTCCTCTATCTCAGCTCTCTCCAGAATCAACTCCACATTTTTATGATAGGCTGCCGTCCTGAAGGGAAGCCTTCTGTATAGCTCTACTCTGAGTCCCTGTCCTTTTGCCAGGCACTCTCCCGCTCCTGTAAATATTTCTTCCGTCTCATAACCCAGATCAACCAGAAACCCCTTTGCAAGGGGATAATTTTCCGAATCCAGGATAATACGCAGAGGGCTGCGATCGGATATCTCAGGAAGAGGATACAAAGACCGTACCTCCCCCCGTGAGATTACTGTGCAGGGAATCTCATACATATCCAGACATGCCAGTATCTCTCTGATAGAATCATCCAGGCTTTCCTGATACATCAAAGCTTCCCGGTAGCGTTTGGAAAATAAGCCCCTCCACCTGTCTGGAAGAGCCTCTCCATCTCCCAAAATACCGAGATACACAATGTTGGCAACCTTATGGTAATCCGACAGACGATACATCCGTTCCCAATCCAGACGTTTATGCGCAATATGGATTCCCTTCTGACCAATGATGGAAGCTACAATTCCTACCAGCAGGTGTCCCTCGAACAATAGTTGATTCATCTGTCTCTCCTATGCATGCTGCTATATCTTTATCGTTGTGCCATAGTAGGATTTCAGCCCAGCAACCCTCTGGCTAAGCCTCTTATCAGAGGCTTGAAGTCTTTCAACCATTTGGCAGATTTTTTTCCGAAGGGAGTATACCGCTCTTTCCTCTTCTCCCTCTTCACTGGCAGCCGAGGGCTCTGTACGGAAGAGCCAGCGGAGTTTCTGAAGGTTTTGAGCATTACTCTCACCCATCTTCCATATCTCCTCCATATATTCATCTGCCTTCGCCATCTCATCCGCCCGCATCTGAAGCGTTAGAAGGGCGGACGCCCGGTCATCCCTCCCCAAAGCGTCCTCAAGTTCTCTGGTAAGCCTTGCAATCTCTAATATAGAAGCATACCGCTTTTCAAGCAATTTTAAAACCTGCCTCATATCCAGCTCCATCTGCTCCATATCTTATCCTCTTACTTCCGGCCGTACAGCTATATGGGTATCGTGCACCTTTCTGCTGGCCTGATCAAATCCGTCCCTCAGTTCGGAAAGGATGTGGCGGATACGCCCTAATTCATCCTTTTGTCTGGCTCTTCCCGCCTTTACCCTGCTGATATCGTAAATAAGATAATGGTAGATCCGCTTCAAGTCTCTGCTGATCGGCTGTCTCATATCCAAAATATCCGTCAGATAACGTACAATCCTGGTGGTTCGCTCCAAGGAATCATCAAATTTCTCATAATCTGTTTCATTTAGAGCATACTCAGCCTTCATCAGATTTTTGACAGCCTCGTCATATACCATAAGCAACAGCTCCAGAGGTGACATCGAATAAATACTCTTTTCCTTATATTGCTTGTATCCGTCCATTCCAATCCCTTTCCTCCATACCAATTCCCTATCCTCGAAGCTGAGATAACCAGCCAGACTGGGTATTCATCTGACTAATCAGGGTTTCCATGGTGGTAAACTGGGAAATATACCGATCCTGCTCTGTTTTCAGCTGAGTCCTCAGCTTTTCTATGGTGCTCTGCATGTCCTTAAGCTGATTATAAATCAGATTGTTCATAGCAGACAACGGTATCTTGCCCGATCCTGCCTCTTCTATCAAACGTCCATAGGAATTACCATTTCTGCTGGCATATTTGGTTGCGTATGGAGTCAAGGTATCCTCCACAATCTGAGACAGCCCCTTCTTTATATCTCCTCCGCCGGTAAATATCTGTCCTACCTTTTCAGGGTCCTTTTCCATAGCTGCCCTGAAGGCGGACTCATCAAACACCAGGGTTCCGCCATCTCTCATATCATCAGAATACGTAATTCCTATCTCCTTGAGTTTTTCAAAATCCGCTCCGCTATTCAGAAACTTAAGAAATACGCCTTCTACATCCGCTCCCAAATCCCGGAGCGTTGTGTCACCATACAGAATACCCTCCTTCGCCTTCTTCTCCCAATTCTTGATGGATTCCTCTGACATCTCCTTTTTTTGCTCATCTGTCAAAGGGCCATAGCTGGAATCAGAGCGGGTCGTTACCTGAGTGTTGATTTCTGTTACAAGAGCATTGTAATCCTCAAAGAATTTTTTAACCGTTTCTACAGCAGAATCTACATTGGCCTTTGCGCTAAAAGTAACAGAGCCGGATATATCGCTATTGTCCCAGGTATTCTTTGCTGCATCGTATTTATCAGCATTAAACACACCTGATACCGTGACTGAGAGACCCTCTAAATCAAAGGTATTGGAGGAACGCTCCAGGGTTACGTTCATTCCGTTGCCGTAGCTTACGCCGATAATGGCATCTTGACCGTCTGTAAAGCCTGCCATTTTATCATACTTGCCGTCAGTCCCCTTTTGTCCAAAAAGCTTCTGGGCTAATTCGGAATCCAATGAAATCTGGCGTCCCTTTCCTGTTTCGGAGGAAACCAGTGCAAACTCGCCGGTTGCATCTACATAGGTAGCTTTCACTCCTGCCTCTGCGGTAGAGTTGATCTTGTCCACAATGTCGCTTATGGAGCTGCGGTTGGTAAGCCCTTCTATGGATACTCCGTTAATTACCAGATTAAGCTTGCCATCTGCCGGAAAAGCATCTGTATCGGTTTTCTGCAATCCAAGAACACTGGCGTTATCCTCAAGGGTACCGCTTACATTCAGCTTATTAGAAGCTCCTGAGACAATTCCCCAGTTTTTCAAAATGCTCTTATCATCGGATGTAATTGAAACTGTATCGCTTCCCTTCGTGGCAGAAAAGGATAAAGCTCCTGTCGAATCAATCTTTGCCTCAACCTTTCCAGTTCCAAAGGCCTTGTCCAGACGGGACTGGATATTTGCTTTAAAGGCCTCCATCTTCTGAGCCTTGTCAGATATGCTATTTAAAGCGGCAGCCTCATCACTTGTAATCAAAGTGATCTCCTTGCTGGAACCGTTAAAGGTAAAGGTAACTGCTTTATCTTTCATGTAATCAATTGCATTCTGCTTGCCAATATAGGTATTTGTAAAACCTGTTGAATTTATCTCCACGCTTTTTTTATACTCCTCCAGGCTGATTCCGTCATCATATTGAGCCTTGTTTCCATCTTGAGAGTCAAACCCAAAAGCAGAAAGTGCAGAAGAATTATTCTGTATCGAATAACCGGAGGAAGCAAACTTGCCGTTACCGGCATCTTCAATCAGCATTTTATCTGAATTCTCATCATAACGGAACTTAATAGCTTCTGAAAGCTTTGTATCTCCCAAGGTCTGGTTAGACTGCTCAATGGCCTTATTCAGCTGGTCTGCGAGGTCTGAAGGAGCTGCCGTATAATCAATGGTCTGAACCTTTCCGGCATCATCCTTGTAAGTGGAGGGCAGGGTAAAGATGACACTATTTTTAAAAGCCTTTTCTTTATCATTCCACTGTCCGAAACGCAGCTGGGTTCCTTCCAGCTTGGAATACTGAAAATCCTGAGACAGATCCGTCAGCTTTGTCTCAAGGCTGCCTCCTGTATATGACGACGACTTTCGTACAGAGGACGTAGCTAACTGCTTTACTCCAAGAATGGACAGCTGATCCGTCAGCTTAGAAGTTCCGGAAGCCTTGATAAGCTTAGTATACTCGTCCTTTCCCTGTACTGTAATCTGATTCCGCGCAAACACACTGCCATTTTTTAAGCTGTTGGATGAAGCATAGCTGAAATAATTATCATACAAGTCCAGAATCTTCCCGCTTATGCTTTGATATGCTTCCTGCTTCCATTCCAGATTGGTCATCGCCTTTTTCTGGTTTCTTATTTTGGTTGAAGTGCCCAGAGTCATCTGTTCTATAATAGAGTCCCGATCAATACCGGAAGTCATCCCTCCGAATCCTCTAAGGGCTGTGTTCCCTAAACTGCTTGTTCCCGATACGCTGGCCATAAGCAATTACTCCTTTCAGTTTTATCTGCCATACACAAATTTTTAAGAATCTTTGAGAAAATCATATTTTTATCTATACTTATTTATCGACATGTTATATAATAAAAATAATATCTGAGAGAAGCATTTTTTATCTATAATCCCATCATTATTGGAGGTATTATATTTTGTCTATCATCATAACTGTTTCCAATCAGAAAGGTGGAGTTGGAAAGACTACGACTGCCGCGGCCTTGGCTTCCGGCATTATTCTTGTTGGAAAAAAAGTGCTTGGTATCGATCTTGACCCTCAGGGTAATCTGGGCTTTTGTCTGGGAGCAGATCCGGAGCATCCTTACTCTGTCCTGGACGTTCTCAACGGCTCTGCCTCTGTTCAGGATGCTGTCTGCCATGCAGATTCCTGCGATCTGCTAATTTCAGATATCACCCTTAGCAGCAGCGGATTGGAAATTATTCCATCCTCCCGTGAATATATTTTAAAAAATGCCATCGCGCCTATTATAAACGACTACGATTACATTATTATAGATACTCCTCCGGCGCTGAATCTCCTTACAGTTAATGCATATGCCGTATCCGATTTTCTGATCATCCCTCTGGCTTCCGATATTTTGAGTCTGGTTGGTCTTACCCAGCTAAAGGAAACCATTGAGTCTGTCCAAAACACCTTTAATCCCAACCTAAATGTTTTGGGTATTCTTTTAACCAAATATAACCGCCGCACACTGCTCTCCAGAGACGTTTTTGAAATGGCTCAGCAGCTTGCCGCCCAAATTAACTCCAGGGTATTTCACACAAAGATACGAAGCGGAGTTGCCATCGCTGAGGCTCCTGCTCATGGAGAGAGTATCTTCTCCTACAATCCCCGCTCCGGGGCAGTGAGGGATTATGCCGAATTTATACATGAAATATCAGATGACATTCATCTAAAAGGAGGAGAAGCCAATGGCTAAAAAGACAAACAAAACCTCACATATTCTAGATCTTATCACCAACGGCCCCTCTGGAGAATCCAGCGGCGCCCAGAAACCAGATATCCCTGCTTCCGATAAAGGCCGGGAGCAGATAACCCGAGCCACTTCCTCAAAGAAGGTGACGGTTGTAGATGAAACCAGCCGCAACGACCACCTTTCCGGTGAAATTCTCTCCAGCCTGACGGAGGAGCTAAAGGGAGAGCTTAAGAACACCGGGCGGACTCCCTGCCTTGACCCTGTTCCTGATTGCTATTTCAACCAGGGCCTTTCGGCAAAGGAATATACCTTTGTTAATATCATGGAGCGCCTGCTTCTCCGCCAGGATTTGGACTCTTATTTTAAAGAGTATCAAGTCTGCACCTGCAAACGCTGCCGGGCGGATGTATACGCACTGACTTTATCCAACCTTCCTGCAAAATATGTAGTGGTGAGCCGCGACTCTCTTTCACTCCTTCTGGGATATTATGAAAACCAATTTAAAATACGCATAATGACAGAATTGATCAAAGCCTGTATTACAATACGGGATACGCCCCGGCATTCCCTTAAGACCCCTGAGCTTGTCTGACAGCAGCGGTACATAAATAATCAATACCTAACCGTCAAATGATATGATACCCTCAAGTAGTGTGCCAACCTATAAAATACTACTTGGGGTGTCATACTGAGGCAGGTGGTTCTTCATTTCCCATGTCTTCGTTCCCCATCTGAGGTACTCCAACACACTCAACTGACTAAGGCCGTTAATAATAGCGGTATGCTTCCGTAAAAAATTAGCAAGCATACCGCTATTATTTGTTCCTATCCTCTGAATCAGGACTGCCAAAGGGCCTCTTCCTCCAATGTAAGAATCCGATCCACCTCACGGGTTATATTCTCCTCTATAAAGGTTAAAAACCCTTCCAGAGGGAGTCCTCCCCGTTCTGCCAGGGCATAAGCCCGTTCATACTCCCATTCCTCCCTTGTAACCGAATCACCGTTGACTCTATAATCAGCTCCATCCCATTGATCCATCTCTACTGTAAAGCTCCAGCGCTGTTCAAATCTGGGACTGCTGTCTTCCATCTGAAAAAGCTGCAGGCTGCCATCTGAGCCCTGAATCTCCAGCCATACCTCCTGCTTATCAGCGTCCAGGTAGATAGAGCTTCCGCCTGCAGCCGTATCTCCAGAATTCGCCAGATCAAATTCTGCGGCAGCCAGAAGCGTTTTCTCCTCTTTATCCCATACGGCAACAGACATTATACGACTATCTGTCCCATTGCCGTCCTTTATCACAAGATCCCTGTATCCATCTCCATTGAGATCAGAAAAAAGAAAAACAGGCTGACGGCCCTGGGCCTCTGCACTTTTGTACCACTTGCTGCTTTGGGCAGACTTCAGGCTGCTTAGGATCTTTCTTCGGTAAGCGTCATATTCCTTCAATTCTGAACCGTCCGAACCTGCGTAACGTCCATCTGGAGCAAATGTATGAAAACACATAGCGCCATCCGGCCCCATATAATATCGTTTTCCATCCTGCTGGTTCAGTACCCAGCCTGTTTTCATATAGCCGGACGAATCTACATAATAAACCTTTCCAGCATCTTCAATCCACTCGTCCTTCACCGGTTCTCCCGGCTGATAGCAGTACATCCACCTGCCATTCTCAGCCTGATCCCACTCTCCCTGGGCTTTAGCCTGAGCTTCAAAGGCCAGGGCCAAAATCAGACCAATCGCAGAAGCGCTGATGATAAAATGTTTTTTCACTTCCAGCTCCTCTCTATGATTTCTGCTCTCTGCTTAATGTTTTAAGAACTCAGCTAATTTTTTATCCTCGCTGCGAATGTGGCTTACCAGAACTCCGATATGCTGGTTCATCTTGCTTAAGGCAGATATGGTGGGACCGTCCGTCTCTATCTCTTTGCAAATATTATTCAGAGTTTGAGTATATCCTCCATGAAACTGTCTATGGTAAGCATACCCCGGATAATGGCTGTTCTTCTGCAGATTTTCCTCATCCCGAAAATGCTTTATTACATAGTCGCCCAGAAACTGGGCTGTACTCTTTATAGTCATCCTTCCCTTACCAGCAGAGCAAGCGTCCATCAGTGTATTCACTGCATCAAATAACTGCCGGTGTTCACTGTCAATCAGCGTGTTTCCTGTCTCAAGATCTTTTGTAACTTCATATTTCATTTTATATTCATTCCTTTCCCTTTGCTCAGGCACAAAACGCTATGAAAGAGGCTTTCATCCCAAGCATTTTGTGTTATAGTAAATTTAATTGTATTTCTATTATGCAAAAGAGCGCTGTAAAAGCTCATCTATTACCGCTACCAGGTGCCCGATTTCAGGCTTTGCAAGCTGCTCGTCCGCTCCCAGTTCCTTTCCCTTAATGCGCATTTGTTCGTTAATCAGAGAAGAGAAAATAATTACGGGAATCTTCCGCAGCCTTTCATCTGACTTAACCAGCTTCGTCAACCGGTGTCCATCCATCTCCGGCATTTCAATATCTGTTATAATCAGCTTTACCTTATCATAGAGAGCATCCTCTGATCGAATCTCACGGAGAAAGTCCCAGGCTTCCTGGCCATTATTAAAATTCTTAATATTTATAAAGCCTGCCCGTTCCAGGCAGTCATTGATCATCCTCTGAAGCAGGATGGAATCCTCCGCGATCACAATGGGGCTTTCGCAGAGAGGTCTGTCTCCCATCTGCTCTACCTCCGCTACCTGGATGGTGGTCTCCGGCGCAATCTCTGCCACAATTTTTTCAAAATCCAAAATAGTTACTAGAACATCGTCACATTGGGCTATACCCGTGGCAACGCTCTCATCCCCCTGGGACAAGGTTTTGTCCGGCTTCTGAATATCCTTCCAGGAAATCCTGCTGATTCCCTCAATGCTCTGAACCCGGAACGCAACTGTCATCTTATTGAAATTGGTTATAATAAACAGATCCCGGTATTGATGCTCCAGCCTGTTCCCGGTGAGATAAAAACCTAGATCAATCACTGTAATCAGCGTATCCCTCGGTTTAAATATCCCTTCTACGGCAGGATGCGCATGAGGCATGATTTTCACATGCTCACTCATCATGATTTCCTTTACCTTAGCCACATTAATTCCATAAAATTCTCCTGCAATGGTAAACTTCATGATCTCAATTTCATTCGTCCCCGATTCCAGCAAAATTCCTTCCTGTTCCTTTTCCAAAACCGCTCACTCCTCTCCCTATAAATGTTTTTCCGGTTTCCCTACCGTTCGTATGGCAACATCGCCATTTGACACATCCAGCAGCATAGTCCTGGCATAGCTGCCTCCCGTATCGGAGGCTTGTATGCGCAGCTGCTCTTGAGACAGTATCCGCTTCACCATATCCGTATTTCTTTGTCCGATATTTCCGAAATCAGCGCTGCCCTTGATATCAAACATCTTTGCCCCCCCGGCAATCTTTACAACCGTTCTTCTTTTTACCAGGCCAAATGCTGATAATTTACGAAGGGTCTCCTGTATTCCACTGTCTGCATATTTATATATCTTCGGATCTCCCTGGTTATTCCGCTCTGGAAGCATGATGTGCAGCAGGGCGCCCAGGCGAAGAACAGGATCATAAAAGGAGATTCCAATGCAGGAGCCCAGAGCATAGGTAATGATCTGTCCATTTTCTCTGGTAAATTTCATATCCCCGATTCCTACCGTCAGCCGCTTCTCCATCATTATGAAACCCCTAATTTCTCTAATATATGATTCAGGGATTCTATGTCCGGAATCATAAGCAGTCCGTCCGAGAGAACCCTTCCATCCATTATAAATTCTGCGTTAATATACATAAGCTTATCTGTATCATAGCCGTATTCTGCCATGGGAACTGTGATAATTCCTCCCAGCATGTTCACAGTTGAGCTTGGAACAGACAGATCAATCTCAACGCCTGCAAGCTGAGCAAATGCATTGACATAGGAGCAGATAATAATATTTCCTACCTCCTCCATTGCCGAATAGTCCATCTCGTCCATTTCTTCAAAGGACTCATAGGTCTTACCAATGAGTTTTTCCAAAACCGCATTAGCCAAATCCATTTTAAATATAAACAGCATCAGTCCGTTCACATCCCGCTTCATCCTTACAAGAGTGGCGGCTACTAGCTCCTCGATGCTGCCCAGCCTTTCCACAGTTTCCTCATATCCCAGAATGCTTACGCTGGGAATGGAAATCCGTATCTCCTTTTGAAGTAATTTTGACAGCGCTGTCGCCGCGTGACTGGTACCTATGCTGCTGATTTCCTTCATTACATCCAATTCCAAAAGATTCATATCCCCGTAAGACTTGATTCGTTTCATGTAGCCTCCTCGTCTTTCCTAATACATTCAGCCTCTCAGTGAATTAATCGTTGCCTCAATTTCATCGGATGTGGTAACCATCTTCAGTGCATAGGAATAAGCTCTCTGGCATTCGATCATGCGTACCAGCTCCTTGGACAGGTCTGTACCTGACTGTTCCAGGGCTCCTTCGGCTAGCTTTGGATTTTCTATTCGTACAGGCTCCACCCCCTGATCCACAGGAACATACTCGTTGCTGCCTATGCTTATCAGCCGGCTGGGATTTGCAAACGTATACAAACTGATTCGGGGCCTGTCTTCATCCTCGTCGTTCTCGTTCTCTATCTCCTCATAATTCTCCTCCATCTCCGCCTGGAGACGCTCCACATCTGCCACCTCTGCCTTTAAGGGTTCCCTGTTCTGATCCAGAACCAGCTTTCCCCCATCTGTCATCAGGTAAAAGCCGTCCTCCCGCTCTGCTCTATGAAAATGCCCGTCCCTCGTGTAGCTGATAGTTCCTGTGGTTGGATCCTGAACCATAAAAAATGCATTGTCCTCTAAAATCGCATAGTCCAGACTGCTGCCGGTCTGAACAGCCCCGGAGGTATCAAAGCTTGTATAGGTCCTCTGAACCCTGACCCCATTGCCTGCCTGAAGCTCAGTAACAGCCTCTTCCCCATCGTTTAGGTTATAGTTGAGCAGATCTGAAAACACCGCTGTTTTGGGCTTAAACCCGGTATTATTCACATTGGCGATATTATTCGCTATAACGCTCATTTTTTCCGTACTGCTGCCGGCTCCCAAAGCTCCCACATAAAATGATTGATTCATCGGTTCTTCCTCCTTACGCCTTGCCTACGTCATTCACAGCCTTTGCCATAATCTGATCGTACATTTTCAGTGCCTGAGCGGCGCTTTGAAGCGCTCTCTGAGCAGACATCATGGACGTCATCTCATCTACCATATCCACATTGGATTTTTCAACTGTTTTCCATAAAACAGCTGTCTGTGCTCCTTCCCTCTGCTGCGGCGCCTGATTGGTGGAAAACACGCCATAATCCTCCTTGTGAAGCTGTCCATAATCTGCAAAGTCCACAACCTGAAGAGTGCCCATCCGGCGAAGCTCCGTCTCCCTTGTCTCCTGATCGATCAGCTCTTCCACGCTGATGTTCCCTTCACTATCTACTGTAAAATTTTCATTATCAATCTGAATCGGCTGACCATCTGTTCCCAAAACCCGTCCTACGTTGTTCAGAGCCAGAAAGCCCTCCCCATCCACTCCGAAGGAACCGTTTCTTGTATAAACCGTTCCATTTTGACCCTGAACTGCGAAAAACCCATTGCCGCTCAGAGCAAAATCAAATATGCCGTCTGTCTGCTCAAAGCTTCCCTGGTCATAGTTTACGTAGGTCCGGGTAGCAGTTCTGATTTTAGACGTGACAGCCAGGGGAGTGGGATTCCCCTTGTTTTGACGGCCGGTTCGGTAAAGCATCTCCTCCTGAAAGGTGCTGCTGACCATCTTATCCCTCTTATAGCCGGGCGTCTGGATATTAACCATATTGTTACTTATAACATTCAGATTCCGGTTCTGTGTCAGCATTCCGGATGCCAGATTGTAAAATCCCTGGTACATCTGTGTTTCCTCCTTATATATTGATTCTGTATCTGTTATACGTACTCACTCATATACTGCTTCAGCTTCCGTATGGCATTGCTATGTATCTGAGAAACTCTGGGTTCACTTACATTCATAACCTGGGCAACCTGCTTCATATTCAGCTCCTCCACATAATACAGGGAAATCATCAGCTTTTCTTTTTCACTCAGCCGTTTCACTGCCGCGCTCAGCAGCTTAAGGGCTTCATCCTTTAAAAAGGCCTTCTCCGGCTCCCGATCCATATCTATATTAGGAAGCTGAATGGTCTGCCGGTCATCCTCGTTGTCTACTACCATGTCCAGTGAAAGCACATTCATCATCACACTCATACGCTGAATCTTCTGACATTTTTTAACGCTGAGTCCCAGACAATCCGCAATCTCCTCATCCGTGGGAGCACGGCCAAGGGTCAGCCCCAGCTTATTTCTGGCTTCCTCAATTTCCTTATTCTGCTTTCGAAAGTTTCGGGGCATCCAGTCATTCTTACGGACCAGGTCAATGATCATTCCCCGAATCCTCTGAGATATAAAGGTCTCGAATTTATGTTCCCGATCCGGCTCATACCGGTCGATCCCCTTCATAATGGCAATGACCCCCTCGTTGATGATATCCTCCATCTGGAGAGAGCCGGCATATATGCCTCTCATCTGAACAGCAATGGTCTGTACAATATATAGATAGCGAAGGGTCAGCTCCTGCTTGACCTCCAGGCTTTTTTCCACCCGGTACATTTCCAAAAGCTCCTCATTTGTTTTTTCTTTCAGCCGCTGTTGTGTCTCCACCATCATTAGGCCACCTCCACCATTATGCTTCTTTTCGCTCCGAACGCTCAAGAATCAAATTACCGATTGACTGTATCTGGACATTGTTGGATATCTCATTAAAAGAGAGCACCCTGACATTGGGATAAAACTGATCGATCAGCCGGTAAAAATGCACCCGCATAATCTGGGAGGTGAGAATTACCGGATTCTGTGACAACCCACTGAACTTCTTAAGCTGCTCTGCAATCTGACGTACCAAACTTTGCAGAACATCTGGATTAAGCGCCAGATAGTACCCTCTTTCTCCCTTGGAAAGGCATCCTACCATCGTACGCTCTAGTTCAGAATCCATGGTAATCACTTTCATACTGCCATCTTCACAATATAACCGGGTGATGGTTCGCTTCAGGGCCGTCCGAATGGATTCAATCAGCCCGTCCACATCCTTGATTGGTAATCCTGTCTCCGAAATACTTTCAAGCATCGTTTCAAGAATGGTTTCCATATCCTTTATGGGCACACCTTCCTTCAGAAGGCTGGTAAGAACCTTCTGGAACAGGCTGTAGGATATAGGCCCGCTGAAAGCCTCCTCCACCAGCTCAGGTGATTTCTTTTTGGTATTCTCTACCAAACGTACAATTTCCTGACGGGTAATCAATTCATAGGCATGCTGCTTGATGACCTCAGATAAATGGGTTACAAGCACAGATAGAGGATCGATAACCGTATATCCATAAAGCTCTGCCATTTCCCGATCCTCCGGCCTTATCCAGCGGCTTGGTATACCGTAAGCCGGCTCTATGGTTTCGATTCCGTCAATCTCCTTTTCCAAATTCTCCGGCTCCAGGGCCAGATAATAGTCCGTGAGGATTTCTCCCTTCGCAACCTCCTCCCCCTTTATCTTAATAGAATACTGGTTGGTATTCAGAGCAGAGCTGTCTCTGAGCCGGATGGAAGGTATAACAAAGCCCATATCCTGTGCATATTGCCTTCGGAAAATCACAATTCTGCTGATCAGCCTGCCGCCTACCGACTCGTCTGCCATAGGAATCAGGCTATATCCAAACTCCATCTCTATGGATTCCACCGAAAGAAGGGTATAGACATTATTCACATCCTTATAATACTCCTCCTCTGTAACCTCGGCTGAGGCCGCCGCTTCCTGGGAGGCAGCCTCCCCCTGAAGCTGGCTTCCTGCAAGGCCGCCGCCTACAGCCGTCAGGGTTGGCTCCGCTTTTATTCTTCTGGAAAGATAGTATCCTCCGCTTACCAGTCCCAGAGAAACAACTGCCAGCTGGAGAACCGGCATGCCGGGAATCAAAGTCAGAACAGCAACCACTACGCCGCTAATCATGATGGCATAGGGCTGGGCCATAAATTGTTTGGAAATGTCTTCGTTCAGACTTCCTTCAGATACAGCTCTTGTCACAATCATGCCTGTAGCAGTCGATATCAGCAGCGACGGGATCTGGGATACAAGGCCGTCACCTACCGTGGCGATGGAATAGGTGCTTAAAATCTGTCCGATACTTTCTCCAGACTGCACCATACCGATAATACTTCCGCCGATCAGATTCACCGCAGTCGTAATTAGGGACATAACCGCGTCGCCCTTTACAATCTTGGTGGCGCCATCCATGGCTCCGTAGAAATCGGCCTCACGCTGAATTTTCTCTCTCCGTGTTCTGGCCTGCTGTTCCGTAATAAGGCCAGAGCTTAGGTCCGCATCAATAGCCATCTGCTTACCTGGCATTGCGTCCAGGTTAAACCTGGCGGCAACCTCAGCCACACGCTCTGCGCCCTTTGTAATAACAATGAACTGCATCAATACAATAATAAGAAAGATAATTAAGCCTACTACTACATTTCCTCTCAGCACAAAATCTCCGAAGGCCTGGATCACCTGGCCTGAGGAGCCTCCGTTAGTCAGAATATTCCTTGTCGTGGAAACGTTGATTCCCAATCTAAAAAGGGTGGTTATGAGCAGCAGGGAGGGGAAAATAGAGAATTCCAGGGGCTCCCTGATCGTCATGGTGGTAACCAGGATCATCATAGAAAAGGACATATTGATGATGATTGCCACATCTACCAAAGCAACTGGCAGAGGTATGATTAACAATAATATGACCGTCAGTACAAATAGTACCACCGAATAGCTCAGTATCTTCTTCATCGAAACTCCATCCATCTATTATTATCTGAACATATCTTCCCTGTGGCCTGCCCTGTAGATATGAACCAGGATTTCAGCCACTGCGCCGTAAAATTCTGCCGGAATCTCCCTGTCCAGCCTGCAGGAACCATAAAGAGCCCTTGCCAGAGGTTTATTCTCTATGATAAATACCCCATTTTCCTCCCCTGCCCGTACAATACGCAGGGCCAGCTCGTCCTGCCCCATAGCCAGAACCACCGGCGCTCCATGCTTCTTGGGATCATACTTCAGGGCTATGGCATAATGGGTGGGATTCCTGATAATGACATCTGCCTGCGGCACCTTCTGCATCATTCTGCTTAAGGCCATCTGACGCTGGATGCGTCTGATTCTGCCTTTAATTTCAGGATTTCCCTCTGTCTGCTTAAACTCATCTTTTACTTCCTGCTTCGTCATCTTTAGGTTCTTTTCATACTCCCACCTTTGGTAAAGGAAGTCAAAGAAAGCAACCACTGTAAAGGCTGCGCAAACCTTCACCACCAGGTCAAACACTGCCTTGAGCATAAAGGCTGCCGAGGCCATGGTCTGCATATCCAGAAGCTTTGACATGGCCACCAAATCCTTTTTTAAGATCCCATAGAGCAAAACCAGAAGCAGGGTTATTTTAATCAGGTTCTTTACCAGCTCTACCACATTCCGCAGAGCAAACATTTTTTTCAGCCCGCTGATAGGATTCAGCTTGCTCAGCTTGGGCTTAACGCTTTGAAAGGACACGTTAAAACGGGTTTGGACTCCGTGAGCCAAAATCCCAAGAAGGCTGGCCCACAGCAGGAGAGGAACGGTACATTTTACAACAGTGACCACCAGATAAATAAATATCTGAGGCGCCTCCCCCAGTGGATTCTCCCAGCTTACGCGAGATATAAAATGATTCAGGCACTCCTCAATCGTCTTCTGGAGAAAAGGAAGGTAGAGCTTAATTCCCCAGAAAACCCCAAAGAGCACCACCACGGTAGCAGCGTCCCTGCTCTGAAATACATTTCCTTCCTTTCTGGCATCCTGACGCCGCTTACTGGTGGGTTTTTCTGTTTTTTCGCCTCCGCCGCCTCCTGCCAAGCTCCCGCCCCCTTTTCAATTCTATGGCATCATTAAACGCACCACCTGCTGCATATCGGTAAACAGGGTTCCGATTACCGTATACAAACGATCTGCCATAGGACTGAACATCATCACCAGAATCATCAGTCCCACTACTATCTTCACCTGAAAGTTCACTACAAACACATTGATCTGAGGTATAATACGCATCAGGATACCTACGGCAGCTTCTGCAATCAGCTCCATCGCTACCAAAGGAAAGGCTAACTGCATCCCCATTGTAATGGCGGTAGAAAAAAAGCCCATCATAGCCTCAGTCAGCTCAGGACGTAAAGTCACCTCCCCGAAGGGAATCAGATAAGCCGATGAGAAAAACATGGCAATCAGACGCACATGTCCGTTCACCGCCAAAAACAAAAGAGCCAAAAATGCATAGAACAATCCGGAACTGATAGTCATCTGTGTGTTATACTGAGGATCGTATATCTGCGCCATGGAAAGTCCCATGGAATAATCCATCACAGATGAGGCAAAACGTACTACAAGAAAGGTCAGCTCCATGGTAAAGCCCAGGGCAAAGCCGAAAAGCAGCTCCTTCACAAGCATCATCCCATATTCCAGCATCCCCACAGGCTCATGTCCCAGGCTCCCCCCCACTCCTACATAAAGCAGGAGAGAAAGAGCAAAGATAAAGGCTGTCCTCACCCTGATGGGAACATTGCTTCTTCCCAGAAGGGGATTTAGCGCAATGGCTCCGCTCATGCGCATCACAATCAGGGAGAAAAGTATAAACATCAGCCTTTAACCTCCCGCTATCATGCCGAAAATCTGTTTTGTGAAATCCTGCATCATAACCAGCATAGTGCTTCCCAAAAAGCCCATAACTGCAAGAATGGCCAAGAATTTAGGCACGAAGGTCAGAGTCTGCTCATTGATCTGAGTGGCCGCCTGAAAAATGGATATGAGCACTCCCACAGCCATGCTCACAAGCAGAAAAGGCAGCGACAGCTTTAAGGCCAGCTGAAAAGTCTGATAGAGGATATCCAGTATCTGTAGATCTGTCATAGTTTCTCCTTTCTCTCCCCCTAGTGGTTAAAGCTGTTTATAAGATTTCCAAAGAGAAGCTGCCACCCATCTACGGAAATAAACAGCAAAAGCTTAAAGGGCATCGACACCATCGTCGGAGGCAGCATTACCATACCCATGGACATCAAGGTAGTGGATACGATGACGTCAATCAGCAGAAAGGGAAGATAAATCAGGAAGCCGGCGGTAAACCCCACCTTCAGTTCACTTGTCATAAACGCAGGAATCACTACGGTCAGAGGATAATCCTGAGCATTTTCCTTTGGCTGCGTATTAGACATCCCAACAAAGCTGTCCAGTGTCTGCTTTTCTGTATTTCTCAGCATGAAGTCCTTCATTGGAACCACCATCCGTTCCACTGCCTCTGTCTGGGTTATCTCCTGACGCAAATAGGGTTGATAGGCCTCTGTATTAATCTGGCTAATCACCGGACTCATTATAAAAAGGGTCAAAAACAGGGCCATTCCTGCCAATACCGTGTTGGGCGGAGTCTGTTGAACTCCCATGGCATTTCTTGTAAATGAGAGGATAATGATGATCCTGGTAAAGGCAGTCATCATTATAACAATCGACGGCAGCAATGCCACTAAAGTCAGCATGAACACCAGGTCCAAAGCCGGTACATTTCCGCCGTTAAGCTGCATTAGAAGATTGTTCATCTGTCTCCTCCGCCTTTCTTCCGCCAGGCCCCCAGCTTCTTTTCTAAAAGCTGCTTAAAATCCGCAGGGGCTTTACCGGTGTCCTCCTCACAAGCTTCTTGTCCAGGCTCATCCTCCAGCCGATCTATAAGCTGAATACCGGCAGGGCTTACTCCTACCAGATAACAATGCTCTCCTACCTTTAAAACCAGAATCCTCCGATCCTGTCCAACTTGGATCTGATCCAGCACCTTCAGGCGTCCGCTTCCTGAATACCGGTTCCAGCCTTTTCCCAGAAAACGGCTGCACCAGTACGCCAGAGCTAAAACCAAAGCCAGCATCAGAATAGACTGAAAAAGAGTTATATAGCTTCCATCTGTCATTGCAGGGTCTCCGCATTCAGCCCGTTGGAAACAATCTCAGTCACTCGTATTCCAAAATTGTCCTCTACCACCACAATATCGCCTCTGGCAATACACTGTCCATTGACAAACAAATCCACCTGCTCTCCGGCCATCTTGTCTAAGACTACCAACGTACCCTGGGTAAATTCCAGAATATCCCGCACCAGCTTCTTTGTGCGTCCAATTTCCACGGAAACCTCCAGAGGAACGCCCATAAGCATTTCCTGGTTCGCCTTCTCTTCCTCTCCCTCATCCATATCTCCCGCAAGCTGAGGTGAGTTTACAGGCCGTATAATGGAACTGCTTTGAGCCGTTTTCCCCTCTTTCCCCATGTTCTTCATCAATTCCATCATCTGTACCTGGGTCTGCTGCATCTGCGCCAGAAGCTGAAGCACGGCAGGATCTCCAGGAGCCGGATAACCATAGACAGGCGGCTGCATACCCGGCTGAGGCATCCAGGCTGTACCTGGCTGGGCGCTCTGGCCGGCTGAAGCACAAGCTTCTGTCTCCTTCGGCTTTTCAGCTTCCATATGTACCTCTGTCACAGACGGGCTTTCTGCTTCTTTATTAGCAGCGTCCGGTTCTTCTTGGACAGGCTCTGAAGACTCCGGCTGGTGTGCTTCCGGCGCCTCTTCTTTGGAGCTTTCCATTTCCTCCTCCACAGCTCTTTGCTTTTCCTGCTCCGTCTCAGCCATCTTCAGCTCTGCCGCAGTCCTTATTTCACTCTCCGCATTTTTTTCCGCTGCCACAATTGTATCCTTAAAGGGCACCAGCAGGTGCTTTGCCAGAGGAATAGGAATCATATTAATAAATTCGCTTTTCAGCGTCCCTACAATTTCCAGCTGGAATCTGACAATAACCATGCTGGATTCCTCCGCAAAGTAGCTTTCCTTAAAGCTTTCCGTATCTGTTATCTCAGAGGACAGGGGCGTTGAGATATTGACTGTCCTGCCCAGGAATTCCGACATCGCAGTGGCGGAGGAGCCCATCATCTGGTTCATTACCTCACAGATAGCGCTGATGTTAATATCATCCAGCTGAAAATCCTCCTGGGATATTTCCTGTCCTATCATCATTCCCACAATAATCCGGACGTCATCCCGCCTAAATACCATTATGTTTTTGCCTTCCAGGCCCTCTGTGTAGGATATTTCCACACCAACCGCAGGCTCCAGCCGCTTGAATTCAAATTCCTGTTTTGTCTGAATCTGTACCACCGGCGTAGTTATGTTGACCTTTGCCCCCAGCAGTGTAGACACTGCTGTAGCTGAGGCTCCGAGACTGATATTCATAATCTCGCCTATCGCATCAATCTCCATCTCATTAAAGCTGTTAGCGCCCATTGCTTCATCTCCTTTTGTTCCTGATTATCTACTTATCTGAACCCTATTTCCCAATGTCCAGAGCTTTCTGCGCCATCAGCTTCATTGCATTCAACGCCGTGACATTCGCTTCATAAGACCTTGTGGCCGACATGCTGTCTACCGTTTCCTTAAGAAGGTCTACATTCGGAAGAGTCACAAAGCCCTCCCCATCTGCGTCGGGGTGTCCCGGATTATACACTCGCTTCATCTCTCTGGTATCCTCTATGATCCCGGAAACTCTCACGCCGGCATTCCTGCTGGAAAAGCCTTTTCCCTCAGACGCATTGCGCAGCGCCTGGCTGAAGGATTCTGATCCATAGCTTTCAAAAAGAACGTCCTTTCTGCGGTATGCTCCGCCTGCCTCCGTCCGGGTTGTATCGATATTTGCAATATTTTCAGCAGCCACATCCATGCGGATGCGCTGGGCGCTCATTCCTGAGGCGCTAATATCAAATGAACTTAAAAAAGCCATGCTGCTTCCTCCTGTAATAATAAGAACTATTTGCCGAGAATGGAGCTTACTGTCTGAACAATCCGCTCTCCGTTAAAAGGCTTCACAACGAAATCCTTCGCTCCTGATTTAATCGCTTCCACAACCATCGCTTCCTGCCCCATCGCGGTGCACATAACTACCTTTGCGTCGGGATCGGACTCCCGGATTTTCTTTAATGCCTGAAGGCCGTCCATATTAGGCATTGTAATGTCCATAATTACAAGATCCGGATTTTCCTCACCGTACTTTTTCACTGCCTCAGCCCCGTCCTGTGCTTCCACGAAATCTGTGTATCCGCTCTCAGTCAGTGCCTTTTTCAGCATCATTCTCATAAATGCAGCATCGTCAACCAGCATAATCTTTGCCATTTTTGCTTTCCTCACTTTTCTATCTAATGATTCATTCTACGAATATTCTTTAATCGGAGACTTCCTGCACTTCTTCCAGAGGCTTTGTTTCCTCTGAACGTTTCTCATCCTCTCCGTAAAACCTTCTGTTTATCCGAACCGCAACATTCTTTTTGTAAATGCCCATGGTACCGGAAAACCAGGACTGTTTACCCACAAACAGCTTTACCTCGCTGTCCTTTGGCTTATTCATATCAATTACATCGCCCACCTTGAGGTGATAAATATCGCTTAATTCAAGTCCTACCCTGCCAAGCTGTCCTGTAACGGGGAGTGATGAATGGCGGATATTTTCAAAAATCTTTTCCCGGTTATCCTCATAGGCATATCCTCTGGCTATGTGCTTGCGATTATCTATCAGCCGGAACATGTACTCCAGAAGCGTTCCAGGCATACATATTTTAATGCGCTCAACAGCCAGGCCGGCAAGATCCACATTAAAATGAATGATGGCTACTGTCTCATCCAGTCCCACGTCCTGAATCATGCTGGGATTTTCTTCAATTCTCTGCGTTTTAAATTCTGCATTCAGATAATTGGAAAAGCCATCCTTTAAGGCCTGAACCAGATGGGAAGATATTTTCTTGTAAAGGGCCGTTTCCACATCTGAATAACGGTATCCCTCCTCCACCTTAACAGCTTCGCTTGACCCCCCCAGCATATGGTCAATGAGCGTGATGACCATGCCAGGGCTTATATAGAGCATGAGAGGAACCAGATTCTTGTTATGCTCCTCCACAAAGACATCCGTCAGCGTCACACTGGAATTTTCATTTAGAGAGTTCACAAACTCATAATACCGGCATTCCTGAACCTCTATGACTGTAATATCCGTCATTACCCTGAAAATACCGTTCACCTGAGATGTGATAATTCTGGCGTAATTCTCAAATATACTTGTGAGAATTTTCATTTTATCCTTGGTGAACTTTCTGGGGCTGTAAAAGTCATACTTGCTGTAATCTTTCTCCACTGTCTCAGCCTTCTTGTTCTGCATCTCCTTATGCGGCTCCGTCTTTTCATCGTTCATGGACCGCAAAAGCTCGTCAATCTGGCTTTGAGATAATACGTCTGCCATCGCTAAATGCCACCTTTTCCCTTATTATTCTGGCGCCTCACCTGCTGGAGGCTGCTGCTCCGATACTGTCTGAGGCTGTTCCGCAGAAGCGCTGCTTTCGGGAAGCAAACTGGCTACATTCTCCGGACTGCTCTCAACAGCCGTAAATCCGTCTCCACCGGTAACAATGGTTTTATCGGCATTTGCCCCATTGTAAACCTCTTCATAGTAATCATTCAGTGATTTAGTGGTATCTGAATCTGCATCAATGAGCAGAATTTCCACCCGCCGGTTTTCAGCCCTTCCTTCCCTTGTCTCAAAGGTAGCCACGGGCCTGAACTGTCCGTAGCTTACCCCTACCAGCTTTCCTGGATCAATGATGTTTTTTTCCTGAATATAGGCGCTTACCTCCGCCGATCTCAGGGATGAAAGCATCCGATCCGTCCGGGGATTATTAGGCCGGTTAGGATCCCCCTGAGATGTATGGCCCATAACCTGTATTTGTCCAATCTGATCTGCCTCAGGCGCAATGGTATCGCAGAAAATATCCAGTACATTCTTAGCCTCCGCTGTCAGCACCGAGCTTTCTCCATCAAAAAAGGCCTGATCCTGAAATTGTATAAAAGTATAATTCTCTCCTCTGGACACAGTGGCTCCGCTTACTCCATATTCCTCCAGTCTCTGAGCCAGCGTCAGATAAAGCTTATTAATATCCACATTCTCAGGAAGCTCTGTATTGATCTGCATCGTGCCGCTAACATCATATGTTCCTTCATTGGGATGTTCATTAATCGCTATCTGCTCCTGATCCTTAACATCAGGATAGATGCTTTTTACAAATACCTCCCATTTTTGCTGGTTTAAGCTGGACATTGCATAGAGCATCACGAAAAAGGTAAGCAAAAGGGTGACCATATCCCCATATGTATCCATCCAGTTACCGCCGCCGTCCGGCGCAGATTTCCTACGTTTTTTCATGCCTCTTCTCCGATGCCTCCTTCTGTGCGCCTCTCCTCTCTACCGGCCTTCAGCAGAAGCTTTTTCTGCTGGGACTGTTTCATACATGAAAGAAGGCGCTCACGTATGAACTTCGGATTTTCACCGCCCTGGATGGCAATGATACCCTCAATAATCGTGGAGCAGTAAAGCTCCTCCTCCTCCTGGCGGATTCTCAGCTTCTTAGCAATGGGGTGAAAGAGAAGATTGGAGAGTACACAGCCGTAAAATGTAGTAATCAAAGCTACTGCCATATCCTGACCCAGACTGGAATTGGCCTCTCCGCTGTCCAGTCCCAGCTGCTTTAGCATGTTAATAAGGCCTACCAGCGTTCCTATCATTCCAAAAGCAGGGGCAAAAGCGGAAGCCTTCTCATAGATGCCCGCCGCCTCATCATGGCGGGTCATCATATCATCCATCTCCCGCTCCAACATGTAGCGCACCTTATCAGGGTCATTGGCATCCACAATCATAAGCACGGCCTGCTTGAAAAAGGGATCCTGAATTTCATCCGCCTTCTCCTCCAAAGCCAGAAGTCCGCTCTGTCTGGCTATCATCGCCAAATCCACAATCTGATCTACCAGCTTTGGAATATTGTATTTCTTCCCCCTCATCAACACCAGCATATGCTTAGGAATATCCATCAGCAGCCGCAAAGGATAGCTTGCAATTACCGCAGCCAGCGTTCCTCCTACAACAATCAGTACACTGGAGGTATCTGCGAAATTCCCCAGATTTACCGGTCCAATTCCCCATACGATCAGTATTCCGCCTAACACAATGCCAATCAGCGTTGTTAAATCCATGTTGTTGTCCTCCTGCGAGAATTAATATTTATCTGATTTTATCTTTAAATGTCAGCACGCTGTTTGCCAATGCTTTCATCTGATAAATGATGGAATCTACAGAATCCTTCACCAGAAAATAATCTCCGTTCATCATCTTGATTTTTGTTTCCGGAATACTTTCCATGCTTTCTATCTGAATGAGATTCAGATAGATTTTTTCTCCATTCAAACGGGTTGCTTCAATCATCGTTCTCTCCCTGTTTTCTTCAGACCTGCTGATGCTCTGCCCGGCAGCCGGATGCCGCTTTTCAGCTTCCATCCGGCTCCTCCTAAGCTCTCTGGCCCGGTCTGCCATATCCTGATCCTGTCCATACGGCCATTTCATCATTTTTACCGCTTCATGTTAACCAGATCAGCAAGCATCTCGTCACTGACTGTAATGATCTTGGAATTTGCCTGAAACCCTCTCTGCGTGGTGATCATCTCTGAAAACTCTTTGGCCAGGTCCACATTGGAGGCTTCCAGATAGCCAGTCATAAGCATAGAGGTGGAGCCGCCGGGTATGGTGGCTGAGCTGGCTCCGGTGTTGTCACTGTCCGACGCATTGTAATAGCCGCCTCCGCTCTTTGTAAGGCCGTTGGGGTTCTGGAAGGTGGCGATGGCTACCTTTCCGAGGGAAACCGTCTTGCCGTCCTGAGCCGCATCGGTAGAGACTACCGTGCCGGTCACTTCCCCCGCGCTGTTAACCTGAACATCCTTTAGCTGGAGCGCGTCACCATCATAAGCGAAGTTTAAATCCTTCGGCACCTTAAGAGGCTTAAGATTATCCTCCAAAGGCTTTGCATCCGTATCATCAGCACGTCTCCTAAACCCATACACAAAATTCTTATTGGCGTCCACCAGATAACCGTTGCTGTCAATCTGGAACTGGCCTACGCGGGTATAATCAAAGCCGGAGGCCTTCATCTTGTCCACCCCATAGCCTGCGTCCGGCCCTACTACCGCCTTAGTGATAAAAAAACCTTCCCCATCAATACAGGCGTTAAAGCCTCCCACATAGGAGGGAGTACTGCTGGTCATATCCATAGCGATGGAACCCATCATGGTGCCATAGCCGTACTGCGCCGCGTTTGTACCGCCGGCAGAGGTGGTATCCCTGACCACGCCTCCTGTGGAAGCAGTGGAGGTCTGGTACATAGCCTCCTTAAAGCTGTAGGTCTGGGATTTAAAGCCGAAGGTATTAACATTGGAAATATTGTTTCCGATTACATCCATCTTGTTCTGATGGGCTCTCAGTCCTGCTACCGCAGAATCCATTGATCTTAACATATATGTGTCATCCTTTCCGCCGTTCTCCGCCCTTCACATCAGGACGGACGGAATGCGCATCCTGTTTCAGGTCCTGCTACATCAAAACGGCACTGTCAATATTGGTAAATATTTTCTCTCTCATATCCTGCTGGGATATGGTTGTCACCACAGTGTTATTTGGTACATTGACTATAAAAATATTCTCCGGGCCGATTACCGCCACATCTTTGGCACCCTTTTTGCGGGCTCCCTCAACGGCATGCTCCAGCTGCTCCATCAGCCTGCTGTCGATATCGATTCCCCGTTCATCCAGGCGTCTTCTGGCGTGCTTGGAAAAGTTCAGTCCATCCTCTGCGCTCTTATTTCGGAGCAGTTCCTCAAAGGATGCGCCTCTGCCTTCGCCTCCCGGAAGTCCTGATTTTAGTCCGTGGTTCCAGAACCGACTGCTGTCCAGCCCGTTCACCCCATTTACATTCATATACATCCCTTTCCTGCAGCACCTTCTGTCTGCCCTGTCCTAAATAAGTCCTGTTCCTCCTGCCAACCAGGCATTTCTGTTATTATTGACGCTATTTATGCCGTTAGCTCTATTGTTTCCGTTGGCCCCTTCCTCTTTATCTCCTTCTTCGTTTCCATCCTTCTTATCATAAGGATTGGGGATCTCTCCCATGCCCAGGAGATAGCTTAAGGGATAGTCCTTATCATCACCTTTCAGACGAAACACAGGTGTGCCTCCCACAAAGTTTACAGACTCCACGTCTCCGTATTTTACATCTACCCCTTTATCCTGACCGTAGGCATTGGTTTCTGTCACCGCTACCGTCACTCTCTGCCCAACCAGTCCGGCCGCATAAGTCTGCGTACTGACAGCCGTGGATGTGCTGATCGATTCAGTCATAGCGCTCATGGACTGTACCATGGCCATCTGAGTCATCTGGGCCATCATCTCGCTGTTATCCATGGGATTTGTCATATCCTGATTCTGCAGCTGCGCCGCAAGCAGCTTAAAATAGCTGTTCATTGTAATCGTATTCTTGTCATTGGCCTCAACCGTATAGGAATTTCCGATATACGGGTTGCTGGTTCCGCTGGCTGTTATCTTGTCTGCCATATTTCTCCCTTCTGCCCTTACACCAATCCCAGTCTGAGCTGCTGGGCAAAGTTGTCTGATTCCTGCCTCTTTTGTTCCCTCTCCTGATGCCTGTCGTATCCGGCTCCCCGCCCTTCCTGATCTGCGGGGTACTGTCCCTGTTCCTGATGAGCGCCCTGGGTGTACACAATGGTAGCCTGACCGGTTTTTTCTTCCAGGATTCCAGCCAGCTCGCCAGCCTTCTGATTCAGCATCTCCAGAGTTTTGGGATTTGAGGCTGCAATCGAAACCGCAGCTCTGCCGCCCTCATAGACAACCTTGATTGTCAGCTTTCCAAGAGACGCCGGCTCCAGCTCTACTGTCAGCTCTCCCTTCCTCTGCAGCAATCCCGAAGTAAGAGCATTCCCCAGATCCTCAGGAAGGCTATCCTTCCCTGTCAGAATACGGATATGTCCTCCCTCTTGCTCCTGTCCTGGCTCTGCCTGACGAACCGCAGACAGCTGCCGGCTGTTTCCCGCAGCTCTCGGCTGCTCTCCTGCCTGCAGATTGGCGGCTGTTCTGAAGATTTCCCCGGTCTCCTCGCCTGTTTGATTCCTCTCCGTCTCTTTCTTTGCTCCATGTGCAGGCTTCATTTTTACCATCTGATCGGCTACTGTATCTCCATTATTTTCCACAGGGAGCGCTGGCGCTTTCGTTTCCTTATGCGCATTGTCAGCCTGCGGGACAGCCTGAAGGGTTTCCTCTTGGATTTCTGACGGCGCAATAACTGTGCCTCCCTGGTTGTTTACAGGAAAACCGGTTTCTTGAATCGTAACCAGCGTTTTTCCTTCCGGCTTAAGCGCTGCTGCATCCACAGGCTGCTCATCCGTTTTCTGAACCAGCGCCAAAGCCTGATAGGGCAGCGATGCCTGCAGCAAATTTAAATCCGACTGCCCCAAAGTCTGTTCAGCCTTATCTGCTGCATGTACATGTTTATCCTTTACCGATCTATCCGGATCGTTTAAGGGCTCTTTTTCATGGCCGGAAAGCGTCTGAGGCGTCTGTCTGTCGCTGATTGGATCTCCCTTTTCAGATAGCTTTGTCTTTTCCCTGAGAAGCTTGTCAAAGTCATCCTTTGGCCCACAGTCTCCTTTGGCCGCCTGTCTGGGCTCTGTCCTTTCAGGAGTTCGAACCAGCATTTTTACAACATTTTCCATGTTTCCTCCTTTCCTGATAGTAAATTTATAATCAACAGCCTGTTCAAGCTGGGATTACCTTTCCTCAGCCCCGGTTCTGATGACGAAATGCCACCGAAGAATTGGAAACAAATTCCTCGATATACAGCTCCTGGGCCTTCGCTTCCGCTTTCAGGTACTCATCCTTCTTTTTATCCTTTATTTTTTCATACCTGGAGGTATCCACTTTTGCGGAAATTACCTCCTTCTTTTTCTCATCCTCTTTTTGCTTTAACAGGCGGAGCCGTTCCTCTTCCTCACGGATTATTTCCTCCATACGGCCGATGCACATGTCAAAGAGCCGGAAATCAGTAATGGACGCCCCAGCCTGTTTAACCTGGTCAAACTCGCTTTCAAACCCCTCCAGTTCCCGGTTTAAGCCTGCAATCTCACTCTGCTTTCTGTTTACCCGCTGTACAATCACCGCATGCTCTACCTTTAGATTATCCAGAACCTGCGTCTGATAGTTTAAAACCGGCTCCAGTCTATACTGAAACTTTTTCATCCCTTGTTCCCCCAGAATCAGCCTGTAATATTCTCCATAAGCCCCAGGACTTCTTCATATGAAAAGCGTTCCCATATTTCCTGCTTCAAAAATGCATTTATGGAATCTATTTTGGATACTGCCTCATCCAGAGCCGCATTGTTTCCCTTTTTATAAGCGCCTATGGATATCAGATCCGCGTTTTTTTGGTAAATGCTCAGAAGATTCCGCAATCTGGAGGCGGTTCTCTGATGCTCCCGTGAGACGATTTCCACCATAAGTCTGGATATACTGGCTCCTATATCAATGGCGGGAAAATGATTTTCATTTGCCAGCTGCCTGCTAAGAACAATGTGCCCGTCTAAAATACCTCTTACCGTGTCAGCGATAGGCTCATTGGTGTCATCTCCTTCCACCAGTACGGTATAGACACCGGTAATCGATCCTTTATCAAAGTTTCCGCTGCGCTCCAGCAGCTTGGGAAATTCCGCATAGATGGAAGGCGTGTACCCTCTCGCAATGGGAGGCTCTCCGATTGCCAGCCCTATTTCTCTTTGAGCCATGGCATATCTGGTAAGGGAATCCATCATCAGAAGCACATCGCAGCCCTGATCCCTGAAATACTCCGCAATGGTAGTAGCTACTAAAGGACATTTCATCCGCAGCATAGCAGGCTGGTCGGAGGTAGCCACCACCAGAACGGATCGTTTCATTCCCTCCTCTCCCAGATCCTTCTGGACAAATTCCAGAACCTCTCTTCCACGCTCGCCCACCAAAGCGATTACATTGATGTCCGCCTTAACATTCTTGGCAATCATCCCCATAAGTGTACTTTTTCCAACTCCCGAACCGGAAAAGATACCGATTCTCTGTCCCTTTCCTATGGTATTAAGACCGTCAATGGCCTTGATGCCAAACTCCAGGCGTTCCCTGATAGGGGGCCTGCTTAAAGGGTTGGTATAGGGGCTGTTCACGGTGTATGTCCTGGAGGGCTTAAAAACCTCCTTGCCGTCAATGGGCTCTCCTAAGGCATTAATAATACGCCCCTTCAGAAAATCTCCTACCGGCACCTTCAACCTCCGCCTTGTATTGCGCACAAAGCTTCCTGATGTAATACCGCTGGTAGCCTCATAGGTCATAAGCTGAATCTTGCCGTTTTTAAAGCCTACCACCTCTGCAGGCATCTGGCGGTTTTGCTCCTCATTGTAAATCATTACAATATCTCCGATGCTGGAGCGCCCCCCCGAAGCCTCCATGGACATTCCCACTACGTTCTCAATTTTCCCTATATGGCTGACTGTTTCGGATTTCATAACCAGCTGCGGTATCTTTTCAAACATAGGCTTCTCCTATACCCGTATATTCTCCAGTATGTCTTTGATGTTCTCCATCTGGGTATTCACGCTTACATCCACGATTTCATCCGGCATCTCAATGATGCAGTTTCCCTGCTCCTCCTTATCCATCACAATGAATTTTATGTTGTCGGACAGGTGAGACAGCTCGTCAATCACATCTGCGTCTGCCTTCATCATCATGTCATAGTCAAATTTATCAATATAGATCTTGACCCAGGCTGTCTTTTTCAGCTTTTCCGTGGCAGCTACAATCATCTGCTTAATAACCTCTCCGCTGGATTTTAAGCTGATATGAATGACCTTCTCCGCCACAGACACGGCACAATCCTTCAGCTCGTCCAGATAAGCATGCACACAGGCCTCCTTTGCCTCCTCCACCGCCTCCAGGGCTTTTTTTATGTCTTTTTCAAAGCCGCTAAGCCGCTCCTGAAGTCTGGCTTCCGACTGGGCTATGGCCTTTTTCTCCCCCTGGAGCAGGCCTTCCTCATAGCCCTTAGCATAACCGGCCTGCCGGGCCCGCTCCTGCTCCTGGCAGGCCAGCTCCTTTGCCTCCTCCACAATCCTCAGGCGTTCTTTCTCGATCGCTTCAAAAATCGCGTTGGTTTTCTCCTGTATGCGCGCCAGGTTCCATTGCTCCAGAAGCCGATGCTCTTCTGGCGTCTGTGAGACAGGCCCTTCTCCTTCGGGGACGGAAGGCAGCTCCTGGGTGCTTTTTTTAATTTCCTTTTTTTGTTCTGTCTCAACGGGAGGATTGTATTGCCAAATTCCCGGCTCCTTCTCCGGCTCTTTTATGATACGGTTAGACGATAATATCGTCATCCCCGTCACCTCCCTTTTGGATGATTACCTCACCCTTCTCCTCCAGGTCGCGAATCAGATTAACAATACGCTGCTGCGCTTCCTCCACATCCTTAAGACGCACATTGGTCGTAATTTCCAAATCGTCCCGTACCGTATCTGCCATACGCTTGGACATATTGGTGAAAAATACGCTCCGCATATCTTCTGCCGCATTTTTCAGCGCGTATACAATATCCTTGGTATCGCAATCTCTGATAAAACGCTGTACAGAACGGTTGTCCATCCCCAGAATATCCTCGAACACAAACATCTTGTCCTTGATCTCCCTTGCCAGCTCCGGATTGCGCTTGTCCAGCTCCTCGAAAATCTTCCTCTCACTGCTGCGATCCACATGGTTCATAACATCCGCCACATAGTCCACTCCACCCAGGTTCATATTATCCTCGCTGGTAATAATTGCAGCAAACTTCCGCTTCATCTCCTCTTCTACGATGCTGATCGCCTCAGGAGACACCCGATCCATACAGGCCATACCCTCCAAAGCAGCAATCCGCTTCTCATCAGGAAGGTGCTCCAGAATCTGGGCTGCCTGCTCCGCATCCATGTAAGACATGATCAATGCTATCACCTGAGGGCGCTCATTCTGCAGCAGGGAAAGGAGGGCCTTGGGATCTCCTTTCATAAAGAAGTTAAACGGCTTGGACTGAAGGGTTTTGGATACCTTTTCCAAAAGGTTCCTGGCTGTAGTTTCTCCAAATGCCTTCTCCAGTACGTTTCTTGCATAATCCAGACCGCCGTCGGTCATCATTTTATGTGTCAGGCAGAGCTTGTAAAATTCATCCAGCGTCTGCTCCACCTGGACGTTGGTAGTCCGCCCCAGCTTAGCCACCTCATAGGTAAGCTCCTCAATATCTCCCTCATCCAGATACTTGTATATTTGAGAAGCCCTGTCCGCACCCAGGGATACGATAACAATCGCAGTTTTGCTTCTTGCATCTAAAACCATCTCATTGCCGCCTGTTTCCGGCGCTGTATTATTTTTTTCGATTAGATTTGCGGTTTCCGCCATTGCCATCCTCCTCACTATCTCCCCTGAGCCAGCTTTGAATCAACTTTGCCGCAATCTGTGGATTCTGATCCACAAATTCCGCTATATTCTGCTTCAGCCTCAGGCTGCGCTGCATACGAAGGTTCAGGATTTCCTCGCTTCGGTTAAATTCATCCTCCACAGCATCCTCTTCAAGCTGAGCCGCGCTTCCTGCCAGGCTTTCTCTCGTTATTTCCTCTCCGCCTGCTTCGGCGCCTTCCTCCAGAAGCTGGTCGTCCGGAAGGAATCCTTCCTCCGCCGTAGCTGCTAATTCCGCCATACGGGTTTTCCGTCTCTGAAGCAGAAGGAGAATCACGAGCAATAGAATCAACAGTCCTCCCGCGCCCAAAGCAATATAGATAGGAAGAAGGCTTGTTGCCTGTGCCGCATCGTTCTGCCCCGCCGGCACAGAATCCGCAAGTTTAGGGGCACGGATAACAGTAATCTTCTGGGCAGCCGTATCCACCGGTATGCCCGCTGAATTTGCCACCAGATTAACCAAGTCCCTCTCGGCTACCGTCTGGTTATCAGCGGTATTAATGACTACTCCCACCGTAGTATTCTCCAATACCCCCGGATCGATCTCCCGCTGTTCCTTCAAACTGTTAAACAGCCATTCCCTGGCAGCAGAGCCATTCGTGTAATTTTCCTGAATCTGTTCCGTTCCATTATTATTCGTATAACGCGGGGTATCCGCATTGGCGTCTGCTCCTACTACGCCTCCGGCAGCCTGATTCGCTCCCGTAGTACTCTCACCGGAGGTCTCCTCACGCTGAAGCAGACCCGTCTTATCCTGCTCATCAATCTTATCCGGGACGCTGTACTGCGTGCTTTCCTGAATCAACCGCTGCATATTCAGCGTTCCCTTCACAGACACCGCCACATTTCCCTGACCGTAAAGCTGTTCTAATACTCTCCTTACGTTGCCTGCGATATTACTCTCTACCAGAGTGGTGAGGCTCGTCATATCCATGGCAGATCCTGTCTCGCTTCCCTCCTCCTGGGTACCCACTTCCATCATGGTAGCCGCGTCAAAAACCGATACATTGGTGAAATTCATCCCACGAACCGCCTGGGCAATAAGCTGCTTTACCGCTTTTGCCTTGTCAGGAGTAAGGGTGCTGCCGGTTTTCATCGTAATGACAGCAGAAGCAGAAGCTGACTGCTGTACACCGTCCTCCAGAGCATACTTTTGTCCCTCCCCCTCCGCGATCGTGACCTTTGCATCCTGCACCCCATCAAACACCCGTATGGTAGCTCCAAGACGCTCCTGCAATTCATACAACGATACCCGCTTCTTGTCCGATTCCGTAGTCATAAGCCCCGAATTGTTCAGATACATATCATATGTAAATCCGCTCTTCGGATAGCCCTTGCTTAAAAGATTCGCTCTGGCCTGATCCTCCTGCCCCGCAGGAACCCGTATAGTTCCGTCACCGTTATACCGGTAGTCAATCCCCTCATCCTGAAGAAGGGACGCCACTTCCTGGGCCTCCCCGGCATTCAAGCCTGTAAACAGAGTGCCATAATCTTTATTTTTACTTAAATTAAGAGCAATAACAGCAATCAAAGTAATCGCTACAGTACCCGCAGCGATTACTTTGATTATATTTCTTGTTCTGGGAGGCATTTTCAGCCAATTCTCTCTCACGTCCTGCATGTTCTTTACCAGCCTTTATCCTTTGTGAATTTTTACAGAGCGGATTATACACTCATTTTCATAAGTTCATTGTAGGATTCCATCGCTTTGTTGCGCAAAGAAATCAACACATCCAGACTGAGAGCCGCTTTTGCCTCTGCTATAGGAAGGGTATGCGCATCATCTAATTGCCCGGTAGCCAGAAGATACTGTTTATGCTCTACATCCGCCTGAGATACCTGTACCTGTTCTACCGCATTGCGAAAAACATCAGCAAACAGCCCTGCCTGGCTTTGTCCAGGCAGGACTGCCGTCTTTTCTTCCTGTATCCCCTCAATGCTTCCCCATTCTCTTATAGGTGTTATAAACAGCGCCTCCATCGCTTTTCCTCCATTCATCTTTCACTTTTTATGCAATACTGTGATACATCTCTTAAAATGACTTTGCCGCGCTTCTCAAACGGTTAATATCATTGGATATGGAGCTTACCATAAACTGATATTCATATACCGTACGAACCAGCTCCACCTGCTCCTGATCCATATCGACATTATTACCGTCCAATCTGGACGATTCATTCCAGGTGGTATGCAGACTTGCCCGTGTATTGCTGATGGCATCGTTCATCCTTCCGCCCTTCATGGTTGTGCTGCCATTAGCGGCAGACAATCTTCTATCCAGCTCGTCCTCAAAGGTCATATACTGCGACTTAAAACCAGGTGTATCGTTATTTGCTATGTTGTTCAAGGTCACTGTCTGTCTGCCCCACAAAAAGTCCAGTATTTTCTCAGTTAAAGCAATTCCGTTTCCATATACTTCCGGCATTTTCTTCCTCCCATATTCAAGCCACTACAGATAGCCGCCTCATTTTCCTCCATTATCTGTGCTCTTTTTCTTCGCATTCCGCTCCGCCACTTCCGCCATCCTTGCCAAAGCAATCAAATAGACCTGATTCTCTGGAGAAAGCTGTCTAAAAATGGCAGCTGCTTCATTTGTACGACTTGAATTTTCCATATCCTCTTCCTTATCATTCGTTCGCCATTATTCATTACATTTTTATTAATTTAGTGTTATAATTTTATCACTAAACATATATAAAGTCAATATTTCTTTTTTTTTATCCTTTTTTTCTATAATTATTTTTTATTAATCACGCATCCTCTATTCTTCGGCAAATCGCCATAAATAATCATAATATATATTTTAGTTTTTGTGTTTTTATACTATAAATACTACGTTTAAGTATGATATAATTAAAAAATATGATTTTAGGATTCTGTTTGAAACGGACAACCTTTTTCTTTTTTAACGTTTTCTTAACCCGTTGCAAGAGAATTTTACTTAATCTTTTTAATATTATTATTATACATTTTCTTATCACATATTTTTGTTTTAAACAGGCAGTCTAAATAGATGGGTTCCACAGTTCATTTTTTACCCTTCTATTGCTTTTCAAAGTTTAATGTGCTATTCTTATCTTATTATGCTACCAAGGGGGGTGTAATGCATTTTGCTCCAACGATTAAAATATATACGCAAAACACTACATTTTAATCAGTCTGATTTTGCCAAATACCTGGGTATAACACAAACGGCCTATTCCATGATAGAAAACGGAAATCGCCCATTGTCTGAAAAATATATTAAAATTATATGCCTGACCTTTAATGTTTCCGAGGAATGGCTCATAAACGGACGGGGCGAAATGTTTCTCTCATCTCCTCATGAAGAAGAATTTATAAGGATATTCAGTCACCTTATCCCGGAAACGCAAGAATATCTTCTGTTAATGGCAAAGGAACTTTTGACTACCCAAAACAAGCTTCTCTGTTATACTGTTGCCGAAAAAAAGTCTTCTGATTAATCACATTTCCAGACTTTATATAATTCTGCTTCGAACAATATTTGCCGGCCGTAAAGCATATGTTGTGGAAAGTAAAAACGCATGAACCAGCAAAGGGCCATGCGTTTTTTATCTTTCCATATTTATTTAAATCCTGTTTTCCAATAAACATCACAAAGAGAACTAATAAATAAAAATGCAGAAATGAACCTTTTCTTATTTTTTGTATATTATATAATGAGAAAGAAAAGAGGATCGGATATATGAATCGTGCAGTTTGTAATAATCAGATAGACTATTCTCAGGTTAGCGGAGACAAAGTTTTACCCTTCGTATTTACTCTGAATTTAAATCAATCTGTGTTATATCCAGAAGAAGGACAAAAACAGAAATTCTGTTATGACGTCCAAGGCGTAGGGCAGGATACATCCAATTATGCGGATTTAAGTCATTTTCTTCTTGGAATTTGCAGCAGCATTACTCAGAACGATATAGCAGGTATTTCCGTTATCATCAATGGAGAAGCACAGACCGCCGTATGGGGTGAAAATGTAGAAATAAAGACTTCCGATAAGCCGGATAATCCCTCAGGCTGCGTCGGATTAAAATTTGATTTTCCACTCAATAAAACAGACGGTGAGATGAGCCTATGTATTACTATGGCAGAACCATTTGCCGTAGGACCGGTGAATGTCTGTTTATTTGGCGGTAATACAACAGCAACCGGACTTATGATTTGTGGACCTGCATGCGGCGGTACAGAATCCTGCGAGTCCGTATTTTATCAAAAGGAAACCGTCTGCGTACCTGTTATGGTGACACCCTTTGCAAAGCCAGGAACAGTAAAAGCAACCTGTTGCGGCCAGCCCCAGATCACTCAGGATGGCAAATGCACAGGCGGCAAAGCCTCCTGTACATTTATTGTCACACAGACCTTGTGCATTGAAATCCCAATTTCATTCGGCGCAGTGATAGAATCCGGCACTGCCGTCATTCAGTGTAAAGAGGCTAACCAGGAACCATGTAATTGTTCTGACACCGTTTCTGCAAACAGCGTGTTGAATGAATCTGCCAGCCGAGAGGAACGACGGTTATTTTACCGAAGGTAAAGGAAGCTGCATGGTTAGGTATGGAACGAATATATAATCACCACCTAGAAAGAAGAAGCTATTATGATAAATTGGTAGCATTCGTATACCACAAAGCAAGGGACAGGCAAAGCCTCCGCTCTGCCTGTCCCTCGCTTTGTTCAGACGATCCTCATACAACTTCCAAAAGTCCTGTTTTTATGAATGAACCCATCGCCCTTCTTCATCTACTGAAAATCCATCTGGCGTCACCGTATTCTTTAATAAGATGCCTTTTGTTCCATCGGAATCTGTATTAAAATAATACCACACACCGTCAATCAGCTTCCAGCCTGTCACCATTTGTCCCCTGGTACCGTCAGACTCTGGCGCCAGATAGAACGTTTGACCGTCTATATTGATCCAGCCATCTGCCATTTTGCCTTCCTGATCAAAATAGTACCACTGATAAGCGCCATCCCACTCTGTGCAAATCCATCTGGATACCGCCAGCTGTCCATCTTCCATGATAAAACTCCAGGTTTCACCCTCCTGGTTCCAGTTGCCTTTGGACGCATAGGATGGTGCATGCTCTTTCTGTGGCGGAGTCCTGACTGCATCATCATCGGAGTTCTGATCATGATATTTTTCGTCTCCATCTTCGTTTCCGCCATCCGGTATTTTCTCAAACACTGCCGAAACCTTTACATCTTCTTGCAATACGATTTCATAAACTGTTCCAACCGCTTCTTTCCTCTCTCCGTTAACCAGCCAGTATGATAAGCGGTAACACTCTGACGGCTCTGCAGTGATCTCTGCCTTTGTATTTTCTTCTCCTTCCTCTACAGCACAGGCAATCATTCCTCCCTCTGTCTGTTCCAGAGTGATCTGGTAACGTTTTGGAATCACTTCAAACGGATATGTCTGAAAATCCATGGTATAGTATTTATCTGCCCCTGCTCCCCAGCCTGACTGATGATCCTCATACAGCAGAGCAATCCTTCCATCTTCCAGTTCTGTCAGACAAGAATACATAAATTCTGCATTGTTCTGATTCACCTGGATATGCTTATCCTTCATCCATTCCATGGTATTATCATCATTGACCAGACCTACGAAAATCTTTCCATTCAATCGCTTACCACCTTTCGATGCCAAACCGCCCGTACTGCTGTTAGATCCCTGTCCATCTGGTCCTGTTGGGCAGGATACTAATAATACCTGTCTGCCTTTTTCCTTTCGGGAATACCTGACAGCAGAGATCTGACAGTTGGAATTCGTAAGCAGACCGGTCTGGACCGGTTTTTCCCACCCATCTTCTCCATAATCAACATAGCAAAGATGAGAGGTTCCGTTTCGGAAAAAGAATCTCAAGGTCCCATCCTCCAGTTCTACCACTGCACTCTCTGAACTCCACTGATCCGGAGTTCCTGTTTCTACACGATTCCAGCTCTCCCCATCATCTTCCGAGTAGATAAAATCCATTCTCTGTGTTGCTTCACTGCCCTTATAGGAGTAGGCAGCAAATACGATCGTTCCGTCTTCTGTCACAATGCCGCGGCCAGGTGCTGCCAGATATGCCAGTTCTTTATCGGTTTTAACATTTAAAAGCTGTGGTGCTGACCAGTTTTCTCCTCCATCATCGGAAGTTGTCAGATAAAAGTAACTAGTTCTCATGACCTGATAAGGAGAATCATAGAAGAACAGATTGCTGTCTGCTCCATTTCCTGTAATATTAAAATATTCATCTACCACATAGCCCGGTACTGCATTTCCATCTTTTGCATAAATGGTATCCCCATCCAGATAAAACTGATAGCTGTCATCTGATCCATCTGCATTACGCTCCTTTAACCGCAGTTTTCCATCTTCATTAAAACCGGTCACAGCCTTTGGTGCAATATCTTTATTCCCATTCAGCGCCACACCGTATGGATACAGATCGCACAACATATAGATTTTGTCTCCGTCCGTGGCAAGTGCCGGATCAATAAAGGTAGTAGATCTGGTTCCATTGTAAGAATTTCCGTTATCTCCAAGATAGTTCGCAAACGTATAATTCCACGAAGTCCCGCCATCTGTTGACCATGATACGATGGTATCCAATCCGCCGCCGTCATAAGTCGTATTCCATCTGGCATCTGCTGCCGCCACGATCCTACCATCTGCCAGCGTAATCATGGCTGGAATACGGAAGCTGGTGCTGCCCCCGATCCCCTTTGGAAATGGATGACCAGACGTGACACCGTCTTTCGGACGTGAAGCCATGTGACTTGCCTTTGTGCTGGTACCCAGATAGCTTACTGTATAGACAGAAAAATTTTCAACCTGTACTTCTATAGTTTGTGCCTCCTCATTTACCATACAATCCAGCTTTTGTGCCTCCTCCAGTCTCTCATCCATATGAAACACTTCCAGCTGTGTCTCCCCTTCTTTCACCGCTCTCATATCTACCTTTGCAAACGAAACTGTCACTTCACCGGCATTGGTATCCGCCTGCAGTTCCTGTCCCTTTTTATTCCTGATGGTAATATCGAAGGCAAGCAATTCCTGAATATTTCTAGTATCGCCTTCCTTTTTTAATTCCTCCCGCACAGCAGTTTGGAGCTTTTCTTTTTCCTGTCTTCCTGTCACCTGGCTGACCTGAAGCACTGCTCCTTTTGGGAATACTCCTTCTGGAGCAGAGACTGTGATCCGTATATCACCTGCCATTTTGCTTTTTTCAAATGCGGGATATTCTTCCTTCTGCACCGCATCACTTCCTGTTGCCACAGTTTCCAATTTTGGTGATTCCTGCTCCCGCGTTGCATTACTGCCGGTAGCAATCCTTTCAAATTTGGGTAAAGAGAGAACAGATGGAACATCCATCCGATTCTTTGCAATCCCTGTGCCTCTCCCGCTGACGTTTACTGCTTGATAAGTCTCCGGTCCATCAACGATCATTGCAGCTGCCGCTTCTGACATATTGCCCGCAAGGATTACCGACATACTCACTGCAAACAACTGCTTCCACTTGTTCTTCCTTCTCATTTGCACGTTCCTCCTATTTTTCTCCAGGCTGCTGGAGACAACCTGTGCAAAACTTGCAATCTCATTTTACATGCAAAAAATATTTCTGTCAATATTATTATACTGGAAGATTTTTTTATTTTAGTTTTCGTTATAATATACAAACAGCACAATCCTATCTCCATTTTTCTTCTGGCAGCCCAGAGTGCTTTGCCTGTCCGTACACGAATGATTTTACAATGAACTAATAGTACCATCAGAGTTACCAGAAGAATTGATGTTTGTCATCATAATTTTAATAACTTTAAATAGCGTAAAATCAAGTACGTAAGTTACCGGTAACAAACTTACGTACTTGATTTTACGCTATCTCTTAAGCAGCATTACTCTCCACAACGATTCAATTCGTCATTTATTCTGCCTGCCAGCCTTGTTTTACTTTGTCAATCACAGTGTCAAACGTGTTATATGCCCCTCCTATACTGCCTTTTCCAAAGAATATTTAATATTACCCTCTTTGCCGTCTGCTCTGCTTCCATCTTCGGATAATTTATGGGCAGAGAATAATTTATATCCGTGCTCCATAACAGGAACATGGTCGTCCTTTCCAGACAGAATCAAATCACAGCATTCTATTACATGATCCAATAGTTCCTTTGGCGACCAGAAGGTTCCATGATTGCGGTAAATCCTGTCGTACTCTCCCTCTAAGGTCTTTAATTTCCCCAAACTGTTCTTGTATTCAGAAACGGTAGAAGAAAATTCATCAAACAGCAATACCCCAACCCCACATGCATCACCAAAGATAATCGTGCGTTCCTCCAAAATCAACGGGCACATTATCCCAGGTGTATGTCCCGGAACCTCAATCATGCGAATAGTAATCCCGCCTAAGTCAAAGCATTGTCCATCGTGTATGGGCAAAAATCCAGTTGGTTCCGCATATGGCATTATCTCCTCCTCCTGAAATTTCCTTATTGCCTTATTTTGCTTTTTTAATGCTTCTCTCCACTGCGGTTGACTATGCTTTTTGTAAACCGGAAGTTCCTTCACATTCATGTAAACGGTATCAAACTGAATCGCTCCCCCATTGTGGTCATAATGTCCATGGGTCAATATAGCAAACACCGGCTTCTCCGTAAGTTCTCTTACACATTCCAATAAATTACCGTATCCCAGGCAGGTATCTATTAGACATGCCCGCTCTTTTCCAATCACCAGGTAGCAGCATACCTGTGCAATATCCGTGATTCTGATTAAGTGATCTGATAATCGCTCTGTTTTAAAGATGTTCATTTTCGGCATCCCTCACTTTCTGCTAATCCTCCTTCACCTTAAAGAACATCATTGTAATAAATCCCAACACCAATCCACCGGCTACTGCGATTACTAGAGCTATATAGTTTTTGGCATCTCCTCCTACAAATGCCGGTGGAAGATAAATTCCATTGGAGGTATTTAATATATAGGCGGTCAAATGCAGTGTTCCTGCAATCAGTCCATTCATTGCGCCTGCAATCATCGTAGCAATCAACGGTGTTCTATATGGTATCATTAGTCCATAAATAATCGGTTCTCCCACTCCTCCCAATAACCATGTGGTAAAGTAGCTGATGGTCATTGCCTTGTTATCCTTTTTCTTAAACTTCACTGCACAAGCAAGCGTTACCCCTGCAAAAGCCCAGCTTACTGCTAATATTGCAGGCTCTAAGAAGGAATCACAGCCTAACTGTGGGAAGGTAACGAATAGATAAGTAAATAATACAGGATGCATTCCAGTTGCTACCAGTAATGGAAATGTTGCTGCTACAACTGCTACTGCTAATGGTGCTGCAACGGAATTTAGGGAGATAATTGCATTGCAGATATAGGTTCCAAGTACAGATCCCAAGGGAGCTAAAACACATAATTCCAATGGAAGCATGACTAGCAGTGTTCCTAAAGGCACCAGAAATACTTTCAAAACATTTGGTGTGAATGTTCGAAAAAGCTTCTCCACGTAGGACATAATCCAGATGGTCAAAATAATCGGAAGCACTGTGCTGTTATAATCCTGCAGCTTACATGGAATACCATAGACAGAAAAGCTTGTTCCCGCTGCTGCCAGCTCGATAAATCCCGGATATACAAGTACTGCTCCTAAAAGCATCCCCATTGCCTGACTGCATTGCAGCTTTTTGGCTGCCGAGCTTCCTACGAAGATTGGCAGAAAATAAAAGCCTACAGAGCCCGCAAGGTTAAATAACGTGTAGATATCTGTAGTATCTGATACGATCCCCAATAGACTTGGCCCAATGACTGCTGCAACCATCTTACACAATGAGGATACAAGCAGAATCGGTATGATTGGCGTCAGGCTTCCTGACAGATAATCCAGCACGGCATTCATTTTTCCTTTGCAGCCACGCTCTTTCTTTGTATCTGTCTCTGCCTCCCTGACTTTGTTTTCAGCATTTACAGCCGATATCTTGGGGATGATACTGTTGTAATAATCAGCTACTTGTGTTCCAATTACAATCTGAAACTGGTTTCCTTTGACAACCACTCCTGCGACACCCTTTAGCTTCTTTATTGCCTCTTCCTTCGGAATACTCTGATCTCTCAGTTCAAAACGCAATCTCGTCTGACAGTGTGTCAGATTTACAATGTTTTCATCCCCTCCAACTGCTTCTAAAATCTGGTCCGTGAGCTTGTCCATTTCGTCTTTTTTTGTCATCGTCTTCTTTCTCCTTATCATTATTTTGTTTTGTATTACTGCATGTCCCGATTTCTAATAAAGTTATATCATTTTTGAATCATTTATTCAATATTTAGTTGAATTATTTATTCATAAAATTGCATCTTTTTATTTTCACAAAATTAAAAATGCCCTATCTTTTAAGCATTCCATTGAATGATTTCAAAAAGCATGCTATGATATTGAATAGTATGTTGAATGAATCATTCAGTTTGGAAAGGATGATAGAATCTATGAATATATTAGAAGAAATCAAAGCACACAAAGACGATCTGACCCCAAAAGAGCTTAAAATCTTTCATATTGTAATGAATAACCCCATTGACATCAGCAGCAGTACTACCTCACAGATTGCCGCCCGCTATCATGTATCTCAAAGCAGTATCAGCCGTTTCTGCCAAAAAGTTGGTTACAGCAGCTTCAGTGATTTTCGCATGGCGCTGTATCTCTCTAGTTCTACCAATAAGTTTGATGAACTAAAACTTCCTGAATTTCAGGATTTCACCTACTATATGTGTGAACAGGTGAAAGCTGTGAAAGCTGCCCTTACCGATACGCTTCTCCACTCCCTGGCAGAGCGAATTCTCAACTCCGATTCCATCTATGTCTCCGGAGCCACCTACAGCAGTATTCCTGCCCAATTATTAACACAACAGCTAGTACTTGCTTCCGTTCCTGCTCATTTTGTTCCAAACGGAAACGAGATTGAATTACTCCACATTACCAGAAATACCGATACCTTCATTTTGTTTTCTGCCGGCAACCCAACTCATGCCGATTTTTTGAATTCCACAAAGGAAATCTCATTGGAAAAGAAACCCTATACGATTTTGATTACATTTTCCAACAAGCATCCATTGCGTAAGTTAGTAGACGCTGTCATCTGCCTTCCCAACTGGGTTTCCCTCCATTATCCTGTGTCCGTGGACAATTCCTTTACCACAAATACCTTTTGTAATATCTTTTTTAACTACCTGATGAATTTTATCAGTGAGCATTAACAGTAAAGAAAAAAGAGGGCTTGTCAAGACACTCTGCGTCTTAGACAAACCCTTGATTTTATTATATTCTTTAGAACTTACCTTCCTTGGCTGCTTCCTCAATGGAAACGGCCACTGCCACAGTCATACCAACCATAGGATTATTACCGGCTCCGATCAGTCCCATCATCTCTACGTGAGCAGGTACGGAAGAAGAACCAGCGAACTGAGCATCGGAGTGCATACGTCCCATGGTATCGGTCATACCGTAGGAAGCAGGGCCAGCCGCCATGTTATCCGGATGCAGCGTACGTCCTGTGCCGCCGCCGGAAGCTACGGAGAAGTACTTCTTTCCCTTCTCTATACATTCCTTCTTGTAGGTGCCTGCTACCGGATGCTGGAATCTTGTGGGGTTGGTGGAATTGCCTGTGATGGAAACGTCAACGCCCTCCTTCCACATGATAGCAACTCCCTCTGTTACATCGTTGGCGCCATAGCAATTCACCTTCGCTCTTAAGCCTTCGGAGTAAGACTTTCTCCACAGTTCCTTTACTTCGCCTGTATAATAATCCATCTCAGTCTCTACATATGTAAATCCGTTGATTCTGGAAATGATCTGTGCCGCATCCTTTCCTAAACCGTTCAGAATAACCCGAAGTGGTTTCTGACGAACCTTATTTGCCTTCTCTGCAATACCGATAGCGCCCTCAGCAGCCGCAAAGGACTCATGGCCTGCCAGGAAGCAGAAGCAGTCGGTATCCTCTTCCAGAAGCATTTTACCTAAGTTGCCGTGTCCCAAACCAACCTTGCGCTGATCGGCTACAGAACCAGGGATACAGAATGCCTGAAGTCCCTCGCCAATTGCTGCGGCAGCATCTGCAGCCTTTCTACAGTCCTTCTTAATAGCGATTGCAGCGCCAACTACATATGCCCAGCAGGCGTTCTCAAAGCAGATTGGCTGAATTTTCTTAACCTGATCATATACTTCCAGACCTGCATCTTTGGTAATCTTTTCGGCTTCTTCAATAGAAGCAATGCCATAGCTGTTTAATACAGAATTGATTTTGTCAATTCTTCTCTCATATGATTCAAATAATGCCATCTTCTTATCCTCCTAATTGGTCTTCATCATTCTTTACGTGGGTCGATAATCTTAACAGCGTCAGCAACACGGCCATACTGGCCCTGTGCTTTCTCCCATGCTGTGTTAGGATCATCGCCTTTTTTGATGAAATCAGTCATCTTGCCAAGACTTACGAACTGATAGCCAATGATCTGATCGTCTGCATCCAGCGCAATACCGGTTACATAACCCTCAGCCATTTCCAAATAGCGGGGACCTTTCTTTAACGTTCCGTACATAGTGCCTACCTGTGAGCGGAGGCCCTTTCCTAAATCCTCCAGTCCGGCACCTACAGGAAGTCCCTCCTCAGAGAATGCGCTCTGAGTTCTTCCATATACAATCTGCAGGAACAGCTCTCTCATAGCGGTATTGATAGCGTCACATACCAGGTCTGTATTTAAAGCTTCCAGTACTGTGCGTCCCGGAAGAATCTCTGCCGCCATAGCTGCGGAGTGTGTCATGCCTGAACATCCGATGGTTTCAACCAGAGCCTCCTGGATAATGCCCTCCTTAACATTCAGCGTCAGCTTACAGGCGCCCTGCTGAGGAGCACACCAACCCACACCGTGGGTCAGACCTGAAATATCTTTTACTTCTTTTGATTTTACCCATTTTGCTTCTTCAGGAATTGGAGCAGCGCCATGATGAACGCCCTGTGCAACTGTGCACATTTCTTCTACTTCATGTGAATAAATCATGTGTTAAAACTCCTTTCAAACATAAATTAATCAAGTACAGTGTCCATTGTTAATTTTATCACATCATACTTGGTTTTATTTTCTCACAAAATACGACATTTGGCAAGCTGTTTCTTGCCTCGTACCGCGACAAACCCATAGATGAACAAACGGTACCCCCTGCCCAAATCTCCGGAAAGAAAAAGAGATGTCCGCGCATATTTAATTCATCCGCCATCTTTTCATCATATTAAGATAAACCAGGAAGAAAAGGATTCCCTTTGTAACACTGGATATAGTCAGAGCCCACCAAATCCCGTCAAGTCCCAGGGATGTACTGCCCAGAATCATAGCCAAAGGAATTCTGGCCGATGTGAGTAAAATTGTAATAATAGACGCTTCCATGGTCTTTCCCATTCCAGACATAGCCCCTACTGTCATCAGTTCCACGCACATAAACATTTCTGAAAAGCCAATGATTCTCAGATAGCTGGCTCCCGCAGGTATCACTTCCACCTCATGAATGAACAGGCTGATAATAGGCACTGCTCCAGCAATCAGCAAAATTGTAGTAAACAAGCCCCAAATAGACATTATTCCTGCTGCAGTCATATATCCTTTTTTCACTCGCTTCAAATTACCTGCCCCATAGTTCTGCCCTACAAACGCATTAATTGCCATCCCAAAGCCATCGGCGGTCATCCATGATAGAGACTCAACCTGGCCTCCCACTCTTTGAACTGCTACCGCAGTGTCTCCCCAGGCAGTGACAAACCGGGTAAGAACCATGGAAATACCGCAGTAAAGCATACTTTGTGCAGCAGCAGGCAATCCAATCCACACCATGGTTTTAAGGTTAGAAAGCGGAGTGGGAGACCATATGCGCATTTGAGCCCACAGCACAGGGTCCCTCTTCATAGACGCAGCTAAAACCAGTGTAACAATCAACTGGGCCGTCACTGTTGCAGCAGCAGCTCCTGCCACTCCCATACCAGGCAGCGGTCCCAGACCAAATATCAAAAGGGGGTCCAAAATCATATTGGCTCCCATACCTATGCAATTTGCAATAAAGGGCGTTCGGCTATCTCCTGAAGCCGTATATAATCCTGTCAGAGTCTGTCCTATATATGAAAATATAGTAAGCCCGCAAGCAATCCTCAGATAACGCTCTGCATTTTTTACTATAACAGGAGAATTGAGATGAAAAAATCCAATCAGAGGCCTGGCAAACAAAACCGCAATCAGTCCATAGAATACCGCCAGGCCTGCAGCAAGCTGAAGCGCTCCCTTTCCATACTGTATTGCTTCACCTGTATTCCCTTCCCCATAGGCGTGAGCCGTCTTTACCTGTCCCCCCATTCTGGCCAGAGCCGCTACGCCTGAGCTTAACCATGTATACATGGCGGCTGCTCCTACAGCAGCCACCGCATCGCTTCCTACCAGGCCTATCCAGGCCATATCTGTCAGATTGTAGGCAGTCTGAACCAGAGATGTTGCCATAATAGGAAGAGCAAGTTCTGTAAGAGACAGAAGTATATTTCCATTCAATAAATCAATATTCTTTTTCACCACATTCACCCGCATCTTCTATTTTCCAGTATGACGCATATAACAGAAAAATAATACTATCATGTTCAATATGGAAAGTCAATACACCTCTTGTGTCATTTTAGCGTCCTCCTCCAGATTTTATGCTGTGTTTTGAACCATTTGGAATCACAGCTCTGATCTTTATAGACGTCGCTGATAAACCCGTCGCCCTCTTCATCCCCCATCTCACCAAAAAGGCAGCGCTTCAACATCCTGTCCGATTTCTAATTGGAGGGCTTGTTAAAAGCTCCTGTTTGTCTCCCCTAGAAGTACCAGCTGTCGTGTGTCAGTGATGGTTGACTTACCCGCCACTGTCTTTCCTGTCAATTCTATCAAACTCAATCACTTATTTCTCGTAATTATGCCAGTGAATCAGAAGCATTCTGGTAAGTTTCTCTATCTTCCTTGCCAGCTCAGTTAAAATATGCGGCAGATGATTTTTAAACCACCTACCGCATGCACCATGCCAAATGCTATTTAATATTTATCTGATACTTTATTCCACCCATGCTCCATCTTTTCCCACAAAATAACCGTCCGGGGTCTTTGCATTTACAAGCAGCCTTCCTCTTGTTCCATCCGACACCTCGCTGAAGTAATACCATTTTCCATCAATTCGCTGCCAGCCGGTCATCATCATTCCATATTTTTCATTGGATACCGGGTTCAGATAAAAGGTAAGTCCGTTCAGGGTAATCCATCCCTCTGCCATAATTCCGTTCTCATCAAAATAGAACCATTCATAGGAATCTCCGTTCAGGGTATAGATCCAGCGTGATACTGCCGGCTCACCTGATTCATCGGTAAAGCTCCATCTTCCATTGGTGTTTTTCCAGCTGCCCCTTGTTACATAAGCGCCGCCGTCTAAAGGCTTTGGTTTGTCTGAGGATTCTGAATCGTAAGACCCATCTGAATGATCTGATTGATCCGGCATTTTTATATCTTCCGGCTTTTTCTTCAGCTTTCCGTATGCCTTTTCCAGCTTCTCTACAGCCCTGTGTACTTCTTTCTGTGCCGCATCCTCCTTTTCCAGTACAGCCATAGCTTCATCCAGAGCATCCTTCAGAATTTCCCATGTCTTTTCTGTATAATCCTCTTCATCCATGGCCTCCAGCTTTCTCTGAATTTCTTTGATTTTCTTTTCCAGACGCTTCTTATCAGCCGGCTGCTCAGCTTCGCCTTTCTCATACTTTGCCTTAATGGTCAGGTCAGAGGCTACTTCATCAAACGCTTTGCTCCATCCCACAAAGAGGAAACCCTTTCTCTGAGGAGCCTCCGGCGCTTTTGCCGCTTCTGCATAAGGAACTCTTTGGCGGCTTAAAACAGAACCGTCCCAGTCCTCAAAGACTACATCAAAGCATCTGGTATAGAAAACTGCATAAATCCCATCAACAGCTCCGTCAAAGGTCAGATATCTGCCGTCTGCTGCGCAGCTGACTTCCGTAATCATATATTCGTCACCGTCAAATTCATAGCTGTAGACCCCATAATCCGCCATATTCCTGTCCTTTTCAGGCAGCTCAAGCACTAACTGGGCAACGGGGAACACGTTGTTATCCATCAACCGTATACTTACAGGAGCTCCACTTCCACTTGTGATCTTATGAGTAGTAGTCCGTACCCAAAAGCCAATCGTTGTAGATTTTTTAAGTTCTTCATCCTCCTGGATTCCCATTTCTTCCTTCAATGCCTTTAAGGGAGAAGGAATTTCTTTGTTTAAGACATCAAACGAATACTGTGCTGCCGTCCGATTTGCTTCCGGCGGCGTCCCTTTGTGGGCGCTGGACGGCGTTGCCATTGCCTTCCCCGCATTGGAGCTGGTGGCTGCCGGAGTCGTATAGCTTTTGATGATATCCTCTCTGGAGGGAGCATCCTTGCTGTATTTAATGTGCATCACAGCCTCCACTTTTCCTCCGTTTTCAGTAGCAAAAGCATCTGTGTCATCCATGGCTGCCTGCAAAATTGCGTCCATATTATCTTCATCCGCATAGGCAAACCAGCCAGAAGGATCTGCTGTGCTGTATACCTCTTCTGCCACATGCTCCCTTCCCTCTTCACAATACACAGCCACCAGGCGAACACTGCTGTCCGGAACCGTGAACCTCACTTTTTCCTGTGTTACCTGCTCGTTTGTAAGCACAGCTTCCGGCACGCATCTCCAGTGATCAAATACCTCTCCCTCCTTCGCGTCAGCCTGTACAGTAACCTCTATACCGCCTTCAACCTGTGCCTGAGATCCACCAGCCTGTTCCTCTTCCCCAATCCTTGTGATTGTTGCGTTTACTACTGTCACATCCTGTAATTCCTCACCAATGATCCTGAATTCCTTCTTAATCACACCAGAATACTTCACAATTCCCTTTACAATAACTGAAGCTATGCCCGGTTTATCATTGTTTTCATAGGTGAGCGTATAATCAACGCCATATTTTAACTTAGCTCCGTCAAGGCTTACGCTGACCATAGGCTTGACCGGCGTTTTTGACTGAGCCATCATGTAGATGCTATCATCCAGCGTTGTCTCTGCCCTATTAGTAATGTCAACCGTTTCCCTTTCCTTTCTCACACGGATTTCCGCTGCGGCAATAAATTTATCCTTCTGATCTCCATAGGTCTTTACTCCGGTCAGGCGGATATATTTTGCCATAGCCGGCTGCTCAAACTCCGCCAGCTTCCAGCTGCCGTTATCATTCCAGCTGCCTTCTGATACGGTTTTCCACTCATTCTTGTCCGTACTCACTTCTACCCGGTACTCATTGACACGTCCATTCTTTGCGTCCTGTCTTGGCAGGCAGCGGAGAGCCTCCAGCTTCGTCTCCTCCTCCAGCTCCAAAATGATCCAACGGCTGTCTCTGGAATCATAATTCTTCCAGTTATTGTGCCAGAAGGTAGACTTCTTTCCGTCCAGAACATGCTCCTTCTGTCCCGGATCTCCTACCGTCTCCTCGCTGCTTACAGAATTCACCTTCATTTTCGAAGCAGGATAATCCATAGAAGCATCATCCGGCCCAAGTTCAGCATCAGCCCCTAGGCGAATGACAAATTCGCTTCGTCTGGAGTGATCCTCTGCCTCGGTAAGAATGACTACCTTATCTTCATATGCAGGCAGAACGGTGACGGCCGCATTATCTTTTCCTGAGACTATCATCTCCTCCACTACTGTCATAGGCGTATTGTAGAAATCACCTGCAAGGGAGCCTTCCGATACCTCGCTTCCATTGAGCATAAGAGCAGACAGTCCCACCTGGCTGCTGGCTGCAAATCTTCCTTCTGCACGGTACAGCTCTACCTCTGTGATGCCGGTAGCAGCCTTTTTCCCTTTAGGCACCTGAGCTGTTTTGGAATTGTGTATTTCCAGCTTTATATAAGTTGCCTTCACCGGCGCAAACTCATAGGTATAACAGGTAACAAACGGTGAAGACGCCTGATCTGCTATGGTTTCTTTCACCTCCAGAGGAATCCAGGCATCCATATCATTGGAAATGTACCATTTGGCAGCGCCTGCATCCGGCTTTTTCAAATCCACATTGTTTTCCGCAAAATAGATTTTAGCCTGCCCCAGCGTTTCCTGTGTATCATATGTAAATACCAGCTCTGCCGGCGGCTCATTGCTCTTATCTCTTGTATACTTCCAGTTACTCCATCTGGAAAGATTTCTTCCGGCAGAATCCTGTTTTTCCTCGCTCTTTATAGAGCCGTTGTTCACTGCACTTAAGGTATCTGAAGTCAGATTATCCGGAATGTTCTGAGACACCTTAGCCTTGGTTCCTACATTGTCCGTAATCTCCATTTCTTCTTCCTGAACACGAACAGAAGCAGTTACCTCCATCCATTCTCCAAACACGGCTGCTGTTCCATTTACAGTTACAATACCCACCTGTTGAAAATCAGCCTCATCTGTCTCTTCCCAATTCACCGGAAGGGCAATGTTTAAAATGTCTCCGTTTTCTCCCACGATCTGACGTGATTCAGGAAGAATCGGCTTTTCTCCCACATGAACCGTTGTGGAATAGTTCAGGATCGCTGCAACCTGATTGATCATATGAATGTTGACAGATACCGGCGTTCCGTTCATATTGCCTGCAATTACGAAGCTACCTTCCTTTTCAAACTTCTCCGGCTCCACCTGTTCCCACTTAACCGGATACTCCTGTGATGTTCCGTCTGCACGGTAGGCCAGCAGTGTCTCAGGAATGCTCGGGGCATATCCTACTTTTACATAATAATTTTTAGAAATCTCATAGCTTACGATGCCGTTTTCCGATGCCGTCTCAGAGCCGGATGCCGCTTCTGTGGATACTGTAACACCGGCGCTTTTCAATCCATCCGCAGATGCAGTTACTGTAAACACGCCTGCTTCCTTTGTGGAGCGCACAATGGCCTGCACTTTACCATTAAAGGCCCTGCGGTTATGTTTCTGATAGGAATCATGATCCGTTGTCCAGCCATTGTCCACTCCTATCAGTTCTCCGTCTCCTTCTACTGTAAATGTAACACGGTTCTGTGCATCCGGCACCAGGTTGCCATTTTCATCTGTCACATCTACGGAAATATAGCAAAGATCCTCTCCGTCTGCCAGAATGGCAGTACGGTCTGCATGGGCTTCCAGCCTGGCTGCTTTTCCGGCTGTGGTCACACTGTTTCGTCCCGCTCCGGTAATCGGCGTTCCGTTTTCATCCTTTGCAACCGCAGTAAGCGTGCCATCTGCGTATGGAACCATCCAGGTACGGTACAAATTCTGGTGGTTATTGGCATTCTTATCACCATCCAGATACATCTTATAGGTATAGCTTCCATCGCTTCCGTCATCCTTTTTACTGTTTAAAACAGTAAATCGTTTTTCACCAAGGGATTGTCGTTCTTCCGATCCTGAGGGAGTAAAGAACAGCTCTACGCTGGCCGCATCTGAATAAACGACTACCTTTACTTCATTGCTTCTATTCTTGGCCACTACATTTTCATTCCAGGCGGGAAGGATATGAACGGTATTTTCTTCCTCATTCCACATACTCCGGTACAAATAATAGCTATCCTTGGGAAAGCCAGCTGTATCCACAATTCCAAAGTAGGAATTCTTTGGAGAAGGCCATGTTCCTACGGCGCCAGATGATATACCATTCCAGTTGGTGGGCTCGCCAATATAGTCAAAACCTGTCCACACAAACTCACCGGCCACATAATCCTTTCGTATCGTATCAAGCCACGCCTGACTGGCAAAATGTCCCCAATTTACCTTAGACTCATCATAGGCGGTCAGCTGACGATCATACAGGGAAGGCTTATAAACGCCTCGGCTGTTGACAGATGACGCTGTCTCAGAACCGTAAATCGGCCAATTCGGATAACGGCTGTGATATCTATCCAGCTGTTCCAAAGTAGTGTAATTAAAGCCTATGACACCGCCGGCAGCTGCAATGTCTTCTGCAATCTGCTGGGACTGGGGGAGATTTTGCTTTAGCTTGTTATCTCCAAATGTGACCGGACGTGTGGTATCCTCATCTGTAGCCCAGCCGATCAGCTTCTTTGCCTGAGCTGGGTATCCACCTACTCCTATCCTGATTCCTTCCATTACTTCATTACCAAGAGACCAGGAAATCACGCTGGGAGCGTTATAGTCACGGCGGATAACGGATCTGAGATCAAATTCTGCCCAGGTCATGGAATCCCTATCCTTCCCCAAAATCTGATTATCCGGTTCTACCGCAGTGCCGTACCATTTTGCATAGTCCTGGTTATTGCCGTTTTTGGAGCCATGCCAGCCGTCAAATATCTCTTCGATCACCAGCATACCCTTTTCATTGCAGATTTCAATCAGTGATTCTGATGCCGGGTTGTGTGTCACACGGATGGCATTGCACCCCATGTCCTGAAGAATCTCAACCTGCCGCTCAATGGCTCTGCGATAAGCCGCAGCTCCTAGCGCTCCCTGATCGTGGTGCATACACACACCTTTAAGTTTTACCGGATTTCCATTTAAGAAAAATCCTTCTTTATTATTAAATTCAAAATAACGGAAACCAAATTCTGATTCAGTCACATCGTTTGCAGCACTCCCAAAATCAATGGTGGTTTCTACCACATAAAGCTCCGGATCACCCAGATTCCATAGTTCAGGGGAAGCCACTGTCATCTCAGCCGTTACAGTCTGCGTCTCTCCGGCTGCCAGTTTCACAGCCCCTGCCCTTCCGCTTCCCACTGGAGTTTTGCTCTCATCACTCTTTTTATAGATTGAGTAGGATACTTCTACATCCTGTTCCTCAGAAGATCCATTCTGGACTTCCGTTTCCACACAAACCGAAACATCACCGGACTGCTCCAGCTCCAACTTAGGAGCGGTAATCCTTGTCCCATGTAAAGCTTGGTGTACCACAGGAGTCATCGTCAGCTTAACATCCCGGTAAATACCGCTGCCGGAATACCAGCGGCTGGAAGGCGTCTGATGATTAACCTTCACTGCAATCACATTTTCCCCTCCCAGCTTCAGGTAGGGTGTCAGGTCAAAGGAAAAGGGAGAATATCCATAGGGATGGGTTCCCAGCTTTGTTCCATTGATATATACGGTGGCATTCATATAAACGCCGTCAAAATCTACCCGCACCTGTTTATCAGAAGCACTTTCAGGTACTGTAAAATGCTTCCTGTACCATCCCACACCTCCTGGAAGATAGCCGCTCTCTGCCTCCATATTAGAGGAATACCCCTGTTCAATGCTGTAATCATGAGGCAGTTGTATGGACTCCCATCCAGAATCATCAAAGCTAAACTCCTGCCCATTCCCGGCATCTCCTAGAAAAAACTTCCAGTTCCCATTAAAATCCTGAGACCGCTCAGTTCCATCATAACTGCTTACATAGACAAGCGTTTTTTCTGAGACCATCTGTGTGTCGCCTTCTCCGTCGGAGACATCACGTCCTCCCGGCATTCCCGGCACATTCATGGGAAGGGATGTAGTTGCCATTGCCAGACTCAGCAGAGCTGGCAGCATTCGTTTGCTGCTTTTCTTCATGTGAACCCCCTGTTCCTTTTTGTGAATTTTTTATTATTTCTAATAAATTATATCATTTTTCTTCCATAATTAGAATATAAATTTCTATATTTGATTATAAAATTTTATTTATTTTTACATTTATTCTTTTATTTCTTTATTTTTTTGTTATATTTTTGTATAATTTCGACATATTTCTATCTTGTCAATAAAGAATGCCCGATTTATTAATCGTATGTAGGATTATTTATTTCTAATAAAATAGTCACTTAGACGCTGCATGATTCTTACACCATAAAAATCATAAGAGGGCATACCTCAAGTCATTTTATGACTTTGGGAACACCCTCACGGCCAATCATATATTAAATTAAGCACTGCCTGAGCAGGATCTGGACGGTGCGCATATTACCAACTGGTTAGCTGCTCTGTACTGCCGGGAACGGGCTCCTCTGCAATCCCTCCTTTACTCCCTGCTCTAATGCCAAAAGGGCTTCCTTTTCCAAATCCTCTATAAGGCAGGCAAGAGGCACGATCTCCCTTTCCCAGCGGTAGCGATCAATTATTTCCATATATTCCTGCTGTCTGCCTTTAGGAATTGATATCGGGACAAGCTCATGCTCCATTAAAAGATAATTCATCATCAAAGCTCCTACCCTTTCATTTCCCTCCAGAAAAGGATGTATCCTCATTAATTCAGCCCAGGCCCAGGCCGCAAGATCGATGGGGTGAAAGGATTCAGGCAGCCTGCAGACCATGACCCGTTCCTTTAGCCGCTCAGTAAAATCTCTCATTAGGCCTTTCACATCATTATGTGCTGGAAACTCCATTTTCGTATCCGGCACCCAAATAGGAATATTCCGGTAAATACCTCCATGATAAATTCGCTCTGTCACAATCCCATGAAGATTTCGAATGATTCTCTCATCCAGCTCCTGACCTCTTTTTATATATGTTCTGACATGTTGAAATGCTTTAAAATAATTTCTTATCTCCTGTATCTCCCGTTTCCTCTCTCTTAATTCCTCTCCATTTATTTCCCTCCCTTTAAGGACGCTTCTGGTTTCTTCTAATGTCAGCGTATTCCCCTCCAATGCCGTAGCCTCATGAATAAACCGGATGGCAAGCTCCTTCTTATACCGGTTACAATATTCTGCGATGGATTTACTGCTGCTATCTGATAGCTTCTTGACTCTCTTTGATAGCCGATCAATCTCAGGGTATTCATTTTCCATAATTCATTTTACCTCTCATTCGTATTGTCAGGCACTGCCACCTGCACCACCAGCCTCCGACTGCTCCCAAGACAGGTGGAACATGTAATGATTCGTTCTCCACCAGTAAAGGAATAATTAATTGGATACAGAGAAGCCTCCTTCATAGCCTCCAGATAAGTTAGCCATTCCGTATCTGAAAAATCCTTACAGTAAGGGCTGGCGTCTGTTTCAGAACGAAGCTGGCAGGAAAAAACAGGACATTCCATCCATCTTCCATTGCAAAAGATTCTTACAAAAGGGTGCTTTAGGTAAAATTCTTCTTCCCTGTATTTCTTCAAACTTCCGAACATACTTCCATCTTTCATGTTATGGCCGTATACAATGGTATTGTCTGTCGCCAGAGGCTGTACCGAAGCATCCACAAAAAGGCTGCCGCCTATGTGCTCCTCCTTATAAAAATTATGGTTCAGATAGTATTGATTATCACCATATTGAACCACCGGATAGTCGATTCCGGTTCCTGGGATGGAAAGCCACATCCTGTAGTCTGGATTAACGGTCTTAAGCCAGGATTCATTGATAACCGGTACAGCCTTTTCTCCTGACGTTCCTTCTTCGTTCCCTTTTGACTGTGCTGCGCTTTCCGACTTTTGATCTTCCTTACTATACGCAGCTTTCTCTATTTCTTCGTAGGTTCTTTTCCCCCTTTCATATACATTTCTTGTTTTTATGAATGATAGAGCACAGCAAATCCCTCCGGCCAGAAACAAAAGGGCTGCTGGCTTCAGCAAAGGACGAGGCCAGCGCCTTCTGTAATAAATGCCTGTACCTGCCACTGCCAAAAGCAGCAATATAATTCCAACAGCTCTCCGCCCCTTCCGTTCACCGTTTGCCTTTTCTCCCCCCTGGAATCCGCCTATCCCTTCTTTTTTTAACATTTCCCGATTTACCATACCAGCGTACGTAGCAACGCAGTCTCTTACCAACTTCTTTCCAAACACGGTCAGATTTCTGTACATTTTCCCCTCTGCCTCATAAGCATCTCCGTCCCACCTGAATCCCTCTATATGATAACTATCTGCCTTCAGCCCTGCCAGAGCCAGCAGTTCCTCCTCATGCTCAGTGGAATATACCTCCCCCTCCAAGAGCTTTCCTCCCATCAAATAGGTGTCAGAGCCATAACCAGTGATCTGAATCTCCATCTGAAAACCGTTTATCCATCGCTCATTCGTAAATGTGTAGTCTGCAAGAGGGAGCACGACCTCCCGCTCAGCACCTGTAGCATCATCCTTTGCCGTAATCCACGCCCTCTGGGGAAGCACTTCCGAAGCTTCCATGTCCTTATATGTAATTTTCCCGGAAGCATAGAAAACTTCTTCCTGCTCTGCAATTCCTTCCGACGTCTCATCTACGTTTTTTTCCATTGCCAGAGTCTTCGTGGGAACCAGCAAACCCGTTAACAGGCAGATAGCCAATATCAGCCACATACCTTTTCTTTTTGTTCCTTTTCTGTGCTTTTTACCCCCTTCTCTTTTGCCGCCTGAACCGGGATTTGTATTTATCTTTTTCTTTCCCTTAAATCCTAATCTGATGCAGATGATACAACCAATCAGGCATAGAATTCCTGCCGCTGCTGTCTGGATTAAAGAACTATCATCTCCTGTTCTGACACTGCTGTCCTTTCCGCCTCCAAACCGGTAGGTTCCTCTGCCAAACCGGTTCTTAACTCTGTAGACAGCAGTAATCTTCCCCATGGTTTTCACTGGCAGCATTTCTTTAAAATTATAGATTCTGGTATTACCGCTTACCTGTCCGTCTTCGCTCACCGTAACTTCCCAGGCAGTTTCTGTAAGCCGGTATCCCTGAGGTGCTTCCACCTCACTAATGTGGTAGATTCCGGGAGAAGGCACTTCAAATATAAGACCGCCATCCTGACCTGTGACTGCCTCGCCTATTATTTTTTCAGAATCCCCCCTGGTCCTAATGCTTAAACGTGCGCCGGGCAGAAATTCCCCTGTGACAGCGTCAACTTTTTTCACAGGAACTTCCAATTTTTTATTTTCAACTTCATATATCCCCCTTATCACAGCTTCCCCGTCAATGATAAAGCTGTAAAACTGCGAATTAATTGCATATCCCTGGGGAGCTTTTGTCTCACGGAAGGTATAGGTTCCATTTGGAGGTTTCCGTATACGGAATTGCCCCCGGCCATCGCTGACAGATTTTCCTATGATAGCGCCGGTCTGATCATAGAAGGTAAATTCCGCCCCAGGAAGAGCCCTTCCAGCTCCATCCGTCTTTTTAAATGAAATATACTCTGTCTGGGGTGCAGGTTTGCCTCCCCCTCCTCCAGAAAGCCGGTTCTCATATCTGAATACCTGGGCCTTGCTGTTATCCTCTGTTACCCTAATCTCCTTTTCTTCTCCTTTCCTGTATCCTCCTGGAGCCTCCAGCTCCCGGATTAGGTACGTCCCTTCCTTTAAGCCATAAAATACCTGGCCCCTTCCTTCCTCGGACGTCCATTCCCGGATAACCTCCCCGGTTTCCTTACGGATCAGCTGCAGCCTGGCACCGCCCAGAAGGCTTCCTGATGGCCTTGTTTTCTGTATTTCCACAATGGAAGTGTAGTTTCGCATCGTCAGCTTAGGAATCTCCGTCATTCCATCCGTGATAGTAAACAGGATCGGCTCTGCCAGTACCTTAAACCCGTCAGGCGCTTTGCTCTCAACCAGCCTGTATTCACCTGCCTTTAAATCCTTTGTGTAATGGCTCTGCCGGCCTGTCACCCACTCATCTACTGTTTCCCATGTATCTGTACCTGTCCTGCGCTCCATCCGCAGTTCTGCCCCTTCCAACCACTGATCCGTATCTCCTAAGAACTTATCTGTCT
>NZ_VUMD01000011.1 GCF_009696375.1 Clostridium porci
AACCGAAAGGAAGTAAGACCCCTTGAAGACGACAAGGTAGATAGGTTAGAGGTGGAAGTGCAGCAATGCATGGAGCTGACTAATACTAATCGGTCGAGGGCTTATCCAGAGAGGAAGAGGTTGGGAAAGGTTGCTTTTGTTCAATATGTGGTTTTCAGGGTATGTAGTTCTATAATTTAAGATATATGTTATGCGCGAGTGGCTCAGTGGTGGAGTATCGCCTTGCCAAGGCGAGGGTCGCGGGTTCGAATCCCGTCTCGCGCTTTTTTTTATTTCCCGGAATTTTTTGGTTTTACAAGGAATTTCGGGCTTTCGTGTATTTGGAAATCTGTATACAGCTGTAGACAGGCATTTTTATAGGCCAGAGCCAGTTATATAGTGCCTTTTCATACGTGCTTGTATCCTGATTTTGGACTTCCTCACCTACAATATGCAGGTGGTTCAAATCGGAATAATCTTCTCATTTGACGGCAATAAGCTCTGATAGGAAAAAGTCCTGATTTTCGTTCTTAAAAATGACTTTAGAGGAATTGTGGCAGTTGTTTCCTATCTTTTTGGCAGAACATCAGACTTGTTGGGGAAAACGGTATTTAGAGGAAGAAGCTTTTTTGAAAAGCCTACTTTCTTATCTTATGGAGTATCCTGATGTCGCAAAGGAATATGAGAAAAACCGGAAAATTTAATGCTGTATTATAATAATAAAGTATTTTTTTGGTGGAAAAGAAAGAAAAGAGTAAAATATGCACATTTTTAATAGACATAGGCTGTTTTTATATGATATAATTTCGAATGTGTCCTGACCCTGTATCCAAAGGTTCAGAATCAGAACTAAGAGTACATGGTTGGATAAGAAAAAATGTTGTAAAAGGAGAGAGCGAATGAGAAAAAGATTATTGAGCATTACTCTGGCAGCTGCTATGCTCCTGTCGTTAGCAGGGTGCCGCAGTGCTGCGCCAACAGCAACCCAAGCTCCGGCAACCGCCGCACCGGCGGCAGATGAATCCCCGGCAGAAGGCGGCGGGACAGAGACGAAAGCAGAGGGAGAGACAACAGCTTCAGCAGCTGACTTTAAAATCGGAATTATTACAGGTACTGCTTCTCAGGGTGACGAGGAGATTACTCAGGCGAATACAATGAAGGAGAAGTATGGTGACATGATTGTTACCTCCACCTATCCTGACAATTTTTCTACTGAGACTGAGACTGTTATTTCAAACGCGGTAGCGATGGCTTCTGACCCGTCTGTTAAGGCAATCATATGGTGCCAGGCAGTTCCAGGTACAGCGGCAGCGATTGATAAGGTACGTGAGACACGCCCGGATATGATATTCATTGCAGGTACTCCGGGTGAGGACCCAGGTGTTATTAATCCAAAGGCTGATATTGTATTACAGGTAGATGAGCCGGGATGCGGCATTGTAATTCCTCCTCAGGCTAAGGCACAGGGCGCTAAGACAATGATCCATTACTCCTTTCCGCGTCATATGAGCTATGCGCTGATTGTTGAACGCCATGAGAATCTGAAGAAGTATTGTGCAGAGAATGGCATTGAGTTAGTTGACGTTACTGCTCCTGATCCCACAGGCGATTCCGGTATTACTGGAGCGCAGCAGTTTATTCTTGAGGATGTTCCGCGTCAGATTGAGAAGTACGGCAAGGATACCGTATTTTTTACAACAAACTGCGGTATGCAGGAGCCATTAATCCGCTCCGTATTTGAGCAGGGCGCTATTTACTCCTTACAGTGCTGTCCCTCTCCCTTCCATGCATTTCCAGCAGCTCTGAATATTGATATGGCCGGCCATGAGGCTGATGTTGATTACATGTTAGAGCAGCTCCAGGCGAAAGTTACTGAGGCTGATATGGGCGGAAGAGTGTCTACATGGGGCGTTCCATGTAATATGCTGTTCGTTGAGGCTGGTGTGGAGTACGCAAAGAAGGTATTAGAGGGACAGACCAACGGTGTTCTGGATGACGCGGTTCTGCGTGATACCCTTCAGGAGTGCGCAGGAGATGTTAAGATGACCATTAATAACTATGTAGATGATAATGGAAATAAAAAGGACAATCATTATCTTGTAATGGCAGACTTCGTAACATTCGAGTAATTTATACAGATTGCAGGGATTCTTGTATATGTGGTTTCGCCGTCCTGCTTAGTGCGGACGGCGAAATTTTTTTAAGGAGAAGTGTCAGCACAAAGCGCTAAGGAAAGAGGTTATGAACTTGGATAAAACACAGTATGTTCTGGAAATGGATAATATTACAAAGGACTATTCCGGCAACCAGGTGCTTAAAGGCGTAAACCTGCATATTAAGCCAGGTGAAATCCATGCGTTGATGGGAGAAAATGGAGCCGGAAAATCTACGTTGATGAATATTTTGTTTGGTATGCCTGTAATTCATTCTACCGGAGGCTTCGGCGGTAGTGTAACGATGGCAGGGGAATCGGTTAATATTGATAATCCCTTAAAAGCAATGGAAATGGGAATCGGTATGGTACACCAGGAATTTATGCTGATTCCTGGCTTTACTGTAACGGAAAATATAAAAATTGGACGCGAAATCACTACCCCGAATTTGGTCAGCCGTATCTTCGGCAAGTCCATGGAAACACTGGACTTTGATGCAATGGCAAAGGATGCCCGGAAGGCGCTTAAGACCATTGGGTTGCAGATAGAGGATTATGTGAAGGTTGCCGGCCTTCCTGTAGGTTATATGCAGTTTATAGAGATTGCGAGAGAGATTGACAAGACGGGGCTCCGACTTTTAGTCTTTGACGAACCTACGGCTGTGCTTACGGAGTCGGAGGCGGGGCGCCTGCTGGAAGTGATGCGTGTAATTGCCTCCCAGGGAATCGCTATCATTTTCATTACGCATCGATTGGATGAGGTTATGGCTGTGGCGGACAGCATGACCATCCTTCGTGACGGCGAGTTTGTAGCCCGAAGAGAGATTAAGGATACAAATGTGGTTGAGATTGCGGAGCTGATGATTGGCCGTAAGGTGGAGAAGCTGGTAGACGACAGCTTTAAGGATACCCGTGCCCTCAGTTATGATTCGATTGCTGTACGTCTGAGAAACTATCACGTAGAGATGCCTGGAGAGCGAGTAAAGGGGATTGATCTGGATATACGCAAGGGAGAGATCTTTGGGATCGGCGGACTTGCGGGACAGGGTAAGCTGGGTATTCCAAATGGTATTATGGGTCTGTATGAAGCTACCGGAGAAGTTGCAATCAACGGAAAGCCCTTAAGGCTGGAGAAGCTGGGAGATGCGCTGAATCACAAAGTTGCTTTTGTGTCGGAGGATCGTAAAGGTGTGGGACTTTTGTTGAACGAAAGCATTGAACATAATATTATGTTTTCCGCTATGGAGACGAATAATAAGTTCCTTAAAGGCTTCGCATGGATGAGGCTTTTTGACAGCAAGGCGGCTAAGGCGCATGCACAGGATATGGTAAAGAGGCTGGATATTCGCTGTACTGGCGTACGTCAGGCGGCAGGAAGCCTTTCTGGAGGAAATCAGCAAAAGGTTTGCCTGGCGAGAGCCCTGACTTTGGAGCCGGATATTCTCTTTGTATCAGAGCCTACAAGGGGTATCGACATTGGGGCTAAAAAGCTGGTTTTAGAATATCTTACCAAGCTGAACAGGGAGCAGGGGATGACGGTCATTGTAGTATCCTCTGAATTAGTGGAGCTTCGTTCTGTGTCTGACAGAATTGCCATTATCTCAGATGGAAGAGTTTCAAAAATATTAAGTCCTGATGCTTCGGATGCGGACTTCGGTCTGGCTATGTCGGGTACAAGGGTGAAAGGAGGGGAGGACCATGAGTAATAATCCGGTAAAGTATATGGTAAAGAAGTTTGGTTTGCCTCGTATTATTATCGTAGGCTTTTTTCTGTTTCTGGTGGCTGCGGCCGGCGGCTTCAAAATGGATTTAATGCAGCTTTTGAGCGATTGTGTGCGCAGATGGGGTATGTTTGGTATTCTAACTCTTGCCATGGTGCCGGCAGTGCAGTGCGGCATTGGTCTGAACTTTGGTATTTCTATGGGGATCGTGGGAGGACTTTTAGGGGGTCTGATTGTAATTGAGCTAAATATTGCCCAGAGCCCTGCTCTGGTAGCTGTAAGTCCTTTATTTGCTATGTGGGTGTCTATCTTGATTGCGATCCTGATCGGAGTTGTTCTAGCTGCTGGAATCGGCTATCTCTATGGCTTGTTGCTGAATCGCGTAAAAGGTTCTGAGATGACGGTTACTACTTATGTCGGCTTTTCTATCATCGCGTTTATGAATATGGGGTGGATGCTTCTTCCTTTCCAAAATGGGGAATTGAAATGGCCAAATGCGGGAAAGGGACTTCGCAATACGATTTCCCTGGCCACCTCCTTTAGCAATGTGATGAATGATACCCTGTCTTTTAAGCTTGGCGGATTTGTAGTGCCCACAGGCCTGCTGCTGTTCCTGTTTTTTATGTGCTTCCTTGTGTGGCTGTTTATGAGATCCAAAACAGGTATGGCTATGTCTGCAGCTGGTTCCAACCCTATGTTTGCCAAGGCGGCAGGTATCAATGTTAATAAAATGAGGCTGATTGGCACCACTCTTTCTACGGTACTGGCAGCCGTGGGCATTATCGTATATGCTCAGGGCTTTGGGTTTATGCAGCTCTATAACGGGCCTATGATGATGGGGTTTAATTCGGTAGCAGCCGTTTTAATTGGCGGAGCCTCACCGAAGCGGGCCAGCATTTCCCATGTACTGCTGGGAACCTTTTTGTTCCAGGGAATTCTAGCGCTGGGGCTTCCCGTTGCCAACCAGTTTATCCCGGAGAGCAATCTGTCAGAGGTCATGCGTCTGATAATTTCCAATGGTATCATCATCTATGCATTAGCACAGACGAAAGAAGGTGGCGGCCGTGAGTAGTAAGAAATTATGTGATATTTTATTTAAGAATAAGGTAGGGATTCTGTTTGTCTTTTTGTGTATAGGAGGCACCATTGCTTCCAAACAGCCTCTTACCTTTGTTATACCGGAGCTGTTTACACGTATTGCTCGCAATTCCTTTTTAGTGCTTTCCCTGATTATACCGGTGCTAGCAGGTATGGGCCTGAACTTTGGTATCGTTATCGGAGCTATGGCAGCCCAGGTGGCAATTTTTTTGACTACCTACTGGGGATTTACAGGTATTGCAGGCTTTATGCTGACCGCAGTGCTGGCTACCCCTATCGCGGTTTTCTTCGGCTTCCTGGTTGGTAAGCTGTTTAATCATATGAAGGGGGCGGAGATGATAGGAGGTCTGGTGCTTTCCTATTTTGCGGAGGGCCTGTATCAGCTGCTGTTTCTGTTTATCTTCGGCGGTGTGATTCCTCTGTATAACCCTACCCTTATGATAGCTACCGGAGTAGGCGTAAAAAACACCATTGACCTTAAGGATACGGTTAAATATGCCCTGGATACCGTTCCTATGCTTACGATTATTGAGATTGGCTTTTACGCCTATGTGGCGGTTGCTGTCATTTCTGTGTGTGTAAAGATGATTAAGAAGCAGGAAATTAAATGGAGCGTAGTTATCACGAAGCTGATCGCTGCTGCGGCAGTTTACGGCCTGACCTATGTGCCTGCGGTTGAAGCCTTTCTCTCTGCCGATCGCCTTCTGCTTTTAAGGGCGGTGGAGCTTGGCTGTGCAGGTACCCTGCTTTTGCAGCTTTGGAAGCTGCTTGCGGCCAGATTGATCTGCAAGAAGAGCTTCGATGGCAGGAAAGCTGCTGTAAACTGTGTGCTGGCAGCGATGGTGTACGGTCTTACCTATATTCCAGCTATTTTTAAGGTTTTAGTTATGGTTCAGCTTCCTGTTCTTACCTATCTGTGCATCGCTGCCCTGTGCTTTTTTAACAATGCTCTTATGCGTACCCGTTTGGGACAGAATATGCGTACAGTGGGGCAAAGCAGAACGGTTGCCAATGCGGCTGGCATCAATGTAGACAGAACCCGTATCATTGCCATGATTTTCTCTACCGTACTGGCCAGCTGGGGCCAGCTGATCTTCCTCCAGAACGTGGGAACCTTCTCTACCTACGGCGCACACACCCAGGTTGGACAGTTTGCCATAGCGGCTCTTCTGGTAGGAGGCGCTTCTGTACAGAAGGCGAATAATAAGCAGGCAATCCTTGGAATTACCCTGTTTCATACCCTGTTTATTGTAGCGCCTTTGGCGGGCAAGGAGCTTTTTGGAGATCCGGTTATCGGTGAGTATTTCCGCGTCTTTGTTTCTTATGGAGTAATCGCCATGGCTTTGGCTATGCATGCATGGAAGAAAGTGGTGAAGCCATCTGCGCTTCCAGCATCTCCAGCGGAGGCTTTAAGCGGCAGAGGGGGAAATCCAAGCTCTGGCGCCGGGGCTTCAGAATAATGCTGCTGCTTAGGAATGTCGTAAAGTGTAAGATAGGCATTCACGAACATGTTGCATAATCAAGGGGCGGTTGAAATTAGAAATCAGATAGCTCATGGAACAAAAATCAGCCTCTCTGAAATAAAAGAACACGGTTCTAAGTAACTTTTATAGCTGCTGGAACCGTGCTTTTTGTAGCTGATTTTCTTAACACGCTGCTTTGTAACAGCTCTGTTATGCTTAGAGAGGCTGATTGGGTTTAATCTGCTATCGCCTTTACCGTTCAGAACCTCTCTGCTGTTGAATACTGACCGGCCAATACGGAGGGTTTCCACGTCTCTGGCAGGTAATCCGCCTTTTTTGCTGGCTTGTCATATTCAGAAAAATGTACTATAATAGGCGAAATGAATCATTGGCCAATAAAAGAGGGAGAGTGAGGAGGGAGAATTTTGAAATTTGCAAAGAGGATGGATCATTTTGGAGAAGGAATTTTTTCAAAGCTGGCAGAGCTTAAAAAAGAAAAAATGGCAAGAGGCGAGGAGGTAATTGATCTAAGCATCGGGACTCCCAATATTCCTCCCGCCCCCCACATTGTAGAGGCCTTATGCCGTGGGGCTTCCAGGCCGGAGAACTATGTATATGCTATCAGTGACAGGAGGGAACTGCTTGAGGCAGCGGCCCAGTGGTATCAGAGACGCTACAATGTAAAGCTGAACCCTGAGACGGAGATCTGTTCCCTGTTAGGTTCCCAGGAGGGACTGTCCCATATCGCCTTCACCATAGTTGATGAGGGGGATACGGTACTGGTTCCTGACCCCTGTTATCCGGTATTTGGGGATGGGCCGCAGCTTGCAGGAGCCAGCCTTTATTATATGCCTCAGAAGAAGGAGCACAATTATGTGCTCCAGCTTGATGAGATACCGGAGGAAGTGGCAGAGAAGGCAAGGCTGTTGGTGGTTTCCTACCCTAACAATCCAACAGCGGCGATAGCTCCTGATTCCTTCTATGAGGAGCTGATTGCATTTGCAAAGAAATACGATATAATCGTTCTGCATGATAACGCATATAGTGAATTGGTGTTTGACGGGAGGACAGGGGGGAGTTTTCTTAGGTTTCCGGGAGCTAGGGAGGTGGGAGTGGAATTTAACTCTTTATCTAAAACCTATGGACTGGCAGGAGCGAGAATTGGCTTCTGTCTGGGCAATGAGGCAGTTGTGTCAAAATTGAGGCTTTTGAAGTCCAATATGGACTATGGCATGTTCCTTCCTATCCAGGAAGCTGCGATAGCGGCGATTACGGGTACCCAGGACTGTGTAACAGCTACCAGGGAAATTTATGAGAAGCGCAGAAATTTGCTGTGCGACGGTTTTACCTCCATCGGATGGAGGATGGATCGCCCCTGTGCGACTATGTTTGTGTGGGCTTCTATTCCAAAGAATTATGGCAGCTCTGAGAAATTTGCCATGGAAATGGTGGAGAAGGCCGGTGTTTTGGTAACTCCGGGTAGTGCCTTCGGGCCCTCAGGGGAGGGCTTTGTCCGCCTTGCTCTTGTGCAGAATGAGGCGGCTCTTAACAGGGCGATAGAGGCAGTTAGAAAAAGTAAAATCCTTAAAGCAGGTATAGATACGTAGAAATGAAACGTATTATGAAATAGTTTGAAGCATGGAAGTATGAGCCTTTGAGGAAGGCTTCACAGATGAGGGAGCAATGAATATTGTAATATGGCTGTCCTATGACGGCACACGGTATGACGGATGGCAGAAACAGGAGAATACGGACAAAACCATTCAGGGAAAATTGGAAGCTGTGCTGGAGCGTCTTTCAGGAGCTTCGGTTAAGGTGCATGGTTCCGGGCGGACAGACTCAGGCGTTCATGCCTTGGGACAGGTGGCGAATTTTCATCTGGAGCAGGAGCTGGAGGCCGGGAAGGTAATGGAATATCTGAACCGGTATTTGCCGGAGGATATTATGGTGTGGAACGCGCAGGAAGCTCCTGAGCGGTTTCACAGCCGTCTGAATGCAGTGAGAAAAACCTACCGATATCAGATTGAAATGGGGCCTAAGAAGGATGTGTTTCAGCGGCGCTACTATTACGGCCTGGGTCAGCGGCTGGATATTGAGAAGATGAAAGCGGCAGCGGTTCTTTTGACAGGAACTCATGATTTTAAAAGCTTCTGCGGCAGCCGGAGGATGAAAAAATCCACGGTTCGCACCATCGAAGAGATCCAGTTTATTCAACCGGAAGCTTTGCGGCTTCATATTTCCTTTACAGGCAACGGTTTTTTACAGCAGATGGTGCGGATACTGGCAGGCACGCTCATGGAAGTGGGGCTGGGGAAACGCAGACCGGAGGAGATGTCCCGGATTCTGAAGGCAAGGAATCGTCGGGAAGCAGGCTTTACAGCTCCCTCTGAGGGATTATTTCTGGAACAGGTAGAATACGGGGATTTTTTATGACAGAATTTTTAGTAAAACGGTTTATAAATAATTTTGAAAGAATCGAGGATATACAGGTAAGGACGGCTTATGGAACGCTCAGCAGCCTGGTAGGAATCTGCTGCAATTTTCTGCTCTTCGGATCGAAGCTAATGATTGGGATGCTGGTAAACAGTATTTCTGTCATGGCGGATGCGTTTAATAACCTGTCAGATATGGCGTCGGCCCTGATCGGTCTTGTGGGCGCTAAGATGGCGGAGAAGCCGGCGGATGACAACCACCCCTTTGGTCATGGAAGAATAGAGTACATTGCGGCCTTTGTGGTAGCATTCCTGATCATTCAGGTTGGATTTTCTCTGTTTAAGACATCGGTGGGAAAAATATTTCACCCGGAGGAGATGACTTTTAAGGGAATTTCTCTTGTGATTTTATTGCTGTCTGTAGGGGTGAAGCTGTGGCTGTCCCTCTTTAATAAAAAACTGGGGAAACGCATTAACTCTAAGGTAATGCTGGCTACTTCGGCAGATGCTATGGGGGATGTGGCGACTACCTCTGCCACAATATGCTCCATTGGAATATACGGAGCCTTTGGATATAATGTGGATGGGATTGTGGGAGTAGTTGTTTCTATCGTGGTAATGGTTGCTGGCTTGAATATTGCCAAGGATACACTTGCTCCTCTCATTGGGGAGGGGATTGACCCGGAGATCTATGAGCAGATTACAAATTTTGTGGAGAGCTTCGAGGGAATCGTGGGAACCCACGATCTGATCGTACATAATTACGGTCCCTCCAGAAGCATGGCTTCCATTCACGCTGAGGTGCCTAATAACTGCAGTGTAGAGATTACCCATGAGGTAGTGGATCGTATTGAGCGGGAGGCCATGAGACGGTTTAATCTTCTGCTGGTAATTCATATGGATCCGGTGGAAACGCATAATGAACGGGTGGAAGAGTTTAAGGATATGGTTGCGGATATCCTTATGGGCATTGACAGCCGGCTTACATTCCATGATTTCAGGATGGTAGACGGAGAGGAGCGCATCAACCTGATTTTTGATTTGGTTGTACCAAGAGAATATAAGCAGGCAGTTCTGGGCAAGCTAAAGGCAAGGATTAGCGACGAGGTGAGAAATCGGGACAGCCGGTGCGTCTGCGTTATTACTGTAGAAAACAGCTTTATGTCTACTGGGGGCTAGAGCGCGTTTTAAGTCTCCCTTCCTCCTGGGTGGATGGAGCAAACGGTAATAAGAAAGGCTTTACACTGGCTGATTCCCGCAAGGGGGGAATGTAAATGTCGCAGGAAGAGATGCTTCAGAAAATGGGAACAGGAGATCGCGAGGCTTTTCGGGAGTTTTACCAGGAAACGGCCCGTTCGGTCTACAGCTTTATCCTGTCCCTGACAAAAAGCCCTACAGAGGCCGAGGATTTGATGCAGGAAACCTATCTGAGCATTTGGAGCAAAGCAGGTTCCTATGTGCCACAGGGAAAGCCTATGGCCTGGGTCTTTACGATTGCTAGAAATCTTTGCTATATGCGGTTTCGTGAGCAGCGCCAAAGGGCAGATGTGACATGGGAGGAGCTGGAAGGACTGGAGGAAGGCAGGACCTTCTGCGATTCGTTGGAACAGGCAGCTGACCGGAAAGTGCTTTTGGATGCTTTAAGCAAAATAAGCCGAGAAGAGAGACAGATTGTGCTTCTTCATGCGGCGGCTGGTATGAAGCACAGAGAGGTGGCAGAGGCCCTGGAAATTCCCCTAGCTACGGAGCTATCCAAGTATAACCGTTCTATGAAGAAGCTACAGAATATTCTTCAAAGCAGATAAGTTTTAAAATAATTAAAAAACTATTGACGAAAAACTGTTTATATATTATAATGACTTTCGTTGTGTTAATGGGCTATCGCCAAATGGTAAGGCAACGGACTCTGACTCCGTCATTTCAAGGTTCGAATCCTTGTAGCCCAGTTTAAAGAAAGCCAGTAATTATGAGGAATGCCCTTATAGTTGCTGGCTTTTTAGCTTCTGTACGAATCCTTATATATAAGTTTCTGCGTTCTGATATTCCCCAATGCAACAAAACACAAGCTCTCAGCTTATGGAAAAAGAAGCGCTGGAGTTTTTTGCGCACATTGAATAAATTATTTCCTTAAAAAAGTGAAAAAATATGCTCTTTCGCCAGAATGAACGTCCGTTTATAATAATTATATTAAAAACACAGGGAAAGGAGAAGGAGAATGAAGATAAAAATTTTTGCAGACGGCGCAGACATGGCTGGGATATTAAAAGAATACAAGAAGGGAAAAGTGCAGGGCTTTACTACGAATCCTTCGTTGATGAAAAAGGCAGGTGTAACTGATTACAAGCATTTCGCGATGGAGATATTGTCTAACGTGAAAGACATGCCGATTTCCTTTGAGGTATTTTCTGACGAGCTGGAAGCGATGAAAAAAGAGGCTCTGGAAATTGCGTCGTGGGCAGATAATGTATATGTTAAGATTCCTGTAACCAATACCAAAGGTGAATTTACCGAACCGCTTCTAGCAGAGCTGGCAGAAAAGCATGTAAAGCTGAATGTAACGGCAGTATTTACCATGGAGCAGGTAAAGCAGGTAGCGGCTGCTTTGAGTGACACGGTACCGGCTATTATTTCTATTTTTGCAGGCCGTATTTCTGATACAGGAACAGATGCCACGAAGATAGTGAGAGAAAGCGTTCAGTATACAGTAGATAGAAAAAATATAGAAATTCTCTGGGCCAGCTGCCGTGATCTTTACAGTATCGTAGAGGCAGAAGCATGCGGCTGTCAGATTATTACAGTACCAAACGCCATTCTGGAAAAGCTGAAACTGTTTGGCAAGGACTTAACGGAATATTCCTTAGAGACAGTAAGGGAATTCTTCAGGGATGCAGCCAGTCTTGGATATAAAATTGTTTAAAAAGGAGATTTTTATGTTACGGGACTTGTTAAATGAACAGGTGGTTGCGATAAATCAAAAGGCAAAGAACTGGGAAGAAGCGATCCGGATTGCAGGCAGCATTCTTGTGAATACAGGAAAATGTAAAGAAAGCTATATTGAGGCTATGATAGATGTAGTAAAAACCTATGGGCCCTACATTGTAATTGAGGACGGCATCGCGATGCCCCACGCAAAAAGCAGCTTAGATGTAAATGAGGACGGCTTGGCTATTGTGACATTAAAAAAACCAGTGGATTTTCATAATAGGGATTTTGAAAATGTTTCTGTTTTATTTGCCATATGCGCTACAAATCCCGATGCTCATCTGAATTTTCTGCAGGAGCTGTCGGGAATATTTGAAACAGAGAATCTGGTGGAACAAATGTGCAGTTGTAAAGAAAAAAAAGAAATTATCAAAATTATAGAAGAAAATATTGCAAAATCAAAAGGAGAATCTGAATGCGTATTGTGACTATATGTGGAAATGGAATTGGAAGCAGCCTTATGCTTGCTACAAAAATAGAACAGATTTGTGAAGAAAACGGCATTGAGGTGGATGTAGAATCCTGTGATTTAAGCGCGGCAGGAAGTAAAAACTGTGATCTGTTTGTTACGGTAAAGGAACTTGCTCCACAGCTTGGCAAGGATAATGTAGTAATTGTCCGAAGCTATATTAACCGGAAGAAAATTGAGGAGGATGTGCTTCCGATTATTAAAAAGCTTTACGAAAAGATGAATTAGGGGAAAATGAGACAAAGAGGAGGATGTTATGGTAGCAGTATTAGATTTCTTTAAAAGCTTATTAAGTCAGCCTGCATGGATTATGGGTATTTTTGCCTTTGTAGGTCTGGTTGCTTTGAAAAGGCCTGGTCATAAGATTATGACAGGTACATTAAAACCAATCTTAGGGTACTTAATGTTAAGCGCCGGAGCTGATTTTATTACCGCCAACCTGACTCCTTTGGGAGAAATGATTCAGGAGGGATTCCATATTACTGGCGTGGTACCGAATAATGAGGTCATCACCTCTATGGCACAGACTGTTTTAGGTGTGGAAACCATGTCGATCCTGATTGTAGGTTACGTGATCAATATTCTTGTTGCCCGCTTTACAAAATTTAAATATATCTTTCTGACGGGACATCACAGCTTTTTTATGGCGTGCCTTTTATCTGCCGTATTACAAGCATCCGGATTGAAAGGCACCCAGTTAATTGTAATCGGAGGCTGGTTCCTGGGACTGGCAAGTGCGATTCTTCCAGCGATTGGACAGAAGTACACCTTGAAGGTAACAGGTGGTGATGATATAGCCATGGGACATTTCGGAAGTCTTGCTTACTATATTTCTGCCTGGGTAGGAAGCTTTTTTAAAGGAGGAGAGGAGAACAGTACCGAACATATCCAGGTGCCGGAAAAATGGAGCTTTCTCCGTGACACTACAATTTCAACAGCCCTTACCATGACAATATTCTATTTAATAGCAGCCATTGCGGCAGGTTCGGAATTTGTAGCGACCTTATCCAACGACAACTTTATTCTGTTTGCTGTTACCAGCGCCTTAAAGTTTTCTGTTGGTGTAGCGATTGTATATTCGGGTGTACGTATGATTTTAAGCGATCTGCTTCCTGCTTTTCAGGGAATTGCGACAAAAATAATTCCCAATAGTATTCCAGCAGTGGATTGCGCCGTATTTTTCACCTACGCCCCCACAGCGGTTGTGATTGGTTTTATTTCTAGCTTTATCGGCGGTTTGATCGGTATGTTCCTTGTAGGCGCTGCTTTTGGAGTGTTCATTATTCCTGGCATGGTTCCTCACTTCTTCTGCGGAGCAACTGCCGGTATTTATGGGAATGCAGCCGGAGGCAAGAAGGGCGCTGTTGTGGGAGCCTTTATCAACGGCCTGTTAATTACGGTTGCCCCGGCTCTTTTACTTCCTGTGCTGGATTCATTTGGCTTTGCAAATACTACCTTTGGTGATTTTGACTTTGCTGTTATCGGAATCCTCATTGGCAAGCTGTTTGAATACTTAGGAAGCGCTGGGGTCTATGGACTTCTTGCGGTTTTGAGCGCAGTTGTTATTGTGCCTAATTTAATTAAAACAAAAAGTGACGTTATCAATCATATAACACAGGAGTAAATGCCATATGTTAAATAAACGGATTGTAACGATACTTAGGGATATATGTATAGATGGAAAAGCTGCTGGTGTGGAAGCACTGGCAGCACAATATGGTATCAGCAATCGGATGGTTAGATATGACCTGAATCATATTAACGAGTTTCTGAAGGAAAACGGTTTTTCCACACAGCTTAAGGTAAAGAAATCAGAGGTGATGTTTGACACATCCGCGAAAGAAAGGGAAACAATCAAAGCATTGATTGACAGCTGGTATGATAGGGATTACATTCTGTCCCGGAAAGAACGCGCCGTATGGATTATTTTCAGGCTGCTGCATCCCAGCCTACAGGGAATCATTACATATGAAACTCTTTGCGAGGAATTAAAGATAAGCAGAAGCACCCTTATTTGCGATATTCGCTATGTAAGAAAACGGCTGGAAGGCTGGAATCTGAAAATGGTGAGTATTGGAAAGAAGGGTTTTTGCTGTATTGGAAAAGAAAAAGCGATCAGAAGCTGCATACGAAATTTTTTAACAGGAGAAAAAGCCTATGCGGCAGAGCAGCTTTTTGAATATCAGGTGAGGTTTCATTCGCCGGAAATGAATTTATACTCCTTTACAAAAGAAGAGATTGACTGGATCAAAGATGAGACAGATAGGATGCAAAAGAAGGTGGGAGTTATTCTTTCGGATATGGATCTCGTAAAATTTATATCGGTAATTTTAATTGCAGTTCGTAGAATAAGGATGGGCTGTCTGATTGATTCCTTTGAAGCTGTCCGGCCTGATATAAAGAACTGGAGAGAGTATGATTGCTGCCGTAGGCTCAGAGATCGTCTTTCAAAGCGTTATGATATTATGATTCCCGAAGATGAGATCATTTATCTGATGTCCTATTTTATCAGCGCCAGTAAAACCTATGGCTTGAAAGGAGAAAGGGAGGATTGCTTAAAGGAAGATTTGATTGCAAATAAAATTATTGCAAGATTTAATAAAATAACCGGAAAGCATATTTCTTTTTCTGAAGAAATGAATGAATATTTTATGAACCATGTGAAAAGTATGGTATTCCGAATGGAATTTGATATTTCTGTAACCAATCCCTTTCTGGATGAAATAAAACAGAAGTATCCTCAGATCTTTATCAGTATCCTGGATTCCTGCAGCTTTTTGGAGCAGTACTTTGGAAAACGGTTGTCTGAGCATGAAATAGGGTATATGGCGTTGTATTTTCAGATGGCTTTGGAGGATGAGGGAAAGGAAGAACATTTACAAGAAAAAAAAATAGTTATTACCTGTGCCTCTGGTGTTGTTACAGGAAAGGTGATAGCCAACAGGCTGAAAAAACGTTTTAAGTTTCACCTTCTGGGAACAACCTCCTGCCACCATATTCAGGAATTTCTGAAACAGGAGGAACCAGATCTGATTATCAGCTCCATTCCCCTCAAAGAGACTTTAGCAGTACCGGTAATCGTTGTATCTCCGATGCTTACAAAAGAGGATATAAATAACCTAAAGGATATGCTTCCGGCTGTGGAGAAGCAAAAAGATAACAAGCAACTGATGGAGGAAATCCTTTCTGTGGTAGAAGAACATGTTGAGCCTGTGCAGATGGAGAGAATCAAGAATATTTTGAAAATGAATTTTCATATAGAGCCAGTGACAGCCTACAAGGAAATTTCCAGAATCCTTTCGTTGGAAGATATTCTTTTAAATCTGCAGGTATCCGACTGGAGAGAAGGCATCCGCCTTTCAGCAGAGCCTATGCAGAAAAAAGGAATCATTGGTGACAGCTACATCACAAGGATGATTGAAACGGTAGAAAGGCTGGGAGCCTATATTGTCATAACAGATGATATCGCTATGCCCCATGCGGCTCCCGGTGACGATGTCTATTCTTTTGGAATTACTATGGCTGTTTTTAACGAGCCTATTGCTATTTTTAACCGCGACGGTATTAAAATGTTTATTGCCATTGCCATGAAAGAGGAGGAAAATTATCGAGATGTGATTATGGAAATTATGGAATTGGCAGAGGATAGGACATTTATTGAGCTAATGTATCATGCTAAATCACCAGAGAATATTTATCGATATATTGTATATGGGGATAGCGCTGAACAGTGACTATATAGCATATTTCTGCCTGGGGCGAAGCTGTGAAGGGTTCCGGGCGGATGTCTCTTAAAACAGTATCCCAGCTTTTTAAATATTCAATTATAACATATGTATTGTAATCTTACAAAGAGGAACATTCAGTTAAAAAAAGTGCTTGACTAAATATCATAATGTGGGTATAATGAAATCCGCAGCTGTAGTTCATGAGAATTTGCTGCGGTATTAATATTGCGGTGGGCTATCGCCAAATGGTAAGGCAACGGACTCTGACTCCGTCATTTCAAGGTTCGAATCCTTGTAGCCCAGCTTATCAAACCCTGCAGCCTGAGAGCTGTGGGATTTTTTGATTGTTTTAGATAATGAAAGCAAAAGCCTTGAAAGAAGGGCAGGTTTTAGCTTTGATACGGCAAAACCCAGTTAAACTGTTATATTAAGAAAATATTTGAAAAAAAGAGGCTATATGTATATATTTAACAGCAGGGTCCGGTACAGTGAGACGGACGAATTGGGACGGCTTTCAGTGACGGGAATGATTAATTATATGCAGGACTGCAGTACGTTCCAGTCGGAGGATGCCCAGGTAGGCGTAGTATATATGGAAAAGCGTCATAAAGCTTGGCTTCTGTCCTCATGGCAGATTATAATAGATCGGTATCCCAGGCTTGGAGAACGTCTTATGGTAGGAACCTGGCCCAATTCCTTTAAGGGGATTTATGGCTATCGCAATTTTGTTATAAGGGACGAGGCTGGCAACGATTGTGTGAGGGCGGAATCCGTATGGTTTCTCTATGACACAGAGAGAAACATCCCACTCCGGGTGCGGCCTGAGGATACGGCGCCCTACGGCACCCCAGAGCCAAGGCTGAGGATTAGTCCGGCTTCCAGGAAGATACCAGTGCCTGAAAGCTATGATACCGGCGAGTCCATTGTAGTTGCCCGGCATCATATTGATACCAATCATCACGTGAACAATGCGCAATATGTAGAGATAGCCAGGGAATCCATTCCACCGAGGCTTAAAATCAGAGAAATCCGGGCAGACTATAAAAAAGCAGCCTTGCTGGGAGATCGTATGATCCCCCATATCAGCCATGAGAACCAGGGAGAGAAGCAGGTGTGGACCGTTGCGCTGTCTGGGGAGAAGGGCGAACTATATGCAGTTATATGGCTGCAAACGGAGGAACGGTAGCTGCTGCTTGCGGAGGCCGGGCAAGGTAATAAATGCAAATTGATTACAGAGAAAGACCAGAGGAGACTAAAATGATTGAATTAGGAAAAGTACAGGAACTGGAAATCTTAAGAATAAAGGAATTCGGAGTGTATGTAGGTGAGAAGGACGGGGGTGAGGAATCTGTTCTCCTGCCTAAAAAGCAGGTGCCCCAGGGAGCGTCTGTGGGAGATAAGCTGACTGTATTTATTTACAAGGATTCTTCCGATCGTCTGATAGCTACGATAGGCACCCCTAAGCTTCAGGTGGGAGAAACGGCTATGCTGGACGTAAAGGATGTATCCAGAATCGGGGCGTTTCTGGACATGGGCCTGGAAAAGGATTTATTGTTGCCTTTTAAGGAGCAGACTCATCCGGTGAAAAAGGGGGAACGCTGCCTGGTCACTCTTTATGTGGATAAGAGCAGCCGCCTTGCAGCCACCATGCGTGTTTATACCCATATGAGTAACCAGTCGCCCTATAAGGCTGAGGATTGGGTGACGGGAACGATCTATGAGATAAATGACAGCATTGGTGCCTTTGTGGCTGTGGATCACAAGTATTACGGTCTTATCCCAAAGCGCGAGCTTTACGGCAAGTTCAAGGAGGGAGATACAGTACAGGCCCGTGTTACAAGAGTTCGGGAGGACGGAAAGCTGGATTTGTGCCTCCGTGAGCGGGCCCATGTGCAGATGGGAACGGACGCGGAGCTGGTGCTTAAGGTGCTTGATGAGTTTGATGGCATTTTGCCTTTTAATGACAGGGCGGCTCCAGAAGCTATCCTTCGGGAATTTAAGATGAGCAAGAATGCGTTTAAGAGGGCGGTTGGCCGCCTACTAAAAGAGGGTAAAATCCGAATCACAGATAAGACGATAGAAAAAATATAATGGATGCAGAGGATACATACTGTATGCAGAACATAGCTTAGACAGTATTGAGAGGACAGCACCATGCAGGGTGGCTGTCCTTTTGCGGCTTTACAGGCAGAAGGAATGGAGGGAGACAGGAGATGTTAAAGAGAAACCCGGCTCTAGAGTATGGATGTATGCTGACGGGTACCCTTTTGATTGGAACCGCTATCAAAAATATATATGATCCGGTAAGTATGGTAACAGGGGGAGTGTCGGGCATTGCCATTATCATAAAAGAACTGTGGGGCGTGCCTTTGTGGTTGACCAATGCTATATTGAATATTCCGTTGTTTACAGCAGCTGCCTTTATGATGGGATGGAAATTTATCAAGCGCACGCTGTTATCCACAGTGCTGCTGTCCGTGTCGTTGTATTTGCTGCCGGAGGCTTCCTTTGTGGGAGAGGATCGTTTGCTGGCCGCTCTGTTTGGAGGAATCCTAAGCGGCGTGGGTATGGGATTGGTGCTTCTTTCCGGCTGCACTACAGGAGGAACGGATATGCTGGCAGCCCTGATTAAGAAGAAGCTGAAATATTATACAATGGCCCAGATCATACAGGTACTAGACGGACTGATTGTTCTGGCAGGGGCTTCTGTATTTGGCATTCCCATTGCCCTCTATGCGCTGATTGCTATTTTTTGCGCGGCAAAGGTGACGGATGGTATGATTGAGGGACTTAAGTTTTCAAAACAGGCCTATATTATATCCGATCATTTTCAGGAAATAGCAGATGCGATTATGAAGGGGATGGGAAGAGGCGTTACCAGCCTGGAGGCCAGAGGAATGTATTCTAACCAGGAGAAAAAAATGCTGTTCTGCGTAGTTTCCAGAAAGGAAATTGTGACCTTGAGGGAAATTGTGGCTGAGTTTGACAAGAATGCTTTTTTGATTGTCAGCGATGCAAGGGAGGTGTTTGGGGAAGGATTTATTGAACATTGAAAGGATTAACACAATTAACAAAAAATTCAAGGGAAGTATTGGAATACTTTGTAATTTAGAGCATTTTTTTTCCCTCGTATACAAATTAGCTAAATCCTAAAATTGTATTTTGTTGATTTACAATATGGATTCTGACAATCGTTTCATGTATTATAATAGCAGTTGCCAGCAAGGCTTTCACTGAAAAAAATTGCAGTGAAAACCAGTATTTCATTATATGGTTATTAAATTGGATCAAGCGTATTTTAGGAGGAAAAAACAGGATGGCTAGTTTATCACTGAAGAATGTAACTAAGAAGTATCCCAACGGTTTTGTTGCGGTTAAGGACTTTAATCTGGAGATCCAGGATAAGGAATTTATTATTTTCGTAGGTCCCTCCGGATGCGGTAAGTCGACCACCCTCCGTATGATTGCAGGCCTGGAAGACATTTCCTCCGGTGAGCTTTCTATTGATGATAAGATCGTAAATGATGTGGAGCCAAAGGACAGGGATATTGCTATGGTATTCCAGAACTACGCTCTGTATCCCCATATGTCTGTATATGACAACATGGCTTTCGGACTAAAGCTGAGAAAGGTGCCAAAGGCTGAGATTGACAAAAAGGTTCGCGACGCAGCCAGGATACTTGACCTAGAGCATCTTCTGGATCGTAAGCCAAAGGCGCTTTCTGGCGGTCAGAGGCAGCGTGTTGCTATGGGACGTGCGATTGTCCGTAGCCCAAAGGTGTTCTTGATGGACGAGCCGCTGTCTAACCTGGATGCAAAGCTGAGAGGTCAGATGCGTGTGGAGATCTCCAAGCTTCATCAGAGACTGGAAACTACGATTATATATGTAACCCATGACCAGACAGAGGCAATGACTTTGGGAACCAGAATCGTTGTCATGAAGGACGGAGTGATCCAGCAGGTAGATACGCCTCAGAATTTGTACCACAAGCCCTGCAATAAGTTTGTGGCAGGCTTTATCGGCGCTCCTCAGATGAATATGATTGATGCTTTGGTTGGAAAGGACGGAGCGGACGTGACTCTGACCTTTGGCGAGCACACCATTGCCCTTCCGGAAGGCAAGGCAAGAAAGCTGGAGGAAGCCGGCTATGTAGGAAAGACAGTTACCCTGGGTATCCGTCCTGAAGATCTTCATGATGAAGAGTCCTTCCTGGCTATGTCTCCTAAGAGTATGTTTGACGCCACCATCCGTGTATATGAGATGCTGGGTTCAGAAGTTCTTTTGTATTTTGATGTAGTGGACTCCAACTTTACAGCAAAGGTAAATCCACGTACCACTGCAAGACCTGGCGATACGATCAAGCTGGCTATGGATCTGGAAAAGATTCATATTTTTGATAAGGATACAGAAGCTGTAATATTGAATTAACAGAGACTTTTTACAAAAAATATGGTAAAAAGAAGCAAGAGGGAATATAACTCTCTTGCTTTTTTTAAAATTATGAATTAAAATATGAAAATAGGGATATTAGCTACTCCGAATACGTTGAAAAGGAGAAAATAAAATGATTTCAAATCAAATACTGCAGACTACATTGGATGGGTTAAAGGCAATTACAAGAATTGATTTAGGTATTTGTGATACAGAAGGAAAAGTGCTGGCTTCTACATTTACAGATGCGGAAGAATCAGAGAGCTCAGTTCTGGTGTTCGTTGATTCTCCCGCTGACAGCCAGGTGATTCAGGGATATCAGTTCTTTAAGGTATTCGACGAGCACCAGCTGGAATACATTTTGCTTGCAAAGGGAGCCAGTGATGATGTGTATATGGTAGGAAAGCTAGCAGCTTTCCAGATACAGAATCTTTTGGTTGCCTATAAGGAACGTTTTGATAAGGATAATTTTATCAAGAACCTCCTGCTGGATAACCTGCTTTTGGTGGATATTTACAATAGAGCCAAAAAGCTGCATATTGATACTGATGTAAAGCGTGTGGTATACATCATTGAAACCCACAATGAGAAGGATATCAATGCCCTGGAGACTGTAAGAAGCCTGTTTGCGGCTAAGACAAAGGATTTCATTACGGCAGTGGATGAAAAGAACATTATTCTGGTAAAGGAAGTACGCCAGGGAGAGACCTACGGCGAGCTGGATAAGACGGCTAATACCATTCTGGACATGCTGAATACAGAGGTTATGACGAAGGTACGTGTGGCTTACGGAACCGTTATCAATGATATAAAGGAGGTTTCGCGTTCTTACAAGGAAGCTAAAATGGCTTTGGATGTAGGGAAGATTTTTTATTCCGGTAAGAATGTAATTGCATACAATAACCTGGGAATCGGCCGCCTCATTTATCAGCTGCCAATACCTCTGTGCAAAATGTTTATCAGGGAAGTGTTTGACGGCAAGTCACCGGATGATTTCGATGAAGAGACTCTGGCTACCATCAACAAGTTTTTTGAGAACAGCCTGAATGTGTCTGAGACCTCCAGACAGCTGTATATCCACCGGAATACTCTGGTATACCGTTTAGATAAGCTGCAAAAGAGCACTGGGCTTGATTTGCGTATCTTTGAGGATGCCATTACATTTAAGATTGCTTTGATGGTCGCCAAGTATATGAGGTATATGGAAAGCCTGGATTATTAAGCCGGAGTAACAGATGATTGAGATTAGCGATGTATTTAAGACCTATGAGACAGGCAGCAAGGCGGTAAGAGGCATCAGTTTTACCATAGGCGATGGGGAATTTGTATTTATCGTGGGAAGAAGCGGTTCTGGTAAAAGCACTTTGATAAAGCTGCTTTTAAAAGAGCTGGAACCTACACATGGGCGTATTGTAGTGAACGATATGGATCTGGGGAAAATGCCCAGAAGGTATATTCCCAAATACCGGAGAAGCTTAGGCGTGGTCTTTCAGGATTTCAGACTCCTGAAAGACCGCACTGTGTTTGAGAATGTGGCCTTTGCCCAGCGGGTAATCGGAGTGCCTTCCCGCATAATCCGGGAGACAGTACCGGAAATGCTAAGGCTGGTAGGCTTATCAGCCAAGTATAAAGCATATCCCCGTCAGCTTTCCGGCGGCGAGCAGCAGAGGGTAGCCATAGCCAGGGCTCTGATCAATGACCCCGAGGTTCTTCTGGCAGACGAGCCTACAGGAAATCTGGACAGCTTTAATGCCCACGAGATTATGAAGCTGCTGGAGGAGATTAACGGCAGGGGAAGGACAGTGATTGTGGTAACTCATAGTCAGGAGATGGTGGATGAGATGGGAAAGCGGGTTATCACCATGGAACGGGGGGAGATTATAAGAGATACAGGCGGACCCATCGGTCTTCCGGAAAGGCGCAGCTTCAAGCGATGAGAATTAGTACATTTTGGTATTGCCTGAAACAGGGCTTTGCGAATATATGCAGAAATATTTTGTTTTCTCTGGCTTCCATAGCTACTATTTCTGCGTGTATTTTTTTATTTTGCCTTTTTTTTGCCTTGGCGGCAAATGTTCAGAATGTGGTCAAGACAGCTGAGACGACCGTGGGAATTACCGTGTTTTTTGAGGAGGATTTACCGGATGCGGCCATTCAAAAGGCTGGGCAGGTGATAGGAAGCTGGCCTGAGGTGCGTCAGCTGCGGTTTATCTCAGCTGAGGAGGCCTGGGAGAGCTTTAAGCAGAACTATTTTGAAGGAGCGGAAGAACTGGCCGAAGGGTTTGCGGATGATAATCCCCTGGCAGGCTCTGCCTCCTATGAGATATTTTTAAATAATATCGAAGATCAGGAGGAGGTGGCTGAACGGCTTAAGTCTATGGAAGGAGTGCGCAGAGTGCGGTATGCCAGCGATGTAGCTGCAGGCTTTACCAGCGCAGGGAAGATGGTAGGGGCCTTGTCTGCGGTGATCATCGGCGTGCTGCTGGCAGTGGCTGTGTTTCTTATCAGCAATACGATCTCTGTAACTGCCGCCTTCAGGCGCCGGGAAAATGAGATTATGCGGTATATCGGAGCTGCCGGCTATGTGATCCGTGGGCCTTTTGTGGTGGAGGGAGTTATTCTGGGAGCCGCCGGGGCAGCGGTTCCTTTGGCGGGAATGTATTTCCTGTACCAGGAGGCGGTGGTTTATGTGAATGAGAACTATCAGATCTTGACAGTAATGTTTCAGCCCATTGCCGTAGAGGCGATTTTTCCCTATATAGCAATGGCAGCCGGTATCCTGGGGGTGGGAATCGGATTTTTTGTCAGCTTCTTTACCATTAACCGCCATTTAAGAGTGTAAGGAGGAATGATGAAAATAACAGGAAGATTACGGAGCAGAACCGCAGCCTTGGCATGTGGCCTGCTTCTGGGTGGAGGGGCTGTATTTTCCTCCTATGCCACCAGCGTGGAAATAGAGGATGCTAAGAAACAGGTATCTGCTTTGGAGGAAGAAAAAAAGCAGGTGGAGGATACCTTAAACCAGCTTGAGAGCTTGAAGACAGATACGGCGGCCTATGTGAAGGCTTTGGATGGCAACTTGGCAAAGCTGTCAGATGAGCTGAAACAGCTGGAGCAAAGAATAGGGGAGAAGGAGAATCAGATTGAGAGAACTCAGGCTCAGTTGGAAAAAGCCAGAGAGGCGGAAAAACAGCAGTACAGCGCCATGAAGCTTCGGATTAAATATATGTATGAGAATGGACAGACCAGCTTCGTCGAGATGATGATGGATTCAGGAAGCGTCTCGGAGCTTTTAAACCGTGGGGAGTATGTGAGCCAGATTGCAGAGTATGACAGGAGAAAGCTTAGGGAGTATGGAGAGATAAAGGATGAGGTGGCTGTAAAGGAGCAGGCCCTGAATGAGGAGCACGAAAGCCTTTTAGCCCTTCAGGATACAACCAGAGCCAAGCAGCAATCTGTGAAACGGCTGATGGCATCCAAGCAGGAGGAGCTGGCGGCTGTTCAGGCAAGGATAGCTACGGCTCAGAACGAGCTGGATCAGTACACAGCAGATATCAAGGCCCAGGAAGAGCAGATGAAACGGATTGAGGCTGAGATGAAGCGGCGGGAGGAGGAAGCCAGAAAAAAGGCAGAGGAAGCAGGAAAAACGTATACAGTATCAAATTTGGGGAATATTAATTTTAAGTGGCCCTGCCCATCCAGCAGCCGGATAACCTCTAATTTTGGAGACAGGGAATCGCCTACAGAGGGAGCTTCCGCTAATCATAAGGGAATGGATATCGGAGCCGGTACAGGCGCGGATATTATAGCGGCGGCGGCGGGCCAGGTAGTGATTTCTACATATAGCTATTCGGCTGGGAATTATATTATGATTGACCACGGAGGAGGAGTCAGCACTGTATATATGCATTGTTCTCAGCTTCTGGTCAGCGAGGGAGCTAATGTGACTCAGGGCCAGGTGATAGCAAAGGTAGGCTCTACCGGTTATTCTACGGGACCACACCTGCATTTTGGTATCCGATCAGGAGGAAATTATGTAGATCCCAGGAATTATGTGAGTCCATAGTTTCTTTGGATAAATTTGGTGGGCCTGTTATATATCATATCAGGAACGGGCAGATAGGAGATAGAAGTTGGAAAATCGTGATTTAAATCAACAGGAAAATACGAATCAGGAGATAAATCAGGGCAGACAGCATATGGATCGCCAGGGTAACGGAAGGAACCGGTTCTGGAGTGGAGCTTTGGTAGGTGCTCTTGTAACAGCCTTTGTAGGCTTGATCGTAGTGGGGATGTCAGCAGGCATCTACCTGTTTGGCATGAGAGTGATGCGCAGTCAGCCTAAGTTTCAGCCGGAAAAGGACGGAGCAGTGTCCATAACAGACGGCAAGGGTAAAAAGCAAGAGGGGCTGGACTATGATAAGGTAACGTCTAAGATGAACCTGATTGAGGACATTATAGGGCAGACCTTCTTGTATGATGAGGATGCGGAGGCTGTAGAGGATTATATCTACCGGGGCATGCTGGCTGGCCTGGATGACCCTTATTCCGTTTATTATTCAGCTGCGGATTACCAGTCTATGATGGAAACAACACAGGGAGAGTATTCGGGCATAGGAGCTATGATAAGCCAAAACAGAACCACCGGCCTGTGCACGATAGTAAAGGTGTTTGAGGGCTCGCCTGCTCTGGAGGCAGGGATGCAGCCGGGAGATATTATCTATAAGGTGGAGGATACGCTGGTTGCCAGTGAAAGCCTTGAGGTTTTGGTGAATAATTACATCAAGGGTAAGGAAGGAACAGACGTAAGGCTTACCGTGTACCGTTCAGACAAGGATCAGTATGTGGAGCTGACAATGAAGCGCCGCAAGATTGAGGTGCCAACTGTAGAGCACAGGATGCTGGACGACAATATCGGGTATGTTGCAGTCACTGAATTTGATGTGATTACGGTTAAGCAATTTGAGGAAGCTGTGGATGGACTGGCACAAAGCGGAATGAAGGGGCTTATCATCGACTTAAGGAACAATCCGGGGGGAATTTTGGATGGAGCTGTGAAAATGGTGGATTATTTGCTGCCTGATGATATTTCCAAATATGATAAGGGACAGGGGAAAACCCTTATTGTATATACAGCTGATAAGAATGAAAAAGGGGATGTGTTTACTGCCTCAGACAAACATCAGATGGATCTTCCTATCGTAATATTGATCAATGGAGATTCTGCCAGCGCTTCGGAGGTATTTACCGGAGCTATGAAGGATTACAACCGGGCTACGGTAGTAGGTACTACCAGCTATGGAAAGGGAATTGTACAAAATCTGATTCCTTTGGGAGACGGTTCTGCTATTAAGCTGACGACCGCTCATTACTATACTCCAAGCGGCTTTGATCTCCATGGAAAGGGAATTGAGCCAGATGTGGCAGTGGAACTGGACGAAGTCCTTAAGACCCAGGCTGTGGTGAAGCCTGAGGAGGATAATCAGATTCAGAAGGCAGTTGAGGTCATGAAGAATAAGCTGCGGTGACGAGAAGAAGGCTTATCTGGCTGCTCTTGTCCCATGACTAAAGGAATAGAGAGAGGAGCTGTGTAAAAACAGGTCTTTACGAAAATGCTGTACAAAAAGCAGGGTTTTAGTAGCTAAAATAGCCGCTTAGAACCTTGCTTTTGGTTTAATTTGCTATTGTGTTTCTATGCTGCGGCATTCCTTATCATTTTGCAGCGCTCTGGAGTGACACAAGAAATGTGGAGCCACAAAAGGAAAAGAACAAACATTCGGTTTTTCTGTACAAGATGACAGAAGTTTGATATAATAAATAAAACGTTAAGGTAAAGTAAGCGAAGGATGACAAGGGAGGAAATGATAGAGTTTAACGATACGGATAACCGAGTACAGCAGACAGCTATTGTCAATCATTTTATACAGGCAGTACAGGGAAGGGAAAAAATACTGTGTCCGGTGGAAGAGGCAGTGCAGTCACTGAATATCATCAATGGCGCCTATCTGTCCTCCTGGAACAATAAAGTGGTTAGTTTTCCTCTGGTTATGGCACTGTACAGAAAGGAATGGGAAAAGGCTGCTTTAAATCTAAAACATGGCATTTATACTTTTTAAGGAGATGGCTTCATGGATCAGTTTGAATTAGTATCAGAATATGCCCCTACCGGAGACCAGCCCCAGGCAATCTCTCAACTAGTGCAGGGCTTTAGGGAAGGAAATCAATTTCAGACGCTATTGGGCGTAACTGGCTCTGGAAAAACATTTACCATGGCTAACGTGATTCAGGCATTGAATAAGCCTACATTAATTCTTGCTCATAACAAGACGTTGGCTGCACAGCTATATGGGGAGTTTAAAGAGTTTTTCCCAAATAATGCGGTGGAGTACTTTGTGTCCTATTACGACTACTACCAGCCGGAAGCCTACGTTCCCTCCTCTGATACCTACATTGAGAAGGATTCCTCTATCAACGATGAGATTGATAAGCTCCGCCATTCCGCTACTGCCGCGCTTTCTGAGAGACGGGATGTAATTATTGTGGCATCGGTATCCTGTATCTACGGTCTGGGAAGTCCCATCGATTATCAGGAGATGGTTATCTCCCTCAGACCAGGTATGAGCAAAGACAGGGACGAGGTAATCCACAAGCTGATCGATATCCAGTATGATCGCAATGACATGGACTTTAAGCGAGGAACCTTTCGGGTGCGGGGGGATGTGCTGGAGGTGTATCCGGCCTATTCCGACGGGGATGCTTACCGCATTGAGTTCTTTGGGGATGAGGTGGATCGGATCACGGAGATCGATACGGTTACAGGGGAAATTAAGGCTCAGCTTGGACATATTGCTATTTTTCCGGCCTCTCATTATGTAGTGCCCAAGGAGAAAATGATGGAGGCCACGGAGCACATTCTGGAGGAAATGAAGGAGCGGGTAGCATTTTTCAAGAGTGAGGATAAGCTTCTGGAGGCGCAGAGGATCGCGGAGCGGACGAATTTTGATGTGGAAATGATGCGGGAAACCGGATTCTGTTCAGGAATTGAGAATTATTCCAGGCATCTTACCGGCTCTCTCACGGGAGAGCCGCCCTTTACATTGATTGATTACTTCCCTGATGATTTTTTGATGATAGTGGATGAGTCTCATATCACCCTTCCTCAGGTAAGGGGCATGTATGCAGGAGATCGCTCCCGAAAGACTACTCTGGTGGACTATGGCTTCCGTCTTCCCTCGGCTCTGGATAACCGGCCCTTGAATTTTGGGGAGTTTGAGGAAAAGATTAACCAAATGCTTTTTGTGTCTGCTACCCCTTCTGTGTACGAACAGGAGCATGAGCTGCTGAGGGTAGAGCAGATTATCCGGCCCACGGGACTTCTGGATCCTAAGATTAGCGTGCGGCCGGTTGAAGGGCAGATTGACGATTTGATTTCTGAGGTGAATCGGGAGGTGAAAAACCACCATAAGGTGCTGATCACCACCCTGACCAAGCGTATGGCTGAGGATTTGACGGATTATATGCGTGAGGCGGGCATCCGGGTAAAATACCTCCACTCGGATATAGATACCCTGGAGAGAGCCCAGATAATCCGGGACATGCGTTTGGATGTCTTTGATGTGCTGGTAGGTATTAACCTTTTAAGAGAGGGACTGGATATTCCGGAGATAACCCTGGTGGCTATTCTGGATGCTGACAAGGAAGGCTTCCTTCGCTCGGAAACCTCCCTGATTCAGACGATTGGACGTGCGGCAAGAAACTCAGAGGGACATGTAATCATGTATGCGGATACGATTACAGATTCTATGCGCGTAGCCATAGAGGAAACAAACCGCCGCCGCAAGCTTCAGCAAAAGTATAATGAGGAGCATGGAATTACGCCTACAACGGTTAAGAAGGCGGTACGGGATCTGATCTCTATTTCCAAGGCGGTTGAGGCGGATGACAAGCAGTTTAAGAAAGAACCGGAGTCTATGGATGAGAAGGAGCTGAAGAAGCTGTCTGGGGAGCTGGAGAGGAAGATGCACCAAGCTGCGGCGGAGCTTAACTTTGAGGAAGCGGCAAGGCTTCGAGACCGTATGGTCGTGATTAAGAAAATGCTTTTGGATCTGGAATAGAATGCAGGGTTCTCGTGTAGTAAAAATGTAATATTCTTTTAAGGAATAAGAAATTGTACAATTATAATATTTTTACTATAATAAAAGCAGGAAATAGTTGGTAGATAGCTTTGTTTACAGGAGGAGATTGTATGAAAATAAGACGGTGGCTATGCCTGACGGCGGCGGTAATAATGGTTTTTGGAGCCAGCTTTCCTGCTTTTGCGGCAGATAAAAAAATTGATACGGTGAAGCTTAAATTTTCTTATAATAAGGAACCGGAAAGCGGAGATGATATCGGTACGATCACAGTGACTTCCGGTGGAGCAGGCTATCGTGTGGAATCAGCAGAGTATACCAATGGGGACGACCAGGATGTCTGGACGGTAGGAGACATACCGAAGGTAAAGGTAGAGCTGTCGGCAGAGGATGGATATCGTTTTTCCTATACCTCCAAAAGCCATTTTTCTTTGTCAGGATGTAATGCGGAGTTTAAAAAGGCAAGTATCAGCGACGGCGGCAATTATATCGAAGTGTACGCAGAGTTAAAGCGTATCGGAGGAAAGCTGGAGGGAGCAACCGAGCTGGAGTGGGAAGGTACTACAGCGTATTGGGGTGAAATTGAGGGCGCTAAACGCTATGATGTGAAGCTGATGCGGGACGACAGAACGGTGACTACTGTGGAAGCTTCAGGAACCTCCTACAACTTTGCAGGATATTTTAACAAAGAGGGGGATTATACCTTCCGTGTAAGGGCTATTGCCAGCTATAACAGCAAGGCAGGTGAATGGTCTGAGGATTCCGACGCCCTTTATATCAGAGAGGAAGATTTAGGAAGATATTCCGGCAGCGGACGTTGGATACAGAATCAGAACGGCTGGTGGTACAGCTATGATACCGGCGGATATCCGGCATCCTGCTGGAAGCAGATTAATGGAGCATGGTATTACTTCAACAGCTCCGGTTATATGCTGACTGGCTGGCAGAAGCTGGATGGAGTGTGGTATTACTTGCTTCCAAACGGAGTGATGGCCACAGGGTGGAATCTGATTAACGGGGTATGGTATTATATGAACGGCAGCGGTGAAATGCAGACCGGTTGGCAGAATATGAATGGAAGAAGCTATTATCTGAACAACAGCGGAGCCATGCTGACTGGCTGGCAGAGGCTGGACGGCAGATGGTATTATCTGGATGGAAGCGGTGTCATGGCAACTGGCTGGCAGGCTCTGGACGGAAAGTGGTACTATTTCGGTTCGGATGGCTCCATGTATGCTAATACCTATACACCGGATGGCAGGTATGTAGACGGCTCCGGCGTTTGGATTCCATAAACATGACGGGAAGAAAGAAAAACAGTAAAGAGTTTAAAGCACGGCTCCAGGCAGTCCATTTATAGCAGCCTGGAGCCGTGTTTTTTTCTAGAGGATGATTTTGACTTGATTAACCAGAGTATTTTTATTTTGCAGCATTCCTTTTTTGCGTACGAATATTAGATAGCTTTGACAAATCCTTCTTGTTGACAATTAATTTCATTAAGCATACAATAAGTATGGCTTTTAAGTTGATTACAGGAGGATACAAGCAGAGATGCTAAAATTAAATGAGTGTGCTATCGGCGGACGCTATGTGGTTGACAGTGTCCAGGTGGACGAAGGAATTACCAGGAGACTGGAGGCATTAGGGGTGAATGAAGGAACGCCGGTGAATATATTAAACAAAAAAGGAAGCGGCAGCGTTATAATCAAGGTGAGGGGCACAAGACTGGCTCTGGGAAAACGCTTATCCGATGGAATTACAGTTAGGGAGGAGCATGGAGTATGAACCGAGAGATAAAAGGCTGCGGCAACGGCTCCTATGGAAGCGTTGTTCTGGGGCAACCAAAGGGAGGGGAGGCTGTAAGGCAGAGAAGAAGGGCAGAGCATAAGGAGGACAGCCGGCCCATCACCGTAGGCTTTGTAGGGAATCCTAACTGCGGTAAGACTACCCTTTTTAATGCGTTTACCGGAGCAAAGCTTAAGGTTGCTAACTGGCCCGGCGTAACGGTAGAGCGCGTAGAGGGCTCTGCCAGCTATAAAGGACGGCCCATAAAGGTTATTGATCTTCCGGGAATCTACAGCCTTACCTCCTATACCATAGAGGAAAAGGTGACTCGAAAATGTATTGAGGACGGAGAGGTTGACGTTATTATTAATGTAGTGGACGCCTCATCTCTGGAGAGGAATCTTTATCTGACTATGCAGTTGATAGAGCTTAAGAAGCCTGTAATTCTGGCTCTTAACATGATGGATATAGTGGAGGAGAGGGGGATGGAGATTGATATGCACCGCCTGCCTGAGATGCTGGGAGAAATTCCGGTAGTGCAGGTATCTGCCAGAAAGCGCACAGGGCTGGACGCGCTGATGCATGCAGTGGTTCACCACTATGAGGAGGGCCCTCACGGCGTTGTGATTCACTACAGCTCTGAGGTGGAGGAAAAAATTGCGGCTGTTGAGCAAGCTCTTAAAGGCAAGTACGGAGAGATGGATAATATGCGCTGGCATGCCATCAAGTTTTTGGAGTTCGACCAGCTAGTGGTGAACGACCATCCGCTGGAGCATATGGAGAAGATTCTTACCCATAATTATGAGAAGCAGATTATAAATGAAAAATACGATTACATAGAGTATATAATTGAGGAATGTCTTTTCAACAAGGATATAAAGGCAGCAACTACGGACCGGGTGGATCGGTTAATGACCCATCCTATATGGGGAATCCCGGCATTTCTGGGAATTATGGCCCTGGTTTTTTTCCTGACCTTTACGGTAGGAGATTTTCTGAAGGGATATTTTCAGATGGGGCTGGATATGCTTTCTAAAGGCACATTAGAGCTTCTTACCAGTATCCAGGCCTCCCAGTGGATGATATCCTTGATTGTAGACGGAATCATCGCAGGCGTAGGTGGTATTCTCACCTTCCTGCCTAATATTTTTATATTGTTTCTGGCGCTGGCTTTTCTGGAGGACAGCGGCTATATGGCACGGGTGGCCTATGTAATGAATGAGACCATGGGAATGGTAGGACTTTCAGGTAAGGCGTTTTTGCCCATGCTTTTGGGCTTTGGCTGTACAGTTCCGGCTGTGATGGCTACCAGAGCCTTGGAGAGTGTTAGGGATAGGCGGAGAACGATACTGATTACTCCCTTTATGTCCTGCTCCGCAAGACTTCCCATCTATGTGCTGTTTGCTGAGATGTTCTTTCCGGACAGGGCCTTGCTGGTAGCCTATTCCCTGTATTTGATAGGACTATTTGTGGCGATTATGGTGGCATTTATTGTTCATTTTCATGACAAAAATAGGCGTCAGGGAAATTCTCTTCTTATAGAGCTCCCCGAATATAAAACTCCCAACTCCCGGACAGTGGCTATCTATGTGTGGGATAAGGTAAAGGATTATCTCTCTAAGGCTGGAACCACCATATTTTTGGCCTCGATCGCTTTATGGTTTATAATGAACCTGGGTCCTCAGGGATTTGTAGCTGATGTATCTGATAGCTTTGCGGCTATTGTGGGACACAGCCTGGCGCCCTTCCTTCGCCCTGCGGGCCTGGGCCAGTGGCAGGTTGCAGTGGCCCTTATATCTGGACTGTCTGCAAAAGAAGTGGTGGTTTCCAGTTTCAGTGTGCTTTACGGGATCAATAACGTAAATTCCAGCGCAGGCATGGCCGGGCTGTCGGGTATCCTGGCAGAGGCGGGCTTTGGATGGATGAATGCCTACGCTTTGATGGTGTTTTGCCTGCTGTACTCACCCTGTATCGCGGCGGTAGCCACGATTAAGCGTGAGACCGGCTCTTGGAAATGGACCCTTGGGATGGTGCTCTTTCAGCTGGCAGTAGCCTGGATGGGAGCGGTGCTGGTGTTCCAGCTTGGCAGCTTCATATTCGGTTAGGGCTGAACCTGTAAGGGTCTAAGGGGCAGGCCAGGGGACTGCTGCATCCGGCTTAGAAGCCATGGAGATAGAATCCAGCTTTCTGGAATATATGTAAACCTCATTGGACAGCTGATCGGTCTTTGGCACCTCCGTATTGTTGATATGTGTAACCAAACGTGTCATTTCCCCATAGGAAATATTCCCGGTATCGGCCAGGAGAAGAACTTCGTGAATACTGGAGGGCAGGATAATTATGTCCTGCTCTATGGTATCTGCGAAGTTTTTTATTACGTTGCTGTAAACAAGGCAGCCAGCCCCATAAACACCTGAGGAATTGCTGAGTATGGAAAAGGGGGCTGGGTCCCCGGCCATTGTATCCTCCTGATTCAGATGCTCAAGTAGGGATGCCATGCTTGTAACAGTGTAAGGGAAAAGCCTGGGTGTATTTGTAAAGGCCTGCTTTACTAAATCCTCCTTAGAAATGTTCCAGATATTCAAATGTTCGTTGCAGATCGCTGCGGTTATCATGCCGCTGTTGTCCTGGCTAATGCAGAGAAAAAATACCACCGCTAAGTCCAGCCAGCAGATATGGGGAACCTTGTTCAGGATATTCCTGTTAGCTTTGGCATGAACCAGCCTGAAGGCAATACGGTCTTTGACTGCTTCGTATAAGGTAAGCTCCTGAAGGTCTAAGCCGGGCGGTGTACGGCTGCTGTTATACAGCTCTAAAAGCTCATACACAATATCCTCCAGAGGCATGCCGGACAGGAACTGCTGGTAACAGGTATTTAAGTAGATAGAAGGAGCAATACTGGAATCCTTTTTCATGATACACAGCCCGTCTAGCATAAGGCCGTTATTTCTTGGAATCCTGTGAAGGGCCAGCTTATATTCCGGTCCAAGAGCACATTCCATGCGTTCCTTTAAAGCAGTCAAAAATTGTTCGTATACCATATGTGTACCCCCTTGTATATTTTTATGTAAACTGATTAAACAGTTTCATATAGATTCTATTCTCACAATTAAGGGGGAACTGAACAGGAACCGCCTTAGAATGAATGAGATAATAGGTGATGCTTGAATTACATCGGAATGATCACAGATTACCCTATGAGAGAAGATTTGTCAATAGAAAAGAGGATTGTTTATGAAACATTTTGCAGGACAGATGTCTTGTTTGGTTCTGTGATGGAATCAAAGGGGCATAACCATCAAAAATAGGAAAGATATATCTTATTTTTTAGTATAAGTAGTCGATTATAGTATATATAGGCCCTATTTCTTTTGGGGAATAATACTTTTGTCAGTGAGGCGTTAGCAGTTTGTGCCAGCGCCTGCTTCATTGTCGGGCAGATCGCATCCCATATTTCCCTGATGGTGTATTGACAACGGATTAACAGGAAGGAGGATTGTAGATGGATGAGATAGAAGAATGATCAGGGGGGGGGGGGTCATTGAAATGCTTTTTTCGGTCTGGAGGTATGTTTATTGTGGCTTTAAAATAGATTGATTTTTTTATCAGTAAATGATGCATTCAGACATAACCTAGAGGTGTTGGTTTTTCAAAGACTGAGGAGCGGTCTTTTATAAGCTGCTGAAAGCCTGTGGCACCCGCGTATTTCCTTTTATGGTTAAAACAGATGAACATACATCTGTGACGATAATGGAATGTCTTCATATGCAAGGCAATAAAATGTCAGACGGCATGGATGAAAATTTTCGGATACCAACACAGGAAGGGGCAAATGCGCTTAAGATTGACACAGATGACATATCCTTGCTTCCACTTAAGGAAAGGTCATGGATATACGTCCTTTGAATGAGCAATCCTGTTATATATTATGTAGAGTGAAAATAGCAATTTGAACAGCTTTTCTTATAGGAAATAGATGGGACAGATTTCAGTTGGCTGTTTACGGAATATCGGTATCGTGCGGCTGTCTCCTTTCGAAGGAAGGAACTGCTGGCTGAAGGAAGCTTCTTCATGGACGTAGGATTAAGGATTTAATTAAATTGGATTGAATTTAAAGAACAACACAATCAAGATAAATGAGGCAGTGAACGTAATGCTCTCAGCCTAAGCTTAAGGGGGATTCGGAAGCAAAATAGCTGTTTTTCAGGCGGCCGAATATGTTTACTGCTTAAATGAAAGCGAGAATATTGATATGAAAAATTTAAAGGTTAAAATAAAGCTGTCGGTTGGATTTGGAATTATTATCTTCTTTACGTTGGCAATATCAATTCTGGCTATTTATGGGATGCGGTTTATCAATCAGAAAAGGGAGATTTTGGTTGAAAAAACGCTGGCAAATACAGGGTATGTTTGGGAGATGAGAAGAAATCTGGTTTCCATGGAACGATACCTGCTGTTGGCTGCCCATTCGGAGGATGGGAATGAAATTAATGCATGCTTAAAAATAAAAGCCCAGGATTGGGAACGGCTGAATGAGGTCTACAGCAGCTTCCTGAAGAATTACAGAGTAAGTAAAGAGAAGGTAGAAAAATTATCGAATATTCTTCAGGCTGTGGCAGAAGTAGAAAAGGAGATTACAGAACTGATTCGGTTAAATACAGAGGCGGAATATGAAAAAGCGATTTTGGTTTTCACAGATAAGTATAAACCGATGTCGGATGAATGCGCAAGTATATTAACTGACATAGGGAATGAGCAGGCTGAATTGTCCAAACGTGAAATTCAAAAGTCAGTGGCAATCTACAGGAGGATGATCGTTTATGCTGTATGCAGTGTCATTTTGGCCTTAGCAGGAAGTATGATTGTCAGCAGGAAATTGATGAATGCAATCACAAAGCCTTTGGATGAAATTGAACATGCGGCATACGCCCTTTCCCAGGGAGATTTCAGCACCCAAATCACTTACGAAAGCAAGGATGAGTTTGGAAAAACATGCAAAAGCATGCAGAAAAGTTTTGGGGAGCTGAAACGGATTATAACTGAAATCTCTGCTAAGCTGGGATCGTTGAGCGCAGGTAATCTGGCTATTAGCGTGTCAAGAACCTTTCCTGGAGAATTGAGAGAAATCGAGGTTTCCATTGATAGCCTGGTTAAAAAGCTAAATGCCTCCTTTAGAGAGATAGAGGCGTCTGCAAGTCAAATCAATGCAGGGGCCGATCAGGTTTCCAGCGGTTCACAGGCACTGGCTCAGGGAGCGGCTGAGCAGGCCAGCAGTGTAGAGGAATTGTCAGCCTCTCTTACGGAGGTATCAGAGCAGGTTCATCAAAATTCTGAGAACGCCAAAAAGGCAAGCGTCCTTGCCACAGATTCTGGTACAGTGGCTCAGTCAACCCTTGGAGATATGAAACAGATGATTGCCTCTATGAACGAAATTTCCTCTACCTCTGAAAATATCAGAAAGGTTATCAAAGTAATTGATGATATAGCGTTTCAGACGAATATCCTTGCTCTGAATGCAGCCGTAGAGGCTGCCAGAGCCGGAACTGCTGGAAAAGGCTTCGCTGTTGTAGCTGACGAGGTAAGAAATCTTGCTGGAAAATCAGCAGAAGCGGCAAAAAATACCACGGCCTTGATTGAAAGTGAAACTGCCGCAGTCGCCCGCGGCGAGGCGATTGCAAATAAAACTCAGGAAGCCTTTGAAAGCTTAGCAGAAAAGGTAAAGGAAGTGACTGCCACCATAAGTGAAATTGCGGAAGCATCAGAAGAGCAAGCCGGAATCATCAGGCAGATCACAGCTGGCATAGAGCAGATTTCCTCTGTTGTTCAGACGAATTCAGCAACAAGTCAGGAAAGCGCGGCTGCCAGTGAGGAGCTGTCCGGGCAGGCTGGTATGCTGAACCGGTTGGTAGAACAGTTTAAATTGGCTGATGCAGAAACCAAGGGAGCTTGGCCTAACAGCAAAGAGCTGCCGGAAAGCCCAAAAGGGGCTGGCTATGAGGAAGATTCTGGGGACATATATTAAAACTGGATAAAGCAAGGTGGTAGCTGCTGCCATATAATTAATTAAAGATATGACAGCAGCTTAAAGCCTCTCTCTAAAATGGGAAACACGGTTCCAAGTGCTTTTATAGCGAATGGAACCGTGTTTTATAAATGGCTTTTACAGCCATAAAGTTTGGTTATGGTTTTAGCCAGCCGGTGAGCCGCAGATATCATATTCTTAAGCAGGGTATGGCTTGTTGGGAGGAGGTCAGAATTGTCCGGGGCTTGTAAAGGGATATGATGCATCCCCCTTACTGGCATTGTGATACAAAGCCCTTTATCCCTGGTCATAGGAAACCTCTAAGAAGCCCTCCAAAATAGCCAGAGCCGAACCTCCGATGGATCCGTCCTGTACGCCGCAGGGAAGGATTTCTATGCTTTCCACATGGGAGCTTTCCACAAAGGAGAGCTGCTGGCGGATGATGTTCATCAATTCAACCTGAATCTCTGGATAGGTGAAGATCGCACCGTGGAGAAAAATTTTCCCTGGGTTCATCAGTATGGCAATGTTGGAGGTAGAGATACCCAGATAACGCAGCCCATGGGTAACGCAGGCAGTTACCGCCTCATCTCCCATGGAATAGGCGGCCGCAATGGTATCCATTGTGATCGCCTCAGGGGAGGCTACAAGATGGCGCAAAATTCCGTCAGGCTCGGTTTTATAAAGCTTTTGGGCATTATGAATAAACCGCTGCTCGCTGGCGATGGTCTGGAGACAGCCCTGCTTGCCGCACTCGCAGCGCAGTCCATTGGGATTGACGATGGTATGGCCGATCTCACCGGATACGTATGAATTTCCCAGAAAAAGATGACCATCCATCATATTTGCGCAAAACATGCCAAGCCCCACATGAAAGAACGCAAAGCTGTCGGGAGTGATTTCCGGGTGAAAGAGATATTGGCTGAGGGCCATACAACGGACATTGTTCTCAAACAGAACCGGAACTGAAAAGGAGCTGCGTATTTTGGCTATATCCAAGCTGTCCCACGTGTTATTATTGCTGGCAAGCTTTGACGAGGCTGCGTTTATATGCCCTGGGATAGCAATGCCGATACCGGCAAGCCGATCTTCGGTAATGCCGCAGGAATGAAGCGCGGCGTCAATCTGCTCCAATATGGCTTCGGTAATGCGTTTTCCGAGAGCCGGCGTATGGGGCTGGCTGTAAAAATAGAGACTTTTTCCCTTCATATCAGTGACGCTCAGGGACAAAGCCTTTTGGTTAAATTCAACTCCCAGAGATAAGAGAAAGTCTGGGCAGATGTCAAGGGAGATGCGTCTGCGGCCTGCGCAGGAGGGGTCTGCTGATTCTTCCAGACCCAGCTCGCATACAATGCCCTCGTCCAGCAGCTCGGCAATGGTGAGTGTCGTGGTGGCTGGAGTGATGCCGGTCAGCTTTGCAATGCTGGTTCGGGAAATAGGGGCATTCCGGTAGATACATTCTAAAATTTTATTCCGGTTGGAGGACTTTCGTTTTACCAATTTGTACATAATAGCTGATTCCTTCTTATATCAGGCCTCCGGCAAACAAAAGCCTGTATATTTTGCGGAGACCTCGATAATGCGGTAAACATCCAGATAAGGCTGCATGGAGGCTTCTTGCTTGCGAATAAAATTACAAAATTCAGCAAACAGAAGGTTAGCCTCAGCCTCGTTCCCGGCAGCCAGTGCGGTCAACGCTTTCCCTAAGCGTACACCATAGCCTGCATGGTAGTCAAGCAGTTTAAAGAAAAATAACTCAAATTCAGAAGAAGCTTCCCCTACCGCCTGTTGGATGGAAGGAAGAAAATGCTGTATCTGTTTACAGAGCATATGGTAATTGCGCTCCATCGCAGAGGAAACCCGTTTTCCTTTTCCGTTGAAATAATCACAGTCGGATAGCTGAGACAGCGTATTCAGATAATTATGTACGCTTTGCCAGTGGCGTCCATAGGCAGCCTGGAAATATTCCTGCTCCAGCTCCTCACAGCTTTGCTTATGGTCAAAAAGCAGATGGCCCATAAGATAATTTGGAAATGTATTGGGCAGAGCGACGCGCAGCTCCTGACAGCTGATATATCCATTCATGCCAAGAGAAGGAAGGCTTTTAATATCTCCGGCGATGACGCGGCTGAGCTTTAGGTAGCCGAGATCTCCGTAATGCGCCCGGCCAAGGGGGTAATCGTAGACAAAGCTGTCCCCGTAAAACTCCCGCTGCCATTCTTTCAGATAGGAAAGATTTTCAATAATGTCGGTAGGCAGTGTCATCTGGTTTCTCCGATAGGTGGGCAGAGGAACCGTAGTGACGTTTGAGGGATAGGAAATAGCAAAGCTTCGGCTGATTGGCGCAAACATAAGAGTAAAATGTTCTGGGTGCAGGAGCTTTTCCTTTACCGGCGGGTATAAAAGCTCCTGGTAGAGCAGGAATACCAGATGACAGCTTAAGCCATGCTCCTCCATCCTGCGGTCGATCCGGTTCAAAAGCTGGATGTATTGATCGGTCGGAGAAAGATCTTTACAGGCTTCACATTCGCACACATGGTTTGGTTCGTCGGCAAGCCAGATATGAAGAAAATCCACCTGGGTGTGTTCCTCCAGATAGCGTATCACTGAATCGGTAAAACGCTCAGCAGCTGTATCGTTTGCGTAGCAAAGATTGGTGTTCATCGGAATCCCTCCAATGAAGGCACGCTTTTTATTTACCTCCGCCAGCAGTTCAGCCGTTTGTCTTTCAGGCTCCCTGGGGGCGGTAAGCCAGCCGCCTGAGGGGTATCCGATGGCCTCGCAGGTCCAGCCGTGGCCTACTGTGTGAAGCAGGAGGGAGCGTTGCTTCACTGCCGCCTCCAGCTTCTGGTAGCAGTCCTGATAGAAGTCTGGTTCTTTCTTTTGCGGCGGATACAATGGATTGTTGATGTGATCATACCAGCGGTTTAGAAAGATAAAGGGTTCCGTGAATTGCAGGAAAAAGCTGTTAAAGCCTACCTTGGGAAGCCAGTCAATAAAATCCAGTATATTTTCAAGGGAATTGGCGCCCTCAATGCAGACGCCGCGGTGGCGGAGGGAGGCAGTCCTTTCAATATCCATATAGAAGTCCTCAGCTACTGGAGCAGCAGGAATAAGGGTTCCCTGGGAACCAGGGGCAAGAAAACGGAAGCCCAGCTCCTTTAAAAAGGCATAGACGCCAAGCAGGATACTGCGCGGATTACTGCCGGTGATGCTTCCCTCTGAAGGAGAGATGCAAATATGATAGGAATCATCCAATGGAGAGGGACGGGCCTCTGCAAGGCAGAGGCGAAGGGTTAAGGTATCAGGCTCCTTACAGGCGAAGCCAGGCTGATTGTGGCGGAAGGAAATGGAACTTCCTGTTGCTGAGAGATGAAGGCAGAGTTCCTTGGCGGCAAAGGCAATGGTTTCATGCTCTGATTGATATATAAGATGTATATTCATTGTTAAGTAGTGCTCCCTTCTTTCAGGAATTTTATAGTTTGCTTGCACAACCTTTGCAAACAATTAATTATATTATATAAAAAATAATAAAATCATACAAGTGTGTAAAAATGCATAAAAAACAAAAGAAAAGATAAGTACAATTCACAAATAAATTTAAAAAAATAAATATTAGTTGAAACAAACGGGAAAATATGCTAATGTAAAAAACATATAAAAACAAAAAATAAATTATATAGTATAAATAAAGCTGAAATTGTGTAAGTTTGAATTCTGTATCGGCTTTATGGCCGAAGGGGGAGGATTGCTCTTTTGTGGTGCTCCTTTCGATATGGTAAGTCAATCAGCATGCCGGTCTGAGAGGAGCCAGGATGGAGCATTAGAAAGGAGGAATACAATGGCGTCTAAAATAGGGATAGAGAAAAAACGAAGGCTGAAGGGGTGGCTGTTTATTTTGCCCGGGGCGGGTATTATTCTTTTAGTTCGATTTTACCCCATGGTGAAGGCTTTTTTGCTGTCGCTTACTTCAGGGATTGGAGGAGACCAAAGTCTGGTAGGGCTGCAGAATTACATAAGGTTAACGAAGGATTCCCTGTTTCACACTTCAATGTTTAATACGGTGATTTATCTGATCCAGATTCCGGTGATGCTGATCCTGGCGCTCATTCTGGCAAGCATTTTGAACCGGCCGAATCTGAAATGGAAAGGTTTGTACAGAACCATGGTATTTTTGCCCTGCATTACCGCAGGCGTTTCGTATTCGATGGTATTTCGCTCCATGTTTGCGGCCAATGGCCTCGTAAATCAGATATTAATCAAGCTTGGATTGATTGAAGCTGGAATTCAGTGGCTGGCGGAGCCATGGCTGGCCCGGATGGTTATCCTGCTGGCTATGACATGGAGGTGGACGGGATATAATGCAGTGTTTTACTTATCAGGTCTGCAAAGTATCGATCGCTCACTGTACGAGGCGGCGGAAATTGATGGAGCCGGCAAGCTAAAGCAGCTTACTAAGATAACCATTCCTGTCCTGAAACCGGTGATTTTGCTGACGGTAATCAATTCTATTAATGGTACCCTTCAGTTATTTACGGAAACTAAGACAATTACTTCATATGGTCCGGGAAATGCCACGATTACCCTTTCGAACTACATTTATAAGCTATCCTTTGAGTATTTGCCCCAGTATGGATATTCGGCCGCGATTTCCTATATCGTATTTTTGATGGTGGCGGTACTTGCTTTGATTCAAATGAAGGTGGGTGATAAACGATGAAAGAAAAACGGTATTCTAGAAATAGAAGCGGAAATGATATAGTGTCCCATGGGTTTTTGATCCTGGTATCCGTCGTTTCGGTTTTTCCTCTTTATTATATGATCGTGTCCAGTACGAATACCAGTGTGGATGTTCTTAAGGCCAGGCTTCTGCCAGGTGGGGCGTTATTGGATAATCTGAAGACCCTGGCGGCTACTGCGGATTTTTTTACCGGATTAAAAAACTCGCTTTTGGTTTCCCTGGCAGGAACCTTGCTGGCGATATGTATTACTTCTCTGGCTGGATATGCCTTTGAGATCTACCATGACAAAGGTAAGGACATAACCATGTCCGTCCTTATGCTGTCCATCATGGTGCCTCAGGCAGTTACGCTGATTCCTATGTATCTTCTGTTTGCTAAGCTGAATCTGTTAAACAGTGTTACTGGCTATATACTTCCATTTGTATCTTCGGCGTTTTTGATCATGCTGTTTCGTCAGAATACCAGAACATTTCCCTATGAGATTGTGGAAGCGGCTAGAATTGACGGATTGGGAGAGGTGGAAATCTTTTTGAAAATATTTCTTCCCATTATGCGGCCTGTTTTTTCTACCGCTACTATAGTAGCCTTTATGAATATATGGAATGAATATCTCTGGGCCTTGATCGTGATGCAGAGTCCGGGCAGTAAGACTCTACAAATAGTGCTTGCGGGGATGACGGCGGGCTACACGGTGGATTATGGTATGATGATGCTTTTGGCTCTTATTTCTACCATTCCGCTGGCGCTGATGTTTTTCTGCCTTCAGAAAAGCTTTACAGAAGGAATTGCAGGGTCTGTGAAGTCTTAAGAACGCTTGTGAATGAATCGCGGTCACGGCCAGCGTGGGGATGTCAGACCTGGGAGGAGGCAGATATACTGATTGCCTGCACGTTCTAATCACTTAATATGATAGATAACAGTCTGACTGGCTGTTAGATATATGAATCATAAAGATAGTAAAGGAGGAAGAAAGGTGAAAAAAATAATTGTATGGCTGCTGGCGGCAGCGGCAGCAGGAAGTTTAGCGGCCTGCGCTGGCCAGGAGGGTGGCGCGCAGCAGAATGCTGCGGCAGAGGCCAAGGGAAAGGCGGAAGCTGATGATGGGGAAAGCGTCAGTATCTGGTGCTGGGATGAGACGTTCAATATTCCGGCGGCTGAGGCTGCGGCTGACATATACCGGGAAAAAGCGCCGGATTTTCAGGTGGAAATTACGAATTTAAGTTTTGATGATATAGTAACAAGGCTGACTACTGCGGCAGCTGGAGGGCAGGAGGATACCTTTCCTGATATTATGCTGATGTCAGATACGAATATTAAAAAGTTTGTTACCCTTTATCCGGAGTATTTTGCGGATCTGACGGAATCTGGAATTGATTTTTCGCAGTTTGCCGACTATAAGGTAGAAGCAGGCACTGTAAATGGAAGGGTTTATGGGGTTCCTTTTGATAATGGGGCTTCAATTGCTGTTTACCGGACGGACCTTTTGGAAAAAGCCGGATTGACTGTGGAGGAGCTGGCGGATCTGACCTGGGATGAATATATTGAAAAAGCCGCTCCTGTTGTGGAGAAAACAGGCCTCCCCATGCTGATAACCGCAGACAATAACCAGTTGATTAACTGCATGCTTCAGAGTAGCGGCTATTGGTATTTTGAGGAGGATGGAACCCTTAACTTGAAAAATAATGAAGGCCTGAGAGCTGTGTTCGAAACATATAAAAAGCTCATGGATACAGGAATTCTTCAGATAAGGGCGGATATGGAGTCCTACTATAGCTCGTTCTTTGACGGCAGCGCAGTAGGAATGATGAATGCATGCTGGATTATGAATACCCTGAAAAAGGATGAAAGCCTTTCTGGAAAATGGGCAATCGCTAATATGCCCCGTTTTTCCGATATAGAAGGAGCGAGCAATTCGGGTAATACCGGCGGCTCCAGCTGGATTGTCATGAATACAGAAAATAAAGAACTGGCAATCGACTACTTGAACCATACATTTGCGGGGAGTCCGGAGCTTTACAATGAGTTATTGAAGGAGATTTCAGCGGTGGCAACTTATCTCCCGGCAAAGGATCAGCCTAACTATCAGGAAAGCCAGCCCTTTTATGGAGGCCAGCCTGTATTTAAAATGATTCTGGAGTATTCGGATACGGTACCGAGGGTGAATTACGGAATCTATACGGCGGAGGCTGCGGATGCGGTGAAGACAGCATTGACAGAGTACAGAACAGGGGCGGCTGACCTGGACGCCGCTTTGGAACAGGCGGAACAGAATGTTTCTTTCCTGATGCAGTAATGAAATGAATCGGTCTTAATATATTTGCTATAGAAGATGGTTGTACAAGAGAGAAACGCCAGAGATAAATGGTTCGGAAAGAATGGTTTATCTCTGGCGTTTTTTATAGGTGGGATGCATACAATCATTTATTGCAAAAAACTACATCGTGAGGCAAGGAAAGCGGGATGGCAGGCAAAAAAGGGAAGCTGTGTCAGATATATGCTTGTCTAATAATTATAGTATATAAAAATATATAAAGATTTTAAAAACGTAAATATGCATAAAAATTGAGAAATAAAATAGATAAAAATAACAAATTATTCGAAATAGATAAAAAATAAGGTTGAAAAACCTGGGGAGATATGCTAGGATAAAAATAATGAAGAAGAAACATAAATTATAAAATAAAATTAATTAGGAGACTGACATGAACAAAGAAGCGTCACAATTAAAAAAGAGGAATAATAGACGGATCAATCTATGGTGCTGGGTTTTTATGATGCCTGCGCTGATTTCGTATCTTCTTTTTCAGGGATACCCGATTTTGGCGGGGGCGTTCTACGCTACTCTGGACTGGTCAGGTTTGAGCTCACGGGCAGTATTTATTGGGTTTGATAATTTCAGAGAGCTGATGGGCGATCCGCTGTTTTTTAATGCGGTGAAGAACACCTTTTGCTATATGCTTCTGACCGTGCCTATGCTTCTCTCGATTTCACTTGGCTTGGCGTATCTGTTTAATTCTATTATAAAAAAGGGGGCTGCCTGCTTTAGAACCGTGTTTTTCCTGCCAGTGATTACCACCACATCCATTGTTGGTATTATTATGATGTTTATTTTTGGAGGCACCGGGGCGCTGAACCAGTTTCTCGGAATGTTCGGTGTTCATGGAGTGAACTGGCTGGGAAATAAGACGACAGCTCTGCTTATGGTGGCTCTGGTGGGCTGCTGGAAGGATGTAGGAACCTATATGATCTACTGGCTGGCAGCTTTGCAGAGCGTTCCCCAGGACATGTACGAGGCTGCTAAAATCGACGGAGCGGGGAAATGGAAAACATTTTCCAAGGTAGTGTTTCCCATGATCCTGCCAATCGGCGGTGTGATAGCGACCCTTTGTATTATCGGCTCTATGAAGGTTTTTGATTTGGTGCAGACGATGACAGCAGGGGGCCCCTTTTATGCTACTGATGTGGCGGCCACCTTTGTCTACCGCACTGCATATGCAGGCAGCAATGGTATGCCCCGTCTGGGTTATGCCAGCGCAGCGGCCATGGTTTTTGGCCTGATCGTGATTGTTCTTGGAGCGGCTGGAAATACCTTAAAGTCTGTATTTAATAAGAAGAGAGGGGAACAGATGTGATGAGAAATAGATGTTCAATCGGAAGGCTGCTTTTATATGGAATCCTTACAGTGGTTGCCTTTTTCTGGATTTACCCATTTTTGTGGATGCTATCTGCTTCATTTAAGACGCAGAATGAGTTTTTTGCCAGCAGCGTAAGTCTTTTTCCTAAGTCAGTTACTTTGGAGAATCTGGTTCGAGCCTGGAATAATGCTAATTTTGGCGTTTATTTTAAAAATTCGGTACTGGTTACGGTGTCGGTCGTATTGATTGTATTGTTCACTACGGCATTGGCAGGTTATGTGATGGGGCGCTATAATTTTGCAGGAAAAAAGGTGGTTCTTAGCATTTTAATGGCCAGCATCACCATTCCCCTGGTCTTTACTATAATTCCGGTCTATGAGCTGTTGAAGGGAATGGGGTTGTCAAAAAATCTGCTGGGCCTGATCCTGGCGGAGTCTGGCGGTGGACACGTTATTTTTCTGATGTTGTTTTCCGGCTTTTTTGCGTCTATTCCTAAGGAGATGGAGGAAGCGTCTTTGATTGACGGATGCAGCTTTCCTCAGCTATTTATACATATTATGTTTCCGCTTTCTAAGCCAATTATGGTTACAGTGGTGATTATGCAGTTTATATGGACCTGGAATTCCTTCCTGCTTCCTCTTACGCTTACTCTAAATAATCCTAACATTCGCACGCTGGCGGTTGGACTGTATGCTTTGCGTGGGGAGAATGTGGTGGATTGGACGGGCATTGCGGCGGGGGCCAGCATTGCGGTTGTACCTGTAATCATTATCTTCATAGCGTGTCAAAAATATTTTGTTGATGGTATCGCTGGCGCTGTGAAGAGTTGATAATAAAAGATAGAAGAGAGGAGAATGGAAATGGTATTAAGAAGATTAGGAGCAGCGGGCATTGCGGCGGCTGCGGCTTTTTCTCTAGCTGCCTGTGGTCTTTCAGTTAGTACACGGGATCAGGTGACGGAGGCTGGAACGGAGACGACAGCTGTGGAACAGGAGAAGATTAAGACTAAGGAGGGAGAAAAGGTAACTCTTAGAGTAGTGGACTGGAGCGACAGCACAAAAGCGAGAAGAGAAGCGTTTAATAAGAAGTTTATGGAGGAAAATCCTGGCGTTACCGTGGAATATACGGTTCTTACAGCGGATCAGTTTAAGGAAAGTGTGATTTCTTCGATTAAAAGCGGTGACGCTCCGGATCTGTTTCCTCTTCCTTCCGGGGTGAATATCAATACTGCAGTTGAGGAAAACTGGTTTGTTCCCCTGACAGATTATCTGGGAGAGGATTTTTTTGCCCAGTTTGCAGAGGGCTCCTTTAACGAGGGCGTGACCAATGTTGATGGGAAGGTGTACGGTGTGCCGGAGGCAGCCAATATTGTTAATACACTGATCTTCTATAATAAGACGGTTCTTGAGGATGCAGGCGTGACCGAGCTGCCGGCTACCTGGAGTGAATTTAAGGAAGCCTGCGAGACGGTTACAAAGGCAGGGGGAGGGAAATATTATGGACTGATTGACAGCGGCGCCCAGACGAACCGTTTAGAGCTTTTTATCCGTTCACTGGCAAGCACAGCCGGTGCAAAGTGCGGAGATATGTCCCAGATTATTCTGGTAGACGGTAAAAGCCCGTTAAATTCCGACGCTATGCGCTCCGCCTTTGCTTTTTATGATTCTCTGGTGAAGGGAGGATGCATCCACCCGGATTCTATCACCTTAAAGGCTCCGGAGGCAAGAGCGCTTTTTGCGCAAAACCAAGCGGCCTTTATTTGCCAGGGAGCATGGTGTATTTCTACCTGGAAAACGGAAAATCCGGATCTTGATTTTGGCGTAATGGCTATGCCGGTACCAGATAGCGGAGCGAAAGGCAAGCTGCCGCATATCAGCGCCACCGCCTGGATGGGAATTTCTGCTAACAGCAAGCACCCGGATGTAGCGGCACGATATCTGGAGGGACTGTACTCTGAAGACTATCAGTCTGGTCTTGTGGAGGATGGAGGATTTGTATCTGTAATTAATTCTGTCAATGAAAAATATATGACGGATGAGCAGATGCTGGAATATTACAAATTAAATGATGAGGCGGCGGTTCTTGTACCGGACCCGATTATAGGAAATCCCCAGGCAGCAACTGTGTATGCGGCGGCGGCTACTGTTTCACCAGGACTTGGAGAGATTTTGCAGGGAGTTCTGGCGCAGTCAGTTGATTACGAGGCCCAGCTTGCAGATCTAGCTGAAAAAACACAGGCAGAGTGGGAGGGAGCCATTCAGAAGGCAGCGGATGCAGGGGCTGATGTGGGGCCGGAGGATTTTAGCTTTGCTAACTGGGAGCCGATGACCGATTATACCTCTGATATGTATGAGAGCAGATAGAGTACATAACCTGAGAGAGACAGAAGGGGACTGCCGCGAAATAGAAATGTGATGGCAATGAATGCCCCCCTCTTTGAAACATAAAATACGGTTCCAAGCGGCTTTTATGCAGCTGGAACCGTGTTTTATGTGCGCCTGACGGCTACGCTTCTAAGGAGCGCAAGCTCCGAATCTACCTGGCGGTGGGAAGGATATAGCCGAAGGCAAGGGGGAGGGCTGTGAGCTGTAATCGGAAGAAAAATAAAATTAGAGGAGTAAAAAATGGAGCATGATTTTTATTACTATACAAAGGAGGAGCTGCTAAGCAGTCCTAAAATCCCTCTGATCGTGATGAAGGATAATCAATCCGTGTTCAAGGCTATGGCACAGGAGATGACAGAGGAGATTAAGCGTAAAAATGCTTTGGGAGAGAATACCCTATTGATTTGTCCGGTAGGCCCTGTAGGACAGTATCCTTATTTTGTGGAGGCAGTGAATCAGCAGAATATCAGCCTGAAAAATGTATGGTTTATCAATATGGATGAATATCTCACAGAGGACAAGAGGTGGATTCCCCAGGAGCACCGGCTGAGCTTTCGGGGATTTATGAACCGCGCCGTGTATGGGAAACTCAAGCCGGAACTGGTTATGCCAAAGGAGCAGCGTATTTTCCCGGATCCTGAGAATCTGGCCTGCGTTCAGGAAACGATCCAACGTCTGGGAGGAGTTGACATATGCTTTGGAGGTATCGGCATCAACGGTCATGTAGCTTTCAACGAAGCTCAGGATGACCTGAGTGAAAAGGAATTTTTAGAGCTTCGCACAAGAGTGCTTAAGATTTCCAGTGAGACGCGGGCGGTTAATTCCATTGGTGATTTAAATGGTGCTTTGGATGATATGCCCTATGATTGCGTAACCATTGGCTTTAACGAAATTTTCCAGGCGAGAAAAATCCGGCTTGGCTGCTTTCGGGATTGGCACAGAAGCGTCGTAAGACATGCGGCTTACGGTGAGCGGAGCCCTCATTTTCCTGTGAGCCTGCTGCAGGCCCATAAGGATGTCAATATCCGGCTTACGGAGTTTGTGGCGGAACTGCCAGAGTAAAGGGCAGCTAAGAGGATGGGGCATCAATCCTGTATCCTTGCTGGTTAAGCCGGTATTTGCAGAACGGCCGCCCAAGCCTGGCCCTTTGGAAGAGGATGGACTGGCTTGGGGCAGATAAGATGAAGGATCGCGGCAGAGGCTGTGAGGGCCTGTGAAGGCTCAGGTTCTTTTATAGATGATTGGCGTGTCATAGCCAAATGTCCTTTTGCCGTTGACTTCCATAGTTTCTGTAACCTCAAGACAATCCTGGGAAAAGCGTTCCCATAATGTGAATTTTAATATAGGAGAAAACATACTGACGCTTCCTCCTTCCCATACTCCATCTTTAAGAAAATACATTGCTGGTGTGAAGGCTTCCGAAGGTTTCAAGGCATTAAAATCCACTTCGGTTAAATTGTTGTAGGTAAAGGTGTCCTTGCTGTATCCGTTTGGTATTTCGTATGAGGTAAGCCTGATTCCTTCAGCTTCTTCGGTGAACAGGAATAAATGTGGAGCCCCATGTGTTGTTCCCTTCAACGTGTAATAGCTTTCCTCCAGCATGAATATGCCCTTAAAGCCATTTGGCAAATTGACTATTTTATGATTGCAGACAGTATTTACATGCTCAGCATATGGAACATTCACCTTGCTTTTCCTGCTCAGTTCATTATATTGTTCTATGTTGCTAAATTTTCCTGTTAAAAGGTTGATAAAATGAGTTAAGCTTGTCATATTAAGATCCTCCCGTTTTTGCGTATATGTTAAAATGACTGTTAAGTGGGATTTATATTACTTTTGCTGAATACTATCTTTTTTACCAGTTTCAGCAGCTCCTGGCGTTCAGCGGCTGAAAGAGGCGCTAAAGCCCCTTCATCCCACTGATAGAATAAGTTATGGCTCATTTCAAATACTTGTTTTCCTTTGTCTGTTAAGCTAAGAATATTTGCCCTTCTGTCCTGCTGATTTTTTTCCTGAATCAGGAAACCGTTCTTTGTCAGAGTAAGGATTGTCCTGTTTAGCTGGCCTGCGTCCAGCTTTAATATAGTGGACAGAGTCTTAGGTGAGCATTTTTCCTTTTTACCCACAAATATTAAGATAAATAGCTGCCCATAAGTTACATTTAGTTCTGAAAGCGTTTCAGAACAGTATTTTGTAAATTCCTTTCGAAGAACTGATATATAAAAAGCAAAGGTTTCCGTCATAAGTTTCCTCCATTCATTTGATTAAGTCAACTATATGACATTTATTTGATGTTGTCAAGTAATGGTGCGCACAAGAAAAGCAGCTTAAGCGTTGCTGCACAGAGTTTCCTGCCGGAAAAGAAAAAATTAGGGCTTGCAGTTTTTGGAAAACTATAGTATCATAGTGGAGATGCATCTGTAGCTCAGTGGATAGAGCAGTGGCCTCCGGAGCCGCGTGCGTAGGTTCGATTCCTATCAGATGCATTTTTTTGTTGCCTGTTTTCAAGAAAATTTTTATCAAGAATCTTAATGATTTTGTAAGCTGTATTTTTCGCTATGGATTGCATTTTTAACTGCTTTTTGTTAGAATAGAGCGGAGATACTTGTGCAAAGCGGATAGATGCATCCGGGTCTTACCGGCCGGGAGTGGAGGACAGTATAGATGAGACAAAGCAGAAGACGGACAAGCAGAAGAACGGCTGATGAAAGGATAAAATATATTCGGATGGCGGCAATTCCTCTGGTTATAGTAATGATTTTGGTTATTATAATCGTAGTAATGGATAGAAGGACGGGAGTCCGGGAGGAAGGGGCTTCCTCTGAGGGGGAGACAACCTGGCTGGAGGAGAACGATGGACAGAGTGAAGCAGGCTTTGGAGAGAAGGCGGAGGAACCAGATAATAATCAGTATATTGCAGATTTTTCACAGTATGAGCTTCAGAAGGACGCAATTCCTCAGGTGAATCTGCTTATCAGTGATTATTTCCAGGCAAAGGTAGATCAGGATGTGGAAAAGCTCTTTGCTCTTTTTGGAAAAGCCGTTGATGAAGAAAGCCTTAAGGAACGAAAGGAGGAGCTTCAGAATGAAGCTGTCTATATCCAGGATTACGAGGACATAACCTGCTATACAAAGCCGGGGCTTACAGAGGATTCCTATGTGGTTTACGTAACCTATGATGTAAAGTTTAAGCGAGTGGAGACTGCTGCTCCCGGACTTATGTGGTGCTATGTGCTGAAGGATGAGAATGGCAGCTTTATGATACGGGAACATGTGATTGGAGAGGAAGCGGATTATGTGGCAAAGCAGAACCAGACGGAGGATGTACGCCTTCTGTCGAATCAGGTGAATGAGCAGTTGAGACAGGCCCTTGAATCTGACACGCTTCTGGCCGGCATTTATAAGAATTTGAGAAATGGGGCGGTGGTGTCTGGAGAGGATGGAGAGGCTGAGGATGGAGAGGACAGCATGATCTCTCTGGACGAAGGAAAGAACGTTCAGTCGGAAGAAGGAACTCAGGACAGCAGCAAAGAGACGGCTGCCTCCAGTGAGGCTGACAGAGCCGGAGAAGGCCAAAGCTTTGCAGAAACCTCCCCGGCTTCGGGGGAGAGCTCTATCGTAACCCTTCAATAGCGGGAGGAGAAAGCAGTTATGGATGTGAAGGATTTTTATTTTGAACTGCCTCAGGAGTTGATTGCCCAGGATCCCCTGGAGGATCGATCCTCCTCCAGGCTTTTGGTGCTGGATAAAGATACGGGAGCTGTACAGCACCGGATTTTTAAAAATATAACAGAGTACTTAAGACCTGGCGACTGTCTGGTGATTAATGACACCAGGGTTATTCCTGCCAGGCTTTTTGGCGTTAAAAGGGATACCGGAGCTAAGGTGGAGATATTGCTTTTAAAGCGCCGTGAAGCTGATGTGTGGGAAACCTTGGTTAAACCTGGGAAAAAAGTAAGGCCCGGAACGGAGCTGTCCTTTGGAGGCGGGCAGCTGACGGCCTCTGTGCTGGAGACAGTGGAGGATGGAAACCGATTGATTCAGTTTCATTACGAAGGAATCTTTGAGGAAATATTGGATCAGTTGGGGCAAATGCCTCTTCCTCCCTATATTACTCATAGTCTAAAGGACAAAAACCGCTATCAGACCGTATACGCAAGGCATGATGGCTCTGCGGCTGCCCCTACGGCAGGACTGCATTTTACAGAGGAGCTCCTGAAGCAGATAGAGGAAATGGGGGTAAGGATTGCCCATGTGACCCTGCACGTGGGATTGGGAACCTTCCGCCCTGTGAAGGTGGAACATGTGCTGGATCACCATATGCATTCAGAGTTTTATATGGTGGAGGAGGCGGAGGCGAAGAAGGTCAATGAAGCCAAGGAAGCCGGAGGGCGGGTTATCTGTGTGGGAACCACCAGCTGCAGGACGGTGGAGTCAGCTTCTACAGAGGATGGAATCTTAAAGGCAGGAACGGGATGGACAGATATATTTATATACCCCGGATACCGTTTTAAGGTACTGGATGCCTTGATTACGAATTTCCATCTGCCGGAGTCAACGCTGGTAATGCTGGTCAGCGCGCTGGCCGGACGGGAGCATATTTTAGATGCCTACAAAGAGGCAGTGAAGGAGCGGTATCGTTTCTTTTCCTTTGGGGATGCTATGCTGATCGCCTCTCATCCAGAGGCAAAAGGGCAATAGAAGGTTGAAAGAATGGAAGAACGTTTGAATAAATGGCTGAGCCGGATGGGCCTCTGCTCCAGACGTGAGGCAGATCGGCTTATAGAAGCGGGAAAGGTTCTGGTAGATGGTCATAAGGCAGTCGTGGGACAGAAGGTGCTGCCTGGACAGCGTATTATCTGTGAGGGTAAGACTGTTGGGGAAGGACGAAGTTCAAAGCCTGCTCCTGTGCTTCTGGCCGTAAATAAGCCAAAGGGGATCGTGTGTACTACCTCGGACAAGGATCGGGCGGAGAATATTGTGGAATATTTGAAATACCCGGAGCGTATTTATCCTGTGGGGAGGCTGGACAAGGATTCAGAGGGACTTTTGCTAATGACGAACCAGGGTGACCTGGTGAATAAAATAATGCGCGGAAGCAATGGGCATGAAAAGGAATACATTGTTACAGTCAACAGGGAGATAACAGCGGAATTTTTGGATAAAATGTCCGGCGGCGTGGAGCTTAAGGAGCTAGGGCAGGTTACAAGGCCCTGCAGGACGGAAAAGGTGGATGAGAAAACATTTTCTATCGTTCTTACCCAAGGGCTGAACCGGCAGATTCGGAGGATGTGCAAGGCCTGCGGCTTTGAGGTGCAGAGCCTGAAACGGGTGCGCATCATGAATATATGCCTGGGAGGTCTGCCAAAAGGAGCATACCGTAAGATAAATGGGGCAGAATATAAGGAGCTTTTAAACCTTCTTAAGGACTCCTCCAGCCTGTCAAGAAAGGAGCGGCTGGCTGGCGAAGGTACGGGGGAGACAAACGGCTGGACAGAGGGCAAGGGCCGGAAGGGCCGGGTTCATAACTTTGGAAGAACAAATTAAAAATAGGAGAGTCATATGGATCATAACATTCAGAGAATGAAGGAGCTGGTTTCCATTCTGTCAAAGGCAGGGCGGGTCTACTATCAGGAAAGCCGGGAGATCATGAGTAATTTTGAATATGATAAGCTTTACGACGAGCTTTGTTCTCTGGAGCAGGAGACTGGGGTTATATTGTCGGGAAGTCCTACTCAGAATGTGGGATATGAAATTTTAAGCGAGCTTCCCAAGGAGGCTCATGAGATCCCTATGCTGTCTTTGGATAAGACGAAGAGCGTGGAGGAGCTTTGTGACTGGCTTGGAGATAAGGCTGGAATTTTGTCTTGGAAAATGGACGGCCTTACCATAGTGCTGACTTATAAGGGGGGAGAGCTTGTAAAAGCCGTTACCAGGGGAAATGGTGAGATTGGAGAGGTGATCACTTCTAATGCAAGGGTATTTGCTAATCTTCCCTTGAATATTTCTTATGAAGGGCAGCTGGTGCTAAGAGGCGAGGCTGTGATTACCTATTCTGATTTTGAACGGATTAATGATGAGATAGAGGATGTAGACGCGAGGTATAAAAACCCGAGAAATCTGTGCAGCGGCTCTGTGCGTCAGCTAAACAGCCAGATTACGGCGGAGCGAAACGTGCGGTTTGTAGCCTTTGCCCTGGTGAGAGCAGAGGGGGTGGAGTTTGGAAACTCCCGAAGGGAGCAGCTGGAGTGGCTAAAGAGCCAGGGCTTTGAAACGGTTTACTATAAGGAGGTTCTGGCGGATAATCTTGTGAGGGCGGTGGAGGATTTTTCAAGGGCTGTAAAGACCAATGACATTCCCTCTGACGGTCTGGTGATGACCTTTGATGATATTGCCTATGGGGAAGCCCTGGGACGTACGGCCAAGTTTCCCAGAAATTCCATTGCCTTTAAATGGAAGGATGAGATCCGCGAGACGAGGCTGTCCTATATTGAGTGGAGCGCTTCCAGGACGGGGCTTATTAATCCGGTGGCTGTATTTGAGCCGGTGGAGCTGGAGGGGACTACGGTAAGCCGTGCCAGCGTTCACAATCTCAGCATTATGGAGGGCCTGGAGCTGGGAGAAGGAGATACTATTACCGTATATAAAGCTAATATGATTATTCCCCAGATTGAGGATAATCTGACCCGAAGCGGAGTGAAGCATATACCAAAAGTCTGTCCGGTATGCGGCGGCGGTACGGAGATACGTCAGTTAAATGATGTAAAGAGCCTCTACTGCACCAATCCTGAATGTCAGGCAAAGAAGATCAAGAGCTTCACTCTTTTTGTCAGCCGGGATGCTTTGAATATAGACGGTTTGTCCGAGGCTTCCCTTGAGAAGTTTATTCAGGCCGGATTTATTCACGAGTATGCAGATATTTTTCATCTGAACCGGCATAAGGATGAAATTGTTGAAATGGAAGGCTTTGGCCGGAAATCCTGCGACAATCTGCTTGAATCAATTCAGGCCGCTTCTACTACAACCCTTCCGAGACTGGTATATGGTCTGGGAATCGCTGGGATCGGCCTGGCTAATGCCAAGATGCTGTGCAGGAAGTTTGGGTTTGATTTTGATAAGATGCGCCATGCGGATTTGGACGCTCTGACTGCGGTAGACGGAATTGGCAGCGTGCTGGCCCAGGCATGGGTGGACTACTTTTCTTTGGAGAAGAATAATACAGCGGTGGATCACCTTCTGACAGAGCTGACGGTTCAGAAAGAGCAGCCAGAGGAGGGAGAGGCGGTTTTTCAAGGGATGACCTTCGTAATTACCGGATCAGTGGAGCAGTTTGCTAACCGCAAGGAGCTTCAGGAGCTGATTGAGCGTAAAGGAGGAAAGGCTGTGAGTTCTGTTACGGCTAAGACAACTTATCTGATTAACAATAATGTGAACTCTAATTCTTCTAAAAATAAGAAGGCCAAGGAGCTTGGCGTTCCAATTATTTCTGAGAAGGACTTCCTGCGAATGCTGTAGCACAGTTTCCGGCGCGGGAGCAGAAGGCGCTGCTATCCGGTTAATATCCCGCATTCAGGAGCCGCGGCCAGCTGATGGCTGAGTCAGAACAGGTTCTTGCCGGGACACTGTGCGGTTTTAGAAGAAGCAGTCTACATTTGGAAGGGAGAATGATGTTATGCCGATAAAAGTGCAAAAGGAGCTGCCAGCTAGAGCCATTCTGGAGACAGAGAACATATTTATCATGGATGAGGACAGAGCCATGAGCCAGGATATACGTCCTCTGGAAATTTTGATATTAAATCTGATGCCAATTAAGGAGGAGACGGAAACCCAGCTTTTAAGGGCGTTGTCTAATACGCCTTTGCAGGTGGACTGTACCTTTCTCATGCTGTCTACCCATGTTTCAAAGAATACCTCCTCCAGCCATTTAAATAAGTTTTACATAAGATTTAAGGAAGTTCGCAGGAGAAAGTTTGATGGAATGATTATTACGGGAGCTCCGGTAGAAAATATGGAGTTTGAGGAGGTGAATTACTGGCAGGAGCTTTCCGAAATTATGGAGTGGAGCAAGACGCATGTAACCTCTACCTTTCATATATGCTGGGGTGCGCAGGCAGGGCTGTATTATCATTATGGAATCAGGAAATATCCAAGAAGGACGAAGCTGTCAGGGATTTATAATCATAAGGTTCTGGACAGGAAGGCGCCTCTTGTAAGAAGCTTGAATGATTATTTTCTGGCCCCTCATTCCAGGTATACAGAGGTTCGCAGGGAGGATATTGAAAAGGTGCCTGAGCTTGTTCTTCTGGCAGAATCAAAGGAGGCGGGCGTGTTTCTGGCAATGAGCCGGGACGGCCGTCAGATATTTGTCCAGGGGCACCCGGAGTATGACAGGATGACCTTGAATAATGAATATCACAGGGATTTAAAAAAGGGCCTGAATCCAGAGGTGCCTTATAATTATTATGAAAATGATGACCCCTTTGAGATCCCGGTGCTTACATGGCGGAATACTTCTAATACATTGTATACAAATTGGCTGAATTACTACGTATATCAGGTAACGCCGTATCTGCTTAATGTGGAGGAGTAAAACCAGCGCGATTGCTTTCTTTCAGGCTTCGACGCTTCCTGACGGCCGATTAGTGAACCGGCTGAAAGATAGATGGATACAGGAGAGTAAATTAGGAGGAGGTATTATTAAATTATGACTATTTATCCATGGTGTATAAGCTTAATGAAATATAGAGCAGTTCAGGCGATAGTAGAAAGATACTACCGGTTCAGAATCAAAAAGTATTGTTTTATCATGTGTCAGAACGGCAGGTGGACATTAGTGACGATGGAGCGGTAGGAAAATGCTGGCACAAAGCTGATGATTGGCTTGCCAAGGGTGTGAAAAACGAATGAGAGAAGAAAAAAACCGCTGTGTCCGGGCCGCTAGTATCAGAGACACAGCGGTTTTTAGGATTGCATTAACCATCATGTCTTAAAAAAGCTTCGTTGTTGGAAAGGGAGCCGGTTATCGTCGCCTGAGGCTGAAATCAATAGGGAACGTATGCACAGACCGATGAAGAAGGGAGGGGCCGGTCAGGAGTTCTCCCGTCGGCCAAGTATTATGAAAAAAAGTCTTATAAGCATTAGCACTTTACGTAACTTAGTATATCCGGTAAATATGAGCAATTTATATATTAAATGTGAACGGTTTGTAAGTAGTTTGTGAAAATTTAAGTCATAAAAAAGTTAATAGCCATGCTGAAAAATAAAATATACAGCGCTTGTAAATTGCATCTTCCTGCTATATAATTTATTAAACGCCTGACAAGAGAGCTTCCGGCGAAGGGGTGTGTGGATACTGAAAGCATCAGGCTGGAGTAGGAAATTGAGATAGTCCAAGAAGAACGTCTGGAAAGATAAGGGGGAGTCAGAGGAATGAAAAGGGTAAGAAAGCACATACGATTCCGAGGACGGGTTCAGGGGGTAGGATTTAGGTATACAGCCTGCTATATAGCTCGTTCCCTGGGACTTACAGGCTGGGTGAGAAACCTCTGGGATGGCGATGTGGAGATGGAGGTTCAGGGCCAACCGGAGGTGATTGACAGGCTGATCGCGGGCCTGAATCAGGGGAGGTTTATACAGATTGAATCAATGGATTCGGAGGATATCCCTGTGGTTGAGGAGAGCGGTTTCCGGGAACTTTATTGAAAGAAAACAACATGCAGGGAGAGGCTATGTGGGGATTAATTGTTGAGGGAAAGAAAATATATGATAAATTTGCAGAGGATGAAATGACCGTATATGCAGCTCAGGTATCATTTTTTATCATATTGTCTGTAGTGCCTTTTATCATGCTTCTGATTACAGCTGTACAGATGATACCCAGCATCAGCAACGCTATGTTTACAGAGCTGATTGTAGGGCTGGTGCCTGTGGACTACAAATCCCTGGCCTTCCGTCTGGTGAATGACCTGTCCTTAAAATCTCCGGCTACCATGGTTTCCGTTACAGCCGTCACAGCCCTGTGGTCTGCCGGACGGGGCATGTTCAGCGTGGCCAGGGGGCTGAACCGGGTAAACGGATATGGAGAAAAGCGGTGGTATGTACTGAACCGTTTGATTTGCTCTGGGTATACCATTGTGTTTGTTCTTGTCTGCATTTTGTCTCTGGGACTTCTTGTTTTCGGAGATATGCTTCAGAGCTTAATGTTGAAACGGTTCCCCATAGTAGCAGAGGTGACTATGAAGCTTATAAGCTTCAGGGCTTTGTGGTTTTTGATGATTCTCATGGTATTTTTTCTCGGAATCTATACATTTGTACCGGATAAGAAGCTGCGTCTTAGAGATCAGATTCCGGGAGCCGTGTTCTCCACCGTCGGATGGATGGGCTTTTCCTTTGCTTTTTCCCTGTATTTTGACCATATTGGAGGAAAAAACTACTCTTATATGTATGGAAGCCTGACTGCCATTGTGCTTCTGCTGCTTTGGCTGTATATGTGTATGTGTATACTGTTTTTAGGAGCGGAGATTAACTGTCAATGGAGGGAAGCGAAGGAATATCTGTTTAATCGGAGTATGCGAATGTAAAAAGCGGAAATAGAAGAACGCGGTTCCAAGCCGATTTTATAGATTGGAGCCGTGTTTTTATTATGGGCTTTTGCCAGTTGAGTACTTTAAAATATTGTACTATGTACTATGGGGGCGTATACAGGGCATAGTATAAATATGAAGTATATGGGTAGGGGACAGATATATTCCCAAGGAGCAAAATGGATGATCAAAAGCTGGAGAATCTGTTGAATCTGGCCTTAAGCGCTACGGAGGAGGAAAGGCTGCAATCAGAAAATCTGAATATAGGCTATAATCCGGAAGAAAAAACCTGGGAGCTGATTGTAAGGCATTCCGGCAGTCTGGAGGGACTGACGGCTCTGGGAATCCAGGTGGATGAGCTGCTGAATGGATATGCAGTTCTGATTGTTCCTGAGCATCTCATAGACGCGCTCAGCTCTTTAAATCAGATTGAATATGTGGAAAAGCCCAAGCGGCTGTTTTTCGCCAGCAAGGGAGCCAGAGCAGCTTCCTGCCTTTCGGCAGTGCAGCCGGGAGTAAGCGGTACAAGCAGCGTCATCAGCGGACTGGGGGCAGGGCTTACAGGGCGAGGAGTTCTGGTGGCTGTAATTGATTCGGGAATTGATTATTTTCATGAGGATTTTAGAAATGAGGATGGAACTACCCGGATTCTGGCTTTGATGGATCAAGACAGGAACCAGATATACCGTTCGGAGGAACTGAATGCGGCCCTGGCGGCTCCCTCCAGAGCCGAAGCGCTGGAACTGGTTCCCACAGTGGATTTAAGCGGACATGGAACAGCAGTTGCGGCTATTGCGGCAGGCAATGGACGGGAGGGAAGAGGCGTTTACCGGGGAGTAGCTTATGAAAGCCAGCTGTTGGTGGTAAAGCTGGGAACGCCTCTGACTGATAATTTCCCCCGGACGACACAGCTAATGAAAGCCCTGGATTTTGTGGTTCGCCAGGCAGAAGAGATGGGGCTTCCGGTAGCTGTGAATATGAGCTTTGGAAATACCTACGGTTCACATGATGGAAAAAGCCTGCTGGAAACTTTTATGAATGACATATCTAATTATGGACGCAGCGTTCTGGTAGTGGGAACCGGAAATGAAGGGGCTGGGGCCGGACATACCGGAGGGGAGCTTATCATGGGTCAGGAGACCAATGTGGAGCTATCGGTTGCACCTTTTGAGACGGGCATGGGAGTGCAGCTATGGAAATCCTATGTAGATGAATTCGCGATCCGGCTCATAACGCCCTCTGGAGATATCATTGGACCCATTGACAGCCGCCTGGGACCTCAGACATTTACTTACGGAGGTACCCGTATTTTGATATATTATGGAAAGCCAAGTCCTTACAGCAGCGCACAGGAGGTTTATTTTGATTTTATTCCAGTGAGAGATTACCTGGACAGCGGTATCTGGACCTTCCGATTGACGCCGGAGCGGATTGTCACTGGGCTATATGATATGTGGCTGCCGTCGAGAGGAATTTTGAATCCTTCTACCCGCTTTCTTCTGGCGGTGCCGGAGACTACTCTTACCATTCCCTCCACGGCAGCTAATGTAATTTCCGTTGGAGCCTACGATGATTCCTACCGGGCCTACGCAGACTTCTCCGGCCGGGGCTTTACCCGTCAGACCCGTCAGGTAAAGCCGGATCTGGCCGCTCCCGGAGTGGATATTATCACAGCCAGGCGTGGCGGAGGATATGAGGCGGTCACAGGCACCTCCTTTGCGGCTCCTTTTGTTACAGGAAGCGCAGCTCTTTTAATGCAGTGGGGAATCCTAGAGGGAAACGACCGGTTTCTGTATGGAGAAAAGGTAAAAGCATATCTGCAAAGAGGCGCCCGCCATCTGCCAGGTTATGAGGTCTGGCCGAATCCGCAGCTGGGATATGGGGCGCTGTGCGTGCGGGATAGTTTTCCGATATAAAAGAATTTATACGTCCGCTCATCAGGAATCAGCTAAGATAAAATGATGCAAGGAAAATTTACGCTGTTATTATTCTTAGTTGCAGTTGATTTTAAGAATATATTTTTTTATAATATGTTTCATAAAATGGTTTTTACAATTTCTTTGCGTAATATGAAGAGAGGTGATAAAAATGCCTACAATTTTAGATGTGGCCAGAGAAGCGGGGGTTTCACAGGGAACGGCATCAAATGTATTAAATGGTAAAGGGAATGTCAGTAGCGAGAAGATCAAAAGTGTACAAGAGGCGGCTCAAAAATTAGGTTATACCATGAATGAACGTGCGAAAACCTTAAGAAAGGGCAGAGGAAATATAATATGCGTGATCATTCCTTCTATAGAGTGCAAACAATATAGAGAGCTATATTACAGCATTAAAAGCTTTTCGGAAAAGAACAATTATGTGGTGGAGCTATTATTATCGGATGATAATCCACAGGTTGAAATGGAGTTGATTCAACGGGCAAAATCCATGATGGCTGCGGGGGTTGCCACTGTTACCTGTTTAAACCAAAAAAAATACAATAAAGCGTATTATGGTTTGGAAAAAGTCTGTTTTGTAGAGAGAAAACCGGTTGATGGAGGGGAATATTTTGGGTTCCATTATGAAAAAGCGGGGAAAAAAATTGCCGAATATATTGTGAAAAACAATTATCATCATATTGCTGTGATTACCGATTCGTTAGAGTATTCTAACGAAAGAGAATTCTTTCTGGGAATGAAGGTGGTATTAAGCAAGAAGCTAAAAGTGAAGATTTATCAAATTTCAACTGGGCTTAACCGGATATCACATACGCTGTTGAATTCAATTTTACTAGATGGGGAATATGATGCAATTATTACATCTAACATAGCTTTTGCAGAAAAGGTTAAGGGGATACTTGACACCTTCGATAGAGAAAGAAAAACCTGTATTTTAACACTTTCGCCTGTAGTTACTTTGCCGGAAAGAAATTTTGTTAAATATGAACTGAATTATAGCTTGTTAGGAAGAAAGGTAGCGGATAAGATCCTTAATTCTCCAGTAAAGGATTTTGTTATGGAAGATCATTTGGTTGAAAATGACGGAAACCGGAACTGGAAGAAGATTGAATTAAAAAATGCTCCTTCAAAATGTTTGAATGTCATTACTCTTGAAGGCCCGGAGGCAAGCATAATGCAAGGGCTTGCAAAATTGTACACAGAGGAAACTGGAACAGAGGTGAAGGTATCCGTTTTTTCATATAATGATATTTACGATCAATTTTCAAATGTTGAATTTTCGAATATATATGATGTTTTTAGAGTGGATGTTACATGGCTGTCATGGTTTGCCCAGCGACTCCTAGTTCCGCTGGAAGAAGTATATTCTGATATGGCTCAGTTATTTGAAGGTTATATCCAACCATTAATAAAAAAATACTCTTATGTTAGAGGCAAAGCCTATGCCCTCCCCTTTACACCAAGCGTTCAGCTGTTGTTTTATCGAAGAGATCTTTTTGAAAATACAGTTTACAAACGAATGTTTAGAGAAAGCTACAAGAGGGAATTAAGAATACCTGAGAATTTTGAGGAATATAATCAGATTGCAGAGTTTTTTGCAAAAGGGTTAGAGCCGGATGTATCGTATCATTCTTGTTTAACATTAGGGAATACAGGTGTTGCTTCGTCGGAATTTTTAGCAAGAATATTTAGCCATAAGAAAAATCTTTTTGATGAAAACGGAAGAATCGTGGTTGATGATGAAGCAGGAAAAAAAGCCCTTCACGAATTAATCATTGCGCAGCGGTATGCGAATAAAACAACCTCTCACTGGTGGAATGAATCTGCACAACGATTTGCAAACGGAGAATTTGTTATGATGATTAATTTTAGCAATTATGCATCAGAGATCTTAGGGACAAATACGAAGGTTGCAGGTAATATAGGCTTTGCCATGGTTCCGGGAGACAATCCTATGTATGGAGGCGGAGCATTAGGAATCTCTCAGAATAGTAAAAAGAAAGAAGATGCAGCGGCATTTATTAAATGGATCACGAAAGAACCGGTTGCGTCGGGAATGGCAGCATTAGGAAGTGTCTCGCCTTGTATTAAAACGTATAATAAATATGATATTATTAATACATTTCCATGGTTGGAGCTTTCTGAGCAATGTTTTAAGCGATCGCATACAGAGAGAGTATCGGAAGCTTATGATAAACCATTTGATGAAAAAACCTTTTTGAATATCATAGGAACAGCGGTAAAGAGTGTGTTAATGGGCTCGATGTCAGAAGAGAATGCATTAAATAAGGCGCAGCAAATGATTGAGCGGGAATTATAGAATGACGGGTGTGGTTGAGAACCACACCCGTTTTTTACGTGGATTTTACGTAAAGATACTAGATAATTTGACAAAAGGTATTTAAAATTTAAAGTAAATTTGAAACGTTTTAATGGTGAAGGGAGGCAAAGAACAAATGATTAAGGTGAAGTAAAATAAATACAATTAAGAATAAAACTAAAGATAAAACAAGCATGAAATATGCAAAAATAATTTTAATTTGATTCGTTTTTTCTAATATAATAAAAAAGTATATTGGCAAAATAAACGAAAATAAGGAAGGATATTTAGAAATAAAAGAGAAAAAATGCATAAATCATTGACACGTTTCAAAGTTAAATATATAATATGATTCATAAGAGAAACAGAAACAACAACCAAAAGGAGGGAAATATAAAATGAGAAAGGGAATAGGAAGCTTAATGCTGGCTGCAACGTTGGCAGTGTCATTGCTAACGGGGTGCAAACGTGGTTCTGTTCAGACAGATGCAACAAAGGAAATTGCAAAGGCAGAAGAAACAGGTGGTGTTTCAGAAGGAACGAAAGACAATAGTAAGGCAGGCGAAGGAATTGTAGTATACACCAACAGTGGATCGGATGGCCGTGATGAATGGCTGACTAATAAAGCCAAGGAGGCAGGATTTGAAGTACAAGTAGTATCATTGGGAGCCTCTGAAATGTCTGAACGAATGATTGCTGAAAAGAATAATTCTCTTTGTGACGTTGTGTTTGGACTCAATAGCATTGAGTATGAAAAATTAAAAGCAAATGAGCTGATTCAGACATGGAAACCGGATTGGGTAGATGGAGTAGATGCTGAGTTGATCGATACTGACGGGTACTATTATCCAGTTACCATTACACCGCTGCTCTTAATCGGAAATGCAGATTTTAAAGATATGCCGTCAGATTGGACAGATTTAGTAAAGGATAAATATAAAAATAAATATCAAATTCATGGATTGGGTGGAGGTACTGGCAAAACAATATTTGCAAGTATTATTAGCCGTTACGCAGATGAAGAGGGAGAGCTTGGGATTTCAGATGAAGGTTGGGAAATCGCAGAGAAATATTTAGGAAATGCACATCGGATTGCGTCAGGTGAGGATAATATTGGACAGGTAATCAACGGCGCTTATCCGCTGAGTATGCATTGGGGTTCCGGTGTTCTGGCAGAGGAAAAGGCACGAAACTATGATTTTCAGATTATGACGCCGGAAGTAGGCGAGCCATTTGTTGTTGAATCAGTAGCAATTACAAAGGGTACGAAAAAATATGATGATTGTGTAGACTTCCTTAACTGGCTTGGAAGCTCTGAGGTACAGCTTCAGTGGTCGGATCGTTTTGGCACCATTCCCTGTCAGAAAGAAGCGCTTCTTGGTGCGTCAGATGATGTAAAAGCGTTTATGGAGCATTTAAAAGCACAGGATCTGGACTGGGAATTTATTTCAAAAAATATTGACGCTTGGGTAGAAAAAGCAGAACTTGAGTATGTCCGGTAAACATCCAGGGAGAATATCATGGTAAAATATGAAAATGTTGAAATTAGTTATGGAAAGTTTGTTGCCATTGAAAATTTAAACCTTGACATCAAGGAAGGCGAATTCTTCACCTTCCTTGGCCCCAGTGGTTGTGGAAAAACAACCTCCTTAAGGGCGTTGGTTGGATTTTTAACGCCGTCAAAAGGAAAGGTTTTTGTTGGTGACAGAGATGTGACCCATTTGCCGGTGGAAAAGAGAAATATAGGGATGGTATTTCAAAGCTATGCATTGTTTCCTACAATGACAGTCTATGAAAATATTGCATTTGGAATGAAGGTAAAAAAATGTTCAAAGAACGCTATTGATAAAAAAATCCATGAAGTGTCAGAGAAAATAAAAATTACGAATGAACAATTAAAAAAGAATGTATCAGAGTTATCAGGAGGACAGCAGCAGCGGGTAGCTTTAGCAAGAGCGATTGTCTTGGAGCCTAAAATTTTATGTTTGGATGAACCTTTATCTAACCTGGATGCAAAGCTTCGCATAGACATGAGAAAGGAATTAAAAAGGCTGCAAAAGGATCTGGGGATTACGACCTTATATGTAACCCATGATCAGGAAGAGGCGCTGACGTTATCCGACCGTATTGCAGTTTTTAATAATGGCTATGTGGAGCAGGTTGGGACGCCAAATGAAATTTATAATGAATCGAAAAGTGAATTTGTTTGTGATTTTATTGGCGATATTAATCGGTTAGGAAGAAATTGCCTGATGGAAATCAACCGGCAATTAAATACGGACTTTGATTTGAAGAAAACCGGTTTCATAAGAATTGAGAGATGTTCAAGTGAAAATAAGACTGGCAGAGCCAAAATTACAGGTCAAGTAGAGGATTTGGAATTTAATGGTATTTTTACAAAGTATACATTGTCCTGCTGTGGAGAAATCATCAAATATTTACATACAAATGATGGAAATTTCTTGCGTCATGAAGGAGAGTTTATGGATCTGTATATTGCTCCTGAGGATATTATGCAGTTTTAAGGGAGGATATTATGGCAAATTTAAAAAAGAAGCTGCAGTTAGACTCTGTGAATATTCTAGGCTTAGTGATTAAGTGGGTATTAATTTGGTTTATTTTTAGCTTTTTGGTACTTCCTAATGTAAATTTGATTTTTAAAGTGTTCGTAAAAGACGGACATTTTACTTTAGAAGCGATTGATAAAGTAATGAGATCCGCCAGGGCAATGAACAGCTTAAGAAATAGCTTCCTGCTTGCAATGGCATCGGTTATTACAGTTAATATTTCGGGAATATTAATTGTACTTTTTACAGAGTATTTTGATATTAAAGGTTCTAAAATATTAAGTCTTGGATTTATGACAACCTTAATTTACGGCGGCGTTGTATTGGTAACGGGGTATAAATTTGTATATGGAGAAACAGGAATTGTTACAAAAGTGCTTATGAATTTCTTTCCGAATCTTGATGCGGGATGGTTTGTTGGCTTTGGAGCTGTTTTGTTTATTATGACCTTTTCTGGGACATCCAATCACATGATGTTTCTTACAAATGCAGTAAGAAATCTGGATTATCATACGATTGAGGCGGCGAAAAATATGGGGGCGTCCCAGGCAAGTATTTTGTTTAAAATTGTGCTTCCAACGATGAAGCCAACCATTTTTGCAATAACTGTGTTAACGTTTATTGCCGGATTGAGCACAATGTCCGGACCGCTGATTGTAGGGGGACCTGATTTTCAGACGATTAATCCGATGATTAAAACATTTGCCGGAATGACCGGTTCAAGAGATATAGCAGCCCTATTAGCAATCATTCTGGGAATTGCCACATCCATTCTTTTATTTATTATGCAGAAAATAGAAAGTAAGGGTAATTTTATTTCCGTGTCGAAAACAAAAGCCAGAATGGAAAAACAGAAAATAGAAAGTCCGGTCTTGAATGTAATTGCACATATAGTTGCCTATGCAATGTTTGTCATTTATATGTTGCCAATTATGAATGTATTGATATTCTCTTTTACAGACGGCCTGACGATTAAGACAGGTAAAATTACGAAAGAATCCTTTACGTTGGAGAACTATGCAAAATTATTTCGTTCCTCCACTGCATACAGACCATATTTGGTAAGTATCATATATTCTTTGGCGGCAGCGGCAATTGTCGCAGTTATATGTATTGTAGTTGCCCGGATTGTAACAAAAGCAAGAAAAAAATATGATAAATTGTTTGAACCGTTTATTTTAATTCCCTGGTTGTTGCCATCTACCATGATTGCATTAGGCTTGATGATGACTTATGATGAACCACGGTTTCAATTAGCAAATCAGGTATTGGTTGCGACGCCTGCCATTTTATTGTTTGCATACATCATTGTTAAAATACCATTTTCGTATCGAATGATTAGAGCGGGCTTTGTGGGACTTGACGGAAATATGGAAGAGGCTGCTCAGGCTATGGGAGCAAAGCCATATTATACAATGAGAAAAGTAATTCTTCCGATTATATTACCAGTTGTGCTTTCGGTTGTTGTGCTTAATTTTAACAGTCTTTTATCAGAATATGATTTATCTGTATTTTTATGCCATCCATTATTTATGCCATTAGGAATTGTAATTAAACAGGCAACAGATGAAACAGCAACGATCGATGCCCAAGCGATGGCATTTGTTTATACGGTTGTATTAATGGTAATTTCTATGGTGGCTTTATGGCTTGGACGATATGGTGGATTTGAGAAGATAAAAGCTATATTCCTAAAAAAGAAAAAAGGAGGCAAGGCATTATGTTAAAGGTAATGGAACAAAGAAAACAAAGAGGTGTTTTAGTTGCGGCACACAGAGGAACTTCAGGGGGGAATATTCCTCCAAATACAACAGCATCCTTCGATATTGCTTTAAAAGAAGGAGCGGATATACTAGAACTTGATTTGTTCCGCAGTGTGGATGGGAAAATATTTGTTTTTCATACAGGAATGGAACCAAGCCACTTAGATCGGCATATATACATTCAGGATTATACGTCGGAAGAAATTAAGGAAATGAGATTATGTAATGGAGACTTGTCTCAGACCTTCTTAAGGGTCAATTCTTTTGAAGAGATTCTGGAAAGATACAAAGGTAAATGCATTCTTAATTTGGACAGATGTATTGACGTTTTAGACGACGTAATGAAGGAAGTCAATTATCACAATATGGCAGATCAGATTTTGCTAAAAAGCGCTCCGTCTGAGAAGGCCTTAAAAATGGTTGAAGCGTATGCCCCGACAGTCGATTACATGCCAATTTACAAGCAGGAAGATTCTTGCTCTGAAAAAATTGAACGTATGAATATCCATTTTGTTGGAGCAGAATTGGTTTTTTCGGATGAAAAGGCTCCGGTTATACAGGAGAGCTACATTGACAGGATGCATAAAAAAGGTAAAGTTTTGTGGGGAAATTCAATTCTTTATTCCAGCCGGGTACCACTTTCAGCGGGGCATAGTGATGACGTTTCTCTGATGGATGATCCTGCGAAAGGATGGGGCTGGTTAGTGGATAAAGGCTTTGATATTATCCAGACGGACTGGACGCAGCATTGTTCGGATTACTTGATCGAAAAAGGGGTTCGAAAGGGAGGCGTATGGAACTTCAGTTTTTAGGATGCGGTTCTGCATTTAATCCTCTTTTGGGAAACACAAGTTCTTATATTGAAATTGGACGGCACTTGTATTTAATTGATGCAGGTGAAAGTGTTTTTTATAAATTATTTAAGGAAGAAATCTTAAAGCGCAACGAAGAAATAACAATTTTTATCACGCATATGCATGGGGATCATATTGGGAGTCTTGCTTCGATTATTTCCTATTGTTATTTTGTGCTGAGAAAAAAAGTGTCAGTGGTTTATCCAAAGGATGATTTGTGGAAGCTTTTGAACCTAATGGGTATTGCAAGTAGCATCTATGATCGATTGGAATGCTATGCATTTAAAAACGATGAAATAAAAATGAGAGCAATATCTGTAAAGCATGCAGATGATATTTCCTGTTATGGATATATAATGGAATGGGAAGGAAAGAAAATCTATTATAGTGGTGATTCCTATGAAATACCGCAAGATATTTACAAAGATTTTATGGCAGGAAATATAGATCGGATCTATCAGGATACCACAGAATTTAAAACTTCACATTTATCACATCTTCCGTTAGAGGAATTGGAAAAATGTATACCGGTCAACTTACGAAATAAGGTTTTTTGTATACACTTTACAACGGATTTTGCAAATAAGCTGAAGGAGAAGGGCTTTCAATATGTAAAGGTATAACTGAAATACAATATACATATATGTAGAATGCGGATATATGTCAATGTTATAGGTCGATTCGTTTCGTTGTATATAAGTTTCCACCCCTCTTTTATGATTGGATTTGAACGTTCAATCGTTTGCGCTGTTAATGCTGAACATGATAGAAGCTCATTCAAATACAGAGAGAAAGAAGCGTGGATCATGAAAATTGTTCGTGAGATGATCGATATAACATTTGATAAGGAATTTTTAAGTGCAATTTTAAGAATTTTTGCCGCTATGATTTGCGGTGGAGTGATTGGCCTTGAAAGGGGAAAAGCCAATCAACCGGCAGGAATGCGGACCTATATGTTGGTTTGTTTAGGCGCTGCGGTTGTGATGCTTACTGGAGAGTATGTTTACATGGAATATGGTGCGGGTGATCCGTCAAGACTTGGCGCACAGGTAATAAGCGGGATCGGCTTTTTGGGAGCAGGCAGCATTGTTATATCAGGAAAATCAAAAATACGCGGCTTAACAACAGCTGCGGGCTTATGGGTATCGGCTTGTATCGGCTTGATTGTGGGCATTGGCTATATTAAATGCGGTTTTATTGCAACCCTGGCTGTGTATGTCATTATTGCACGGCTCAAGCGGATAGAAGAAAGAATGCTTCGAAAGAGAAGCTGGATAGAAGTTGTAATAAAATTAGATAATGTAGACTATTTGGCTGATTTCCATGATGTGGTTGAGAAAATGGGAATGAAAATTGGCTCCATTCAAATTTATAATAAAAAAGAAGAAATTAAAAGTGTAATTATAGGTATTCAAAATTGTGTAGGGAAAGATGAAGAAGTAATCATAAACGATTTGCGAAATATAAATGGAATTAAGTCTGTAAGATATATTTCATAGTACATATCTTGCGGAATTTCATTTTTGAGCTAAGCTTGTAAACAGAAGAATGAGAGAGCAAGAAATAAACAGTTAAACCGAATAAATATCCATCTTCTACTTGATAAAAATTATCAAATTTGCTATAATAATGATAAATGTTAGAAGTTTAACAAAGAAGGCGGTATGGTCATGATGATAACAAGAGAGTCTGATTATGCAATCCGTATTCTGCGTGCTCTAAAGAACGGAGAGCAGCAGACCATAGAGCAAATTTGTCAAAGAGAGCTGGTTCCCAGGCAATTTGCCTATAAGATACTGAAAAAGCTGGATCGGGCTGGTATGGTGTCTATCCGCAGGGGGGCTGGAGGCGGATGCAGTCTGGGGAGGAGTCTGGAAACTCTTACTCTTTTGGATGTGATTCGGGCTATAGACCGGGACTTTTTTCTTAATCCCTGCCTTGGAACGGGATACCGCTGCGAATATAGAAATGGATCATTCGGTCAGGCGTCTTCCCCTGATAATAGGATTGCGGAAGGCGCATATAATATGTGCGGTTCAGACAGCGATAGACGAAGCTGCAGCGTTCATTGGGAGCTGGCAAGGGTCCAGAGGGTTCTGGAGCAGGAGCTTGGGAAAAAAACATTAGACAAACTGTTTGGCTGAGCTGAAGGCATACCATGGAAATTCAGGTAGTTTTTACTAATAAAGTGGACTAAAATAATCCACTTTAAATAAAGCATTTGCACCTACGACAAATAGCAACAGGAGGTATCTAACATGAATCATTGTTACAGTTGTACAACCTGCAAAAGCGCAGATAAGCCTTTGGAGGATTATATTGCAGGACTTCCGGTGGAAACGTCCCACCACCGTGTGGAGGGGCAGTCCGTTAAATGCGGATTTGGCCTTCAGGGGGTATGCTGCCGGCTTTGCTCCAATGGTCCCTGCCGCATTACACCTCAGGCTCCTCATGGAATCTGCGGAGCCTCTGCCGATGTTATCGTAGCCAGGAATTTTCTGCGGGCAGTAGCGGCCGGTTCCGGCTGTTATATTCATGTGGTTGAGACAACGGCTCTGAATCTGAAGCAGACGGCTCTGGCAAAGGGGGAGATCAAAGGAATGGACGCCTTAAAGCATCTCTGTGAGCTGTTTGGTATCCCTAAAAGCGATCCTCATACAGAGGCGGCCGCAGTGGCCCAGGCTGTGCTGGAGGATCTTTATCTTCCGGATTACGTACCGATGAAGCTTCAGCAAAAGCTGGCCTATGCTCCCAGGCTAGCGAGGTGGAACGAGCTGGGCATTCTTCCAGGAGGCGCCAAATCAGAGGTCTGTTCTGGAGTTGTGAAATGCTCCACTAACCTGAATTCAGATCCTGTGGATATGTTGCTTCACTGCTTGAAGCTTGGGATTTCCACAGGCATCTATGGACTGACCCTGACGAATCTGCTGAATGATGTGATGCTGGGAGAGCCGGAGATGATGCCGGCCCCGGTGGGTCTGGGAGTTATTGATCCGGATTATATTAATATCATGATTACTGGACATCAGCATTCTATCTTTGTACATCTTCAGGAGCAGCTGAAAAGGGAAGAGGTGCAGGAGTTGGCTAAAAAGGCAGGAGCAAAGGGCTTCCGTTTGGTGGGCTGTACCTGCGTGGGACAGGATTTGCAGCTTAGAGGCGTTCATTATCAGGATATTTTTAGCGGCCATGCAGGGAATAACTACACCAGTGAAGCAGTGCTGGCTACGGGAGCCATTGATGCGGTGCTCAGTGAGTTTAACTGTACTCTGCCAGGAATCGAGCCTATCTGTGACAAGCTAGATATCAAGCAAATCTGTCTGGATGACGTGGCTAAGAAGCGAAATGCGCAGCTGAAGCCTTTTACATATGAGGACAGGGAGAGGATCACGCAGGAGATTCTTGCGGAAATTATTATATCCTACAGGAAGCGCCGAAGCAGCGTAGCTTTGAACCTGATGCCGGAGCATGGCAACAAGAATACCCTTACCGGTGTAAGTGAGGTGTCCTTAAAGAAATTTCTGGGCGGAAACTGGAAGCCTCTCATTGACCTGATTGCCGCAGGACATGTTAAGGGTATTGCCGGAGTAGTAGGTTGCTCTAACCTGACAGCGGGAGGACATGATGTTCTGACTGTGGAGCTGACCAGGGAATTGATTGCCAGAGATATACTGGTGCTTACTGCCGGCTGCTCCTCAGGAGGACTGGAAAACTGTGGCCTTATGACGCCTGAGGCAGCCAGTCTGGCAGGGCCTAATCTTAAGGCTGTATGCGAAACTCTGGGGATTCCTCCAGTGCTTAATTTCGGACCCTGCCTTGCCATAGGAAGGCTGGAAATGGTGGCCACTGAGCTGGCAGAAGCCCTGAATGTGGACATTCCTCAGCTTCCACTGGTGCTTTCTGCCGCTCAGTGGCTGGAGGAGCAGGCTCTGGCAGACGGCGCCTTTGGCCTGGCTTTGGGACTGCCCCTCCATCTGGGACTTCCTCCCTTTATTACAGGAAGCGCTCTGGTAACGAAAGTGCTAACAGAAGATATGAAGAACCTGACAGGAGGACAGGTGATAGTGAATGGCGATGCGGCAGAGTCGGCCAGCATATTGGAGAAGATCATAGAAGATAAGAGAAAAGCGCTGAACATATAGGAGGGTTGGTTATGAAACGAATATGGATTGATGCTGGCAGGTGCGATGGCTGCCTGAACTGCACACTCGCCTGCATGAATGCCCACAGGGCAGATAAAGGCAGCATATATGACTTAGATTTGACAGACCCTTCCAACGAAAGCCGCAACTTTATTTACAGACAGGCAGACGGCTCCTACCGTCCTGTGTTCTGCCGGCACTGTGATGAGCCGGAGTGCGTAAATTCATGTATGAGCGGCGCTCTCTCCAAAAATCCGGCTACAGGCATAGTGGAATACGATGAAAGCCGGTGCGCAGCCTGCTTCATGTGTGTGATGAACTGTCCCTTTGGAGTATTAAAGCCTAAGGACACTTCAAAAAGCCGGATTATCAAGTGTGACTTCTGTAAGGACAGCGGCGGTGAACCAAGCTGCGTAAAGGCTTGTCCAAAGGAAGCCATCTGGGTAGAGGAGGTACAGCCATGAGATATGTGATTGTAGGAGCAGGAGCAGCTGGAATCAGCGCGGCCAGAACCTTGAGAAAGCTGGACAAGGAGGGGAATATAACCCTGGTATCAAAGGATGACAAGGTTCATTCTCGCTGTATGCTCCATAAATATCTGGGAGGAGAACGCAGCTCTAAGGAGCTAAGCTTTATTGCCCCGGACTTTTTTGAGGCGAACCGTATTCAGTGGATGCCGGGAACAGCCATGACCAGGCTAAACAGCAGTGAACATTGTATCCAAGTGGAGGACGGAAGCTCCATACCTTATGACAGACTCCTGATAGCCAGCGGCGCCTATTACCTGATACCCCCTGTTCCCGGACTTAGGGAGGCAAAGAATGTATTTGGCTTTCGGGATCTGTCAGATGCGCAGGCTATCAGGTCCGCTGCCAGAAGGGGAGCGAGGGCTGTTATCATAGGCTCTGGATTGGTGGGGATGGATGCAGCTTGGGGTCTGCTGGAGCAGGGGATTAAGCCGGTCATTGTGGAAATGGCTGACCGTATCCTGCCCCTGCAGCTGGATAAAGCGGCTGCGGCTGTATATCAGCGGCTGTTTGAATCAAAAGGCTGCAGCTTCCGGTTATCAGCGAAGGCCTCCGGTACTCGTCTGGATGAGGACGGCTATGTAAGGGCGCTGCTTCTGGACAGCCAGGAGGAGCTGCCCTGCGATTTTCTGGTGGTAGCTGCCGGAGTGCGTCCAGAAATCCGCTTTCTGGAAGCGTGTGGTATGGAAACAGGCCGCGGGCTGGTTGTGGATCAGTATCTTTCTACTACGGTTCCTCATGTCTACGGGGCAGGGGATGTCTGCGGCCTCTCCGGTATATGGCCTAACGCTATGAAGCAGGGAATAACAGCAGCTAAAAATATGTGCGGGATTCTCACTGCCTATGAAGATGTCTATGCCATGAAGAATACCATGAATTTTTTCGGCCTTCCTTCCTTATGTATCGGCGATATCAACCGAATAGGTTCAGAGACTCAGGTGATTACAGAAGAGGATACGAATAATTACCGGAAGGCTTTGGTAGAGGACGGCGTTTTAACAGGCATCCTTTTGGTAGGAAATATTTCAGGCAGCGGGATTTACCAGTATCTAATCAAAAACCGGATAAAGCTTCCGGTATTCGGACGTGATATATTCCGCCTTTCGTTTGCAGATTTTTACGGTTTCGACAATCAAAAGGGCAAATTTGTCTGGAATAAGGAAGCCTGCTGTTCATGATATTAGCCTTAAATATAATCAAATGGAAGAGCTGCTGCAAAATTGAAGGCTGATAGCAGAGGAAACAAAATGATACGTTTTAAAACAGAAAAACACGGTTCCATGGCAGCGGCTGGAGCCGTGTTTTATTATGGGCTTTAGACAGTTAGTGAGCGCTTGGCCCTGTTTTGCTAAAACCCTATGTTTTTGGGAAGGCTGTTTAAATACTCCTTTTTTGGGAACGCTATATAAAAATGCACAAATTTGGTAATGAATGCGACAAAAAGGAGTAGCTATGAAAAAATTACTGATTACAGCAATGACAGCAATTTCATTAACCTTATCTCTGCCTTTATCAGCCCGGGCGGCAGAATTCAGCCCTGAGGCGTATCAGGCAGCTCAGGAGCTGCTAAGTCACTATAAAAACCTGTTTAAAAATGCGGTAGGTATTACCACAAAATATGCAAATTGCCAGGGGGCGGATATCCGCAGAGAACCAAGTGAGGAATCAGAGCTTTTGGATCAGACGTTACTGAATAGCTCGTTTCAGGTTGTGGGGGAGGAGCAGGGATGGTCCAGGATTACCACGGAGAATGGCTATGCATATATAAAGACAGAGAGCCTTTCTGATATGCCTACAGTAGTCCGTTCCTATACAGACGAGGAGCTTTATATTTTGGCTCACGTTATCTGCGGAGAGGCCCAGAACTGTCCGGATGATGAGCAGCTGTATGTTGGGTCTGTGGTTATTAACCGTGTAGCCCATCCCGCCTTTCCAGACTCCATTCAGGGAGTGGTTTTTCAGCCGGGACAGTATGCCTGTACAAAGGATGGGAATTACTACAGGGAGCCGTCTCACAGGAATTGGGCCAATGCCAGATATTTGCTGGAAAATGGAAGCGTCCTGCCTGGCAATGTAGTCTGGCAGTCAGGAAGCAGGCAGGGAAAAGGAGTGTATTTGCAGACAAAGTATCACAGCTACTGTTATTAAAGGGCTGGAGCCTACATCTGAAAGAAAGAAAACGATGGATATGGGCTGATCCTTTCCGGGGCGGAAGCTGGTTTAAAAACCATGCTTTGGCCTCTCCTTGGTTTACGAAATTATAAAAATTCATTTAAGGTGTCGCAAAACTGAAAAAATTGTGGTATACTAAATTGATATGTCATAGGAAAACATAAGGAGTGCCTGTATGCTGAATGAGGAAAAGGTCGGTGCAATGACCGAACTGGCCATATTTGAGAAAAACGAAGGCAGGAAAATATTTCCCATCAATCGATATTTTAAGAGGGACTATGTTGGCGGACAGATGTTCCGCTCCTTTTTCGGCTATACGTTCTGTTACCTTCTGGTTCTTCTGATGTGGATACTCTATAAGCTGGAAGCGCTGCTCAATGAAATGTCTATAGATGATATGCTGAACTGTGCGGCCAAATGGGGAAAGACCTATGTGGCGGGGCTTGGGCTCTATCTGCTCATCACCTGGGCTGTGTATTCCAGACGGTACGATACGGCTTCCAGAGTTCAGCTGGTGTATGTTTCCAGGCTGAAGCATCTGCTGAAGCGGTACGAAAAAGACAGATCTGAGAAAACAAAGGATTACAGGGGAGGAAGAGTTAAATGACAAGTCTTCTGCTTTGGAAGGAACAATTAAAGACGTTTTATAACAGGTTTAGCTATGTGATCCAGCCGCTTATCCGGTTTTGCTTTGCTCTGTGTATGTTCCTGAGCCTGAATGCCAATATCGGATATATGGCAAAGCTTAAAAATCCGCTGGTAATCCTATTGGTGTGCCTTATCAGCGCCCTGCTTCCCTACGGAGCGATTGTATTCTTAGCGGGCTGTCTGATGATGGCCCATATTTATGCGGTTTCCCTGGAGATGGCGTTGATTGCCCTGGTGCTGATCCTTTTGGTAAGTATCCTCTACTATGGCTTCAAACCGGGAGACAGCGTGCTTATGGTACTTACGCCTCTGGCTTTTTTGTTCCATATCCCATATGTGGTTCCTCTGCTGGTGGGGCTTGGCGGCAGCCTGGCTTCTGCCATTCCCGTAGGCTGCGGTGTGTTTATGTATTACCTTTTAATGTATGTAAAGCAGAACGCAGGCGTTCTCACAACTGAGGCATCGGTGGATATAGTGCAGAGATACAGCCAGATTCTTAAATCCGTCCTCTTTAACCAGACTATGTTAGTGATGGTGGCAGCCTGTGGAGCAGGCGTTATTATTGTATATCTGATCCGCCGCCTGTCCATGGATTATTCATGGATGGTAGCTATTGTGGCAGGCTCTGTGGCAGAGCTTTTGGTGATATTCGTGGGATATGTCGTGTTTGGGGTTTCTGTGGAGATAGTTCCTTTGATTCTGGGGATGATAGCTTCCGCAGCCATTGCGGCTGTGTATAACTTTTTTATATTTTCAGTGGATTATACCAGAACGGAATATGTTCAGTTTGAGGATGACGATTATTATTATTATGTGAAGGCAGTGCCAAAGATGACTGTGAGCACGCCGGATGTGAAGGTGCAGAAAATCAGTACCCGAAAACGCATCACAAGGGAGAGAAATGTGTATTAATGAAAAGAAATAAATATAAGGAGGTGAGGGCATGGCGGATCTGATGGAGAAGGTTTCATCTTGGTTGTCTCTGCTGCCTAGAATATCACTGGGAAATCTTCTGGAAATTGTGATTATTTCCTTCCTGGTATATGAAATTCTGGTTTGGATTAAAAATACCAGAGCGTGGACCCTGTTAAAAGGCCTGGTGGTTATTCTGGTATTCGTTGTATTTGCCGCTGTGCTGCACCTGACAACCATACTGTGGATTATGGAAAATGCCACAACTATTGCTGTGACCGCGCTTCTGGTGGTATTTCAGCCGGAGCTAAGGAAGGCTCTGGAACAGCTGGGGAGCCGGAATTTCCTGGCCGGAATTCTTTCATTTGATGACGGGAAGGAAAAACAGAGCTTTAACGAAAAAACCATTAACGAGCTGGTAAGAGCCACCTTTGAGATGGCAAGGGTCAAAACCGGTGCACTGATGGTAATTGAGAGGGGCTTTTCCTTAAAGGAGATTGAGCGGACTGGGATTGAGATTAACGGCCTTGTGACAAGCCAGCTTTTGATCAATATTTTTGAACATAATACTCCGCTCCACGATGGAGCCGTTGTGATACGGGGGAACCGGATTACGGCTGCTACCTGTTACCTTCCTCTGTCCGACAGCATGTCCATCAGTAAGGACTTGGGCACCCGGCACAGGGCGGCTGTGGGAGTCAGTGAGGTGACGGATAGCATTACAATCGTAGTTTCCGAGGAAACAGGCAGGGTAACGGTGGCGGAAGAGGGGATTCTGACAAGAGTGGAGGACGCAGACGGTTTAAGGAAAATTCTTTCTGCCGCTAAGGAGGAGCAGCCCGTGGTTAATCGGTTTAGCAGAATATGGAAGGGAAGGCTGAGAAATGGGAAAAAGGCTGTCTAATAATCTGGGGCTTAAAATACTTTCTGTCTTCCTGGCATTTTTTGTGTGGCTGGCTGTGGTTAATATATCAAACCCTGAGGACACAGATACCCAGGAAGTTCCGCTGGAGATTCTCAATGAGAATATACTGGCCTCCAGCGGTAAGACCTATGAGCTTCTGACGGACAAAAACACCGTCACGGTAAGCTATCGCGTGAGAACCCTGGATTCCGGCAGTATCCGGGCTTCAGATTTCAGGGCTTATATAGACTTAGCTGATATGTATGAGCCCACAGGCTCTATTCCGGTGAAGGTGGAGGTAAAGAACAACAAGAGCCGGCTGGTGGATTCTCCGGTAGCAAGGCCCGGTGTCATCCGGGTGTTGACAGAGGATTTGCAGCGTAAGCCTTTTAATTTGGTGGCTGAGGTGGAGGGACAGCCGGCTGCTGGGTATAAGAGGGGGGCGGTGACGCTGTCGCCTTCCTATGTGTATGTAAGCGGACCTGTATCAATGGTGGGAAGAATCAGCAAGGTAGGAATCGTCATTAATATTGAAGGAGCAGATTCTGACCGGACCGGCACAGCTTCAGTACGATGCTTTGATGCCAACGACAATGAGCTAACTGAGTTTGCCGAGGATGACAGACTTACTTTCAGCCGTTCTGAGATTAACTATTCTCTGACCATTCTTAAGAGCAAGGATCTTCCTCTGGATTTTAGGCCTGAGGGAAGGGTGGCTGAAGGCTACCGGTTTACAGGAATTGAGAGCAGCAGAAATTCAGTGGCTGTAAAGGGGCTTAAATCGGATCTGGCAGACATTCATTCCATCACTATATCAGGCCCGGAGCTGAATATGGATGGGGCAACCTCTGACAGGGAAGTAACGATCGATCTGAAAAAATATCTTCCAGAGGGAGTGGAACTTGTGGATTCCTCCGGAGAGATAAAGATTGTAATGAAGGTGGAGGCTCTGGAAAGCCGGACGTACCGCTTATCTTCCGGTCAGATTCGTTTGGTGGGCTCTGACAGCCGGTATAACTACCAGTATGGCTCAGAGTATGTGAATGTGGTTGTAAAGGGACTGAAGGAGGATTTGGATCATCTTACGGAGGCTGAGGTGGAGGCAGAGCTGGATGCAAGCTCCCTCAAACCAGGAACTTACAATACAGATCTCACCTTCCGTCTGGGAGCAGCCTATGAGGTGGTCAGCTATGACCGGCCTCAGATAACCATTCAGGAAAAGGGAATTGAAGGTACATCGGAGGCTTTTGAACCATCGGAAAGTAAGAAGGAGGAAGCTGCCTCCACGGAAGCAGGGGAAGAAGGAAGCTCCGCTGTCACTCATCAGAATGGGGAGTGAAGGAGATTGATTTGTTATGCAAGGAGAGCGGTAAGATGGTAAGTGCGGCAGCAGTAATTAAAAATCCAACCGGCCTTCATCTGAGGCCGGCAGGCATCCTCTGTAAAGAGGCGTTGCTTTATAAATCCAAGATATCGTTTAAGATAGGCAATACAACGGCCAATGCCAAGAGTGTATTAAGCGTTCTTGGAGCCTGTGTCAAGTCTGGAGATGAGCTTACGTTTATCTGCGAGGGACCAGACGAGGAGGAGGCCTTGGCAGCTATCGTGAAGATTGTTGAGGATGGATTGGGAGAGTGAGGTCAGCCAGAGCTTGGTGAGCCTGTAAACACAAAATGCGATAATAATTAATAAGGAGGTACAGGGAATGTACAAGGGAACAAGCGCGTCTGCGGGAATTGGAATTGGAAAAGCGGTGATCGTGAAGGAGGAAAAGCTGGTTATTACCAGAAAGGCAGTCAGTGATACCGCTGCTGAAATCCGGCGCTTTAAGGGAGCGCTGGAGAAAACTATCAAGGATACAGAGCGTATAGCTGAGGATTTGGCCGCAAGAGTGGGGGAGAAAGAGGCTGAAATTATGAAGGGGCATATGATGCTTCTGTCGGATCCGATGCTTACAGGCGAAATTGAAGGCTCTATTCAGAATGAGGGCATAAACAGCGAGATTGCAGTTGAGAATGTGTGCAGCATGTATGCGGATATGTTTGCCTCCATGGGGGACGAGCTGATGCAGCAGAGAGCGACAGATATGCGTGACCTTAAGACGCGCCTGCAGAAAACGCTTATGGGTATCCAGTCTGTGGATATATCTTCACTGCCAAAGGGAAGCGTTATTGTGGCTGAGGATTTGACCCCTTCTATGACAGCGGGAATTAATCCGGACAATGTGACCGGTATTGTAACGGAGCTTGGGGGGAGGACATCCCACAGCGCTATTTTGGCAAGGGCGCTTGAGATTCCGGCTGTGGTTGCAGTCACCGCGTTTTTATCTGAGGCGAAGGATGGGGATGACATAGTGCTGGACGGAAGCACAGGAGAGATATATCTGAATCCGGAGCCTGCTGTGAAGGAGGAGTATCAGCATAAAAAGAATCAATTTATGGCAGAGAAAAAGGAGTTGGAGCAGTATATTGGGAAGCCGTCAGTGACAAAGGATGGAGTGAAGGTAGAAATTGTGGCCAATATCGGAAAACCGGAGGATGTTGACAAGGTACTCCGGTATGACGGCGAGGGTATCGGCCTCTTTCGTACGGAGTTTTTGTTTATGGACAGAACAGCTGCACCTACTGAAGAGGAGCAGTATGAGGCATACAAACAGGTTGCTATTGCCATGAAGGGCAAGCCTGTGATTATCCGTACGCTGGATATTGGCGGAGACAAGGAAATCCCTTATCTGGGCCTGGAAAAGGATGAAAACCCATTCCTGGGCTACCGTGCCATCCGCTTCTGCCTGGATCGTCAGGAAGATATCTATAAGCCCCAGCTGAGAGCGCTGCTGAGAGCCAGCGCCTATGGCAATATTCGCATTATGGTGCCTTTGGTAACTTGTATTGAGGAGTACCGCCAGGCCAAGGCGCTGGTTGAGGAGCTGAAAGCAGAGCTGGACAGCAAGGGAATCGCATATAAGAGGGATATTCAGGTAGGCATTATGGTGGAGACTGCGGCAGCGTCCCTGATTGCGGATCTGTTTGCAAAGGAAGTGGACTTTTTCAGTATCGGAACCAATGACCTTACCCAGTATACCATGTCTGTGGACAGGGGCAATAAAAAGGTATCTTATTTGTACTCCACCTTCAATCCCGCAGTGCTCAGAAGCATTCGGCATATTATTGCTAGCGGCCGGGAAGCAGGAATTATGGTGGGCATGTGCGGAGAGGCAGCCAGCGATCCAATGATGATTCCGCTGCTTCTGGCATTTGGGCTTAATGAATTCAGTATGAGCGCGTCCGCGATTTTGAAGGTCAGAAAGATGGTGACAGAGTACAGTTTGGCAGAGCTTCGGTCTGTGGCTGATAAGGCGATGACCTTTGCAACGGCAGCTGAGGTGGAAAGCTACATGAAGGCCTTTGTGGAAAAGGTTAAGTTTTAATGGCTGTATATTTGATTTGCTACGTAATAAGCTTTATATTGGCCCGGCAGCATGCTTACATACTGTCCGGGCTGGTTTTAGTTGCCGCTGCCCTGTGGCTATATGGAAGGGATTACAGATGCAGCAGGAACCTGATTCATCTGCGGGGGCTGTTCTGTCTTTTCTTTGTGGGAGGACAGGGGATCTCCTGCTTTAAATTAAGCCGTCTTCAAACGGACTGGAGTACAGAAACCTGGGTATGCCTTTTTTGGGGAGTGGTGTCTTTTTGGGGAGTGTTTGAGGCTCTTTCCAGACGGATGACCAGCTGGAGGGAGAGGGATTTTCAACTGGTGCGCCGGTACAATGCTTCCGTGGATTCTCCCCTTCAGGGAAGAAGAATTTTAAAGGCCATGGGCGGATTAACCGCGGTATCCCTTCTGTCCTTTTTGTTTGAGGCGTGGAGGCTGGGCTTTGTGCCATTGTTTTCCTTTGGTGTACCTCATGCTTACTCTTATTTTCATGTCAGCGGAGTTCACTACCTGACTGTGTCCTGTGTGCTGACACCCAGCCTGTTTGTTGTGTATGTGCTGATGCGTGCGCACAGGGGAAGAGGATTTTCCAGAGACAGAGGCTTCTGGACGGGGCTGGCGTTTACAGTGCTTTCTTTGGCTGTGCCTGTGCTTTGCGTGTCCAGATTTCAGCTGATATTGGCTGTGGGTATGGCTGCATTTACCTATATTTCTATGACGGGCACCTTTAAGCTCCGATATGTGGGGCTTCTTTTGTGCTGCATGATCCCGGCTTATCTGGTTTTAACTGTGATGCGCAGCCACAGCGTGGAATACCTAAACGGGATATTTGAGATGAAAAACAGCAGAATGCCTATCTTTATTACCCAGCCCTATATGTACATTGCCAATAATTATGATAATTTTAACTGCCTGGTAGAGCAGCTGGGAACCCCTGCCATGGGACTTAGAATGCTTTTTCCTGTTTGGGCTCTTACAGGGCTTAAGTTTCTGTTCCCTGAGCTGGTGTCCTTTCCCCTCTTTGTAACAAAGGAGGAGCTGACTACAGTAACCTTATTCTATGATGCCTACTATGATTTTGGAGCTCTGGGAATGCTTTTGCTGGGCTCTGTACTTGGAGGGGCCTGCTGCTGGCTGGTGGAAAAAAGAAGAAAGCTGTCCTGCCCGGTTGGTCATGTGGTTTATGCCCAGATTGCCATGTATATGATGCTGTCCTTTTTCACTACTTGGTTTTCCAATCCTGCCACTTGGTTCTATCTGGCAGTTACTGCGGTTGTGTATGTTTATGTACGGATATAGGAGAAGAAAAAATTATAAATATAAAAAATATATAAATTATTATTGACTTTTTTCTTAAAATTTGTTATGCTTTTTACAGCAAAAGAAAATATAATTTTAAATAGGATTGTTACTGTTTGGCAGGCAAAACCAGGTTTGTTAAAGAGAGGATAGACCAAAGCAAAATTAGGTTTGGATATATCTTTTTAACAAATTTGGTTTTTTTGTTTTTAATCAGGAGCAGGGATGAAGATAGTAAAGGTTATTAATAACAATATAGTCAGCACCTGTGATGAGGATGGCAGGGAAATTGTGGTGATGGGCAGGGGTATTGGCTTTAAAGCCAGGGAGGGCTCTGTTATCGATCAGGAGAAAATAGAGAAGGTGTTCCGGCTGGACAGCCAGAATACAATGGATCGGTTTAAAGAAATGCTTGTAAATTTACCCATGGAGCATGTGCAGATCTCGGCAGAAATTATCAGCTATGCAAAGTCGGTTCTGAACCGTCCTATTAACCCAAATGTGTATATTACCCTTACGGATCATATAAATTTTGCATTGGAGCGTTTTAAGCAGAAAATGATGTTCTCAAATCCTTTAATTAGGGAGGTGAAGGCATTTTACAATGAGGAGTACCTCATTGGCGAATATGCCATCGCGATGATAGAGAGGGATCTGGGAGTCAAGCTTTCTGTGGACGAGGCGGCCTCCATTGCCCTTCATATTGTCAATGCAGAATACGATGGGCCTATGGGTGATACAATAAAGATCACAAATTTGATTCAACAGGTGCTGGAGGTGGTAAAGGAGTATTTTCAGGTGGAGCTGGATAAACAGTCCCTCTACTACGAACGTTTTATTACCCATCTGCGGTTTCTGGCACAGCGGGTATTTACAGGGGAGCGTATGGAACTGGATAATCTGGAATTTCAGGAAATGATTGACCGGATGTATCCGGAGGAGTATGCCTGCAGCCAGAAGGTAAAGGCATTGATTCAAAGGGAGTATGGGCATGAGGTGACGGAGGAGGAGCTGGCTTACCTGACTCTTCATATCCGCAGAATTAGAAGCAGATAAAAAATGGAGAATGCCCGAAATTTATGCATATTGAAAGGAGTTAATAAGGATGCTTGGTGTATTTAAAAAGATGTTTGGGGGAGAAAATCAGATAGAGCGGTGCATTGCCGCGCCAGTTACGGGAAAGGCTGTCTCTATGCAGGACGTGGCTGATCCAACCTTCAGCCAGGAGATACTTGGAAAGGGAACGGCAGTAGTCCCCTCTGAGGGAAGGGTCGTCGCTCCATGTGACGGACAGGTGACTATGGTTTTTGACACAAAGCATGCGGTAAGCATTCAGACAGATTACGGTGCGGAGCTGATCATCCACATCGGATTGGATACGGTGCAGCTTAAGGGACAGTATTTTGAGGCCCATGTGTCGGCAGGTGACAAGGTAAAGCAGGGAGATCTGCTGGTGGAGTTTGATCTTGCTAAGATTAAGGAAGCTGGATATGATGTGACCACACCGGTGATTGTCTGCAATACGCCGGAGTTTCCAAAGCTGGAATCCATCTACGGCATGGATGTAAGTGCGGGAGAGTCGGTGATTATCAAACTGTAAAGAGGCGGGCGTTACTGTGATTGAACGCAGATTTATACTAAAGGATGAGATGGGGCTTCATGCAAGGCCGGCAGCCATGCTGATGATGAAAATGAGTAAGGTTCTCTCAAGGGTGGAAATTATATGCAAGGGAGAACGTGCAGACGGAAAGGATGCTATGAGCATTATGGCTTTGGACGCTGTGGCTGGAGATGAGGTGGTATTTTGCATAGAGGGACCTGATGAAGAAGAAGCCATGCAAGCGGTGGAGCTTCTAATGAATCAGAGATAGAACCTTCATGAGCTGAAAAGCCTTGGGGTTGCCGGTACATGATTTAAACCCGGTGGGTTTAGATAGAGCAATAACAAATATATAATTCAGAGTATTCCCATTAAGCATGCATGGGAGCTCTCATTAAGAAAGGGGATTTAAGTTATGATGAAGTATTTGCAGAAGCTGGGTAAGTCACTGATGTTACCAGTAGCAGTTCTGCCGGCAGCAGCGCTGCTCATGGGTATTGGTTACTGGATTGACCCAAATGGCTGGGGTGCAAACAACCAGATTGCAGCGTTTCTAATCAAGGCCGGCGGTGCGCTGGTGGATAACCTGCCTTATCTGTTTGCCATCGGTGTGGCAGTTGGTATGGCTAAGGAGCAGGATGGAGCAGCTGCCCTGTCGGGTCTGGTTGCTTTCCTGGTGGTAACTACACTTTTGAGTACCAGCGTTGTGGTGATGCTGAAGGGAATCAAGCCGGAAGGCGATTTGGATGCTGTAGGCGTATTTGCCCGTGACAACATGGATGCTAAGCTTGCATTTGATGCAATTAAAAATGCTTTTACCGGTATTATATCCGGTTTGGTTGCAGCTGGCTGCTATAATAAGTTCAGTAGAACGAAGCTTCCGGATGCCCTGTCTTTCTTCAGCGGTAAGCGCTGTGTAGCTATCATTACTTCTGTTGCTATGCTGGGAGTGTCTATTATTCTGTTCTTTATCTGGCCTGTTATCTACTCCGGCCTGGTAGGACTTGGAATGGCTATCAAGGATATGGGCGCCATCGGAGCCGGTATCTATGCATTCTTTAACCGTTTGCTGATACCTACAGGACTTCACCATGCGCTGAATCAGGTGTTCTGGCAGAACCTGGCCGGCATCAATGATATCGGAAACTTCTGGAGCCCCACTGAAGAGCTCCTTGCAGCAGGCGGAGTGATCGGAAATTACCGTGTAGGTATGTATCAGGCTGGTTTCTTCCCTGTTATGATGTTTGGTCTTCCAGCGGCAGCTCTGGCTATGTACCATACCGCCAAGTCTGACAAGAAGAAGATCGCATACGGCCTTTTACTGGCAGGCGCTGTATCTTCCTTCTTTACAGGCGTAACCGAGCCTCTGGAGTTCGCATTTATGTTCCTTGCTCCAGGATTATATCTGGTGCATGCGATCCTCACAGGTATTGTGGTAGCAGTGACCGCTATGTTCGGCTGGACTGCAGGTTTTGGCTTCAGCGCAGGCTTTGTGGATTTCTTCTTAAGCAGCCGGCTTCCTATGGCACACCAGCCATATATGCTGCTGGTAGAGGGTGTTGTAGTAGCAGTTATTTACTATGTTATCTTCCGTACCGCTATTGTAGCCTTTAATTTAAAGACTCCGGGGCGTGAGGATGAGGATCTGGACGCCGAGATGGCAGCCGTTCTTGCAAATGATGACTTTACACAGGTAGCCTCCATCGTTCTGGAGGGCTTAGGCGGCAAGGACAATGTAACCTCCCTGGATAACTGTATCACAAGACTTAGACTTGAGGTTAAGGATTATACCTTAGTGGATGAGAAGAAGATTAAGTCTGCAGGAGTGGCAGGCGTAATGCGCCCCAGCAAGACTGCCGTACAGGTAATTATCGGAACCAAGGTTCAGTTTGTGGCCGATGAGATGAAGAAAATGCTGTAGAATGCCAGAATAGAAAATAAAACAAATGTTATAAAAGGCTTTTATGGTATGCTCCCTTTTATGTAGACAGTTGGAAAATAAAACTGTTTACTTAGAAGGGAGCATTCTTTATGTCTGGAAATGAAAGGTATTACCTAATGAAAGGTATTACCTTGAATTATTTTAGAGGGGAAAAGCGGAGCCCAATCTAATTTTAGAAGTATGAATTATGTGCCCTTTATGCCCTTTTGGCTGCACTCTTTTTATGATTGAAAGTGTGAAAAAATTGAAGTATAATGAACTAATATAACGATTCAAAAGGAGGATACCATGGCAGCATCAAACGTATATTACACGAATATGAGAACTACATTGACAGAAAATCTCCTGCAGAAGCTGGAGCGTCTTGTTAAAAAGGCCGGTATGATGGACATTGATTTTAATAACAAATACACAGCCATCAAAATCCATTTCGGAGAACCGGGCAACCTTGCTTATCTGAGGCCAAATTATTCCAAGGTGTTGGTGGATCTGATTAAAGAACAAAAGGGAAGGGTATTTCTGACGGACTGCAATACGCTTTATGTAGGCAGGAGGAAAAATGCGCTGGACCACTTGGATGCAGCCTATGAGAACGGCTACAATCCCTTTGCTACAGGCTGTCATGTGATTATTGCAGACGGACTGAAGGGAACGGACGAAACGCTGGTTCCCATTGAAGGGGAGTATGTGAAAGAGGCCAAAATCGGCCGTGCCATTATGGACGCGGATATTGTGATATCCCTTACTCATTTTAAAGGACATGAAGCAACTGGATTTGGAGGAGCCTTAAAGAACCTGGGAATGGGCTGTGGCTCCAGGGCGGGAAAGATGGAGATGCATAATGCGGGAAAGCCCTTTGTCCATAGGGAAGCATGTATAGGCTGCGGAGCCTGCAGGCGGGTATGCGCCCATAGTGCCATTACGGTAGCGGATCGCAAGGCCTCGATTTCTCCGGCTCAATGTGTGGGCTGCGGCCGCTGTATCGGCGTCTGTCCGGTGGACGCAGTTACCTCTATGTATGACGAGGCTAATGATATACTGAATCGGAAGATAGCGGAGTATACTCTGGCTGTTTTAAAGGATCGCCCCAGCTTTCATGTAAGCCTGGTAGTGGATGTTTCCCCCAACTGTGATTGCCATGCGGAAAACGACGCCCCCATTGTGCCTGATGTAGGCATGTTTGCTTCCTTTGATCCGGTAGCTCTGGATATGGCGTGTGCGGATGCGGTGAACAGACAGCCTGTGCTGGATGGCAGCTTCCTGGCAGAGCAGGCGCAGCACAGCCATGATCATTTTATCAACGCTCACCCTGATACGAATTGGGAGAGCTGTATTGACCATGCGGTAAAGCTGGGGCTGGGTAATAAAGAATACAACCTGATTACGATTTAAAGGGGAGTATATTATCAGTATATCCGTCAGGCACTGGAATAAAGGGGCTTTAGGGGAAGCCTGAAAAAGGAAGGATACGGGGAAATAGTGGGATAGCATAAGATAAGATAGGGTATGGGCTGCAAGAGAGGAGATATATTGATTACAATGAAAAAACTGCGTGTATTATTTCGGATTATTTTCGGCAGAACCGCATTTGTCATTCTGTTTATGATGGTTCAAATAGGGATCTTGGTGGGCTCCTTTCGGCTGTTGGAGGATTATGTGCCGCTTATTTATGGGGTATCCCTTCTGCTCAGTGCTGCGGTCATCATCTATATTTTTAATGAACCTATTAATTCCAGCTTTAAGCTGGCCTGGATTGTGCCGGTTTTGGTGATTCCTGTGTTCGGCGTGCTTTTTTATATCCTGGTACAGACGCAGCTTCAAACAAAGCTTTTGGCTAAGCGAATTAAGATGAATATAAAGGCTACACAACCGTTTCTGAATCAAGATCAGAGGGTTCAGGACAGGCTCAGGCAGCGCAGTCTTCAGGGCAGTCACCTGGCGGATTATATGAACAATATGGCAGGCTATCCGATTTATGAGAACACCTATGTAGAATATTTTCCTCTGGGAGAGGATAAGTTCGAGGCATTGAAAAGAGAGCTGAGGTCTGCCAGAAAATTCATTTTTATGGAGTATTTCATTGTGGATCGGGGATTTATGTGGGACAGTATTCTTGAAATACTGGAAGAGAAGGCGAGAGAAGGTGTGGAGGTCCGGTTTCTATATGACGGTATGTGCTGTCTCATGTTACTTCCTTACCATTATCCTCAGGAATTGGAGAGAAAAGGGATTCGCTGTAAGATGTTTTCACCGATAAGGCCTACGCTGTCCACCTACCAGAATAACCGGGATCACCGGAAGATTGCGGTCATTGACGGGCATACCGCATTTACAGGCGGTGTGAACCTGGCAGATGAGTACATCAATCAGAAGACCCGCTTTGGACATTGGAAGGATACGGCTATTATGCTGAAGGGGGACGCGGTTCTCAGCTTTACCATGATGTTTCTTCAAATGTGGAATATAACAGAACGTACTCCGGAAGCTTACAGCCGTTATCTGACGCCTGCTGATTATCAGCTTTCTGAGGGGCTTGACAGCAACGGCTTTGTCCTTCCCTATGGGGACAGCCCAATGGATCGGGAGCAGGTAGGAGAGCAGGTGTATATGGATATATTGAATCAGGCTAAGTCCTATGTTCATATTATGACGCCCTATCTGATTTTGGACGACGAGATGAAAAATGCCCTCTGTTATGCAGCCAAACGGGGGATTGATGTGAAAATTATTATGCCCCACATCCCGGATAAGAAATATGCCTATATGCTGGCAAGAACCTATTATCCGGAGCTGATTCAGGCAGGAGTTAAGATATACGAGTATACGCCGGGGTTCGTTCATGCAAAGGTATTTGTAAGTGATAATGAAAAGGCAGTGGTGGGAACCATTAACCTGGATTTCAGAAGCCTGTACCTGCATTTCGAATGTGCCGCATACATCTATGACCATCCGGTGGTGCTGGATGTGGAGAAGGATTACCAGGAAACCCTTGAAAATTGTATGCTGATTACGATGGAGAATTGTAAAAATTACAGCTGGTCAGGCAAAAAGCTGGGCCGCCTGATGCGCCTGGTGGCGCCGCTAATGTAACAGGCCGGAGCGGTTGCGGCTTTTATCATATAGTACCACGCATGTTCGCTATTCCCCCAATGCTAGATCGAAAAAGAGCCTTCTGTTCTTACCACATGATTGTAACCAAGCTTTTTCTATTTGAGTCAGCCTCTCAGCCTCCTTGCTGTAGGTTGCTCTATCATAACTTAAATAAATCTAACATTTTTGAATCGAGAAATCTCTCTTTATATTCAAACGAGTATTCTGTTCTGCCATCTTAGCTATGGCTTGCCACCAGGACTTGACTGTTTTAAATTGTCAAAACATTTGGCATATGCCGGCTTTTTCCTTATTATGGAATCGAGAAGGTGTGATGCACATGCTGAAGAAAGAATATCAGGCTATCATACATTGGAAATAATAAGTGAAGCAAAGATGATAAACAGTATATAACACTTGACAACAGTTATTGCCTGTTATATACTGTTATAGAACAAAGGAGGAAATTCCAGAAATGAAAATCATTATTAATACGTCCTCAATGGTTCCTATATATGAGCAGATTGTAGACCAGATAAAAAGGCTCATACGCAACGGGGAGCTAAAGAGAAATGATAATCTGCCCTCCGTCCGCATACTGTCCAAGGAATTAAAGATAAGTGCTTTAACGGTCAAGAAAGCATATGACAATTTGGAAAGTGAGGGTTTTACAGTAACCGTACATGGAAAAGGAACGTATGTAGCGGCAGTGAATACGGAGCTTTTACTGGAAGAACAAAAAAAGGAATTGGAGGCAGATCTAGAACAGGCAATTCAGAAAGGAAGACGTTGTGGAATTAGTGATGAAGATATAAAGAGTTTATTTGATTTGATTTTGGAGGGTTGATGTTTATGTTGAAAATCGAGCATTTAAAAAAGAATTATGATAATTTCTCCCTGGATTGCTCCTTAGAGGTCATGCAGGGCTGTGTAACAGGACTGATTGGACAAAATGGCGCTGGAAAGAGTACGACCTTTAAAGCGATATTAGGCCTGATTTCCATTGGCGGTGGAAAAGTTACCATTCTGGGAAAGGATTTGCAGAGGTTTACCCCAGAAGATAAAGAGAATTTAGGCGTTGTACTTTCTGATTCTGGGTTCAGCGGATATTTGACAATCAAGGATATTGTTCCTGTCTTAAAAAAAATGTACAGGAATTTTGACGATTCATTTTTCATGGAACAGGTAAACAGGGTTCAGCTGCCGTTCAATAAGAAAATCAAAGACTTTTCAACGGGTATGAAAGCAAAATTAAAAGTGCTTGTGGCAATCTCACACAATGCAAAGCTGCTAATACTGGACGAGCCAACAGCAGGCTTGGATGTTATCGCCAGAGATGAGCTGCTGGAGATGTTAAGAGAGTTTATGGAAAAGGACGAGGAACGTTCTATTTTAATTAGTTCGCATATTTCCAGTGACTTAGAAACCTTGTGTGATGACCTTTATATGATACATGAGGGAACTATTATTCTGCACGAAGATACAGATGTTCTATTGAGTGATTATGCTTTGCTGAAAGTTGAAGCAGAGCAATACAGCAAGCTGGATAAACAGTTTATTCTCCGCTCAAAGAAAGAAACATACGGATACAGCTGTTTGACAAATCAGAAACAGTATTACATGGATAACTACCCGAAAATTGCAGTGGAAAAAGGAACGATTGATGAAGTGATTACAATGATGATAAGGGGGCAAGAACAATGAAAGGTTTATTAGTAAAGGATTTCAAGCTGCTGAAAATGCAAAAGAATTTCTTCATAATCATTGTTGCCACAGCAATCGGCATGATGGTTCTTTATGAGGACATAGCATTCATGATCGGCTTTTTGACATTTGTAATATCTCTGTTTACGTTAAGCACAATCAGTTATGATGAATTTGACAACGGCTATGCGTTTTTGTTTACATTGCCTGTCAGCCGTACAGGCTATACGGTCGAAAAGTATTGTTTCAGTTTATTGCTCGGTGGCAGTGCATGGATTGTTTCAGTACTTTTAGCAGTCATTGCCAGCCTTCAAAAAGAGGCGGCATCCCTTTCTGATACAATGATGATAGCCTTGATGCTTGTGCCTTTCATGCTTGTTATTCAAGCGGTAATGATACCGATCCAGCTTAAATTCGGCGGAGAAAAAGGTCGAATTGTAATTACTGCTACAATCGGCTTGTTATGTATCATTGGTATTGCTATTGTGAAAGGGGCTGAAATATTGGGAATTGATATGCTCAATGTCATCAACCATCTTCCAAGGATACCTTTGGGAACGTTAATTGCAGCCGCAACCGCTGCCGCTATTGGTGTTTGGTTAGTATCTATGAAAATCAGTTTCTCGATTATGAACAAGAAAGAATTTTAAAAGACGGATAATCAAATCAATTAATTCTTAACATTTAGGGGTTGATTTTACTGCCGTATGCTGGTATGCTTGATAAAGATAGATTGGATGAGGAAAGGAAGTGAACCGGAGTGGAAGGTCGAAGTCGTAAGATGGAAGCAGACAATTATCATAGGCGTATGGTGGTGGGAGCTGCGTATGCGGCTTTGGGCTCGCTTTGCTTTCACTGCCGGTAAGAATCTATTAGAACTGGAGTACGTTTATGATGATAGCCATAAATTACAGGTGTATGAGAGTACAATGTAATTGTGGCTATTTTGTATGCTGCTTTCATGGATTAGTACCCTTCATGAACGGAATAACATGCAGGAGAATGTGAATTTAAAGAAATTGATGGAGCTGCTGGAGAGCAGGCAGTTCCGGCTTTTAAAGGAAAAGCTGTCGGAGATGAATGAGGTGGATATTGCCGCCTTTATTGAGGAACTTGATTCTGAGCGGACGGTGGTGGTATACCGTATGCTTTCCAAGGAGCTTGCCAGCGATGTGTTCGCCTGTCTCCCTGTGGAAACCCAGGAACACATTATTAACAGCATTACCGACTATGAACTGAGCGCCATTGTCAACGATCTGTTTGTAGATGATGCGGTGGATATGCTGGAGGAGCTTCCGGCCAATGTAGTAAAGCGTGTGCTTAAGAACTCCACTTCTGATACCCGGCAGCTTATCAACCAGTTTCTCCAGTATCCGGAGAACAGCGCGGGAAGCATTATGACTGCGGAGTATGTGGGGCTTAAGAAGGCTATGACTGTGAAGGAGGCGTTTTCCTATATTCGCAGGCATGGAGTGGATAAGGAGACGATCTATACCTGCTATGTGATGGATGCCAAGCGTACTCTGGAAGGGGTGGTTACAGTGAAGGATTTGCTGATGCACCCTTATGAGGAAATGATAGAGAATATTATGGACACGCATGTGATCAAGGCGATTACTACCGATGATCAGGAGGAGGTAGCGGAGCGCTTCCGAAAGTACGGCCTTTTAAGCCTTCCGGTGGTGGATCATGAGGATCGGCTGGTAGGGATCGTTACCGTGGACGACGTAGTGGACGTTATGGAACAGGAGGCCACGGAGGATTTTGAAAAGATGGCAGCTATGATTCCAAGTGAGAGGCCCTATCTAAAGACAGGAGTTGTGACGCTGGCGAAGAACCGTCTGGCCTGGCTCCTGATTCTTATGATCAGCAGCATGATTACAGGCGGGATTCTGGCTAAGTATGAGGCAGCCTTTGCAGCTATACCCCTGTTGGTTACGTTTATCCCCATGCTTACAGACACAGGGGGAAATGCAGGCAGCCAGAGCAGCACCATGATCATTCGGGGCATGGCAGTGGGAGAGATTAAACCGTCGGATATTCTCCGGGTTATCTGGAAGGAGCTTCAGGTGGGGCTGCTTGTGGGTATGCTTCTGGGGCTGGTAAATTATCTTCGATTGGTTATTCTTTATCCGGGACAGGAGCTGCTTTGCCTTACTGTAGTTTTGAGCCTGATAGCAACGGTGATTATCGCCAAGACCATCGGCTGTATCCTGCCCATAGCAGCCCAGATATTTCATATGGATCCGGCGATTATGGCTGCGCCGTTGATTACCACCATCGTGGATGCGGTGAGCTTGGTGCTGTATTTTCAGCTGGCATGCAGGCTGCTTCAGTTAAACGGCGGGTGAAAGGAAAAATCTTATGGGGAATGACTGGAGAAGCTTGATTCTCATGGGAGGCAGAGGGCGCCGCATGGGATATGTGGATAAGGGACAGCTTATATATCGGGGAAGGACATTTTTAAACAGGATTAAGGATGAGCTTCTTCCCCTGGGCTTGCCCTGTGTTATCTCTACGGCAGACAGGGAGAACCTGACAGGAGAGGATGGGACGATTTATGTGAAGGATATTCCAAAGCTGCCTGACGGCAGCGGAGCGGGGCCGATGGGGGGAATCTGGTCATGCTTTCAGAAAACCGGAGCAGAGGGATTTTTTACAGTTTCCTGCGACATGCCTTTATTTCGCAGGGAAATGTTTCTGGCGCTGATGGATCGTGTCAGGCCGGAGTATGACGCAGTGCTTTGGAGAACCAGGGACGGCCGGATTCAGCCGATGTGCGGTTATTATTCCAGAGCTTGTCTTTTTTCTCTTACAAAGTCTATTAGGGAAAGAAATTACCAGATGACGCGGTTCCTTTCACAGCTTAACTGTCTGGTGGTAGACACCTCCTTGGAGCATATTCCAGATTACTGGTTTACCAATGTCAATTCACCAGACGCTCTTGAAACGCTAAAAGGCCGCAAGCTCCCAGTGCTGGCTGTCAGTGGAAGAAAAAACACAGGGAAAACCACCCTGCTGGAACAGCTGGTCAGGAGTCTTTGCGCTGCTGGTATCCGCGTGGCAGTTATCAAGCATGACGGACATGAGTTTGAAGCCGATGTGCCAGGGACGGACAGCCGGCGCATGAAGGATGCAGGCGCCTATGGCACAGTGGTTTACTCCGGTACAAAATTTTCAATGGTAAAAGAGAAAGAGGGGCTTAAAGCAGAGGACTTTTTTGGCTGCTTTTCTGAGGCGGACATCATCCTTTTGGAAGGACAGAAGGATTCTGATTACCTGAAGCTGGAGACGGTAAGACAGGAGATTTCCACGGTTCCTGTATGCAGATCAAATACGGTTCTAGCTTATGTGTCGGACGGTAAGGTGGAGCAAAGGGCAGCTGCTGCGGATAAAGAGGCTGGTACAGAGACCTATGGGCCAGCTGCGGTTATGACCAGCCCAAAGCCTGTTTACCATTTTCAGGATACGGACCAGCTGACAGAGCTGATTGTGGGGGTGTTGGATGGACATTTTTGAGGTTTCGAATATACTGAAAGCAGCCAGTTCTGCCAGCCGTTCAGAGATACTGTCCTTTGCTTTTTTCAAACGATATGAAAAGGGTCAGCATGTATTTTTCGACAGGGAAGAAAACAGAAGCCTTTATATTTTGGCAGAAGGAATGGCTTCTCTTTACAAGCTGAACTCTTTGGGGGAGAAGAAGGTTATATTTGCCTTTGGGCCTGGAAATTTGTTAAATGAGGTCATGTTCCAAGCCTTGCCGGCATCGATTAGCTGTGAGGTGAGGGAAGACTCTCTGGTGATGGTGATGCCCAGAGATCGGTTCCTTTATGTGATGGAAAAGGACAGAAGCCTTAACAGAGCGGTGATGGATGCCATGGCCTTGCGGATACGCCGCCTTTACCGTCAGCTTAAAAATACCACCAACGCGCTGAGCGGAGAGAAACGTCTGGCAGCCAAGCTTTTCAAGCTGGCTAGAGATAACGGAGTGAAAACAGAGAGAGGCGTTTTGATTGATATGAGCTTAAGCATTACCTATTTGGCTGATATGCTGGGCTCCAAACGGGAAACGGTATCCAGGCAGGTAAAACGTCTGACGGAGCTTAAGCTGATTTGTATGGAAAAAAACAGAATTTTTGTGCCGGATATCGCTGAATTAAGCAATTATTTTAAACAGCCGTGATGGAAATTCACGGCTCAATTCTGACTTTTTGTTGTTCCAATAAATGAGCATGTATGATAGCTTTATTTCATATCCATATGGATGAAAAGCCCTTTCTTTTGCCTTAATAAGCATTAAACCAGCAATTCCTTTCCTCATGTAATTCACACTTACTCTTAAACGTTCTAAATAGAAAGTCTTACTACAATCACAGATTCATTCCAAGCCTTTGTTAGCTTTAGTTATATCACATAATGCAAATGCTGATACAATTTCACATATGTGAACAGAGCCTGTTTTTTAGACAGTTTTTTTTTGCCTTGTTCTATTTTGAGTTGAACGTTGTTTCGAATAATCTGCTGCTTCAAGAGGTTTACTTTCTTGTTCCACCTCCGATAAAGAATAGGTTATAAAAATTTTAGAAATAATGCTTAATGGAGGTGAAACATCTATGCTTGAAAAACGAATGGCAGATGAATATTTAGAAGACTACCAATTATATCTGAGGGAGAATGAAAAATCGAACTTGACGATAAAAAAGTATGTCCATGAGCTGATGTGTTTTTTTCAATTTCTGAATGGAGATACGATTACCAAAGCAAAGATCCTGGAATACCGGGAATGGTTGCAAAATCAGAATCAGGCACGAACGGTTAACGCGAAGCTCTCAGCTATCCATTCCTATCTGGAATATACAGGACTTTCCTGCTGCAAGGTTCGATTTTTAAAAATACAGAGAAATGTCTTTATGGATGATGAAAGGGATTTAAATGAAGCAGAATATCGCCGCTTGCTGGAGGCAGCAAAAGGCAGTAAGAACCGTCGCCTTTATTATGTGATGGTTGCTATTTGTGGAACAGGAATCCGGGTTAGCGAGCTTCCCTTTTTAACAGTGGAGGCAGTATGCAGAGGAAAGGTTGAGATTTGCATGAAAGGGAAAACGCGGACCGTTCTCTTAACGAGGGAGTTATTGAAAAAGCTGAAGGCATATGTAAAGGTATGTGAAATCCAAAGCGGAGTTATTTTCCGCACAAGAAATGGAAAGCCGCTGGACCGCAGCAATATCGGTCATGATATGAAAAAGCTGTGCAAAGCGGCAAGGGTGAATCCACGGAAAGTATTTCCTCATAACCTACGACATTTATTTGCTAAGAGTTATTATGCTATTAAAAAAAACTTGGCTAATCTGGCAGACATACTTGGCCACTCGTCGGTTGAAACAACCCGTATTTATGTGGCAACAGGCGTTCGTGAGCATGAACGTACTCTGCAAAAAATGAGGCTAATCCTATAAACCACAGAATCAACATTCGGAGGTATTGTTCCTGCAATGCGGCCAGTCTTATGAACCGCAGAATCAACATTCTGTGGTAATGGTTGACTTTCGCCTGGACACAAACCCTATACATAGTGGTGTATTATACAACCTTCAGTCATAAAAAGCAATCATTTTTTATTAACTTCTAAAAAAAAGCATGCTAAAGAAGCCTGTGAGTTCATAAAAAGCTTGCAGGTCTACTTTGCGTTTCCGTATTTCTTATCGTTAAAAAACATACTCGATACCCATTGGGTCAATCAAATACTATTACCACAGAATGTTGATTCTGCGGTATGAATGGAAGAAAATATTAAGAAGAGTTGATTTTCAAGACATTTAATACAGGTGAAAGGAGGAGTGATACTGCACATGCTGGAAAACCAGAATAATAGAGAACGCGGACTACAGGGAATTGCTTGGAAATGAGGATACTATACAGTAAAACAAATGAAAGGAAAATACGATGATAACGAGAACAATGAAAGCAAGGATGCTTTCTCTGGCTCTTAGTCTATTGATGATGGTGATACTGTTAGGTAACAGCCTGCTTGCTTACGCCGGAGCAGAAGGATTGTCTGATGTAAGGGCTGAGTCTATTGAGAAAGCAACTTCATCCGACGCCAGAAGAGAGGAAGTGAGCAGCGTAGAAATAGAAGAAGATGCTAATACACTAAGAGAAGAAATAATAGAAGATATAGTTACTGCCACAGATTCAGAAGCGGATAAGATGGATGTGATCGATGGTGAAGTATTAGAGCTGCCGGAAACTCTTGCATTTAGAACCAGAGCGGCTATTCCAAATAATGATATGGATCTTGATGCAGATAGTTTATATTATGCCAAGGATAAGGGAGAATATTTATCTGTAGTGGATGCAGAAACCAAAGAAGTGGTAGAAGAATGGGCATTCTGTATACAGAGTAATTATGGAACACCGTCCTATTATGGTGGAGATAGCCATATAGGGGAATATAAACTTCTGGAGGAATATGATGCAAACGCATTGTATCAGGAGCTAAGAGAAGCCAGTCCGAAAGCAGACTCTGAAACCTGCTTTGTAAGAATCAGAAATGCTATGTATCTTTTTGCCAGCGATCCAACAAAGATACAGGAAAGATATAGTCTTCCCCGATTTACTTTTTATACGCTGACACAGGATGAGATATATGGATGGAGCAATGGTCAGAGAAAGACGAAGTATGGTGTGCAAAATTGGAACGATGCACGCAGTGAGATAGAAACTCTTATATTAAAGGATGATCTGATTCCTTCAAATGTAGCTGTTGAGATGCGTATATATGACGCTCAGAGAAGAATAGGACATAGCGTACAGTCACTTGCAACATTAAGGATAGCTGAGGAAATAGTTCCTGAGCTTCCTGAGGACAAGGCATCCTTACGAACCAGCGTGAGCATAGATGGAAGAAGCGCCAGTGACAAGGAGGCGTTACAGGAGGAAGCAGGCTCTAACAAAACAGTTGTGGATACAATAAGCTATAAGGGCCTGGTGCCAGGTAAGGAATACACCTTGACGGGAAGTCTGATGAAGATAGAGGGAGAACATGCAGTCCAGGTAGGAAAGAGCGTAAGCAAACGGTTTACCCCTGCGAAGGAGGAGGGAACAGAAAGCATAAGCTTTACCAATGTAACACTGGAAGCGGGAGTGACCTATGTGGTGTATGAGGAGGCAGAATCCACAGAGGAATTAACCTTTGCCACAGGAACCAAGAAGCACCGGATCGAGCATAAGGATAAGGACGACAAGGCCTAAACGGTGGTTGTGGAGAAGCCGGATACGCCGCCGGTAGGCGGAGAGAAGCCCAACCTACCTTCAAAAGGAGGCGGGGACAGTCATACACCTGGTTCAGCCAATGTTACGCTGACGGCGATTAAGACCGTGGACGGCCTCATTCCCAATGGAGATTCCTTCACCTTCCTTTTGAAGGATGAAAACGGACAAACGCTCCAGGCTAAAAATAATGAGGGCGGCAATATTACCTTTGACAGTATAGCCTTTAATCAGACTGGAACATTTATTTACTATATTACCGAGCAGCCAGGAGAGGATCGTGGCGTCAATTATGATACTGCCTCTTACAAGGTGCTTGTGACTGTAACACGGGAGTATGATTATACAGCAAGCGTGGTATACGAGAAAGAGGGACAGCCATATGACGGAACGCCTGCCTTTGCTAATACCACAACGCCTGTATTGGAACGAGTGGGAGGCTTCAGGCTGGATATTGTACCCAAAACAGAGGATACTAGTGGTATAGAAATCTGGGCAATGCTTGCGGCACTTTCCTTCCTGAGTCCGTGCAGCCTGTATCTTTGTGGGAACAGGAAAAAAGGGCAGTATAAAGGAAAGCGTGGAAACCGTTAATATAAATCATTGATTTATGGCTGGGAGCTATGGAAAACCCACGGCTTTCAGTCAAATATCAAACAAAGGAGAAAAACAGAGATGCATCAAAACGAATTGGTTTTCCACATTATAAAGTCAATTCCTGACGCGAAGGTATCTGTATTTGAGCTGTGCGGAAAGCAGGATGGGAAGGTAAACAGCAGGTATGAATAGACCGGATCAATCAGACAGACTGATACAGAGAGGCAGATCACGCCGCAGAAGGAGGCGTTGGTATGTATTGCCGGGGCTGGCCTTTTGTGCCACTTTATTTTGCGTTTCATTATTTATGCTGCTTTCTGGCTTGCTGGGATTATCCAAAGACCAGACAGACTTTGGAAAGCTTTCTGCCAGGGTAAGGAAAGAGCCTTTGGTGGCAGCAGAACTAAGTGCTTCTATTATGAAAACCTCCGTAGTTCCTATATCAGAACCTTCCCCCTTGCCCCAGTATGCGGAGCTGGCAAAGGAAAATAGCGATTTGTTTGGCTGGATCAAGATTGAAGGGACGAAGGTAGATTATCCGGTGATGTATACGCCGGACGAACCAGAATACTATCTCCACAGAGCATTTGATAAAACAAAATCCACAAGCGGAATCCCCTTTCTGGACGGAGACTATAAGGAACAGGGGAGCAACTACCTTATATACGGTCATAACATGAAAAATGGGACAATGTTTAAGACCCTGCTATCCTATAAGGATAAAGAATTTTATAGGAAGCATTCCACCATAGCATTTGATACGATTTATGAAACAGGAACATATGAGGTTGTGGGAGCCTTCTATTCCAGGGTTTTTTATCAGAATGAGCAAGGTGTGTTCCGTTTTTATAAATATACTGATTTGAGCAGTCCTTCGGTATTTTCCGAGTATGTGGAAAAAGTGAAAAAGGCTTCTCTGTATGATACCGGAATATCTGCGAGCTATGGAGATACGTTATTAACATTGATTACCTGTAGTTATCATACGGAGCATGGACGGTTTGTGGTTGTAGCTCGAAAGAAATGAGATACAGGATACATGTTTGCTTGTCCATGACCAGATGTATGCCGTGGTGCTACTATGTGTAAACAAACTTATTATAATATGTTGCTGTCTCTGAAAAACAAAGGTGTAATTATCTATAAGCATTCCAACTTGACCAATGATGTTGATATAACCAGTTTGGACAATGACTTTTCATATCCATCTGCGTATAAAGAAGGTTATATTAAACAGGAAAGTATTATATTACATATCTGGCGTCTATATTTAACCCCAGAAGGCCGGAAACTGAAAACGCACAGAAACAAGAATATGTTGTATATGTTAGCATCGCTTGACAAGGGCACACAGGCGATGCAAAGTGTTTGTTGAATTTCAAAGTTAGATTTTCCACTCAATCGACACATGGTCGCTGGTGGCGCGGATTTGAGAGATCAGGCCATCGGCCGCTTGCCGCCTGTCCTCAAAATCAATGTTCAGCCAGTTATCCAGATGGGCCGGCATGAGCTCGGCCTGTCCAGCCGGCCTTGTTTCCGCCGGCATTTCCGCGATGGCCTTAATCAGCGTTTGGCGGTGGGTATCCAGCTCCTCAATCTTGCGTTGGCATAGGAGAGCAAAACTGCGTTTGTCCCGGCGAAGTCCGCCGCCTCGTTGACTACTACCGTCCCTTGACTCTTGAAAAATTCATACATTTCCAAGTCCGCCTGTGCATAAATGGGATTTTGGAGCAGTTGGGAGATAAAACCCCGTTTGAGCTCCTTATCATAAATCTTGATCCCCATTTCCGCAAAGTGCTGGGCAATGTCCCCGAATGAGGTGGAGGGGCCGGCGTACATTTCAAACATGAGCCGGGCAATATCCGCGCACTCTTCATCGGGCACCATCATTTTTGTGCGGATACCCTGAATGGTGGTGGGCTCCAGCTTGAAATAAAAGGGGGCTGCGCCGCTCATGTGGAAACCACGCTGGCACCGGGAGTAGTAGGCGTCCGTCACACGCTTCTGGATCGTTTTCTGTTCCAGTTGGGCGAACACGATGCAGATATTGAGCATCGCCCGGCCCATCGGGGGCGAGGTATCGAACTTTTCCGTTGAGGACACAAACTCCACATTGTATGCCTGAAAGGTCTCCATCATGGTTGCAAAGTCCAGAATGGAGCGGCTGATGCGATCCAGCTTGTAAACAACAACCTTTTTTATCAGGCCCCGCTTAATATCCGCCAGAAGCTCGTGAAACTTGGGCCGGTCTGTGTTCTTGCCGGAATAGCCCTTGTCCGTGTATTCCTGGAAGCTGCCTCCCCGCAATTCATATTTGCAAAACTCGATCTGGCCTTCAATGCTGATGCTGTCCTTGCGGTCTGCCGGCTGACTGCTATAAATAGCGTCTATATGATTTTCCATGTTGGTCTCCTTTCCGTATCGGAACGGGGCTGCCAACCTTTACATCGCCGGCACAAGCTTTAATCATTCGCAACCGTCTAAAGCCGATTGCTCATTCATGCCGCGGTGCCTCCTCTCCTCACAAAGTCTGCGACTTTGCGGGGTTCCCCTTTATTATAACTCTGGCGGCCCCGCCCTGCAAGGCTGTCCCACCCCTGGCCGCCGTGACCAGAAATGCCGGAGCGGGAAAGACAAGGTTTGACAAAATGCGCTCTGTGGGGTAAAATGAATTCGCCCCGCAAGGGGCAGGGCGTTGTCATAAGACGGAGCAACCCGTGGCAGGCGGTTAGCCACATCACCCGAAAGGGGGTGAGGCCATGCGCATCACATTACATATCGGAGCCTTTACGGTAACGATCATTGTGAAAAGCAGAAACCGCCACTCTGCCAAGTGACGGTTTCCAAGGTTTAAATTTGTAAACTCGTTTCTGGGCTAACCGCTTGTCGGCAACGCCCTTTCTATGTTTATTATACTACGCGCCGGGGGATTGTCAAGTCGCCCGGATTTATTTTTGCAACTCGGCGGCTTTCTTGAAGCGATACCCCACAACTCGGACGGTTTCGATGGGATCGTCCTCCAGCTTTTTTCGGAGCCTCCGCATACTGACCGGATGGCGTTGCTTTCGTCCCCCATGAAGTCATCGCCCCAAACATGGAGGCGGATCTGCTCATGGGTCAGCACCTGCCCGGCATGGATCGCCAGCAGATGGAGCAGATCAATTTCCCGTCCGTTGTAGCAGACATACCGGGTTATGGGGGGGGGGGGGTAGATCCGCATATCTCAAAGTTGACAATGGTATAGCGCTGCTCACTGGGCGGGGCATTGTATCTCCGCATCAGGGCCTGCACCCGGAACAGACACTCACGGGGGACAAGGGGCTTTTCCATGAAATCGTCCGCGCCCATTTGATAGGCCCGCTCCTTGCTTTCATAGTCGCTCTGCGAGGACAGCACAAGGATGGGCATATCCCGCATATTCCGCATGAAGCGGAGCAGCCGCAGCCCGTCCTGATCGGAGAAAGCAGATAAAACGGCCTTTACACCCGCCCAGACTCATTTAAAGGCCGTTTAAAGCCGTTATTTTTTTGGATATTCTATTGGTAGTGAGAGAGCGTCTAATCCAATCCTTCTGAAGCCAATTTGTGATTGCACTAGCGGTCTTAAACCGTACTCAGCATTCATTCTCCATTGCCCCTAGGGGACGGGGGAAAGGCCTGGACTATCTATCTCCTCTTGTTTGATTAGATTCAGCCAGGGGAACATTAAGAGAAATCTTTGTACTTGATTTTCCCTTAGGTCTGCCAACTTTAGGAGTTTTTTTGGTAGGTGTCTTAGGTGTTGCAGCCTTTGTATTCGGCTTTTCTTCTGTCTTTTTAGGTTCTGCCTTAGGTTTTCTTTAACTTCTGTCGTGGTGGTTATAAGGGCTTTTGCTGTGGTCTGTGTGGTTTCCTTTATCATTTAGAATAAAGCCCGAATGCTTGGCGCCGTGATGTAGATCACGGCGTTTTTTGTGCATTTCTGCCATACTTTATATGTATCGTTTAAAATTTATTTAACATAAACAGAGGAGAGTACCAAGATGGGATATCAATTACAGAAAGGTGAGATGCAGCAGCTGTTTGATGCTTTAAGCCGCGATTACATTCTTCTGGGCCCTGTAAAGAGGAAGGGAGAAGGAATGTATTCGGACACGGATGTAGTTCGTTACGGCGAGCTAAAGCAGTGGAAGGATTTGGAATGGGATGTAAAGTCTCACTATTCCTTTAAGGAAGCGATTCTTCCAATCACACAGATTCTCTTTTATTTTATAGAGGATGAAATAAAGGAGGCGGATGCAGAGCACAGGAAGCCGGCTGTTGTATTTATGCGAAGCTGTGATGTTCACGCTTTGAAACGGCTGGACGAGATTTATCTGAGGAACCGTTTTGAGGACTACTATTATAAGCGGCTTAGGGAAAAGGTTAAAATCGTTCTGATGGGATGTGAGAGCAGCTGTAAAAGTGGCTTTTGCGTTTCCATGGGAACCAACAGAACCGAGGATTATGATTGTGCGGTCAACATAAGACAGAATGGAGAAGCTGCTGAGCTAGACAGCAGATGGGTTGTGCTGGATGAACTGCTGGGGGGATCAGATAGGGCTTTGGGCAAATCGGCTTTCAAAAGTCTGATGCTTAAAAGTGTAATTCCTGATTCCGTTACAGAGAACTGGGTTAAAGTAGCTGTCCCTAAAAACTGCGGTTCGGATCTGGTTCATGGAGACTTCTGGAAGGAGTATGACAGCCGCTGTATTGCCTGCGGCCGCTGCAATTTTGTCTGTCCCACCTGCACCTGCTTTACCATGCAGGATATTTTCTACCAGGACAACGGCAGGTCAGGGGAGCGCCGGAGGGTTCACGCTTCCTGTATGGTGGATGGATATACCGATGTAGCCGGAGGCGGCTCCTATCGGAAGTCCAATGGACAGAGGATGCGGTTTAAGGTTCTTCACAAGATTTCCGATTTCAAGAAGCAGTTCGGCTATCAGATGTGCGTAGGCTGCGGCCGCTGCGATGACATTTGCCCGGAATATATATCGTTTTCGGACTGTGTAAACCGCATTGCGGATATGGAACAGGAGGTGTAAAGGGATGAGAAAGCAGGAGTATGCTCCATTTTTATCGCAGATACAAGGTGTAAAGAAGCATACAGACATAGAATATACCTTTTCTGTGTCCTATAGCGGGGAAGTGAAGCCGGGACAGTTTTTCGAGGTGTCCATACCAAAATACGGGGAGGCTCCCATCTCGGTCAGCGGTATAGGAAAGGACTATGTGGATCTCACCATCCGCCGTGTGGGCAAGGTGACAGATGAGGTGTTTGAGCGATACCAGGGGGATAAGCTTTTCATGAGGGGCCCCTACGGAAATGGCTTTGATGTAAACGACTATAAGGACAGCGAGCTGGTGATCATTGTCGGAGGAACAGGGGTATCCCCAGTGAGAGGAGTCATTGAGTATTTTTCAGAGCACAGGGAGCAGAGGCAGTCCATGACCTTGATAGCCGGCTTTAAAAGCCCTCATGATATACTGTTCAAAGACGACTTTAAGCGCTGGGAGAAGCACATGAACCTGATTCTTACGGTAGACGGGGCAGAGGAGGGCTACCAGGGAAGGGTGGGCCTTGTGACAAGGTATATTCCTGAGATAAAGCTTGCAGATGCCTCCAGAGCAAAAGCGGTTGTGGTAGGCCCCCCTGCTATGATGCGCTTTTCTGTTATGGGACTTTTGGAGCGGGGCTTTGCTGAGGAGCATATCTGGGTTTCCTATGAGCGGAAGATGTGCTGCGGTATTGGCAAATGCGGCCATTGCAGGATCGGTCACAAGTATGTATGTGTGGACGGGCCTGTATTCCCGTATACAATAGGAAAGAAGCTTTTGGATTAGGAGGCGGCAGCGATGGATGTGAATACAAAGAAACTAAAGAAGAATGCATTTCGGGTTACGAAGGAGCGGGGATTGACTGCTGCCAGAGTGAGGGTTCCGGGAGGGCACCTAGATGTGCGGTATCTGGCTGTGATCCAGGGAATTGCACAGACCTATGGCAACGGCTCCGTACATATGACGGTACGCCAAGGCTTTGAGATCCCAGGGATACGTTTTGAAGATATGGATAAGGTCAATGCGCTGCTTCAGCCTGTGATTGAGGGGATGGGCATTAATCAGACGGAGCGGGGAAAGGGGTATTCTGCTTCCGGCACCAGAAATATTTCTGCCTGTGTGGGGAACAAGGTCTGTCCCTATGCCTGCTATGATACCAGTGAGCTTGCCTTTAAGATTGAGAAAGCGGTATTTCCGGACGATCTTCATGTAAAGGTGGCTCTTACAGGCTGCCCAAATGATTGTGCCAAGGTGAGGATGCATGATTTCGGAATTATGGGAATGACCCAGCCGGAGTACCGGCCTGAACGCTGTATTAGCTGCGGCGCCTGTGAGCGGGCTTGCAGGAAGAAATCCGCAGACGCTCTTGAGATGATAAACTACAGGATAAGAAGAAACCATGAAACGTGTATCGGCTGCGGCGAGTGCGTGATTCAGTGTCCCACCAGGGCCTGGGTGCGCAGCGAAAAGAAGTATTACCGCCTGACCCTGCTTGGAAGAACAGGAAAGAAGAATCCAAGGCTGGGCGAGGATTTTATCAAGTGGGCGGATGAGGAAAGTATTTTAAAGATCATTACAAATACCTACGACTATGTGCGGGAATATATTGACCCAAAAGTGCCAGGGGGCAAGGAGCACATCGGCTATATCGTGGACAGAACCGGCTTTGAGGAGTTTAAGAAATGGGCTTTAAAGGATGTGGCCCTTCCCGAAATAGCTAAGATTCAGCATCGGATCTACTGGAGTGGAGTAAACTATTAATAGGAGGGACAAGAGGATGAAAATTGTACAATCAACCTGCAACTACTGTGCCCTGGACTGCAATATGGATTTTTATGTGGAGAATGACAAAATCGTAAAGGTGCTCCCTACCAAGGGCTATCCTGTGAACGATGGCTTCTGCTGCATCAAGGGCCTGTCACTGGACAAGCAGCAGACAGTGGTGAAATCCTCTCCGCTGCCAAGAATCCGCCAGGCAGACGGGCAGATGAAGGAGGTTTCCTGGAAGGAGGGCTTCTCCTATGTAGCAGGGAAGCTTAAGGAGTTTCAGGCCAAATACGGACAGGAGAGCGTGGCGGGTATCAGCACAGGGCAGCTGACAATGGAGGAATTTGCCCTTTTCGGCCATGTGATGAGAAACTACTTAAAAACCAATGTAGACGGCAACACCAGACTTTGCATGGCAACCGCTGTGGTGGCCCATAAGCAGAGCTTCGGCTTTGACGCACCGGGATATACCTTAAATGACCTGGAGCTGTCGGATACCATCATCTTCATAGGATCGAATCCGGTGGTGGCCCACCCTATTTTGTGGAAGCGGGTTAGGATGAACCAGAATCCTGACAAGAAGGTAATTGTCATTGATCCGAGAAAGTCAGAGACAGCCATGAACGCGGATTACTGGTATCCGGTCAGGAGTAAGGGGGATTTGCTTCTGTTCTACATTCTGGCCAATGTGCTGATTGAGAAGGGATATATTAATCAGGAGTATATTAAGGCACATACGGAGAAGTTCGGGGAATTTAAGGAGTTTGTGAAGGGCTTCTCACTGGAAAGGGCCTTAAAGGATACGGGACTTTCCAAAGGACAGATTCTGGAGCTGGCAGAGCTGATTCATAACGGAAAGCGTGTCTCCTTCTGGTGGACCATGGGCGTGAATCAGGGATATGAGGCAGTGCGCACAGCCCAGGCTATTATTAATATCGCATTGATGACAGGAAATATTGGCCGGCCCGGAACAGGAGCCAACTCCATAACAGGACAGTGCAATGCAATGGGTTCCAGGACTTACAGCAATACAGCTGTTTTCTTTGGAGGCGGAGATTTTACAAATCCGGCTAGAAGAGAACGGATCGCTAAGGTGCTGGGAGTGGAGTCATCTATGCTTGCAGAAAAGCCAACAGCCACCTACAACCAGATCATAGAAGGGATCAATGAGGGCAAAATCAAGGGACTGTGGCTTCTCTGTACAAACCCGCGCCACAGCTGGACGAATAATGAAACCTTTGCCAGTGCGGTGAGGAAGCTGGAGCTGTTCGTGGTACAGGATATTTATGACACGATTGAGAGTGCGGAGGGGTGTACGGTATTCTTTCCGGTGGTGCCTGGAATCAAGAAGGAGGGTACCTATATCAACCTGGAGCGCCGGCTTTCTGCTATGCGTCCTTGCCTTAGCCGGAAGGAGAATGAGCGTTCGGACTACGAGGTTATATTAGGCGTAGGGCGGGCGCTGGGAATGGGAGAAATGCTGAAGGGCTGGGAGACTCCTAGAGACTGTTTTGAGCTTATGAAGAAATGCTCTGAGGGCATGCCCTGTGATATTACAGGAGTTACCTGGGAAGGGCTTGAAAATTCCAGAGGCATTCAGTGGCCTTTTCGGAAAGGAGAGACGCTAAAGGAAGATCAGAGAAGGCTTTATGAGGATGGAAATTTCTTCACTCCCAGTAAAAAGGCTCAGTTTATGTTCGAGGAGCCCAGAGAGAATCCTCTGCCTCTTACAGAGGAATATCCCTTCCTGCTTAACACTGGAAGAGGCTCTGTTGGGCAGTGGCACACTCAGTCTCGCACAAAGGAGGTTCGGTTTATAGAGGATACGGCCGCCAAGGAGGCCTATTTATTCATGCATCCTTCCGATGCTCAGAATAAGGAAATCTGTGAAAATGACAGAATTTTGGTACATTCCGTCAATGGACAGGAAGCCTGTTTTAAGGTGAGAATTTCGGAGCAGGTGAGAGCGGGAGAGCTTTATGCACCCATCCACTATGTGGAGTGCAATAAGCTGACCCCTTCCATATATGATCCGTATTCTAAGGAGCCATCCTACAAATCCACTCCTGTATGGTTTGAAAAAGGAGATGGAACCGGAGAAACGGCTTTGCAAAATGATAGAGACGGAAGGGATGCTATGGAAAGCAAAGGAGGAAACAGGCATGTACAGGATTAAAATTGATAGAGACCGCTGCATCGGCTGTCTGACCTGCGTTACCGCCTGCGTGGTCAGCCATGAGAGCAATGATGCCAGAAACAGAGTAGTGATTGACAGCCAGTCAAAATGTGCTCCCATATTCTGCCGCCATTGTGATAAGCCGGAATGTGTATACACCTGCATGACAGGAGCGATGCATAAGAACCCCGATACAGGCTTTATTGAGTATGATAAGAATAAATGTGCCAGCTGCTATATGTGTATTATGGCCTGTCCCTACGGAGTGCTGAAAAGCGACCGCATGGAGCATAAGGAAATTATGAAATGCGATATGTGTGTGCACCGCACAGAGGATGGCTCTCCCAAGCCTATGTGTGTGGAGCTTTGTCCTATGCGGGCAATTACACTAGAGGAGGTGGATATATGAGATACGTGGTGATAGGAGCGTCCGCAGCAGGGGTGAACGCTGTCCGTGAGCTTAGAAGGCTTCAGCCGGATGCAAAAATCCTGCTTGTGTCAAAGGATGAAGAGATCTACTCCCGGTGTATCCTCCATCACTATATGGGGGGCATACGGACGAAGAAGGAGCTTATGTTCGTAGAAGAGGATTTTGAAACCAGATACAAGGTGGATTGGATGCGGGGCGTTGCCTGTACAGGACTGGATGTCCATGAAAAGAGGGTATGCCTTTCCCAGGGCGCCGGCCCTTCTTATCTTTCCTATGATAAGCTTTTGCTGGCTGCTGGTTCCCGCACCTTCCTTCCTTCTGTAGAGGGTCTGCGAGAGGCCGGGGGAGTATTTGGCTTCCGCAATATGGAGGATGTGGAACAAATTGTAGAAGCGTCAGCCGCTGCCTCCCATATTGTTGTGATGGGAGGCGGCCTCACAGGAATGGACTGCGTCGCAGGCTTTCTTCACATGGGTAAAAGCTGCTCTCTGGTGGAGATGGAAGAACGGCTTCTGGCAAAGCAGCTAGATGACAGAAGCGCCTCTGCCTATCAAAAAGCATTTGAGGAAAAAGGCGTGTCCTTCTATCTGCATACTGGGATTTCCAGAGTTTGCCGGGATGGGAAAGGAGCCGTCGCATCTCTGATTCTTACCGATGGAAGGGAGCTTCCCTGTGATTTGCTGGTGGTAACGGCAGGGGTGCGCTCAAATATAGAGTTTTTGCGGGACACTGGAATCGCTTGCGATAACTGCGGCTTGCTCATAGACCAGTACGGGCAGACCAATGTGCCTGATATATACGGTGCGGGGGATATTACAGGCCGTTCTCCCATCTGGCCTGCGGCTGTAAAGCAGGGAATGGTGGCAGCCTCCAATATGGCAGGGGTGAGGACCACGGAGGACGCCTTTTTTGCCAGCAAGTCCACCATGAATTTTTTGGGAATTCCCACTATGTCTTTGGGACTTCCTGTTAAACCAGACGACAGCTATGAGGAGATATTGGAGGATAAGGGAGAGCTGTACCGTAAGGTAATCCATAAGAATGGGAGGATTTACGGCGCTATTCTCCAGGGGGATTTGTCCTACGCAGGTGTGCTGACCCAGCTGATTGCGGCGAAGATCGATGTGTCGAGGGTGAAGAAGCCTCTGTTTGAGATAGACTACTCTGATTTTTTCCATACTAAGGACAATTTTGAATTTTACTACGATGAAACATAGAGGAGACGCAAGATGAAAGAGAGATTAAAAAATATGCCCATTCCTGCGGTTGCAACGATGCTGGGAGCAGCAACCTTAAGCAATATCTATCAGTCCCTGGGTTATGACTGGGTACGCCACCTTACTATGTGGGCAGCTACCGTTGTGCTGATTTGCTACATCGGAAAGCTGATTCTTTATCCTGCTGTGGTAAAAAATGAATACAAGAATACCGTGCCTGCCAGCCTTTATGCAGCTATTACCATGGTTACTATGATACTATGCAGTTATTACAAAGACTGGTTTCCCACAGCGGCAAAATATATTCTCATGGCAGCCGTATGCATTCACGCCTTACATATACTGGTATTCCTGTTCAATAATGTATTTCACGGAGTGAATCTGGATACCTTTGTGCCAAGCTGGTTCGTAACCTTTAATGGCATTATGGTATCCACGGTAACAGGCGCGGCTATGCTTCCGCCGGTTATGGCTAAGGCGGTTCTGTTCTGGGGACTGGGAATTTATACTGTGACGATACCTTTTATGGTTTGGAGACTGGCATCCAGAGAGGTTAAGGCTCCTGTATATCATACTCAGGCCATTGTCCTGGCCCCATGCAGTCTGTGCCTTGCAAGCTACCTGAACCTGGCTGGGGAGCCAAATCAGGCGTTGGTATCAGTTCTGTTTATCTGCGTTCTGGCTTCTCTTTTATTTATAGTAGTGAAGCTGCCCTCTTTTTTTTCCGTTCCATTCTATCCTGGCTTTGCCGGACTTACCTTCCCTATGGCCATTGGGATCGTGGCTTCCAATAAGGCCGGCGCTTACTTTATGGGAGCTGGCCAGGAACTGCTTGGAAATGTGATCAAGCAAATTGCAGGCTTCCAGATTTACCTTACCACAGCTATCATCGGCATGGTGCTGATGGGATTCTTAAAAATGCTGAAGGGAAGTAAATAAGAGATGCTCAAGGCCTCCTGCCGCTTTTGCCGGCAGGGGGCCTTGATCTGTATGTAGCTTCCTCTTGACGAATTTCCATTCTCTTGTTATAGTAATAGCAACAAGTGTTATATTGCTTGTAGAACAAATATAACTTTCAAGCGTTACAGAAACGAAAGATGGTGGAATTATGGTATTAAAGATTGATTTCAACAGTGATGAAGCAATCTATATACAGCTGCGTAATCAGATTATTATGGGGATAGCAACGGATATGATACGAGAAGGAGATACTCTGCCCTCCGTACGTCAGATGGCTGATTATATTGGTATCAATATGCATACAGTAAATAAAGCATATTCCGTACTGCGCCAGGAGGGCTTTGTAAAGCTGGATCGGCGCAGAGGCGCTGTGGTAAGCTTGAATTATGATAAAATTCAGGCCGTCAGAGAGCTGAGCCAGAATCTGGATGTAATGCTGGCCTGGGGCATATGCAGGCATATTACCAGGGAGGAGGTTCATCAGCTGGTAGATGAGATTTTTGACAGGTATACCAGGGGATGTATGGAAACAGAAGAAAAAGAGGCAGATGAAGGATGACAAATTCTATTTAGTAAAAGCGGAGGATTCCTATGTTATGTGAAAATTGTAAGATTCGTGAAGCCAATATCAAATACACGGAGATAATAAACGGTATTAAGACAGAGCACAACCTTTGCTCCCGCTGTGCCAGAGAGATGGACTTTGGGCAGTATTCTGCCATTCTGGACGGTGAGTTTCCCTTAGGCAAGCTGCTGAGCGGCCTTTTGGGACTGGAGGATGACGAGGAGGAGACGGATGTAAGAGGACGTGTGGCATGTCCCACCTGCAAAACCAGCTTTGAGGACTTTGTGGAAAACAGCCGTTTTGGCTGTCCGGACTGTTACGGTGTTTTTGATCTGTTTATCAGCGACAAGATGAAGCAGCTTCAGGGGAGCGAAAGCCATAAGGGCAAGCATCCCAAATTCAGCAGCGCCTTTGAAAAGAGGCATCCTGATGCTGCCGGAGAGTCTCAAGGCAAAGAAGTGTCAGAGGGACCGTCAGGTGAGGAAGCCTGCGGCGGACAGAATTCCCAGAGGGCCCGATCCAACCGCCGGATTCGGGAGCTGGAAGGTAAGCTTAAGGAGGCGGTAGCCAGGGAAGATTATGAGGAGGCGGCTTCTTTAAGAGATCAGATTAAGGAATTGAAGAAGGAGGCCGGCATCAATGAATAAATGGTTCGAGCGCATGGATAGCAAAAGTTCCAATATAGTTTACAGCCGAATCCGCCTGGCCAGAAACTGGGATGAGTACGCCTTTCCCTCCAAAATGACAAAGGTTCAATGCAAGGAGATGGTCGGACGTTTGCAGGAAGGGCTTAAGAGCATCGGAGAGCTGGATGGAAGGGAGTATCAGTACAGGCAGTTGGATACAGCTCAGGAAATGGAGAAAAGGGCTCTGAGGGAGCGGAGGATTCTGAATCTGGCAGCTGTGAATAAAAAGGAGCCGGCAGGCCTTTTTATGTCGGAGGATGAGGGAAGCAGCCTGGTTCTTGGCGGGGACGACCATATCAGGATACAGCAGATTGGAGCGGGGCTGTGCCTGGATGAGCTTTGGCAGCAGGCAGATGCTATGGATGATTATGTGAATGAACGTTTTTCCTATGCTTTTGATGATAAATACGGCTATCTGACCTCCTTCCCCACCAATGTCGGAACCGGCCTGAGGGCCTGTGTGGTGCTCCACCTGCCTACCTTATCCCAAGTCAGAAAGTTTCAGAGCATTGTAGGAGATATGAGCCGCTTTGGAACTGCCATCCGCGGCCTTTATGGGGAGGGAAGCGATAATTACGGCAGCCTTTACGAGATATCCAATCAGAGGACGCTGGGACAATCTGAGAAGGAAATTGTGGAGCTGGTTACAAAGGCGGCGGCCCAGCTGAATAACCAGGAGCTGAGGGTGCGCAGCGCGTCGCTTAACACGCAGCGTCTGGAACGCGAGGATGAGGCGTATAAATCCTACGGAGTATTGAAGTATGCAAGAAAAATAGCAGAGAAGGATGCCAGAATCTTCCTTTCCCAGCTTATGGCAGGGGAGGAGGACGGCCTTTTGAAATTTGATAAGAAATGCTCCCTTTACAGTCTGATTATAGGAATCAAACCGGCCAATCTGAATCTGTGGTTTAAACGGCCGCTGGACAAGGGAGAGCTGGACGCTGTAAGGGCCGCTTACATCAGGCAGAATCTGCCTGAGATAGCGGGAGCGTAATACTTATAAGGAGGACAATGCAATATGATGGAACGATATACACCACAGGCTCAGGAAGCACTGGGACTGGCAGTAGGGGTGGCAGAGACCTTAAACCATGGATATGTGGGGACGGAGCATCTGCTTATCGGACTATTGCAGGAGGGAACCGGCGTGGCAGCCAAGGTGCTGGAGGAAAACGGCGTGGAGGAGGACAGGGTTATGGAGCTGGTAAGCCAGCTTATCGCGCCGAATCCTGCGGTACAGACGGCAGACCGGGCTGCCTATACGCCAAGGGCGCGCCGGGTGATAGAGAACAGCTACCGGGAGGCTGTCCGCTTTAAAGCGGTTCAGATAGGGACCGAACACATTTTAATCGCTATATTGAGGGAAGGGGACTGCGTGGCAAGCCGTCTTTTAAATACTATAGGCGTCAATATACAGAAGCTCTACATCGATCTTCTGGCAGCTATGGGTGAGGATGCGCCGGCTGTGAAGGAGGAGCTTCAGGGAGGAAAAGCAGGCAGGAGGGGCAATGCCACTCCTACGCTGGACAGCTACAGCCGTAATCTGACCCAGATGGCGGCAGAGGGCCGTCTGGACCCGGTTATCGGCCGTGAACAGGAGATTCAGCGGCTAATCCAGATTCTCAGCCGCCGGACGAAGAATAATCCCTGCCTTATGGGAGAGCCGGGCGTGGGTAAAACAGCCGTAGTGGAGGGACTCGCCCAGATGATAGCAGCGGGAAATGTTCCTGAAACCATTGCTGATAAGCGTGTGATGACCCTGGATCTGTCTGGAATGGTGGCAGGTTCCAAGTACAGAGGTGAATTTGAGGAACGGATTAAGAAGGTGATTGCCGAGGTGGCCGGCTCAGGAGATGTGCTGCTGTTTATTGATGAAATTCATACAATCATCGGAGCCGGGGGAGCAGAGGGAGCTTTGGATGCTTCCAATATTTTAAAGCCGTCTCTTGCAAGAGGGGAGCTGCAGCTGATCGGCGCCACCACCATCAATGAGTACCGCAAATACATTGAAAAGGATTCCGCCCTGGAGCGCCGCTTCCAGCCTGTGGTTGTGGATGAGCCTTCCGAGGAGGAATCGATAGCGATTCTTAAGGGCTTGAGAAGCCGTTATGAGGAGCACCATAAGGTAGAGATTACCGACGATGCCTTAGAAGCTGCTGTGAAGCTGTCCAGCCGCTATATCAATGATCGGTTCCTTCCAGATAAGGCTATTGATCTGATTGACGAGGCTTCCTCCCGGATCAGGCTGATGAATTATACCAAGCCCTCAAAGCTTAAGGACTATGAAGCGCAGATAGAGGAGCTAGAGGGCCAGAAGGAGGAGGCTATCAAGAAGGAGGCATATGAGAAGGCGGGAGAGTTGAAAAAGAAGCAGGAGAAGCTTCGGGAGAGGATAAACCAGACATTGGAGAAATGGCAAAAGGAGAGAGATTTAAGAAAGCTGGTAGTCAGTGAGAATGAAATTGCCGATGTAGTATCGGGATGGACTAAAATTCCGGTGAAGAAGCTGGCGGAGGAGGAATCGGAGCGGCTCAGGAATCTGGAGCATATCCTCCACCAGCGTGTGGTGGGGCAGGAGGAAGCTGTAAATGCCATTGCGAAGGCGATTCGCAGAGGCAGAGTAGGGCTTAAGGATCCTAAGCGCCCCATTGGTTCGTTCCTGTTTTTAGGTCCTACGGGAGTGGGTAAGACGGAGTTGTCCAAGGCTCTTGCAGAGGCTATGTTTGGTACGGAAAACGCCTTAATTCGGGTTGATATGTCCGAATATATGGAAAAGCACAGCGTATCTAAGATGATTGGCTCACCGCCAGGCTATGTAGGATATGACGAGGGAGGCCAGCTAAGCGAGAAGGTTCGCAGAAATCCTTATTCCGTAATCCTTTTTGATGAGATAGAGAAGGCACATCCCGATGTGTTTAACATTTTCCTTCAGGTACTGGACGACGGCCATATTACAGACGCTCAGGGGCGTAAGATTGATTTTAAGAATACGATCATAATCATGACCTCCAATGCAGGCGCTCAGAATATTATCGCTCCCAAGCGTCTGGGCTTTGGTGTGGTAAGTGATGCCAAGGCAGATTATAATTTCATGAAGGAACGGGTGATGGATGAGGTTAAGCATCTTTTTAAACCGGAGTTCTTAAACCGTATTGATGAGGTGATTGTATTTCATCAGCTTAACAGGGAGCATATTAAGGGAATTGCGGATATTATGGTGGGAACCATCGCCAATCGGTGCAGAACCCAGTTGGGTATCGCTTTGACTGTGACGGATGAGGCAAAGGATTATCTGATTGATAAGGGATATGATGAGAAATATGGAGCAAGGCCTCTAAGAAGAACCATTCAGAATCTGGTAGAAGACAGGATGGCTGAGGAAATGCTGGAGAACCGTATCAAAGCAGGTGTTTCTGTAGAAGTGGGCCTTGACGGTGAGAAGCTAGCGTTTCATGTGAGGGGGAAGAAAAGCCCCAGGACAGGGGGAGCCGGCTCCAAAAAGACAGGCGAAAGTGCAAGCGGAAATATTAGGAAACCGTCCAGGGTAAAAACAGAAGGTAAAAGGAAGATGGAAGCCGGAACAAGAAAGAGTGAATGAAAATCGAACAAATTTTAACTGGTCATTTAGCGGGTCATGTTGTATAATTTTCATGAAAGGCAAATTGAATGTAGCCAGTCAAGCCGATCCGGGCAATCAGACAAAGCGGTAGCCGGGCTACTGTGTTAATCTGATGTGAAATGCGAATTCAGAATAGGGATTGGAATAATCAGCAGGAGGATAAAAAAATGCCGGTCATTGAGGAGTTAATCTGCATTGAGCAGGATGGTACGATTAGTTTTGGCAATTATAAGTTAGGTCAGAAGGCCAAGAAGTCCGATTTTGAATATCAGGGGGATATATACAAGGTTAAGACCTATAACGAGATTACCAAGCTGGAGCGCAACGACATGTTCGTGTATGAGTCGGTACCGGGTACTGCGGCAGAGCATTTTAAGGTTACAAATGCAGGCGTGGAATTTTCTGTGGAAGGCAGTCAGGATGCGCAGATTACCGTTCAGTTGGAAGAGGATACCGATTATGAGGTCTATGTAAATAATGTAGCTGCGGGCAATATGAAAACCAATATGAGCGGTAAGCTCAGTGTAAGCGTGGAGCTGGAGGAAGGCGTAGCCGTTCAAGTCAGGGCAGTAAAAAGAATTTAGTTTAAAGGAGCTGCTGCAAAACAGCTCCTTACGGGAAAGCTACACAAAAGCACGGTTCCAGTCACTATAAAAGTCACTTGGAACCGTGTTCTTTTGTTTGTGAAGCTGATTTTTAAGCTGTTATAGCATTTTTATTGTACAACATACTCTTTTGTGGTTACGCCGGGGAACTGTTAAAGGGACAATGACATAAAGGAGTTCAGGGAGGATAACATGGCGAAGGCAAAAACAACTGCATTTTTCTGCAAGGAGTGCGGATACGAATCAGCTAAATGGATGGGACAGTGCCCTGGCTGCAGAGCCTGGAACTCAATGGTGGAGGAGCCTGTTACAAAGGCAGCTAAGACGGTTGGAATGGGCCGAATGAGTTTGGGCGGGCAGGCCGGTCTGGGAACTGCTGGATTAGGTATTCAGGCAAAACCGGCCCGTTTGTCGGAGATTGATATAGAGGAGCAAGATCGGGTTTCTACTGGCTTTAAGGAACTGGACCGTGTGCTGGGAGATGGTATTGTAGCCGGTTCCCTGGTGCTGGTAGGAGGCGATCCTGGCATCGGAAAGTCTACCCTTCTTCTTCAGGTGTGCAGAAATCTTGCAAATGCAGGGCAGAAGGTGCTTTATATATCAGGTGAGGAATCCTTAAAACAGATTAAAATGCGCGCGAACCGTATCGGCACTGTAGAGGGAGATTTAAAATTTCTCTGTGAGACAAGCCTGGAGCGGATTGAAGGAGCGATTGATATGGAAAGGCCCCAGATAGCGGTCATTGACTCCATTCAAACCATGTACCGGGAAGAAATAAGCTCTGCTCCCGGAAGCGTGAGCCAGGTGCGGGAGTCAACTGGAATCTTGATGCAGATTGCTAAGAGCCGAGGGATTGCCATCTTTGTGGTAGGCCATGTGACAAAGGAGGGAGTGGTAGCCGGTCCCAGAGTGCTGGAGCATATGGTGGACACGGTTCTTTATTTTGAAGGGGACAGAAATGCCTCCTACCGGATTTTAAGAAGCGTAAAGAACCGTTTCGGCTCTACCAATGAGATCGGGGTATTTGAGATGAGGGAGCAGGGACTGGTGGAGGTGGAGAATCCTTCCGAGTACATGCTGGATGGCAGGCCGGAACAGGCCTCTGGCGCTGTGGTATCCTGTTCGTTAGAGGGAACCAGACCGATCCTTTTGGAGGTTCAGGCCTTGGTGGCTGAGACGAACTTCGGCATGCCCCGCCGTACGGCCGCAGGAACCGATTATAACCGTGTGAATCTGTTGATGGCAGTGCTGGAGAAACGGTGCCGCTACGAGATGTCCCGCTTTGATGCTTATGTGAATATTGCGGGGGGGATGAAGATGAATGAGCCGGCGTTGGATTTGGCTATTGTGATGGCTCTTATGTCCAGCTACAAGGATCGTCCTGTGAACCCAAAGATGATGGTATTTGGAGAGGTTGGACTTTCAGGAGAGGTTCGTGCGGTATCCCAGGCTGACCAGAGGGTAAGCGAAGGGCTGAAACTGGGCTTTTCCACCTGTGTTCTGCCTAAGGTTTCCAGGGACAAGATGAAAGGAGTAAACGGGATGGAGCTCATAGGAGTCTCCAATGTCAGGGAAGCCATTGGCCTATTGTGATCAGGTACAAGAAGACTCTGAATTGCTTTTTCAGACACGATTGCTTTAGCAAATATGCTGCAATCCGTTCACCGCAATTCACCCGGAGCTGTGCCTTGGGATCGGCATTGCGACGTTTCTGTTGCTGTTGCGGCTCAAAATACCTGTGTCGGTTTCTGTCTTGTGGGCGGGCTGTTCACGCTGATCTACGCAGCGGTGTTCGGACTGCTGGCCTACTTCATTACAGAGCATGATCCCGTTTGGGGCTGGGTGATCTTCGGACTGGTATTCCTTGTCGCCGGTACGCTGCACCTACGCGCACAGGATAGCTGAAACACAGCGCGAGATCACGCCTTAGAGCGCCCGTATGCCCGTCGGGGTCACGCTGGTCATCCTGCCATTCTCGGCCTTGACTGCTGCGGCAAGAGCAGACAGCGAAATCACCTCGCCGCGTTTTGCCTTTTCTTCCAGCTCGCCCACAGACGGGGGGTATTGATTTGTCCGTCGATCATTTATCAGAACAAACCCATTATGAGAAGATAAAAAAGTCTATTCCATATGGGTATGTGCCAACCCGCCAAAGTATCGAGAGAATACGATTAACCGATATTTCATTCAGGAAGAAAATCTGGTGGGGGATGTGGTTGAAGCAAAAGAAAACTATGATTTATTTACAGCGGTAATTATCTGTCTGGGACATTCCGGGGATGATAAATATGCCGGGATACTGAAATTGTTGGATGTGCTTCTTTCTTCGGAGACAGAGCCGGAGGAGAAAAAGAAAATTCTTCAGGATGATTTCCATATTAAAATGACAAAGACATTGGAAAGTGAGGTGCAGACCATGTGTAATCTGAGTAAAGGCGTAGAAGAAAAAGGAATTGAGATTGGTACGTTAAGAGCGATACAGAATTTAATGGAAACATTAAAATTGACAGCGGAGCAGGCAATGGCGGCATTGAAAGTTCCGGATTCTGAACAGGAAAAATATGCAGGTATGCTGAAAAAATAGAAGCAAGATAATTCTAAGGTTATGTATATGAGCTTCGGTAAAATGCAGTAAATCCCCGGCTGAAATAGAATACCGCCGGGGATGTCTGTATGGAGGGCGAAGATGGAGGATAAAACAGATAAAAGCTACAGGATCATGTATGGGGTTATGAACCGGCTGGATGAAATTTTGTGTTCTTATCAGGGATATGGCCATTAGTCTGTGTATGTTGATATGAATTCCCTTGCGCTTTTTGCCAGACTTCTTGTAGATGGTCTGATAAAAGCACAGCCATATTATTATGGGTATGATGCGGAGATTAACAATGACGAAGAGGCTGTTGCTATTTACAGAGAACTTGCACCGCAGACAAGGTGGAGAGCAGGCCGCCATACACAGATCGAACCGATCCGGATGAACGCCTTAAAGCAGTCTGATGCGATGGGCATACCCATATATGATGGTTATATTTATTATCCGGATACTACTTTTCCCAATGATAGCTGTCTGAAATATGATAATCTGGTAATAGACGTAAGCATCAGATAAACGCAAGTCTGTTCCTTTTGATGTTAGCCACTTGAACTATGTTCCGATTGTAGATTCTGCGGAAATAAAAACATCCGTAAAAGGGCGTATTGAGAATATTCTTGAACAGGCTCGAAACGGGGAAATATAAATATCCAGACAGTCTGCATTAACTATTCAGTCAAGCCGCGACCAACTTTTGCGGTTGGTCGCGGCCTCTTTTTGGGATGCAAATTTAGCTTCTACACAACCTGGGGCTGTTGACAAAGTGCCTGATCATTTATTACGAGTGGAAAAATGGCAGTAAAAAAGACGCCCACTGGCGTCATCCCATACATCTTATCATCCTTTTTAAGTTCAAAGCGGTCGCAGAGAGGAGGCAGTGGTCCTCCGCTGCCTCTAACCCCCGTCGCAAGACGCGTGTTAAGTTATGTAGTGCTTTTTATTTTTAAATAGTAGTTGACACTTGTGGGATGATGTGGTATTATAACGAAGGCTTAAGAGTGCCAGGATACCTAGGGGAATAGTTCAATGGTAGAGCAGCGGTCTCCAAAACCGTAGATGGGGGTTCGAGCCCCTCTTCCCCTGCTAAGGATTTTGAGGCTGAAAACCTTGTATTTACAAGGCTTTCGGCCTCTTTTATTCCAGCTTACCGTTCTTCCGGTCACATCATTTTCGGTCTGCTTATTACAATTATGACAATTTTGCAGGAAACCGGGAAACTATTTTTGCGGAGCAGGATATTTTGTTTCACCAACAATTTCATTCAGCTTCAAATTGCCATAGGAAAAATCTTCGACTTCACGTACTTTTTGACCGAGAAATTCGCTGTGGCAATACATCCCATGAATATACTTATTTTTTAAATGAATAAATGCTTTATCAGAGAAACGGGCGACCAGCGGATTGGAAATGCCGACCTCCAAACAACGAATACCGTGTGCATCAGGAAATAGGATTTTCAGAGCCTGTTCGCTGAACTGGAAAAAATGCCAGGGACGTTCGTGGCTGCCGTAGCAGTAATGTGTTTCGATAAATACATATCCTCCGGGTTTCAACAGCTTGATAATTTCATTTGCAGCGATCCATGGCATGGCTAAATGCTCGAAAACAGCAGAAGAAAAGATCAGGTCAAATTTTTTATCAAAGTAACTGGACAAATGGTGCGCGTCTCCCACAACATCGACATTGGGGCCATCGTAAATATCAAATCCAGTATAATTGGCCTTTTCAAACAGATGACCAAAGTCGGCGCCGGTGACAACCCTGGAACCGATTTCCAGCACATCATTTCCTATTTTATCGCAGAGTTTCTTTAAGTATTCGGGCCATTCTCCGTGTTTGATGTTTTGTGCCATAGGAACTGACGGATCGAGAAGTGCCTCATCATAACGGTAAAATCTTCCTTCTGCTTTTCCGAAAAGTTCATAGTGCAACAGTGGATTTATATTACTTTCCCGGACATCAGGATTCAGATCTAAATAAACGGCAGTATTGAATCTTTCAGAGGGATTCAAACTTTTTATCCATCCTGTTTTCAAGTAATGCTTAGCAGGATGGATAAAATGAGCAAATCCCCCCTTCGATAAATACCTGTCCTTATACCATTTTTCATCAAAAAATTCCGATTCAGAAATTACCTTTGTTTCCGCATCCATTATCTTTTCTCCCTCGTAAGGCCTTAATTTTGACACGATTATAACTAATAATTAAGACAGACCGCAGACCTTTAAAAAGCATTATATTTATGCGTTTTTTACAAGTGACAATGAAAAGGGGAAACTTCTAAGGCATTCGCCTGTTTAAAATTTCTCCCAATGCCGTATTTTGTGATCTGTTGAGATACCTCCGCTATCATAATTATCTTACCATAAAAATTGAAAGGGAACAAGATGATTATATTAGTTGGGAACATCCACTCTGAAATGTCAACGAGCCCATACATTACGAATGAATTATGTCGAAAAATTGGATGAACTCTTGGCTTTTTTTATAGCTATCTTTCTGAGTACGTAAGAATTTCGGACCAATAGCAGCATGCCATAGGCGCTCTTCCCGAAAAATAGTAACTGATATAAGGAAAGAGGAATGTCTGATAATCTTGACTTACGTTGAAATCTGTTCTAGTATTAGTATGATTGCATGTATTTAAAATGTCGTTATTTTTGTCTGTATCAGGCGGAGAATCGGAGAAAAGAATCGGAGAGAAGAATCATGAATAAAAAAGAAGCCAATGAGATTAAAAAGCTTTTTACCCCTGCAAACTGTGCTATCAGCCGAATTTGCGGCTGTTATGTGGATTCAGAGAAGAATAAGAAAACGGAGCTTAAGGAAGCCTTTTTGTCCCTGCCAGAGGAGGAAGCCTTCAAATATTTCACTATTTTCAGAAATGCTTTGTCTGGTACGGTGGGAAAGAATTTGATTAACATGGAATTTCCTTTACATACAGAAGCGGAAGGCGGAACCCAGCATTTCCTTTTAAAGCTAAGAGACAGCCAATTAAAGGACGATGAGCTGCTGGAGGCGTTTTACGACAAGGTTATTGCCAGCTATGACTATGCAGAAAATTACTATATTATTCTCATTCACTGCGCTTATGATATTCCGGCCAGATCGGCTGACGGCCTGGAGATGTTTGACGCTTCTGATTATGTATATGAGTTTATTCAGTGTACGCTCTGCCCGGTAAAGCTTTCCAAAGCTGGCCTCTGTTACAATACGCAGACCAATACCATTGAAAACCGCAGCAGGGACTGGCTGGTGGAGGCGCCGGAGCAGGGATTTTTATTCCCGGCTTTTAACGAGAGAAATTCGGATCTTCATGGGCTGCTCTACTATGCAAAAAACCCGGAGAAAATGCCGGAAGCCCTGATTGACAATCTGTTGGGCTGTGTTGTGCCTATGACAGCCAAAAGCCAGAAGGAGACGTTTCAGGCGATTGTGGAGGAAACTCTTGGAGAGCGCTGCGATTTTGAGACTGTGAAGAATATCCATGAAAATCTCAGCGAGCTGGTGGAGGAGACGAAGGACGAGCCCGCACCTTTGATGCTGGATAAGTATCAGGTAAAAAAGCTTTTGGAGACAAATGGAGCCAGTCCCGAAGGATTGGAAGAGTTTGACAAACGTTATGCCAATGTAGAGGATGGTTCTTCCGCCGCGTTTGTTGCTTCCAATGTAGTCAACACCAAAAGCTTTGAAATTAAGACACCGGATGTAAGCATCAAGGTGGCGCCTGATAAAACCTATTTGGTAGAAAATAAAATGATTGATGGCAGGCCATGTATTGTCATTGCCATCAGCGAGCATGTGGAAATTAACGGAATTTCTGTCCGGCCGGTAGCTGCTCCGAAAGAAGAGGAATAAAGAAAATTGCGTACATATGAATGCCGGTTTCCCTGACATAGCCTAGGATACCGGCAAGCTTTTAAGTCTTTTCTCAGAAGGAAAAGGTCAGATACGATCCGCGTTATCACGCATAAAATTATATTCTGCTACCGATCGGTCAAAGGTTTGAATGTGGTAGAAAAGCCAGTCTCTGACCTTCTCGCTTACCTTTTGTACAAAGGCATCGGTAGGGCCCTCCTCCTCTGTGAGCATTTCATGAAGCTCCTGGACGGTATTTCTCAACTCATCATGCTTTTCTATATGCTCCTTTAAGCCAGGATATTCGATCTCCTTCTGAAGCGCTTCCTCAGCTTTAAAGTGGAATTCCGTATAATCAGCCAGGAAATTCAGCATTTTAGCTGCTCCGCTCTGGTTGGAGCGTTCTTCACAGCTAACTAATAAATCATTGATTTTGCTAATCAGTTCCTTATGCTGTGAATCAATGGTTTTATTGCCTGTTAACAGGTCATCTGTAAATTCTGCGTACATGTTGGTCCCTCCAGCTTTGTTTAATATTATTAATGTAGCACATAAAAGAGAAAAATACTATAGTTTTTGCAACAATTATTAAGAAAAACAGCTTGCCATTTCGTCATGTGAATACACTGAATACAGGGAGAGTTATGTGTGTATTTAGTTGTCTGGACAAAGCTGTCAATAGTTGATATAATGACTATGTAAATTTGGGATAATAAGAAAATGGGAGGATAGCATACAGATGAGTCGAACGATTGAAGCAGGTTATGTGTATCGACAATATACTACAGATGGAGAATTTATAGCTGATTATAAAAGCTCCAGAGATGCATATACAGCCACGGGTGTTTCCATTGGTTCTATAGCCAGAGCAGCCCATGGAGAGAGGAAAACTGGAGGGGGCTTTCTGTGGCGGAAGGTGCCTGAGGGTTCTCCTAAGGAAAGGATTCATGCGGATCTGACTAGCAGAATAGGCAATCATGCAAAATGTCCGTTGGTACAGATGACGCAGGAGGGTGAGGTAGTGGCTGAATATATGTCTATCGCTCATGCCAGCCGTACTCTAAAAATTAACAGAAGGAGCTTATCCTGCGCCATCAATGGTTCTCAGAAAACAGCAGGAGGCTATGTGTGGGTGGCAAAAAAGGTAGAGGAAGCTCAAGATGCATGATTCTTATTTTTAGGATATAAAAAAATTGAAGTAAGCATACTCAAAATAAATATAGTTTTATAGAAGAAGTAGGATCACAAACACAAAATGCCTTGTGAGAAAGAATTGGAAGGCAGATGCTGTAATTTAGAAATGCAATAGCAAATTGAACCTGGGCTGTTGCAAAAGTAGATAAATCTACTGGAGCAATAGCTCTCTTTTTGTGTCCCTAAAATAGAAAAGCAGACGCCGAAGTACACTACAGCACCATTGCTTGTTACAGGACAGGCCTCCAGATGCCTGTGAGAATTTGTTCTATCAGATGGCGCTTCGCCTTGCGGTAATAGGTGAATTGAATCAAAAACGCAAAAATAACCAAAAACAGTTATATTTTTAAGTATATACAAGGGACACTCAAAATAGTTATAGTAAATGGAAAGAGAATCTATGTGAGAGGTTGCAGTATGTTTGCAATAGATAAGACGCTGTTAAAACCCAATATTCCAAGAACCGTCCGTTTTACCCCCATTCTTTATGACTGGATCACGGAAGTAAGCGAGAAAGAGGGATTGTCATTCAATCAGGTGGTTCTTCTGTGCTGTAAGAACGCTAAGGATCAGTACGTGGAAACGGAGACACCGAATGAAAAGGAATAGATGAGTAGGAAGGAACTGTATGGTTCTTTGTAGCCGCTGGAGGAACGTTTTCCCCCTGCGGCTCTGTCCGCATTCATAAGAATTTCTGGCAAATGCTAGATATGTATAAGAGGTTAAGAAACGAGCTGTCCATTCGCAGGATAGGACAGGGAAAAACAGGAAAGAGGAAATCAGGCAGTTGTTAGAATCCTGACAATGGGGGAGGAGGTTGCGTTAAAATTACTGGTTATCTGATCAATGGCTTATCAGCTGTTATCGCATTAGAATATATCAGCCATGGGCTGAAACGGAGATATAAAAATTATTGCGGTACGGCATTGTTTTGGGCAGGCTGTACCGCATATTTTTTAACGGTCACAGTGTTGAATTTCTATACCAGATTTGAGGGAATTTTGGGCGTCTCCTATGGAGCTGTTTTATATGTGTACTGCCTGTTGGCAGCGGAGGGGAAACGGTCAGATTTCTTTTTGCTTAGTGTCGTCTGGGTTTTGCTTGCGTTTATCAGTGTCTATGTAATGTTTGCGGTATGGGGGATGGTCAGAGGGGAAAAACTTGCGTCGCTTCTGGAGACAGAAGGCCAGGCACATATGTGTTTTTCCCTTGCTGCTGGCGTCTTGCGTTTTTCACTTGGGAGAATGGTACTGGCTGTCTACCGGCGGAGAAAGCAGAAAAAGCTGCTGGTGGAGGATTGGATGATGGCGCTGATTTTTTTGGCGTTCTTTTTCTTGATTCTGTTTATGTTCCGTCTGGAGAAAGGGGGACTGGATCAAAGGGAACGGTATTACCTGTCGTTATGGATACTGGCAGGGATCTTTTTTGTGATTCTTTTATTGGGCGGATTTTACCAGCTTCTTGGAAAATACAGGCTGGAAAAAATGGCAGAAGAATATGAGAAGGAAAACCAAAGACTGCGGGAAGAGCAGATTCATAATCTATACCAGATTGGGCGGGAGGCAAACCGCTTGCGTCATGATATGAGTGCGAAGCTAAATGTTGTATATGGGCAAATGAAAAAGAGGGCGTACAAAGAAGCAGAAGAAAACTTAAAAAGGCTGGGAGCCGAATGGAGCGATTATCTGGAAATTCCAGATGATACCGGAAATGAGGGCCTGAATGCAGCGCTTATGAGAGCAATCCATGAGTGCCGGAAACGGGGAATCAGGTTCCACTATGCGGTATTGGGAAAGGTGAATGGAATCGACAGCCTGGATATGGGTAATCTAGTACATAATCTTTTGCAGAACGGGATTGAGGCATGCAGCATAGAAGCAAAGGATAGGGAATTGGAGCTTGTGGTAAGAAGGGATGGGGATGGAATTGAAATTGAAATCGATAACACGATTCAGAATTCTATCCTAGATACCAACCCTTTGCTTAAGACATCAAAGAAGGATAAAGAAAAGCATGGATTCGGTATGGAGACTATTCGGGAGACTGTGGAACGCTACCATGGAATGTATGGATTTTGGGAGGAAGGAAACCGGCTGATTCAAAGAATTACATTAAAACAGAATAGGGACGGTGAAAGAATAAGATCATGATATCTGAAATATCATGGTCTTTTTTGATGTTTTTCGACTCTGATCTACAAAATTTTACCGTTTATGTCGAAAAAGCACCGATCATGATAAAATAGTTGTTTTTAAAAATGTGATTTGTGATAATAAAAAAAGGAAGCTTCATAATGGTGATAGGAGGATCAGGACATGATAAAAGAAATGCTGAAGCTTCTGGCAAGATCGGCAGACGATGCCGCAAAGAGAGCCGATGGCAGAGCATCCGAATTTGGAATGCGTCAGCCAAAGAAATCTGCAAAAAAGCAGTAAATACAAAATAACATATGATCAGGAGGGTACGAAGAAATGAAGAAATATGGGATGGTATTCATGCTGTGTTTGATTTTAACTTTTTTCTGCCCTCTTATGGTTTGCGCGGAAGAATTTACCAGTGAAAAAAACGGATTGGACGTCATGTTTGTCATGGACTACAGCGGTTCCATGAAAACCAATGATTCCAAAGATATTGCAAGAGGAATGGTAAAGGCCTTTGTAGACACGGTTCACAGTGCGGATATCCGTGTGGGGTTCGTGGCCTACAACGATCGGATTCTTACCTCTACATCCCCGCTTACGATACAGACAGCAGAGGAAAGAACGGCCTTAAAGGCTTTGATGGATCAAGAAGGATATTCAGGAAATACAGATATTGGATTGGGATTATCCTATGGCCTTGAGTTATTAGGAGATCCGTCAGGAAGGAAGCAGGTCATTGTCCTGATTTCTGACGGCGAATCCGATTTGAGAGGATCGAATACAGGACGCACCACAGAAATTTCCCAGGCGGATATGAAGACAGCTGCCAGAAGGTGCGCAAAGACGGGGACGAAGATATATACCGTAGCTTTTGGAAGCTATGATGGAAATACGGAAGCCTTAAAAGAAATTTCGGAGAATACATCAGCACATATGTATACAGCCGAAACACCGGACAGGCTGATTGAAATACTATATGGTATTTTCAGCACCAACATGGACTACAGCATTCAAGAGCTTACGGATAGTGTGTTTGCGCCAGGAATCCAGAATATCCGGGTAGGGTTGGAAGAAAATTATCTGGATGAGATGGATGTGCTGCTGATCTCGCCAAGAAAAATCGGCAATGTGAAGATTCTCTACGGCGGACAGGCGATCGAGACAATCAATCTTGGGAACTATGCGGTAGGGAAGATCACAGAGATCGATAATAAAATCAGAGAACTGACTGTTCAGGCGGAAACGCTGGAAAACCAGGAGCTTCAGCTTTATTTGGTTAGCTATCGGTCCCTTACTCCTGTGCTGGAAGTCAGCCCTTCTTTATATAAGAACGAGCCGCTCTGTTATGAATTATATTTTCGGGATAAAAACGGCAATGAAGTGACAGATCCGGACTTTTATCAGAACTTTACATATCAGTTTTCTTTAATCAGCCAACAAGAGAAAAACGCATCGCAGGAAAGCGGTTCAGAAGCTTTGCTGGATACGGCATTTTCAGAGGGACGCATCCGGGGACAAAAACTTATGGAGCGCTCTGGAACCTACTTCTTTCAGGCATATTTGGAGGATAGTATGGGAAACAGCGCTTTTGAGCCGATTCCGGTGAGGGTGGAAAACCGCCTGCCGGAAGGAACATTGCCGGAGCCTGGAACGCTTACAGTAATTACAGGAGAGCGGTCATATCCACTGGATGAGCATTTCAGAGATCCGGATGGAGATGACTTGTCCTATTCATTAGAATACGGCTCCGGAAAATGTCTGGAAGCGGAGCTTTCAAACAGTGTCCTGACCATTCGTCCGCTGAAAGCAGGAACACAGACCCTATCGCTGCAAGTTTCAGATGGTGAAAGCGTCAGTGACTATGAATATGAAATAGAAATCACGCCTCTTTGGAAAGCCTACTGGTGGGTACTTGTTCTTTTTGCAGGGATCGTAGCGGGAGGCATCATCTGGAAATTGACACACAGACCAAAGCCGGAGTTAGAGCAGCTGACTGTGGAAACGAAAAAAAACCATTTCTGCGGAAGGCTGGACGCCTATTTTACAGCACAGCCTGAGAAAGAGGGAGAGATACCGCCATTATCCTTTCAGCTTCATAAAATCAGGGAAAATAGACTGGTAATAGGAATGCTTTTAGAAGAATACCCAGAAGCAGTCAGCGCCTTAGAACTGAATGAAATATATCTGGTGGCGGATGCGGACAGACGGATGGTGCTGTATCATACATCCAAAAGTTCTGTTATGCTTGGGAATTCCATCGCATGTAAACAGATACAGTACAGCGTAAGTTTTGGAGATGTTATTTATATCACGTCTTTGGATGGAAGCTATGAACTGGAAATCCATTATATTGCGGTGATCCAATAAAGATGAAAGAAAGAGGAGGGAGTGGGAGCTCATGGAGACAATCACACAAACCAACCGAACCCTGCTGTTTGCGGAAATTAACCCGGAACGGAACAATATCCTCACCCTGATTGGGGATGTAAGGGGAAAGAACAGCCTGGATGATGACAAGATGAAAGAGATTAATCAGGAACTGCTTGTGTCCAGTTTTGAGGAGTTTCTTGAAAAATTATGCCCGGTTGTATATTCCTACTGCGACGCAAATACCGGGGAGATGAAGTACAGCCTTGTACGGCCGGAAAACATTCCGGACAACTGTATTACAGAAATTCCGCTGAATGAAAATAACGATCTGTTAAATATGCTGATTACCCTGCTGGAAGCTAAGAGCGCCCAGGGGGTTGCAAACGTGGATTTTACGTTCAGCAATGTTCTGGACATGATTTCCCCCAAAAAGATCATGGAGGATATCCGCCAGGTCCGCCGGGAAATCCAGTACACTTACGAAAAATATGTACAGCTGGATGATGAAGACCCGAAGAAGCTGGATTTTGGAGATAGGCTGAATGAGCAGTTTGAGCAGGCCAGCCACAATTATAATCATGTACTTGCCATGCTCCCTCTTGCGATTGAGGATGCAAAAACACGTCTGCTTCTGGGAGATAGGGAAACGAAACAGGGAGGGCAGGAATTTAAGGCCGGACTTCTTAGCATGGGAGAAGATGGGGAACTGAAGATCCTGGAGATGAAACAGGAGGAAAACACCCAGCTTGCAGTGGTGGATGATCGAATTAATACTGGCCTGATTGAAGCGTTCCGGGAGGATTATGATGCTTTAAACGATATGCCGTCGGATTACGTGCGAGATTTGGTGGTTCGCACGTTCTGCCCCTTAGGTTCTACAATGGAGAGCCGGGTTGACCGGGAGGCCGAGGTGCGCAATTATAATCAGTATCTTGAATTTTATAAAAAGAGCAAGGACGATTTTGTAAAGGCTGTAAAGCCGCTGATTGAGAAAATCCTGGGTGTAAAGATTTTCTTTGACCAATATCAGGTAAAAGAGAAAGGGATGCAGCCCAAGCTTTTGATTACTAACATCTCCCTGGATATGATGGTAAAGGCCAGCAACCTGCCCAGGCTTTTAACTTACTTAAATACTACCAATGATAAAAATGAGTTTGAAAATACCGTATGGTTTGCCATTGTGCCGGATGTGGAGTTAAACCAGAGCGGCGGCGGAAAACTGCAGCGGGTCCGCTTTGCCGGGAATCAGAGACAGGAGAAAGGCGGAACTAATACCATGGAGAACCTGTCGCTTCTGATGAACGCTATCCAGCCTTACCGGATTACCACGTTTTTCAGCTTCCAGACAGGGGAAGAGACAACCTTCAACTATATTGCCACAGAGGGAATCGGCATATTCAAAGAAAAATGCACGCCCCTGATGAAAAAGGAATACAGTGAGTTCGTGGTTCCCTGCATTCCCAATGCAACCATCATCCCGAAAGACAAGTCGGGATTAATTCTGGACAAGAAGATGGTCATGGATGAAGAAGGGAATGTTTCCCTCTCCAGCGAAAAAGAGGACATCATGAAGATGTGGCTGGAGGGTATTTACGTGGGGGCAGCCTATGAAGCGGCTGGAATCACGGCTGCATGGCAGTGCCCGGAATACTTAAAGGAACGGTTCAACAATATTAGTAAGGAGTATCCAGGCGTGAGGTTTGACGTGGAGGCGGATGACAATGCGCTTCTGGCTGCTACCAGCATGACCAAGGAGATATCCGGCTTTACCAATGCCATTAAGAATTCGATAAACCATACTGGATTTGGTTTTGTATTCTCCTCTGATAATGCCCAGCACAAGGGAAAAGAGATCAAGAATATTACCGTGTATAAGGCAAGGAACCTGTTAAGCAACGGAACTGAATTTGAGCCTATTTACAAGACTTTAGTAGTTACCTATATCGAGCGGATGCTACGCTTCTACAGCGGTGATTTTAAGCAGGATAAAATACTGAAATTTTTCAGTAGCAATCCAAACAGCCAGAAGAGCCGTTGGGACGCGGATCGCCAGCATATCAATTCCATCCTGCAGGATGGGGACGAGTTGGATTATACGATTGATGAAAAGTATGGAATTTGCAATGTCATGGTGACTTTTGCCAACACCACCAGAAATCTGAAAGTCCAGCTGACCAGAAAGGCAGGGGAAAAAACAGGAGCTTGAAGCCATGTATAGGTATCTGAAGCAGCTGGCTGATATTTCCTTTGCGGCAGCGCTTGTATCTGCGGTCTATAAAATAGGCGGAAAAAATAAAAAGGATGAACAGTAGGAGGTGTAAGTGATGTATGAAACTGTAAAGATCATTGTAGAAGTGGCATTTTTTGTTTTAGCAGGATATTGTATTTTTAAAGCTATGAAAAAGAAAAAAAAATAAATAAGCAGGGAGGACACCGATATGGGATTACGTTTAAAAATTGAAGGAAGCGAGTCGATTAAGCTGCCGGAAACCAGTATTGTAAAAGTGAATTTTGGGGCGGATATCCCCCATGATTCCAATGCGCGTTCTACGGATCTGGGGTCGAGTATCCTGATTACCGGAAAAATATTGGCTGCTGTAGATGGAGAGGCTGCTGACGATACCAGTAAGATTGCCAGGTGGTCTCTGGTGCCTGCGGAGAATTCGGACTGTTACCGTAACGTACAGATTGATGTAGTGAATGCCTCCCAGATTGTTCGCCAGATCACCATTCCCCATGCCTTCGTGGTAGATTATGAGGAAGATTTTACAGACGAAACCGGTGCGGGAACGTTCAATCTGCTGATTAAGCAGAAAAAGGATAAGATGACAAGCCTGAAGTTCGAAGGCGGATTCAGCGGCGAATAGTATTATTTCATTGAAAAAGAAAGGCGGGAGACATTATGGGATTTAAATTAAAAGTGGAAGGACCTTCAACCATTGAACTGGGAACTACCATTATTACTGGCGTAAAGTTCCGAACCGATATTCCCCATGACAGCAATGCGCGCTCTACAGACATGGGAAGCACAGTGACCATTACAGGAAAGATTTTAACCGCTGTGGATGGAGATCCTTTTGACAGCACCAGACAGCTCGGCTTGTGGGCATTGGTTCCGGCGGAAAAATCAGACTGTTACAGGAAAGTCAGCATAGAAGTGATTGCTGCCTCTCAGGTTGTTCGTAAGTATACATATCCAAATGCCTTTGTAGTTGATTATAAAGAGGACTATGGAGATGTAGAGGGGGTTGGAACGTTTACTCTTATTATTAAGCAGAAGAAAGACAAGATGGCGCAGGTTGCGGTAGAAGGCGGATACAGCGTATCATAAGCAGGTCTCGGCAAGCAGCTTAAGCGGAGCATTGAGGGCTGCCTGTTTCCAGGCGGCCCTTTTGTATAGGAAAAGAACATAGGCGGTACGGGGATGAAAGATTATTACGCCATATTAGAGATACCAGAAAACGCGGATATACAGGAGATAAAAAGGGCATACCGAAGGCTGGCGAAAAGGTATCATCCAGATGTGGTCAGGGATGATGCCGTAAAGATGCAGCGGATGTATGACATTCAAGAGGCCTATGAATGCCTTGGGGATCTGGCAGAGAGGAAACGCTATGATGCAGCCAGAAAAAAGCGCACCTGGGCCAGTAAAGGGAGAGGAGATTCTCCTGGCAGGCAGAAAACTGCTGCTGGGAAAGAAGGAGAACAAGGAAAGGATGGGCTCTCCAATCTGAGTCAGTTTGAACGTTTTTTCGGTTTCCAGCCAGGGAAAGGAATGGAAACCTATCAGAATAAAAAAGAGGGCGAGCGAAAAAAACAAGGCCCGATCTGCCCGGAGGAGATGTTTGCACAATTTTTTGGAGCTTCAAGTAGAAGAAAGGGAGGAGGCAGGGGATGAGAAAAAACCATCGGATAAACATAACAGCGGATATCGTGATCCTGTTGTGCAGCATTATCTTGTGTGGCGTGGCGCGTTTTAGTCCCTATCGTTCGGCCTGGCCTGCAGCAATTTTAGCTGTATTTGTTTTGTGTGCAGCCCTTGCCGCGGCCGACCTTATTTACCAGATGCGGCGGAAGAAAGCACAGGAAGATGTGCAGAGCTCAGAAGAACGTTTTGGAGCCAGAGAACAGGGAATTGGCCGGCTAATTCTGCTGGATGAACAGGATAAGCCGGTAAAATCCTGGGATATGGCAGGAAGGATTTCCATAGTGATTGGCCGGGCAGGAGGGGAAGAAGATGTGGATGTGGATTTGGAGGACTGTGCCTTCAGCGGATTTGTAGATTTTCAACATGCAGTCCTTAATTTCTGTCTGGAACAATGGTATGTGGAGGATTTAGGCTCCCAAAACGGCGTGAAGATCCGGAAAGCAGAGGACGGGGAATGCTACAGGGTAATAGGCCGCCCCTGCAGAGTAGAAGCGGGAGACATCCTCTATATTGCAAATACAAGGCTTCTTCTGTCCTGATGGGAAAAGGCAGAAAGACGCCTCAGATAAAAGCTATGGAGATAGGAGAACAAAACAGATGAGTTTAGTGAGATGTCCCAACGGACATGTATATAATGCGAAACGTTATGGGAAGATATGCCCTTATTGCAGCATGAAGCTTCATGAGGAAACGGCAGCTGCAAAGCCAATGGGTTTTGAGCCTCCGGTGGAGCTTCTCCAGGAGGAGGTACGGCCGGTATGCGGCTGGCTGGTCTGCATTGAGGGGGCCAGGGTTGGAATGGACTATAAAATATATAAGGGAAAAAATTTTGTGGGACGCGGGGACGATATGGACATCCAGATTCTGGGAGATAATGAAATCAACCGGAAGAACCATACCATTATTGTGTATGATGAAAAAAAACTGAATACGATGATACTGCCGGGGGATTCCTCTGGACTTGCTTATCTAAACGACGAGCCGGTGTACGTTCCTACGGAATTAAAGCCTTACGATACAATAAGCATGGGAAACAGCCGGTTTCTGTTTGTTTCACTGTGTGGGACGAACTTTTCCTGGAATGATGTGAAATAAGAAAGGATCAAAGCATGGGTATGACAGAGACAGGAATCATTGGCATGATTGCACTTGTTTGCCTGGCGGCAGCGGTGATAGTTCGGATTTGGGCTGCGTTTGCACAAAGGGAGAAAGTGAATGAGAGCGGCTGTAATCTGAAAGCCGGTGCTGGAATCGATCAGACAACGGGGAATAAGGAACTCCAGGCTGACAGGGCACAGGTACAAAGAAGCCCCGCCGGTGCGTTGGCTGTGATTGCGGACGGAATCGGGAAAAAGAATACAGGACAGATATGCGCACAGATAGCAGTGGACACGGTGATGGACAGGTATGAGCCGTATTCCTCTCTGAACCAGCCAGATTATTTTTTCCGCACGGCTTTTTATGAGGCAAATCGGAGGATTCAGATGACTCTGGGGGAACATAAGGGAGGCGCAAGTCTTGGAGCAGCTTTTGTCAATGAAACACATCTCTATTACGCACTTGCTGGAAATATACGGATCGCACTGCTTAGAGGAGGGGAGTTACTCCCCTTGAGCAAGGGACATACGCTGGACATCCTGGCTAAGGAGGCCTGGAAGGATGGGAAAATCTCCCGTCAGGAGGCGGTATGGAGTATGGAAGAAAACCGGCTGTGGAATTATGTGGGGATGGACGGTTTCCATGAGATTGAAACTGAGGCCCAGCCGATCCTGACAAAACCCGGAGACGTCGTATTCCTGGCAACCTGTGGTATCTTTGAAGAATTGTCCTGGAGGGAGCTGGAGGATATTTTGGCGGAGCCGGGAAGCCTTCAGGAAAAGGCAGGAGAAGTGGTTTGGGCGGCGGAACAAAAGGAAGGCTCTCAAAAGGAAAATGGAAGCGTAATCTTATTGCGGGTTCCAAGCAGTGACGGAGCATTTAGTTAGCATGGAGGAATGGCATGAGAAGGATGAATTCGGAATTTAAAACCGCCAATATGTCAGAGGAAGGGCAGAAGCTATCAAACAGAGATTATTTCGGTTATGTGGAAATGGATGATTTTGCCTGCTATGTTCTGGCAGACAGCCTGGATGAAGATTCGTTTGTAAACAGTGCCAGACTTGTGGTGGAAAGTGTGATCCGTGATTTTACGGAAGCGCCTTCTATGGGGAAGAGACGCCTGAAATGGATGGTACGCCGGGCTCATATGGAGCTTCTAAGGCAGAAAAAAGGCATGCATCTAAAAGCGTCTGTTGTGATTGCAGTTACGGATTACCGTAAGATTCGATATGCTTATGTGGGAAACAGCCGCTATTACCTGATCCGCAATGCCAGGATTATGGAGCGGACAGAGGATCAGTCCCTGACAAACAATTTGACGGAAGCGGGAAAGATACCGCTTGACCAGGCGGCGGTTCATGAGGAACGCAATAATCTATACTCCTTTTTGGGAGAAAGAGGAACGCCAAAGACCCAGGTATCCCAAAAGAGAAAATTAGAGAATGGGGATATTTTCCTGCTGCTTACCAGAGGCGTGTGGGAGCAGTGTCCGGACGAAAGCCTCCTGGAGATTGTCAATGACGCCAAAGAGCCAGACGAGGTGCTCCAGCGTGCCGAGGACTGTATTTTGGAGCGGCAGGAAACGTCGGAGATCGATAATTATACGATGGCCGTCACCTTTGCCGGAAAGGTGTATCAGTCCCCCAAAAAGCCCTGGACCTTAAAGCGGCTGCTGATGCTTGCTATACCCATTGTTCTTGCTGTGGGAGGGATTGGTCTTACGTTGTTCCTTCGTCATAGAAGCATCCAGATCAAAAAGCAGGCTCTGGCAGAATCTATGGAAAATGGAGAAATCTATCTTCAGTATGATAATTATCAAAGAGCGGCGGAAGAATATGGGGAAGCAAAGAAGCTGGCCGATAAACTGAACCGAAGGGAAGAATCCGCAGAATCAGATCAATATAGAAAGCTGGCGGAACAGATTATCCTGGCGGATGAAGCTCTTATAGCTGAGAAATACGAGAAAGCACAGGGATTATACCTTACCGCCAGAGAGCTGTCAGAGAAGGCCGGAAATGTAGGGAAGGCTTATATTGAGAGCCAGCTGGATCGGGCGAAGGACTATATTGAGGTATATGACCTGATTGCGATGGGGGAGAGAAAAGAGGAGTATGGAAATCTGAAGGGCGCCATTGCCGCCTACAAAGAGGCCAGGGAAAAGGCCGCTTCTCTGTACTATAGTGAAGGAAAATCGGAAGCTCTGGAAAAACAGGCGGCTGCGGAGGAAGCGTTAGAAAAAGCGAAACTGGAAGAAGAAGCCAGACAAAAGGAGCAGGCGGAGGCTGTGGCAGTTGAAGCGGCAAAGCAGCAGCAGGAGGAAGAAGCTGCCCTTGAACTGGAAAATCAGCAGAAGGCCAATGATCAGCAGAACGCCATCGACCTTGAAAATCAGGGGAACATGTTTTTGGCTCAGGGGCAGTATGAGAGTGCCATTACCTTTTATCAGACGGCCCAGGCGATTTACAGGCGGTTGGAGCTTTCTGATTTGGCAGACAATCTGAATCCGAAGATAGAAGCAGCGAGAGCCGGAATGAATGCTGTTTTTGAGGAAGAAACGACAACAGAGACGGATACCGGACAACAATAACATAAGGAAAAGCGAGGAATGACGCTTATGAGCAGGTATACATATACGCTGAATCCGAATCGGATCGAAATGGAAAAAAACACATATAGGCAGAGTGAGCTGGAAAAGATGACCATGTTTCATCTGCGTGAAATCTGCCGGAAAGAAAAGCTGGTGGTTCCAACAGGTTCTATTTCCGATCGGGAGGCATTGATTCGGATACTTATGCGGTTTCGAGGGAGAAAAGAATATCGCCATATCACAACTTGTTGTGAGGGCGGGCTGGAGCGTTTGGGAGATTATCTGCAGACCCATGAACTCAAGCCCGTTACAGATGTGAAGATGCATTTTCCAGGAACGATTCTCTTGTATGAAGATACTGGCTTAAATGAATTGGACAATTATCAGGTAAGAATGGATGGAGCCTTGTATGAAGGGAATCTTTTGCTGGTAGATGAAAAGCTCCACGTATATACCTGTTTTTATATCAGACAGACAAAAAACTCGGCATGGCTGGCGAAGGGGAGGGACGTGCCAGTGAAGGCCTTGGAGAAGCATCAATACTCCCTCTTGTATTTTCCGAATGAAAGGGATTCAGAGTTTATATATGATTGCTATCATGGGAACCGGACTGTTTTTCCAGGATGTATGGAAGTGGTTCAAGTTCCGCTTTTAGATATTCAGGAGCAAAAGGTGCCACAGGCAGCTCTCCCTCTGGTGATAGACTTTGGAAGTTCCAATACAGCCATGGGAATTTGTCTGCCGGACGGAAAGACAAAGGTCGCCATGGTAGACGGACTGCCGATTATCCCCAGTATGGTGGGAGTACGGGTACTGGAGGGCGACCGGACGGAATTTTTGTTCGGGGCGGATGCCGCTGCTCTGAGCGGACAGAATTACCGGGATGAGGATGTGGCAGTTTTCTATGACATTAAACGCTGGATTAGCGATGCGCAGAGAAGTGAAAGCGTCATCTTGCAAAACGGCTTTAAATATCAGTTTTCCAGGAGAGAGCTGCTGCGGGCGTATCTGGATTATCTGCTGAACCTGGCAAGGCAGCAGTTTAAATGCAGCTTTACACAGATTCAGCTATTAGCGCCGATCCGGCAGAAAGAGAAGTTTAAGGGACTGTTTAAGGAGCTGCTCCCGGAATATACGGTTGACTGTGAATTGGATGAGGGGATAGCTGTGCTGTTTTACAGCATTGACAGGATGATACAGAACAAGATGTTTGAGGGAGGGAAATGGTATCATGCTCTCACCATTGACTGTGGAGGCGGCACCACAGATCTGGCTTCAGGGAGATTCCGAATTGACAATAATAGGGTATCTTACATTGTGGACTTGGAGACACGGTATGAAAATGGAGACACGAACTTTGGCGGTAATAACTTAACGTTTCGTATCCTTCAGTTATTAAAAATCCGGCTGTCAGAGGAGCTTGGATTTCTTGCCAAAGAAAGCAATGACCAGGCAGAAGAAAATGCCTATGATGCACTTGATATGCGTTATCAAAAAGCGGAAGTATTCCTTCCTACACGGTTTAAGGAGTATGAGGAAAGGAGCCGCGTGCATTATTTCTTTGTAAAAAATAATTATTATTATTTGTTTGAACTGGCGGAACGGGTTAAGAAGACATTCTTCCAGCCAAGATTTCTTTATAAACTTCAAATTTCCACGCAGGCAGGAGGGGAAGAAAACATGCTGGCGCTGGATAAGTGGAGACTCTCCATATGCAAGGACGGACAATTTAACCATATGTCAGAGCCGCTTTCCTTCAGCCTGTATCGGAATGAAGTAGAGGAACTGCTCAGACCGGATATTTATAGCTTGATGGAACGGTTCCTGGATAAAAAATTCAGGCAGGGGGAGCTTTATGATTATGAGATGATCAAGCTGACGGGGCAGTCCTGTAAATCTTCTCTGTTTACCGAAGCATTAAAGCAGTATGTCCCTGGAAAGCTGATTCAGAATACAAAACGAGACAGTGACGGCAACGAGCTAAAACTATGCTGCCTGGAGGGAGCGCTGGCATATTTCCTGAACTGTAAGCTAGGCTATATGCAGGTGAACCAGAGCTACCAGGTGGCAAGCCTGCCTTATGAGATCATGGCTTTTACTCACGAAAATGAAGAAAAAATCCTGGTTCAGAGTCTGGATGAAGAAAACCATATCGGATATATTTCCAGATTCCGCATTGGACGGCAGTTGGATCTGTATCTGAATGATGAGCAGGGACAGCGCCTTAGGACCTATTTCTATGAATATGATACGTCAAAGTTTCAAAAGACTACGCAGGAGGAAATAGAGAGAAAGTATGGCGGGACAGTCATCCAGGAGGAAACGGATACCATTGTAGAAGGAGAAATGAAGTTCTTTGTCTGGGCCTCTAAGAGACGCTGGGGATTTATTGTGCTACCGATCCTGCGGGACGGGGAGCAGCTTTATATGGATGAAGAAAGATTCTTTGATTTTGAGGATGATACATGGGAACAGAATTTCTTTGATGGAAGGAAATAGAGATGGAAAGCAGCAGGCAGTAGGGAGTGAGCAGACGATGGGGCACATAGATGATATGAAAGAGCTGATCCGGCAGGAAATCCAGTCCATTGGAACGTTGGAGGAACGGGTAGCTTTTAAAACTCTGATGGAAGAAGTATTTTTAGCCATCTACGAAGAAAATGAACATATGTATACGGAACTGGAACATCGGGTGCAGGATGAACTTGCCTATGATGTGAATCGATATCTGGTGAAAACAGGCGTGATTGAACGGCAGATGTATGATACTACCCACCACTTGATGTCCCCAATGGACGAGAGGGATTTGGAAACAGAGCAATACGGTATGGATCAAATTCTGGAATCTGTGCGTGCAGGGGAAGAATTCCGGATGATGAAGGTGATGCTTCGGTGCGATTACCTGCAGATACAGAAATTATGGAAGAAGGAGATGGAGTTTGACGCAGTAATCGAAACAACATCCCCGGAGAGAGAATGGGGGATTCGGGTGAGACTGCATCCCAATACGGAATATCTGCAAAAAATCGGGCATCTGTACCATCTGTTCATTAAAAACGGAATCCCATGGCAGACGATCAATACACCATATCTATATAAAATGGCGGATATCTGTGTGACAAAGCTTCCAGAGGGAATTGACGGGACAGAAACAATTCGCCGCATCCGGTTTCAGTTTGGGGAGTATCATTCTGTGGTGTGCCAGGATCTGATTCCCATCTGGAACATCCGGAAACTGTCATTGGACAGCATCGGCTTTCCGATTCCCTGTGGGGATCATAAAAGTTTTGAACATTCCATATCGATTAAAGAGTATGGCGTCCAGCACGCTTATCTGGCAGAGGATGATAAAGAAATCCAAAGCATCCGCCAGAGGGCGGAACGATTGACGATTACCAGCCGCATACAGGAAGCAAAGAAGTGGGAGGTATATGTCATACAAAACGCACAGGACAATCGGATTGATTATTATACTTATCCCGTGATTCAAAATGAACGGGCGGAAAACTTTTCTGAAAAATTCCAGAGAAAATGGAATCAAAGTATAAAAACACAGGCAGAACTGGCACGGTTTATCCGAGGATTTGGCTTAGAAGAATATGCAGCATACCAAAGCTATGAGATTTTGGAACAATTCCAGGGGAAAAAAGAGACCTATTCCATGAATCCATTTATAGAGGATGAAATTCGGGATACCAGAATGCAAAGGAAACTATTGCTTTGCTTCCGTGCAGGGGAAAAGGAGCCATGGCTGCAAAGGGATATTGCCAGTTTCATTGTATCAGAGGTTCAACGGCTATATCCTGAATATGAGTGCGGAGGTATGATAGTATGAAGTACCTATGGGAAATAGCGTTGGAGGCTTATAAGCGCGGAATTCCACTGAAAAAGCTGTATTTTATGCATGATGTGTGCAGCAGCGCTTACATGGAATTATCCCTGCCGTGTGTAAACCAGGAAGAACTCTATGGGGAAACTAAAATCGGGGTCAACACCTATTTTCGCTTTTATCAGATCTTTAAAGATTTGTATGGGCCGGATCAAACAGCCTATCCGTCTCTTAGGGCTAGCCTGACAAACGTGTTACTACATATGCTGGCGGAAAATGATTCCCGCCAGGGAATGACAAAGGAAGAATATTATAAAAAGCTGCTGGCTTCTGACATCGGGGCTGGCGTGAATGGCGAAAGCATACAAAAGGTATTCACGATGCTGAACAGAGATGAGAAGGAGATCCTGCTGAGCGGATGGCTTCGTTGCTATCAGGTAGGAAGTTCGCTGGCAATTTTTATCGACATGATCCATAGCCTGGTAGAAGACAGTATTGTATATCACAATAATGACTGCCCGGATGAAATCTTAATTTACACAGGGATGGAGAAGAATGAAAAGACAGAGCAGAGGATTCGGTGTCTGACAGAACTATTCCTGGATATCCGGTATCATGTGGAAATTTACTATGAGCATCATTTTGGCATCATCGGAATCAATGACACGATGCACATTGATGAGATCGCCATGTACTGACAGGAGGGTAAATGTTTAAGAATATATATCCATTGTTTGAACGGAAACGGATCTTAAAGAAGGAGATGCTTGAGAACCTGCGGGATTATCCAAGAAATTTGTTTGAAATCATGTATGAAGACTATGCAGATGGAATACTGGCAGGATGCCGGATAGAAGCGAGAAGAGAGGAATTGGTGATTTTGCCTGGAATTTTGTATCATCATCACATTCCATATTTTCTGGAAGAAGCATGCCATGTCCCCTATCAGTCAACGGGTACGGTTCAGTATTTGAAAGTACATTTCGCTGATAAAACATCAGGAGCAGGGCAGGAAGAATACTTGTCACAGATCGTACTTGATGAAAGGAAACCGGAGGAAAGCTGCGAGATGGAGCTGGCACGCTTCAAACTCCAGGAAGGAGCCAGGCTACGGGTTGAGTATGTAGATTTCTTCGATTACAGCACAGAGTTTGATACGGTGCATATTATCCATAGGCCTTATGCGTCACCGGGAAAGAGCAGCATTGCGCCAGAGATTGTGAAGGCGTTTGCAAAAGCCCTGATGGGGTATCCGGTGCAAAGCCCGTGGGATTATGTATTCTGTATGGATGCATTAAGGGAACGGACGCTGCCCTATGAAGAAATCAGCGCCTATTTAAATGTCAGAGGGAAGGCACAGAAGGCATGTTACCAGAACTGGGAGATCTATGAAAGCCTGAAGCAGATCCTGCTGGAAGCGTCAGGAAAAGAGCAGGCTGGCAGGCAGATGGAGCGGAAAGAAAAGAAGCTGCTGTTGATGTAAGAAAATGCTGGAGGTACGTCATGGAAATAGACCGTTTGATTGCCCTTTTTGAGAGGGAGCAAAAAAATGCAGAAGAGATGGAGAAGATAAGGGAGATGCGGGCAGCTGCTGATCCCAGAAAACGGATCTCCTACACAGTAGAGGAACTGGCGAAGGGAATCAAAGGCGGGAAATTGTATCTGTATACACTGAAATTGCATTTTGAACCGAGAGAGATCCTTGGAGGGAGAATCCGCATCCCTTTTATCCAGAACTGTTTTGATATTATGGAGGAAATGCAGGACCATGAACTTTGCATCAGCCAGAAGCGCAAAATCAGCTTGCTGTCAGCCTGTGCACCCAGCGGGGAGCCGGGGGATTTTCAAACATGGGCAGAGAAGGTAAAGGACGGTGTGGAGCTGTCTGGACTGAAACTAAAAAACCTGCAGTTCCGGTCGGCAGGATTGATTGACTATATGATCTATGAAGTAGCATCTGCGGAAGGACTTATCTATAATATTCATTTCCGTTTTTGGAAAGATGCATGTATATATACCGGGGTATGGAACTGTATGGAAGAAGAAAAAGATGGCTGGGGACGTTTGCTGGAAGCGATGCTCCATGTTATGGGGGAAATGAACTGCCAGGAAGGAGGGGGCCATGGAATCGAATAGTATGCAGGAGGCCATTACCTATACGGAACTGACTCTGGCATTTGGAGATATAACTGCAAGGGTTATGAAGTTGGACATACGGGAGATGCCAAACCGTCATGGAGAACTTTATGCAGAAGCGGAAGCAGAAGCAGAATCAAAGGAAGTAATCCTTCATGAAGGAAACGGAACCGTTTCTTTGAATTATAGAAAAAAAGGAAATCCGATTCCTGTTTTTCAAGGTCTGATTACCAGACTGGAGGTGAAAGCGCTGGGGGATACCTATTATGTAGCGCTTCATGCAAAGACATTCAGCTTCTTGATGGATCTGCAGAAGAATACATTTGCCTATCAGGATCCAGGTATGTCCTTTCATCAGCTGATCCATCAGTTGATATCGGCTTTTCCAGACGGGCAGGCGCTGGTAAGGGTATCTGACCAGCCAGTAGGACAAGTGGAGTTTCAATATCAGGAATCTTCCTGGGAATTTATAAAACGGCTTGCTTCTCAGAAAAACTGTTTTGTATATGCAGACAGCGCCATGCCGTCTCTCTGTCTCTTTGTGGGCCTGCCAGGGAGAAAAGAGGATGTGGCATGGGACGCCTTTCCTTACACCAGCCAGAGAGATATGATTCTGCCGGAGATAAAGGACATGCCAATGGGCATAGTTTCTTACCGGATAGAAACATATGATATCGTTCCGCTTGGGACGGAAGTCCTCTTTCATGGACGGGCTCTTGCAGCAGCCGGTATCAGGCGATATTTAAAAAATGGTTTGTTGATCAATGAATATGAGCTATGTTCTGCGGATGGGCAGAACAGGCGGGAATATTACAATCCTCTGCTATGCGGAGTCTCTGTTTATGGGACAGTGGTGGATGTAAAGAGAAATAAGGTATGTGTGCAGCTGGAAACAGATGCGCTGCCTTCATACCAGACGCCGTATTATTATCCTTTTTCAACCGTAGCGGCATCTCCCGACGGAAGCGGCTGGTACTGTATGCCAAAGACAGGGGACCCAGTACGCATCTTTTTTCCCACCAGCAACGAACGGGAAGGGTATGCCATTGCAAATGTACAGGGAGAATCTTCGCCTTCAGCTGGAAGCCCAATAGGGAATCCTGAATTGAAGGATATTACAACACCAGATGGGAAAACGGTACAGTTTATCAGCAATGGGATCTTATTATCTGTAAACGATAAGGCAGGGACAGTAACCCTGACCAATGATGGGAAAGCAAAGGTAGAGTCCAGGCAAGGCATATCTATCCATGCCGCAGAGGAAATCCGAATGGAAACACAAGGGGAAACCGAACTGAGTGCAGAGGAAGAGATCCAGATAAACTGCGTTGGGGGAGGCAGTATTTCTATCAAAGGGAATACCATAACGGTAGACGCGGCAGTGATTGAGAACAATTAAAATCAGGGAGGTTCATATGGCATATAGTTTACATGACCTGAAGGTGATCGGTATGGAAACAGCAGAGATTTTAAGCTGCCGGATTGAAGGAAAAACTGGAGAGCATACCAGCCTGTCTTTAAGGACTTATGTGGAAAATGAAGAAACGATCGTCTATGAAATGCTTTACTGCCAGCCTCTGGAGGTGCACGCCAGAGGGGAAGCGGGTGAGGAAGTTCTTTTTTGCGGAGTGGTATCCAATGTCCAGATACATCATCTGGCGGATGTCAGTATTCTGGAAATCGAGGGAAAGAGCGCCAGCTGGCTGATGGATATTACGAAAAAATCACGTTCATTTCAGAATCAGCAGATGCGTTATGCGGAATTGGTGGCTGAGGTACTGAAGGATTATCCAGGCAGCAATATGGTGTATGCGGCACAGGATGCTCCCACTGGAAGCCTGATCCTCCAGTATGAGGAAACAGACTGGACATTTTTAAAGCGGGTAATGTCGAAGATTGGGGCAACCGTAACGCCTGAAAGCCGCCATAGGGGGATAGCCATATATGCGGGAATCCCTGCGTTGGAGGGACGGGAAATTTCATATCAGATTAAAACTATGGAAAAGGATATGGATACCTACTATTACCTAAAGGCAAATGGACGCCAGGTGCAAGCTGTGGATTTTACGCGGTACATGATTTCTTCCAGGGAGCTTCTCGGAATTTTTGAACAAGTGGCAGTTGAAGGTGTATGTTTGACGGTGGATTCGTTCCAATACCTCTTTGAAGGGGAGGGAATAGAGGGAATCTATACGCTTCAGATGGCAAGAGGACTTATAAAGGCAGAACTCTACCCTATGCAGTTGATTGGGGCAGCGCTTATGGGGAAGGTGGTAAATGTGTCGGGAGACCGGATTCAGGCAGCGCTTGAGATTGATGGAGGAGTCGCGTGCAGAGCTGCATTCTGGTTTCCCTATTCCACTATGTCAGCATCACCAAATGGGAGTGGATGGTATTGTATGCCGGAGATAGGGGATGATGTGAGGATCTACTTCCCATCCAAACATGAAACGGAAGCAATCGCATTGAGCGCTGTAAGCGGATATGAAAGTCCAGAAAGCGGTGATGACTGTATGGGAGATCCCAACAGTCGGTATTTGCGTACCAAGTCAGGGCAGGAACTGGCACTGGCCCCAGGACATATGAAACTGTCCTGCGCAGGCGGAAAGGCAGCCCTGATGGTCAAGTCTGACGGAAGTATATCCATTACTGCAGCAAATTCCGTTCATTTAACAGCGGAGGAAAAAATAGTTCTCCATGCAAAGGAAAAAATGATCCTCCATGCCCAGGATAGGATCGAGCTGCAGAGTACGGAGGGAGGCTCGATTAGCCTGGCAGACAGTAAGGCGGTATTTCATGGAACGACAGTCAACCTGGATTGACGGAGAGGAGAAGTATGGACCGGGAAACAGCATTAAGAGAATTTCAGAGCGTCACAGCAGACAGGCGGGAAAGCTATCGGATGCAGATTGCCCTTTGCCTGGCAAAGCATAAGGAAGAACTGGAAGAAGTGATACATGAGGCATCCAGAAAGCTGGGGCAGCAGATGAAGGCATTAAAAAAAGAATATGTCAGCTTTTTGTATGGCTCTGTCTTAAAGTCGGATGTGATCCAGAATAAGTACCGTTTTTATTTCCACGCCATGACCTTGCAGTGGTATCTGGATGACGAGCCGGCTGAGGCTTATGTGGATGCAGATACAATTTTAAGACCTTTTGTGGAGCTTCGTGAAAACCTTACGGATGAAGTGAAAAAATACAATGGAAAAGTAAACCAGTATGACATTTGGAAGCTTCTGTTTGAGGAACTTTCCTACCTGGATGCAGTGATTGCCGGCATTCTCCGTTATCAGCTGCAGGACTGGGAGAGGAAGGAAATCTTTTCGGATCTGACCCTGTCTCCGTATTGGATTTTTAAATGGGGGGAATACCGGGGGCAGACACAGTTTGTCCTGGCGACAGATCGTGTTCCAAAGGAAAAAGGGATATGGGAAGAGGAAATCCGGAAGGCAAAACAGGACAAGGAGGCGCTTGTTTTCAGCTATTGGTATCAAGGTGAGTATGAAAAAAGCCGCCTCCATAAGCTGGATATGCGGTTCAGCGTGTTTGAGCAGTGCAGGCTTACCGGGATTTGCCTGGAACAGTGCAATATGGAGGGCTGCCGTTTTCCGGACAGCAGAATTTCCTGCGCCAGTTTTGAGGGCAGTAATCTTACAGGGGCAGATTTTACCCGCTGCGAACTGGAACAAGTGTCTTTTACAGGAACGGAGTTGACAGGAACAAAATTCCGATCAGAACAGGTTCCGTTTTTGAACCTGACACCGGATCAGCTTCAGGACGCTATACTGGTCAGGGAGGAAACTGCATGAGATATTTTTTTATCACACAAGACACAGGACTGCCGCATTCGATCCAGTATCGGGATTTTGACATAAAAGGAGGGCGTCATCTGTTTCTGAAAGCAGATCAGGAAAGATTGAATGAGATGACAGTTTTATACCTGGACGGAAAGGGAGAAGAAGCCAGACCGGATTTTATCCAGAGACCGGTCACTATGTTTTCCGAAAGGCTTCAGGATATTCTGGAGGCATATGAGCCGGAACTGATTTTTAAGGATGTACTTCTGATTCACAAAGAGAAGGAACTCCAGTACCGCTATGTACATACTCTCATGGATCAGTTGGAAGCGATTAGCCAGAATTCAGAATTTTATCCCAATGGGATGGAAAAGCGGCTGATTTTGGATGGCAGGAAAGCAGCAGGGCATCATCTGTTTTTGCTGGAGAACAGCCGGCGAAGGGATCCTCTGGTCAGTTTGCCCCTGGCAGAGAGCCTGCTTCGCAGGAACTGTATAGGAATCCGCTTGGAGGAGGTGGAGGTGGAATAGATGGGAGAACAGGAATTATTTGCCCTGGAGGAAGCGTCCGGCAGGGCAAACCAGGCATTTATGGAGAGCTATGGCGCGCTGCAGCAGGCCAGTGATCGGTCGGTAGCAGCGAAAGAGGCGTATCAGAGTGCGCTGAATGAGATGGAGAACGGATACAACCAGATACCGACAAAGGAACAGCAGGAAAATCTCCGGAAAGCCAGGGAGGAGCTAACAGCGGCAGAGGAAGCGCAGAAGGCGGCCGAAGGGAAATACGAAGAAACGGCGCAGGCGGCACAGGAGGCCTCTGACGCTGTACAGGCAAAAAAAGAAGCACTACGGGCGTCCAGGGCCACGGACACCACCTATGTTGTCCATGGAGCGCGGATGGAATGTAGCTGCGGCATGCGGGAGAGCTATCTTTTGTTGGAACATAGCCATGGGGTGCTGACCAGAGGGATTCCCCAGATGACCGTCAAGGATTTCCGGTTAAATGAGAATATCATTAATTTTGGAGGCTGCACCAGCACAGAAAATCCATCTACGCAGGAAGCAGCTCAAAAAGCGGTTCAGGCGGCAAATCAGGCAATCCAGGAAGAAAAGAAGAATGAGGGCTTTCTGGGAAAGGTAGTCAGTTGCTTCGCAGGAGACGGTAAAATGGATACAAAGCAGATTGATGACAGTGTGATTTCCCAGTGCATGGGGGAATGCATCGCAAAATTTGCTGCGAAAGAGGGATGGAGAAAGGGTCATGAGAAGGTGACGGTTAATGGGGACGCCCCGCTTCTGCGTCGATGTGAACTGGATTGTATCTATGGAGGACGAATTACGATTTTAATATCCGGGCAGCCGGAGTAAGGTGAGTGCTTATGAAGATAACATATCAGGGATTAACGATCAGCATCCCGTTTGACGGGGTGATCCAGGTGGAGGATTTCTCATTTGATGCGGCATTTAACTGTCATGGAAGGGTCTTTTTGCGTTTGCTGGCAGAGGAAGAAAAAATTCAAGGATCGATCCATGCCCTTCAGGATGGGGCAAACGTGGAGGTCTATGAAAACAGCCAGCTGTTTGCCGGAAGGATTCTGCGGGCAGAGATGGAAACGGTCCGGGGGCTGTATTATCTAAAGCTGGAAGCGTGTTCCTATACGATGGACTGGCAGCGTGTTCCTGTGAGCCGGAGTTTTTTGAACCTGGATGCCACCTATGAGCAGGTGATGCAAAAAGTGCTGGAGGATCAGGAGCGGGCGCAGATCAAAGACTGCCTGACAAACGGAAGGGTAATCCCGGACTTCCTTTTGCAGTATGAGGAATCCGACTGGGATTTTCTGATCCGGCTGGCCAGTC
>NZ_VUMD01000012.1 GCF_009696375.1 Clostridium porci
AAGAACCCCGGATAACTACTATGTAGATGCCAATGGAGTTTGGAAGCCAGAATCCTAAAACGAGGTAAGTATACGAAAAAGAGGCAATCAATGCTGACCGGGGAATGCCGCGTAAAGCGGCATTCCCTGTTTTCTATCTAGAGTGCAGGGCAATATGGCAATCATTTATGGGCTTGCCCCGTAAGGGTTTCATAGTTTAACAGGCTGTGGGCAATTCATCCCCTATCCTCTTCAGGTAGGGGATGAATTGCGAACTACACGGCGTTGACGTTTCTATTAAAAGCCGTACAATATAATCATTGGATTCTACCGGAACAGAATAAACAGTAGGCTGGGAGGTAGTTCACTTGACAAATAAATGGGATGATGCTACTATACATACAACTATACTAGGATAATATGTTAAGAGTAAATAATGCCATGAGAGAACGACCGGATTAGAAAAGCTGCCTTATGGTCAAAGTGAAGCTGAGAGAAGCCCTGGATATAAAGGCGTAAAACCGGGGAGTGCAAGGGGCTTTTTAGGACCATATAAGTGTAAGAGATAAAGCAGATCATTTGCGCTTTACCCTCTGCACTTATTTGTTTATAATAAAGGAAGCTGCGCCATAAGCAATCGGCCTGTCATTGAGCGTTTTGGTATGGGCACGTTCAGATAGAGCCTGGGCGTTAACCGAGGGAGGGAGAACGAATGAAGGTTATTGATAAATTTCTGGAATCCCATTGGCTTTCAAAGCCGGAATATATGGAGCTGCTTCAGGCATGGGAGGACGTAGAAACGGCAGGGCGGCTCAGAGATGAGGCGGTAAGGCTTAGGAAGCAATATTATGGAAATAAAGTGTTTACAAGAGGGCTTATAGAATTTACAAATTATTGTAAAAATAACTGCTATTATTGCGGTATCCGAGGCGGAAACTCCCATGTGAAGCGGTATCGGCTGACTGGAGATGAAATTCTGGAATGCTGCAAAGCAGGGTACGAATTAGGATACCGTACCTTTGTGCTCCAGGGTGGGGAGGACGCTTATTACACAGATGAGAAAATGGCAGAAATCATTTATAGGATCAAAAAGGAATACCCGGATTGCGCTCTTACATTGTCAATCGGGGAAAAATCCTATGAAAGCTACCGTATGTTCCGAAGGGCAGGAGCGGATCGGTACCTGCTTCGCCATGAAACAGCAGATGATGAGCTGTACTCCTCTCTGCACCCGGAGACAATGAGGCTGGAAACCAGAAAGCAATGCCTGCTGCATTTAAAGGAATTAGGCTATCAGGTGGGGGCTGGCTTTATGGTGGGAGCTCCAGGACAAAGGCTTGATCATCTGGCGGAGGATTTGTGGTTTTTGCAAACGCTAAAGCCTCAGATGATCGGAATCGGCCCCTTTATTCCCCATCATGATACCATCTATGCGCAGGAAAAGGCAGGGAGTGTTGAGCTGACGCTGTTTTTGCTGTCTGTCATCCGTGTTATGTTTCCTAAAATACTGCTTCCTGCTACAACTGCCCTGGGGACGCTAGATCCCAAAGGAAGGGAAAAGGGCCTTGCCGCAGGGGCAAATGTGGTAATGCCCAATCTGTCTCCTGTGAAGAATCGAAAGCTCTATGAACTCTACGATAATAAAATCTGTACCGGAGACGAGGCCGCCGAATGCAGGGCCTGTCTGGGCAGGAGAGTGGAAAGTGTTGGGTACCAGTTAGTGGAGGAGAGAGGAGATGCGTTATAGAAATGGTAAATGAAAAATTAAAACAACTTCAGGATAATCTGCGTGAGTTAGGAAGTGTAGCAATCGCTTTCTCTGGCGGTGTAGATTCCACCTTTTTGCTTAAGGTGGCTCATGATGTGTTAGGAGAACGAGCGGTTGCTGTGACAGCCAGCTCCTGCTCCTTTCCAGAGAGGGAATTGGAGGAAGCCAGGCGCTTCTGTCAGGAAAATAGGATACGGCATGTCGTATGTGAGTCGGAAGAGCTGGATATTGAGGGCTTCCGGCAGAATCCTCCAAACCGCTGCTATCTGTGTAAGCATGAACTGTTTGAAAAAATCTGGGCCATTGCCAAAGAGGCCGGGTTAGCGGCAGTAGCGGAAGGCTCTAACATGGATGATAACGGAGATTACAGGCCAGGACTAATTGCGGTAAAAGAATTAAATGTGAGAAGTCCCTTAAGAGAGGCCGGACTCTCAAAGGCGGAAATTCGCAGGCTGTCAAAGGAACTTGGCCTTTCCACCTGGGATAAGCAGTCCTTTGCCTGCCTTTCTTCCAGGTTCGTATACGGAGAAACCATTGATGAGGTTAAACTTGGAATGGTAGATAAGGCGGAGCAGCTGCTTTTAGATATGGGCTTTCATCAGGTTCGGGTTAGAATACATGGAAGGATTGCCAGAATTGAAGTGCTGCCAGAAGAATTACCTGATTTATTAGAGCCAAAGGTAAGGTCGAAGCTTACTGCAAAATTGAAAGAGTTTGGATTTTCCTACGTTACTCTGGATTTGGAGGGGTATCGTATGGGAAGCATGAATGAAACGTTAAAGAGGGATTAGCCAGGATGTTGAACCAATTTTCAAGAACGGAATTGCTGTTTGGTAAACGGGCGATGGAGGTATTAAAAAACGCCAGGGTTGCTGTATTCGGAATCGGAGGCGTGGGAGGCTACGCAGTTGAGGCGCTGGTAAGAAGCGGCGTTGGGGAGGTGGATTTAATTGATGATGACAAGGTGTGCCTTACCAATCTCAACCGCCAGATTATCGCCACAAGAAAAACAGTTGGAAAATACAAAGTGGACGTTATGAAGGAGCGGATACTGGAGATTAATCCAGATGCCATAGTGAATACACATAAGTGCTTTTTTCTCCCTGAGACCAGAGAAGAATTTGACTTTAGCCAGTATTCCTATGTGGTGGACGCTGTGGATACTGTGACTGCCAAAATCCAGTTGGTCATAGAGGCGCAAAATGCCGGCATTCCCATCATTAGCTGCATGGGGGCAGGAAATAAGCTGAATCCGGCAGGCTTTGAGGTAGCGGATATTTTCAAGACGTCAGTCTGCCCCTTGGCCAAGGTGATGCGAAGGGAGCTGAAAAAACGGGAGATCAAGCATCTTAAGGTTGTGTATTCAAAGGAAAAGCCGGTTCGTCCTGTGGAAGATATGGCGGTTAGCTGCAGAACGCACTGTATTTGCCCTCCTGGGGCGCAGCACAAGTGTACAGAGAGGAGAGATATTCCAGGCTCTAACGCCTTTGTCCCGGCTGCGGCAGGCCTGATTATAGCCAGCGAAGTGACGAAAGACCTTACAGAGAGCTACAAGCATTGAAGGCTGGTAACACAGCGCTTGTAATGTGCAGGTAATGGCGGGACAGCAGACGCAACTATTTGTTACAGTACTACAGGAGATAGCAGGCTGGGAGAGCTTATTGGCTTTAGCCAATGGGTAACAGCTTGAGTGGTGGCGGCTATTTTAGGGAGCAGCTTAAACGACGAAGCCAGAAGTCCATTTGCCTTCACACTGCAATGTACAGGGAAGGGAACATCTCAGGCAGGCACAAGGGCGCTGTTGGCATAAAATGGGCGGGAGCTAGTATAGGCAGGTATCACAGTATACAGATGAGGAGGAGAGAGAATGGTTTATGATTTTGACACAGTGGTTGACCGGAGGGGAACCAACTCCTTAAAATATGATTTTTCAAAAGAGAGAGGAAAAGGGGAGAATGTGCTCCCGCTGTGGGTGGCGGATATGGACTTTCAGACAGCTCCGGAGATTCTTAAGCGTCTGGAAGAGGTGGTACGGCATGGAATATTTGGTTACAGTGAAGGAAAGGAGGCTTATTTTCGTGCAGTACAGAATTGGTATTTGGAGTATTTTGGATGGAAGGTAAGCAGAAGCTGGCTGGTAAAAACCCCTGGGGTAGTCTTTGCAATCGCGGCGGCAATCCGGGCATTTACGAAGGAAGGGGACTGCGTAATGGTGCAGCAGCCGGTATACTATCCCTTTGGCGAAGTGATTGCGGATAATCAGCGGGTTCTGATTAACAACCCTCTAAAGCAGGTGAATGGCAGATATGTAATCGACTTTGAGGATTTTGAGGAAAAGCTTACGGCCAATCAGGTAAAGCTGTTTTTGCTGTGCAGTCCCCACAATCCAGTGGGCCGTGTATGGGAAGAATGGGAGCTTCGGAAGCTGGGAGACATATGCCTGCGGCATGGTGTGCTGGTAGTCAGCGATGAAATTCACAGTGATTTCACTTACAGAGGGCATAGGCATCATGTATTCGCAAATCTGTCGCCGGAATTTGAGGAGATTACCATTACCTGTACGGCTCCCAGCAAGACCTTCAATCTGGCAGGGCTGCAGATTTCCAATATTTTTATTCCCAATCCAAAGCTTAAGCGCAAGTTTAAGGAAGCGGTTGCTGCCACAGGGTATAGCGAGGCGAATCTGATGGGGCTTGCCGCATGCCAGGCGGCTTATGAGCAGGGAAGACCGTGGCTTAAACAGCTAAAGGAATATCTGGAAGGCAATCTCTCCTTTGTTCGGGAATACCTTAAGGAGCATCTGCCGGAAATCAGCCTGGTGGAGCCAGAAGGGACCTATCTGATTTGGCTGGATTTCAGGGGGCTGGGCCTGACAGAGAGTCAGCGGGAGGAGCTGATCGTGAATAAGGCACATTTGTGGCTGGACAGCGGCGTTATGTTTGGGGCGGGCGGAGAAGGCTTTGAACGGATTAATATTGCCTGCCCTAGAGCAACCCTGGAAAAGGCCCTGTCGCAACTGACGGAAGCGCTGCACAAAGTATGAGACAAAGGGTAAGGCTTCGGAAACGGTAGAGAGGGGAGGGAGCGATGGATATAATAGATTTGGAGACGGCAGCTCAATTAAAATCACTGGTGAAGGAAACATTTTCTGTTCAACTGCATTTTCACGACGGCTGCGGAGGCCAGTATTTTTCCATGGAGAAACCAGCTGGCCGGAGGCTGCGGGAATGGGTTGTAACCTTTGGGGAGGAACGAAGGCTGAAGGTTATATTTTTAGAAGACGGATGCGGATTCTATTTTACTTTATAAGAAGGATCGACGTTGACATTTTCTTGCCAGGTAGCTGGCAATCTATTTTTAAAGCACCAAGAATAAAAAACGTACACTATAATGTACATATGAGGAAGTAGGAAAAATGCTTAATACGAACATAACAAATTTCCGCAAGAATATTTTTGAACTGCTGGAGCAGACAATCAAGTATAATGAGCCGGTGAATATCAGCACAAAGGCAGGAAATGCCGTCATAATCAGCGAGGAAGATTACAACGGCTTGATGGAAACGGTATATCTTTCATCTATTCCGCAACTGCGAGAGCAGATTATCGAAGGCCTGCATACACCGCTTGACGAGTGCTTGCCGGAAAACGAGGTGCACTGGTAATGTACTCAATCGTTTATACAAAAAAATCAGCCAATGATATACAGAACCTTAAGGCGGCAAAGTTGGAGACAAAGGCAAAGGGGTTAATAGACCTTATCCGGGAGAATCCATATCAAACACCGCCTCCACATGAAAAGTTACAAGGTGATTTGCAAGGGGCATACTCCCGGCGTATCTATGAGGTTTTGGAAGAAGAACAGACCGTGAAAATTATTAGCTTATGGACACACTATGAGTTTTAAGGAACGCAAAAAATGAAAGTTGGAATAAGGCTGCCACAATCCCGCTAGCTTTAGATGGAGGGATTGTGGCAGCCTTATTTAAAATGAATAAATAAAAGGCGGGTTAACCCTGTTTCCTTTTGCCAGAGGCTTGCCCTACAGCCTCCGCCAGACAGTCAGGCTCAGCATGTCATGGACAGGGACATGAGGCCAGGGTGACGGATGACCTGGGGCAAATGGGCCTCCAGCTTAGGGATATGCCGGTTACTGGCTTTATAGCAGGTATGTCTTTGCCATAATGTGCTGCCTTTTGCTGTTGTTCAGCTTTTTCTGTAAATGATGGTCTTCTATGATAAAATAAAAATCATAGGAGGCCTTTTATTATGGTAATAGAAAAACGAGGAATGGTTTTCCCAATTACGAATTGCATGGGGTATTTTTACCCCATGTTTCTTTTACTTTATAGGAAAGAGCGACCTTGGCACTTTCTTGTGATTTCTAGTTCTGATCTTCCCTTTTGCATTCCATTTAAAAAAATGGCAGAAAAATCTAGACATGTGATAAGCTGGAAGATACTCTCTTTGGTACGATTTAAAAATATACTCTCGTAATACTGCTCTGCAACGAGATCAATAAGTACTGAATGGAAAAAAGGGGAAAAGTTGTGGAAAAAGAAAAGCTGGTAGTAAAAATGTTAGGGGATTTTTCTGTTGCTTATAATGGCAGGAATATTTCTCCGGGCAGAAATCTGGCAGCTAAAACAATGCAGCTGTTTCAGATGCTGATGCTGAATCCCAGGCATTGTATTTCAAAGGAAAAGATCATGCTGGATTTCTATAAATATGGTGATTTCAGCAATAAAAACAATAGTCTGAATAATATTATTTATCGTTTAAGAAAAATTCTTGCGGATGCCGGTGTTCCGGGAGATTCTTATATATCCATTAAAAGTGGAATGTGCGTATGGGATTGTCCGGTTTCTCTGGAAGTGGACGCTTTGGAATTTAGCGGACTCATGGAAACGTGCAAAAATGTTACACATGAGGAGGGGGAGAATAGAATTGAACTCCTCTGCAAAGCATGGCTTTTGTATAGGGGAGATCTGCTTCCTACTAATTCAATGGAGGAGTGGGTCATACTGGAAAGCGCGCGGTATAAGAAGCTTTACCGCAGCTGTACGAATCAGATTGCGGAATATTTGTGGAAAACAGGGCGATTTGACAGCCTTCTGACTCTGTATACCAAAGCGGTGAGCATTGAACCCTATGAGGAATGGCAGCTGGGCCAGTTGGATGTACTGATGAGCATGGGGAACTATAAAAGGGCCTTTGAGGTTTATGAAAATATGGAACATCTGAATGAATCGATGCTGGAACGGCCTATGTCAGAAGGTATGGAAATGCGTTTCAGGAATATCAGCGAGTATTTGAAAGGAAAGCAGGAGGATATACAGGAGGTTAGGACGAGAATACTGGATTTGCCCATAGAAGCAAGAGAAACGCCTGGCGAACGGGAAGGAGCATACGAATGCTCCTATCCGTTGTTTCTGGAAATGTACCGCTTGATGAGACGGACTGCGGAGCGTTCTAAAACTGCTTCATGTCTGATGCAGTGCATTATCGTCAACAGGCAAAAGCTTCCCATGCAGAATAAGCCTGTCCGGAAAAAAAGTGTTTATCTTGCCGAGGCGATTAAGGAATCCCTGCGCTGCGGAGACATCTTTACTCAATATATGGAGGGTAAGTTTCTTATTATATTAAACAGAGCAGAAAAAGAACATTGTAAAAGAATATTCAAACGTATTGCCGGCCGCTACGAAATACTGGGAGGCAGCCGCCGGGATCTGGAGTGGCAGGTGACATTGATTACAAAATTCTGAAAATGATACCGGTATTCCGGTAGAGAACCAGCTAAAATATGAGCTTGTTATGATAATCAATGAATAACGGGGGAGGAACTATGTATACAAGCGAAAAATGGCAAAAATATTTAGATACGTGATAAGAAGAAAGATAGGTAGTTTGGTAGAGTAAAGAAAGCAGGCATAAAAGAGATTAGGAGGGAGGATAGATGCATTCGACAATTAGAAAAATATGGAATTGGGTGACAAGTGTTCTGGTGGCCGCAATCGTGGTTCTGGCAATCATGCTTGTTGGCATACGTGCAATAGGGTTGACACCATACAGCGTACTCAGCGGAAGTATGGAGCCGAAATATCCGGTGGGATCGCTGATTTATGTGAAGAAGACGAATCCCCATAATATTAAGGTGGGAGATACTATCACCTTTGTATTGAATGAAGACCTGGCGGTTGCTACCCATGAGGTTTGGGATATTGATGAGGAACATACGTGCTTCTACACCCAGGGCATTGCCAATAAAGATGCAGACGGCAATATCATACATGACGGGAATCCAGTCCATTTCAATAATCTGATCGGCAAACCGGTGTTTTGTATACCGGGTCTGGGATATTTCACAGACTATGTCACCAGACCGCCGGGCATGTATCTAGCTGCTAGCATCGCATTGATATTGCTGATGCTGACCTTTGTCCCGGATCTGATCGATAAAGCGGATGAAATGGACAGGAAGAAAGAAGCAGAGAAAAAGAACACGGAAAAGCAGGAAAACTAAAAAGGCGTATTAAAGTTACAGAACTTTAATCGTAAAAAGGCAAAAATGAAGAGGGCACAAGGAGTGCAAGAAAGGAGAAATGAAGTATGAAAAAGCAGATGATTGCAGGTATGGCGGCAGCTATGATTTGCGTGGGAGTAATTGGAGGGACCTTTGCATGGCTGACCAGTGAGGTAGAGACGGTGACGAATACCTTTACAGTAGGTAATGTTAATATCAGCCTGGCAGAGACATCGACGCCGGATGACGATAAGGGTATTAAAGCTGGCACTGCATTAACAGGAGGAGGTTATAACTATAAGTTATTCCCAGGCTCTACTTATTCGAAAGCGCCTGTCGTAACTGTGACGGATACTAGCGAAACTTGCTATGTGTTTATTAAGGTAGAGAATGGAATTTCTTTAATTGAAACTGCAACGCAGGAAGATAAGATTGCTGCTCAGATAACAAACAATGGGTGGGAAGAACTTAGCGGACATGATGGATATTACGTTTATAGCTCAATGATTGAAAATGATGCGGATGACAAAGCGCTTGAGGTATTTGATACCTTTACAATAGCTGGTACCGTTGACAATGATACATTGGCGGATTATGCAGATGCTGAGGTTGTAATTACTGCCTGCGCGATCCAGGCTGAGGGATTTGCCACAGCAGAAGAAGCTTTTGCAGCTTGCCCAGCTGGTTTTACAGGGATTTCAGCTACAGAGTAATCCAATCTCTCTATAATTTAAACGCACGATTGGATTCCATGTGTAAGGAGATTTAGCTTATGAAAAAGAAAACAGCAGCAATCTTAATGGCGATTGTCATGCTATGCAGTGGTGTTGCCGGAGCAACGGTTGCGTGGCTGGCAGCTCAGACTTCCGAGATTGTTAATACCTTTACCTACGGTGATATTAATCTGGAATTGACGGAAACGAAACCGGAATTAGTGAATGGAGTCAGAACGGTGAAAATGATACCGGGAAGTACGATTGAAAAAGACCCGGCTGTTGTAGTAAAAGCAGGAAGTGAAGCTTGCTGGGTATTTGTAAAGGTGGAGAAGGAACATAATCTGGATACATACCTTGATTATTCTATTGCTTCGGGATGGACAGAGCTTACCGGTGAGACTGGTGTTTATTATCGGGAACAGGAGAGTCTAGCAGAGGCAACAGCAGATGTGACGTATTACATTTTGACGGATAATCAAGTGACTGTATATGAGACAATTACAAAAGAGCAGTTGGAGTTAATTGGAAGCAGCACTCCAAAGCTGAAATTTACTGCATATGCAGTCCAGAAAGAAAACATCCATTCAGTGGCAGAAGCGTGGGCTAAAGTAGCTCCCGCAGCAACAACTCCGTAAGCCTCTCTGGAGGATGGCGCTGACAAGCAGAAAGGCAAAGCAAACCATGAAAAAGAAAAAAATAATGACGATTGCTCTGGCATTGTCTGTGGTATCGATTATCGCAGCAGGCGGTTCTCTTGCTTATTTCACAGATAAGGATCAGAAGGAAAATGTTTTCATCATGGGAAACGTTGATATCGAGCTGGAAGAACAGTTCCAGCAAGATTCAAAGCTGATTCCCGGCGGCGAAAATATGAATCTGGTAGAGAAGATGGTTGATGTGAAAAATGCCGGCTCGGAAGATGCTTATGTAAGGGTACACATTGGGGTGCCAAAGGCTGCCGATCCCTGTATACATCTGGTAAAAGGCAAAGCGCCGGATAGCATTTCTTACCCGTGGGTATGGTCCGATGAAACATATGATGTTACCTATGAAAACAAGGATTATACAGTACATATGGCTACCTACCAGCGCAGGATGGCAGAAGAAGGAAAGACGGTCATTCCGGCTATCGAGGCTGTTTATATGGACAGCGCTGTGACCAATACAACGATTAGTGAATTAAAAGATTATGGCGCCGTTGCGGATGGCAAGCTGGATATCAAAGTGATGGCAGAAGGCGTACAGGCGGAAGGGTTTGGGGACGCTGAGTCCGCGTTTGCTGCCGCATTTGGAGAGATCAGCGAAACAAACAACCCTTTTACAGGATATAGTAAGTAAATAAACAAGAGCGGCAATTATCTGGAAGGTGGTTACGGACGGTTGCCTGTCTCTGCAATATCGGATTTTGAGATGGAACACACACCATTTTCATGGGGATGAAGTGACAGAGATAAAAAGGAAAGGTGGGAAGGGGCATGAAAAAGAAAATCCTGATTCTGGCAGCAATCGCAGCAACCGGTTCTTTTGGCGCCTATGGAACTCTGGCTTATTTTACAGCCACTGGAACTGAAAAAAATGTGATTACGGCGGGAACGGTTAATATTGAGCTCCATGAAGAAACCACCGATGGACAGCCATTTCCAGAAGATGGGATTCAGAATGTAATGCCCGGCCAGGTGGTAGATAAGATTGTGTTTGTAGAAAATACGGGAGAAAACCAGGCGTGGGTGCGAGTAAAGGTGGAGAAAAAGCTTGTAAGATCCGAACCGCCGGAGGATGAACATGCGGCAAAACAGTGTATTAAGCTAGATTTCAATGATGCCCAATGGGTGGCGCATGACGGCTGGTTTTATTATAAGGACAAGGTCGATCCGGGAAAGAATACGGAAAAACTGTTCACGAAGGTGGAATTTTCCGGTGATGTGGGAAATGATCGTAAAAACAGTACGGTATTTATCGATGTGGCGGCGCAGGCAGTACAATGCGCGAACAATGGGGAGTCCGTAATGGATGCAGACGGATGGCCGGCAGAATAAGCGGAGAAAGAGGTAGAGAAAGATGAAAATGAGAAAATTGGTTTTACTCATGTTAAGCTTGGTTTTATTCATTTCGTTGACGGCAAATTCTCCGATTAAAGCCCTTGCGCTTACCGGGAGGGCTGGTTGGCATGAAGATTCCGGCAGAAGTATTAAGATAGATTCAGATGATACGTCCCACAGCCAGAGCTCGGATTCCGCTGTGTCGATAGACGATGATGACGTTTTGAATGATTCTGGAAGCGGAAGTGGAGAAGAAGGCGGAAGCGAAGAAGAAGGAGGAAGTAAAGAAGGGGGCGAAAGGGGAGAGGAAAGCGGAGCCGGAGCGGAAGGTGAAAGCAAGGAAGAGGGTGGAAGCGAAGAAGACGAAAGGGGAACGGAAAGCGGAGCCGGAGCGGAAGGCGGAAGCGAAGAAGAAGGAGGAAGTAAAGAAGAGGGCGAAAGGGGAGAGGAAAGCGGAGCCGGAGCGGAAGGCGGAAGCGAAGAAGAAGGAGGAAGTAAAGAAGAGGGCGAAAGGGGAGAGGAAAGCGGAGCCGGAGCGGAAGGCGAAAGCAAGGAAGAAGGCGGAAGCGAGACAGATGTAAACCCTGATATTCCCCAGGATTCTGAAGGAGTGATTGATGATGAAAACGAGCCGAATCTATCGGATGGAGGAACTTCGTCAGCAGGCAACCATGCGGCTGGGATTATGTCAGCTTCCGAGAAGATAGAAAAAGAGGATGAGGCGAGTCCTTCGGAAGCCACTAAGCTTACTACAGAGGAAATAGATTCCATGGAAGTAGAAGAACTATATGAAATTCTTCTTGAAGATGGAACAGAAGAAGGCTGGAACCATGTTTTGGGCTTGATGACAGCGGAAAAACTGAATGAATTGATTGAGTATCTGATTGAAATAGGAGTAATTGAAGAACCGGAAGTAGAAGAACCGGAAACCGTGGAGGTAACAGATCCCGGCCCTTTTCTGGAGTTTATAGGTCCGAGGCGTATGATGACGAGAGCAGTTACGCAGACCAACTCGGAGGAAGATAAGGGGCTGTATTTGAATAAAACAGTAGAGACTGATAAACAAGGGAATCCCTTGCTCCGTCTGGAGGCCTATACTACTGGCAAGGTAACTACGGCTACGACCACAAATCCGCTGGATATTGTACTGGTTTTGGATCAGTCGGGAAGTATGGCCTGGGATTTTGGAGGTAATGATACGAATACGAATACAGAGAGACGCCAGTATGCGGTGAAGGAAGCGGTAAAGAACTTTATTAATGCAGTTTATGAAAAAACGGCTGATGCGGATGGAAGTTTGTTAGTAGAAAATAGAATGGGAATCGTCACTTTTGGAACTACTGCAACATCCTTGCGTGGATTAACTGCTGTGGACGACAATGGGAGAAATGATTTAATAGATGCAGTGAATGGGCTGCCAGATGTTCCCTCTGGTGCTACACGAATAGATTATGGTGTTGAGGAAGCAGCAGATATGCTGGCGGATAGTGTTTATAATGAAAAGGTAGTTATTATATTTACCGATGGGGTACCTGCTGATCGCACGGAATTTAATATAGATATTGCCAATGGCGCTATTGAAGCAGCCAATAAAATATCCGATGCGACGATTTATACAGTAGGTATATTTGGAGGTGCGAATCCAAATGAGTTACATGGGGCGTATTTTGATAGGGTAATTGATGCTTGGGATGTGGTGTGTTCAGGAGAAGTAGGCAGCATCTGGGGAAAATCTAATTTAAATGATTGGTTTTCTGGTGATGTGCTGGATATTGATATTCCTGCTGGAAATCGATTTTTAAATTATCTATCCTCAAATTATGATGCAGAGGAAATAGGTATTGAGTCAGGAACATATGCACCTGAAACGGGGATATATGAAGAAATGTTTGGTATTCAATTCCCAGTAGGAAATACTTCTGGTAAGGGATATCAGATAACCGAAAATTATGAAAGAAATCAAAATGACGAAGGAGGATTTGATAATTATTATTTAACAGCAGGTGATGCCGATTCCCTGAAAGAGATTTTCCAGACAATATCCGAACAAATTTCAACGCCGGATATTACGCTGGGAAGTGATACAATAATCAGAGATGTGATTTCACCGTATTTTATGCTTCCAGAAGGTACAAATGACAGTTCAATTAATTGTTACACTGTGCCGTGTACGGGTGGAAATAAAGAGGATGGATTTTCCTTTGACCAAAATAGAAAAATAGAATTATTAAATGTTTCTATTGATATACACGAAAAGACCATTGACGTAACCGGTTATGATTTCAATGCAAATTTCGTTGCAGAGGAAGCAAAATCAGACGGCAGTCATGGAGAAAAGCTGGTTATTGAAATCCCAATTGAAGCTGATTATTCCTCAGGAACCTTTGGAGGCGAGGATTTTATCACCAATGATGCAGAGTCAGGCGTGTATCGGGAGACAGAAGAAGGCGTGGAAGAAAGCATTAAAGCGTTTAACCAGCCGACGGCTTCTATTCCTGTGAGGTACTGCTTTGACGGCCAGGATATGACCATTTACCTTGGAAATGGAATAGATAGCTTGGAAAATCTTTTGGAAAGCTATGTAGCGGAGGGAGAAAGCTTTACTCCAGGAGAACCAGATAATGCAGGTGAGATTGCTAATAATGAAAAAGTCACTATTATTTATAAGATAACCTGTGCTGGAGAAGATTATTTTTATAAGGTGTCAGCAGGAACAAGAATCTCGGACGGCACATGGGTTACAGATATATCTGGAGCTACGGAAACAACACCGCCATCTGCTTATCTGAAAGAAAAAAAGGAATGTACGATAAGCGCAGTTATTATTTCTGATGGTAATGCAAATAATAAAGCAAATGCGTTGTTTGAGGATACAAAGGATATAAGCACCACCGCTAATATATATGTATCCAAACCTCAGATTCCTTTCTCTGACAGCAGCATCTACCTGGGAGAAATGCCTGACTACAGCAAAAACAGGCAGGGTGATATTGAATGGAGGGTTCCGTCAAGCGATATTCCTGTGGGAGAAACTTCCCCGGAGGCAGTGGGAACGTCTCCTGCTGTAACTATTACAGGTTATAGGCCTGCGTTTAATGTAGAAGGTGCTTTTGAAAAAGATACTGATGTAAAGGTAACGGAAGTAGTGGTTGGTTCATTGTCATTTGACATGGAAGATTCAACGTCAGAAGATTATGGCGCAGACCATATTACATTTACTCATACAAGGTGTGGAGAAGTAGAAAATTGTGGTTTTGATCCGAATGCTCCGAATAACGATAAGCAGTTCAGAGTTCATGTAAAACCCTGTACGCTTACAATAAAGAAAAGGGTGGACAAACTGGAAAATACCGGGCAGACATTTATCTTCAACGTAGAAGGTCCCAACAGCTCCCAATGGCAGGTAGCAGTAAAAGCAGCAGGAGAGACAACGCTGACAGGTCTGCCTATAGGTGAATATACAGTGACGGAGCTTGAGGACTGGTCGTGGCGCTATGAGGCTGAGAATGGTGGCGTTGCAGAGGCGGCGCTTTCAAAGGATGAGCCTAATGGCTCTGTAACGATTACAAATAGTCTGCAAACGAGTAAATGGCTGACTCATGAATGCTTGGTTACGAACACGTTTGATTCAATCGCATCAGATTCATCATTCACTGAGACGACAATCGTAGCAGATGTGAAATCTTTGAGGGCTATGAGAGGAGAAAAGGAAGGATGAAAGGCGGAAGTAGGAAGAAAGTAGAGTCTTTTAGAATGAGACTGAAAAGGGGGATTCTGATTCCTGCTCTCGCTGCGGTCTTTCTTGCGGCAGGAATGGCCGGCGGTACCGTTGCATGGATGATTGCCGGTACGGATGAAGTTGTCAATACCTTTAAGCCTGTAGAGGTTACAGATGAAATCGAGGAAGTTTTTGATAATCAGATAAAAGAAAATGTAAAAATCAGAAATACAGGCGATATTGCTGCCTATGTAAGAGTGGTGCTTGTACCTGCCTGGGTAGACGCGGACGGAAATATTGCCGCGCAGAAGCCGGATGAAGGTGATTACGAGATAGATATAAATGAGACAGATTGGTTTTCTGTGGCTACTGATGGGATAACATTCTGGTATTGCAAGACGAACGTGGAAGCAGATGCAGAAAGTCCGGTGCTGATCAAGTCCTGCCGGCCGCTTGATTCTGAACATGGTATGGACGGAAGCCCGCTCCATTTTCAGCTAAAAGTAATCTCATCTTCAATCCAGGCGGAGCCGGATCGCGCTGTTCATGAAGCTTGGCCGGCAGTGAAAGTCAGTGATGGTGAACTGGTGCTTGTAACATCAGGAGTCGGAAATTAGAAGGAGGGCGTAAGGCATGAGTAGATTAAAAAGCAGGCTGGCAGCCCTGGCTTTAACAGTCGTTAGCTCTGGTTCAATGGCATTTGCGGCAGCGGCGTCAGACAGTTCCGTAACCTATAAAGGAGGAGCTGAGAATTTCGTATTTGTTCCCGGAAATACCGATCTGTTTCAGAATTTTAAGGGTGTAATGCCGGGAGATACCCTGACTCAGACGATTACGGTAAAAAATACAGTGAGTACCAGCCGCGGTGTGAATATTTATCTCAGAGCGGAAAGCTATGATGAGACGGCAGAGGCCTTTCTAAAACAGATGACGCTGATAGTAAAACAGGGAGAAACGATATTGTCAGACGCATCTGCCGGCCAAAAGGGCGGGCTGACAGAGAATGTGAGCCTCGGTAATTTTTCAGCAGGAGAAGAAGCGCAGCTGGATGTGTCCTTGAAGGCTCCGCTGGAAATGGGAAATGAGTTCCAGGCGGCTTCGGCGGATATTGTTTGGGTATTCACTGCGGAGGAGATAACTGGCGGAGGTTCCAGCGGAGGTTCTTTGGGAGGTGGCTTCGGCGCAGGAAGAGGCTCTATTATTACAACGGGGTCTGTGATGATTCCGGAGGAACAGATTCCTTTGGCTCCTGCAGAAGAAATTCCTCCAAGCGGAAGGCTTCCTCAGACAGGTCAGCTTTGGTGGCCTGTACCGATTTTAGCGGCAAGCGGTGCTTTGTGCCTGAAGACAGGATTCATAAGAGGAAAGGAACGAAGACAGGATGATGCGGACTAAAAAAGGTTTAGCTTTCATAGATGGAGGGCTGCTGCTTCTTGCAGCGGCCCTTCTTTTAACAGGGTATAATCTCTGGGATTCCTGGAGGGCAAAGGAGGAGGCAGGCAAGATTGCGGCAGTGCTGGAAAGCCATATGGATAGCCAGGAGAAGGAAATGGACAAAAAGGATGTGCCGGCGGATAGCAGCAGGACAGATGAGCAGGAAGAGATCACAGCAGTTGTTATCGACAAAGAAAACTATATCGGTATGCTGGAGATACCCTCATTGAGGCTGGAACTACCAGTTATGGGAGAGTGGAGCTATCCGAAGCTCAGAATCGCTCCCTGCCGTTATACTGGTTCTGTATATCAGAATGATATGATCATCGCAGGTCATAATTATGATTCTCATTTCGGAAGGCTGAAGAAGCTGCAGGCAGGAGATGAGATCAGATTTACAGATGTACATGGCATTACATATTTTTATAAAGTAATTTCACAGGAAATTCTGGAAAAAAACGCAGTAGAACAGATAAAGAAAGGCGGCTGGGATCTGACACTCTTCACCTGCACCATAGGAGGTACGCGGAGGATCGCAGTGCGCTGTAAGAGGATGGACACCCCGGAGATCAGCCTATGATCTTCCAGGGCATAATTCTTTTTATCCTTGAAAACGTATCTCCCGGCTTGGATTGAGTGTATTCGTGGCCGTTAGTCAAACACAGATTCTGAGTCCCACTCCAGTATGGAACCGGTAGCAGCATCAATCTCGAAATCGTATTCTACATTATCGTAAATAATACTTCCTTCAAAAATGGTTTTTCCATTGTCTGTGTCAGTTTTAATCCTGATATGTGAAGCGTCTGCGCCGGGAACCCGTTCCAGAGCCAGCTTCTGAGCCTGATCTATGGTGACAGCGCCTGTCTGTGCGCCGCTTTGCTGGCCGGCCCAGACATGATCCTCAACCTCGTAGTCGTAGCTGCTGATTTCTCCGGTAGCTGCGAGAATATCGTAATCATACTCCTTTCCCTGAGTAAAGAAATTTACATCATATGTCTGTATGCCATTATCTGTTTCCAGCTTAACATCCGAGTAGAGAATATCCTCCGGCTTGACGCCTGCATGAGTGCGGGCAATTTCCAAAGCCTTGCTTTCTGAAATGATGCCTGCTGCTGATGCAGGTGAGGTAACGGCAGAAACAGCTATGTTCGATTCCTTAGCTGCAGCCGGATCAGGAGGCAGGGGAGAGGAGCTTTGAGAGAGGGACTGGGGAGCAGCCGGCTGGGGGGCGACGGCCTGGGTTGAGGCCGTTGTACGTTGTGGGGCTGCGCTGGCACAGCCGGTAAGGGACAGAGATAAGGCAGAGACAACTGCTAATACAATCAATGAATTTTTTTTCATAATCAGTACTCCTTTTCAATTTGAATTAAGCTTATTTTCATTTGCTATGAAGTATAGGCCATAATAATTAAAGCTAGATTAAAAAATAAAAAATTCATCCAATTATTAGCCCTACAAATTAGGGCTGCATATTTTGTTGGAGCTTGTTAGTTTATCCGGCGCAACAGGTTAATTTATTTATAGAACAGGAAATTCAAAAGAAAAACAGCTTCCCTTTCCCAACTCGCTTTCTGCCCTTATGGAACCGCCGTGGGCTGAAACAATCCATTTTACCATAGAAAGACCCAGGCCGGCGCCGCGTCCTTTTTCAACCGTACGGGAGGGATTTACCTGATAAAAACGCTCCCACACATGGCCCAGGCATTCTTCGGGAATACCGATTCCATCATCCTTTACATAACCCTTTACACCTTTTTCATCAGAGGAAAGGCCCACCTTAATGTGTCCGCCTGTCCTGCCATAGCTGACAGCGTTGGAAATCAGATTGATGAACAGACGCATGATCATAGTTTCATCTGCCTGTATCAAAACATCCGGCTGAACCGCAAGCTCCAGAGAGATGCTCTTTTGGGCTGCAGCTTCTTCTAATTCCTGGGCTACCATTTCACAAAGCTCACTTATATTCACTGTTTCCAGTTGAAGCTGCTGGGTGTTGCAGTCTGCTCTGGATAAGGTAAGAAGCTGAGAAACCAGCCGGGCCATTCTCTGGGATTGCTCCAGAATACTTTGAAGGCTTTCACTCTCCGGACTTCCCTCCGGCGCATGCTCCAGCGCGTATTCACATTGGGAGATAATCACAGAGATGGGCGTCCTAAGTTCGTGAGATACGTCGGAGGTGAATCGTTTTTCCTTCTCAAATTGACGCTCCAGCTGCTCAAGCATCTCATCGAAGGTGCCAGCCAGCTGGTAAAGCTCATCCTTTCCTTTGACCAGACCAATTCTCTGAGACAGATCTCCGCCTGTGCTGATGCCCCTGGCAGTGGCTGACATCTGAATTACAGGAAGGAAGGCGCGTTTGGTGATAAGATAGCCGCCTACAGCTGCAAGCGCTGCCAGAAATGGAAACAGCACAAGGGCAATATGGGAGATAGCAGTCAATGCCTCCTCTGAGTCTGTCTGGGAGGAAATGCCCCGAATCCAGACTGGGCCGTAGCCTGGCACCTCCAGGTGTCTGTCATATACGTGCCACACAGAACCGCCCTCACGAATGACCTGCTGCCGGCCATCCTTGAATACCATTCCATCCGGGAAATTGCCGGGCGCCTGACCGAACAGGGGATAGCCCAGACGGTCATAAATGCCAAGCCAGACCTCATTTTGAAAGACGCTCAAATCATCATCTATGTCTAGCTGCCCATCCTCCCAGTCCCATTTTATTTCATGAAGGCAGGAAAATACTCGTTCTTCCAGCCGGTTTTTTACATTGTTTTGTATATAGCGGTTGCTGGCAGACAAAAGCACAGCCAGGGCCAGGCCGGACAGCAGAACCATAATTCCTGTATACCACAAGGTTACACGCATTTTAATGGACAATCGTTTCATTCATCCGCCCTCAGTACATAGCCGGCGCCCCGAACTGTATGAATCAGCTTTTGCTCAAAGCCCTCGTCAATTTTCTTCCTCAGGTAGCGGATGTAAACATCCACCACGTTGGAGCCTCCTGCATAATCGTAGTTCCAGATATGGGCTTCGATTTTTTCGCGGCTGAGTACAATTCCTTTATTCCGTATCAGGTATTCCAGAACAGAAAATTCCTTGCTGGACAGAGTTATTTCCTGTTCACCCCGCATAATCCGATGAGCTTCACAGTCTACCACAAGATCTGCCAGCTCATAGCGGTTGCTCACATGATCCGATGTACGCCGGAGCATAACCCGGATTCTAGCCAGAAGCTCGTCAAAGGCAAAGGGCTTTACCATATAGTCGTCTGCTCCGCAGTCCAGTCCTGATACCCGATCCTGTATGCCGTCCCTGGCAGTAAGCAACAAAACTGGAGCTTTGATTCCTTCGCCGCGCAGCTGCTTTAGAACCTTCATGCCGTCCAGCTTGGGCATCATAATATCCAGAATAATGGCGTCGTAGTCAGTCATGCGGATATAATCCAAAGCTGCCTCGCCGTCATAGCAGGCGTCTACTGTATAGTGTTCCCCTTCCAGCCGTTTTACAAGAACCTGATTTAATCCCTTTTCATCCTCAGCGATAAGAAGCCTCATAAGGTGATTTCTCCTTTTTATATGTAATCGTATTAGGTAATTACGAAACTCTGAAAGCCTTATAAAACCATACAAAGTTTTATCTGAATGCATTCAGTTTAGCTTTCTTTCCTATCAAAATATATAAAGTCTGGACAGTGAGTCTCACAATTACCTATCTATATAATAATCTATGGTATATGGCTGCTCAAGCCGGCCACAACCCCGGTAAGCACAAGGGGGGTTATATTTAAGCGGGACATCCACTTGACTGAATCGGCATATAATGCTGTTATCAGTTCGGGCTGATATGTATTTGCTGCCATGTGTTCATGGCTGCTGTAAGGAACGCCCGGCAAGAGATTGCTATCCTCATTATAGCGGACGTTCTCTTTTTTGTCAGCAGGCGTTTTGTCTGTTTTCTATTTTATGAGGCTTTTCATAACCCCACAATATACTAACTATTCTTATCATGTATTATTATGATGGCAAACTTTATGGTATGCTATATAAACAGATGCATAAGATGCGTATTATTTTCAGCAGGAGGGATTGCCTTATGTCAGGCGGAAAGATTTTTAAATTCCATAGTGACCTGGACACGGATCAAATAATTGGTTCACAGTACCTTTTATTGCCAACCATTGAGGAGATGAAGGAGCATGCCTTTGAGTCTCTGGATCCGGATTTTCCAAAGAAGGTAAAGGAGGGGGATTACATAGTAGGAGAGGAGAATTTTGGCTGCGGTTCCTCCAGGGAGCAGGCTCCCAGTGTGTTGAAGGCCCTGGGCGTAAGAGCTGTGGTTGCTAAATCATTTGCCAGGATTTTTTATAGAAACGCGATCAATATTGGACTTCCTGTGATTGTATGCAAGGAGCTTCCGGATGTGGTAAACACGGGAGACACGATGGAGCTTTCCCTGTCAGAGGGAGTTGCCAGGACAGGGGGGAAGGAATATCCCTGTACGAAGCTTCCTGAATATATGCAGAATATTCTGAATCAGGGGGGGCTGATTGCGGCTTTAAATAGGGAGGAGGCGTAAGAAATGGGAATGACCATTGCAGAGAAAATTATAGCGGCGGCAGCAGGAGTAGACTTTGTAAAGCCGGGTGATATACATACCGTCAATTTGGATCGCCTGATGAGCAATGACGGAACGACCCACCTGACCGTTGATATGTACAATAATAACCTTAAAAATCCACAGATTGCAGACAGGTCAAAGCTGGTTTTTATCGTAGATCATAATGTGCCTGCGGACAATCCGAAGACAGCAGCTTCCCAGAAGAAGATGCGGGATTTTGCGAGAGAGCATAAGATTGATTTCTGGGAGGGAAAGGGAGTATGCCATCAGATTATGATGGAGAATTACGTTTGTCCTGGAGAGCTAATCTTCGGGGCGGACAGCCATACCTGTACCTACGGAGCTTTGGGGGCCTTTGGAACTGGGGTAGGATGTACGGATTTCCTCTATGGAATGGTGACAGGAACCTCCTGGGTGCTGGTGCCTGAGACTGTGAGGTTTAATCTGGTGGGGAAGCTCCCTGATGGAGTTTATCCAAGAGATTTGATGCTTACGATTATCGGAGAGATCGGGGCCAACGGATGCAATTACCAGGTAATGGAGTTTGGGGGAGAAGGGGCCGGAAGCCTCAGTGTGGATGACCGCATGGTGCTGTGTAATTTAGCAGTGGAGGCAGGAGCTAAAACAGGTATATTTGAGGCGGACGAGGTTGCTTTGGAATATCTGAGAGCCCGTGGAAGGGAGCCCAAGGCTGTGTATACCAGTGATGAGGATGCGGTCTATGCCAGAGAGTACACCTTTGATCTGTCCGGAATACAACCTGTGGTGGCAAGGCCTGATTTTGTAGATGATGTGGTGCCTGCAAAGGAGGTGCTGGGTATCAGGATTGATGAAGCATTTTTAGGCTCCTGCAATAACGGAAGAATTGAGGAGCTGCGGGTGGGAGCCGGGATTTTAAAGGGCAAACGGGTAGCTGAAGGAGTACGCTTTCTGGTGGTTCCTGCAAGCCTTGAGGTGTATAGGCAGGCGTTGAAGGAAGGGCTTATTGGCATCTTTATGGAAGCAGGAGCTGTTGTAATGAATCCTAACTGCAGTGTGTGCTGGGGAAGCTGTCAGGGTGTTATGGGAGAAAATGAAGTGCTTATCAGCACAGGAACCCGTAATTTTAAGGGACGTGCAGGGCACCCAAGCTCTAAGGTCTACCTGGGGTCGGCTGCTACGGTTACGGCCTCGGCCGTCGCAGGAAAGATCGCCCTGGCAAAGCAGGTCTCCGGTATATAAATCAAAGGCCCCTGCAGCAAGCTGAGAGCTCCCTTCCCAGGCTCAGCAGTATAAGCTGCTGGCAAACTAAGAGAAAGGAATTGGATATGGAGATATATACAGGGAAGGTCTGGGTGCTGGGAGATGATATTGACACGGATATTATCATTCCGACAGAATATCTGGCCCTTAAGACCATTGACGATATGAAACAGTACGGCTTTAGCCCTCTGCGCCCGGAGCTGGCCGGACAGATGAGGGAGGGGGATATAATCGTGGCCGGCAGGAACTTTGGCTGCGGCTCCTCCAGGGAGCAGGCGCCGGAGATTATTAAGGCATTGGGTGTCAAATGCGTGATTGCCAAGTCCTTTGCCAGAATCTTTTTTCGCAATTCGATAAACAATGGGCTGCTGCTCATAGAACAGCCGGATCTTTATGATGATATGACGGAAGGAGACAGCATTACAGTGGCGGTCAACCGCTATGTGGAATATAAAGGCAGGGAATACCCCATTGCCTCCCTTCCCCAAAACCTGGTGGATATTATCAACGCAGGAGGGCTGGTTAAAGCCATGAGAAAGCAAAATGGGCTGGATTAGGAATGGATTGAGGAGATTGGCATGGGAAATACAATCATTGAAAAGATCATAAAGCATAACACAGGTGCGGCTTCTGTGAAGCCGGGGGATATTGTTACTGTAAAGGTAGATCGGGTGATGATACACGATATTTTTATCCCCTTTGTGGCTGAAAAATTTGAAGAGATGGGGTTTAAAAAACTCTGGGCCCCGGATAAGGCAGTTCTGATTTACGATCATCTGGTTCCGGCCAGCCAATTAGATGATACCAGACATTTCCGGATTGGGGATGCATTTGCGGCCAGGTATGGGATGGAACATGTACATAGAAGCGACGGTATTTGCCACCAGCTTATGACTGAGGAGGGATATGTAAAGCCTGGAGACGTGGTCTTTGGCACTGACAGCCATACAACCACCTACGGCTGTGTGGGAGCATTTTCCTCTGGTATCGGGTACACGGAGATGGCAAGTATTCTGGGTACTGGTACAATGTGGATTAAGGTTCCTGAGACGATCAAGGTGGTGATTGAAGGAAAGCTGCCGGAGGATGTGATGTCAAAGGATATTATCCTCCGGCTGATCGGAGATTTGGGGGCGGACGGCGCTACTTACAGGGCTTTGGAATTTACCGGGAGCGCTGTGAGGGAGATGACAGTTGCAAGCCGTATGACCATAGCAAATATGGCTGTGGAGGCAGGCGCGAAATGCGCGCTGTTTACTCCGGATGACAAGACGGCAGAGTACTGCAGAATTGAGCTGAATGACTACCAGAAAAACCTGGAGGGAGATAAGGACGCCTCATATATGAGAACAATGGTATACAGGGCGGAGGATTTCGTGCCGGTTATGGCATGCCCCTCTCAGGTAGATAAGATTAGAGATGTAAGTGAACTGGAAGGAACTGTAATCGATCAGGTATTTATCGGCTCCTGCACCAACGGGCGGTTGGAGGATCTAATAGCGGCGGCCCAGGTGCTGAAAGGCAAACGGGTAGCCGGCTATGTGAAGCTGATTGTGACGCCGGCCAGCCGGAAGATTTATAATGAGGCCATTGCCTGCGGAGCCATTGAGATTCTGGCGGAGGCAGGGGCTATTATCACTCATCCTGGCTGCGGGCTATGCTGCGGAAGAACCGGAGGAATCTTAAGCGACGGTGAGCGGGTGGTGGCAACGAATAACCGGAACTTTCTGGGGAGAATGGGAACCTCTAAGGTAGAAATATATCTGGCTTCTCCTAGGACGGCAGCGGCTTGTGCCGTGGCCGGAAGGATTGTGAGGCCCGGAGGCAGATCGCTGTAAAGGACGTTCTCTTTTGGCTGCATTGAATGTTATTAGCACTCGATAAAAATGAGTGCTAATTTTTTGTTGACATTTTCCTGTCCTCGTACTAAAATAGAGTTTGTGAACAAGGCTCCGGAAAAGAATTGAAAGCAATACGAAATGATAGAAAAGAGGCGGATAATCAATGGCAAAGAAAGGCAGTTTATCAATTACCAGCGAAAACATTTTCCCAGTAATTAAAAAGTGGCTGTATTCAGACCATGATATTTTCTACAGGGAGTTAATCAGCAATGGCTGTGATGCCATTACCAAGCTTAAAAAGCTTGAGTTGATGGGGGAGTATGAGAAACCGGAGGATGTGGAATACAAGATTCAGGTGACGGTGAACCCCACTGACAAGACCATTCGAATTACCGATAACGGCCTTGGTATGACGGAGGAGGAGATTGATAAGTACATCAATCAGATCGCTTTTTCCGGTGTTCAGGATTTCATGGACAAGTATAAGGATAAGGCCAATGAGGATCAGATTATCGGGCATTTCGGCCTGGGCTTTTACTCTGCGTTCATGGTGGCGGACAGGGTGACCATCGACTCCCTGTCTTATCAGAAGGACGCCAAGGCTACCCACTGGGAATCTGAGGGCGGTATTGAGTATGAGATGGGAGAAGGGGATAAGGAGACCGTAGGAACGGCTATTACCCTTTATCTTAATGAGGACAGCATGGAATTTAGCAATGAGTACAGAGCGAGGGAAGTGATTGAGAAGTACTGCGCGTTTATGCCGGTGCCTATTTTCCTGAATAATGAGACTGCTGAGCCCCAGTATGAGACCATCGAGAAGGAGGAGCTGACAGATAAGGACAAGATCGTCGAGACTGTCATCGAGCCTGCGAAGACGGAGGAGAAGGAAAAGGAGGACGGCACGAAGGAGACGGTTGAAATAGAGCCATCCAGGGAGAAGTATAAGATTTTAAAGCGTCCTGTTGCTCTGAATGATACCAATCCCCTGTGGTGCAAGCATCCTAACGAGTGTACCCAGGAGGAATACAAGGATTTTTACCGCAAGGTATTCAGGGATTACAAGGAGCCTCTGTTCTGGATTCATCTGAACATGGACTATCCCTTCAATTTAAAGGGTATTCTGTATTTTCCAAAGATTAATATGCAGTATGACAGCCTGGAGGGAACCATCAAGCTGTACAACAATCAGGTATTTATCGCAGATAATATTAAAGAAGTAATTCCAGAGTTTCTAATGCTTCTTAAGGGGGTTATCGACTGCCCGGATCTGCCTCTGAATGTGTCCAGAAGCGCGCTGCAAAATGATGGATTTGTGAAGAAGATTTCAGATTATATCACCAAGAAGGTGGCAGATAAGCTGTCAGGCATGTGCAAGACCGATCGTGAGAGCTACGAGAAGTACTGGGATGATATTGCTCCGTTTATCAAATTTGGATATATTAAGGACGAGAAATTTGCTGAGAAGATGGGAGACTATATTCTCTATAAGAATCTGGAGGGCAAATACCTCACCCTTACAGACTGCCTGGAGGCCAACAAGGAGAAGCATGAAAATACTATCTTCTATGTGACCAATCAGCAGGAGCAGAGCCAATACATCAATATGTTTAAGAAAGAGGGAATTGACGCGGTAATTATGCCTGCGGCCATTGACTCTCCATTTATCACTCATGTGGAGCAGAAGAAGGAGGGGCTTAAGTTCCTGAGAATTGATACGGATCTGGATACTGTATTTAAGGAGGAGGTAAAAGAGGACGACGAGGAGTTTAAAAATACCTCAAAAGAACTGACTGAGGTGTTTAAGAAGGCTCTGGCTAACGATAAGCTGGAAATCAAAGTGGAAAAAATGAAGAATCCGGAAGTTGCCTCCATGATTACAGTGTCTGAGGATACCCGGCGTATGCAGGAAATGATGCAGATGTACAGCATGGGCGGCATGGATATGAACATGTTCGGCGGCAACGGAGAGAGTCTGGTTCTGAATTACAATCATCCATTGGTGCAGTATGTCCTGAACCATAAGGAGGGGGACAATACAGTGAAGATCTGTGAACAACTCTATGATCTGGCGGGAATCAGCAGAGGCGCTTTGGCGCCGGAGCGCATGGAGAAATTTGTAAAGCGAAGCAATGAGATTTTGATGATTCTTACCGGAGAAGCCGGTAAATAGAAAAATGCGTGAGAGGCGCTTCGGCAGAGGAATTTATCTGCCGGCAGCGTCCTTTTCCTTATTCTGGCTCTTTTTCATCCGCCTGCTTCTCTGCCCTGTATAATATGACAGGGCTGGCTCAGCAGAATCAGAATTCTTTTATTCTGGAACAAAGGGGAATTATCCAATTTATATAAAAAAGGACTATGACTTGCGCTATCATACAATGACATCATCTTACTTTAAAGTGTTTAGCGATCTTGAACTGGGAACAGAGATAACGATTGCTGGAAGAAAATAGAATCCAAAGGAGAACTTAACTTTAGATTTTTTTGTGTGGTGGCGGGGATGGCTTTGGAGGCTTCATGAAACACTCCAGGCAATATGATATTAAGGATTGCATTTTGTGATACATACTGATATAATAAGTAGTAATGAATACTACATGTTAAGAACATATAAAACCGGAGGACATAATGATGACCTATAAAATTATCGGAGACAGTTGTCTGGATCTGACTGAGGAAATGAAACAGGATGAAAGATATCAGATGATTCCGCTGACCTTGCAGGTGGGAAGCGTACAGATTGTAGATGACGAGACCTTTGATCAGAAGGCTTTTCTGAAGCTGGTGCGGGCCTGCCCGGAGTGTCCGAAGACGGCCTGTCCTTCCCCGGAAATGTTTAAGGAGGCTTATGAGGCAGCAGATGCGGACGCTGTTTTTGTAATTACTTTATCGGGACATCTCAGCGGAAGCCAGAATTGCGCAGTATTGGCTAAGAAGCTTTATCAGGAGGAGATGGCAGAGCGTGGGCTGGAAGAGAATATGAAGAAGATTCTGGTTATCGACTCGTTGTCTGCTTCTTCAGGCCAGTTAAATTTGGCTATGTTTATCAGGGACTTGTGTGAAGCTGGATTAAGCTTTGAGGAGGTTTCAAAAAAGGCATTGGCCTACCGGGATGAAATGGAGACCTATTTTGTACTGGAGAGTTTGGATACGCTTCGAAAGAATGGACGTTTGTCCGGCCTTCAGGCATTTTTTGCCACAGCCTTGAATATTAAACCTGTGATGGGATCTGACAAAGGAAGGATTATCAAGCTGGATCAGGCCAGAGGCATTTCTAAGGCCTTGCAGAAAATGTGTGATATTGCTGTGAAGAAGGCTGGAGATACTTCCGGCAAGCGGGCGGTGGTATGTCATGTGAACCATTTTGAACGGGCCCGGTTTGTGAAGGAGGAGCTAGAGAAACGGGCGGCCTTTAAGGAGATTGTGATTACCAATGCGGCTGGTGTGGCTACGGTTTATGCCAATGATGGCGGAATTGTGCTGGCTATATAGGCAAAAGGGGGCCTTCCTGGTAAGGCTGGATATAAGTGAACAGATAGAGGATTTGAATGAAACGATTTGGATGGATACTGGCGGCAGCCGGGCTTCTCGGCTTGCTGCTGGCAGGAATGATTGGATACCTGGTATGGCATATGGGACAGAACCGGTACGTAAGCTCTGAGCTTGTTGAGGTGTCCATGGAGGAAGGGAAGGAGAAGAGCGCCGGGGCTGGTGAACCCAGAGGAGCAGAGGATGACAGCGGTTCAGAACGTATAGACAGTCTGGACACAGCGGCCGGAGAGGAAGGGGAGGGAGCTGCAGCCGGAAACCAGACGCCGGAGAGGGAGGAACTGGAAGCTGAGGAGCCTGTAAGGGATATAGTTTCAGAAGCTTCCCCGTTGCGCTTTGTGTTTGCCGGAGATGTGCTGCTGTCGGATCATGTGCTGAAGGCTTATGGTGAGGCTGGAACGATTGACGGCGTGGTGGATGATGAGCTTCGCAGTGTGATTGATGGCAGTGATGTGTTTATGGTGAATCAGGAGTTTCCCTTCAGCAACAGAGGAGAGGCGGCTGCGGATAAGCAGTACACCTTCCGTCTGCCTCCTGAGAAGATTTCCCTATTTCATGAATTGGGGATCAATATTGTAACGCTTGCGAACAACCATGCTCTGGACTATGGAACAGATGCGTTATTGGATACCTGTCAGGCTCTGGATGAGGCAGGTATCCGCCGGGTAGGGGCAGGGGCGAATCTGGATGAGGCTAAAAAGCCGGTGATTATGGAGCTTAAAGGGAAGAAGGTTGGATTTTTGGGAGCCTCACGAGTGATTCCCACAGGCTCCTGGAACGCAACAGCTTCGGGGCCTGGAATGTTGACAACCTATGACCCGTCAGTGCTTTTAAAGGAGATCCGGGCAGCAAGAGAGGTATGTGACCTTGTGATTGTCTACGTCCACTGGGGGATTGAGCGGGATGAAAGACCACAGGCGTATCAGAGGACTCTGGGACAGCAATATATAGACGCTGGGGCGGATATTGTCATCGGAAGCCACCCCCATGTGCTGCAGGGGGTGGAGTACTATAAGGGCAAGCCCATTGTATATAGCCTGGGTAATTTTATATTTGGAAGCAGCATACCCAGAACCGCTCTCCTGACTGTGGATTGGGACGGAGAGAATGTAAGGCTTGGGATGGTGCCTGGAGTATCCTCAGCCGGGTTTACGAGAGCAGTTACAGATGATAATGAGAAGGAGAGGTTCTATGATTATATGACATCTATCTCCTATGGTGCTGTTGTAGACAGGAACGGATACAGGGAGCAGTAGGCCATGGAGCCTGCTGCTTTTATGTGGGTAAAAGCCTGGACTGGGAGTCGGAGGGTGGGGTGATAGTGGATTCCTGTATCTTTTAATTGCATTTTTTTCCCTGCCAGCTGCCGGTTTCCTTCAATTTCTTATGGAGGGAGTTTAACACCAGCCTTTTATTGCCGCTCCAGGCCGGCGCTATAAGCAACGGCTTGGGCCCGTCGCCAGTGAGCCTGTGGATTACTACCTCTTCTGGCAGAAGCTCCAGACAGTTTATAACCGTATCAATGTATTCCTCCAAAGTAAAGATGGGAAAGGGGCTTCTTTCATAAAGGGAAGCCAGAGCCGTTCCCTTTAGCACATGTAGAAGCTGCAGCTTGATACCCTGTATGGGCTTTGCGGCCAGGTAACGGATTGTGGAATACATCATATGGCGGGATTCTCCTGGAAGCCCCAGGATCACATGGATGACAGAGGTCAGACGGGCAGTGTTCAAGCGGGAAAGGGCATCCTCAAAGACAGGCAGCTCATAGCCGCGGTGGATAAAGGAGGCTGTTGTCTCGTGAATGGTTTGCAGGCCCAGCTCTACCCATACTGGCTTAATCTGGTTCAGCTCAGAGAGGAGCTTGATCACAGAATCACCCAGGCAGTCTGGTCTTGTAGCGATGGACAAGACCGCAATGTCAGGATGATGGATGGCTGCGGTAAACAGCGGCTCCAGATAGGCTATAGGTCCGTAGGTGTTCGTGTAGGACTGAAAATAGGCGATATACCGGGGCTTTGGCCCGGAGGGCATTTTCCTTTGAACCTGGGTCTTGGCTGCCTCAATTTGGGCGAATACTTCCTTTGCCAGGGAAGCTGGTTCAAGGGGAAGCTCTCTGGCATGGTAAGCTCTGGCTGTTAGGCCCTCTGCAAAGTCACCGGCTCCCCCCTCGCTGCAAAAGATACAGCCCCCTGTTCCCAAAGTGCCGTCTCGGTTCGGGCAGGTCATGCCGCTTTCCAGAGAGAGCTTGTATATTTTTTGTCCGAATTGCCTTTTCAGCTCATAATCCAGAGAGTGGTAGGGTTTTCCGTTCCAATCGTTCATATGGCTCTCTCCCTTCTGTACCGGTAGCGTCATTAATACCTAAAATCGGTTTAATCCCAGTAAAACCAGGGGACTTGGGGATTTTTATACCTGAAAGGCCTGTACTGTCTCTTTTTCCGCTACCTTTTCTTCGAAATTATACCAATAAAGCGACTGTACCGCTACTTAATTTTAATAATAATATATACAAATTGAAGAATATTCTATTGTAGTTTAGCTTGTTTATATGTTAAACTAATCACAAAAAGGGCATGCCCTTAATTCAGAGTAAAAAGGAGAGGTAAGTCATGAATGTACATGAGACGGTGAAGCTTCTGGAGGGAGACGGAGCCAGGAGGCTATTGGAGGAGTTTTATGGTAAGGCGGCAGTGGCTGAGAATGTGGAACGTTACAGAAGCCTTCTTTTGGGATATGAGAAGGCCTTTGGAAATCAGGAGAATGTAATGCTGTTTTCATCTCCTGGGCGGACGGAAATCAGCGGCAACCACACGGATCACAACCATGGAAAGGTACTGGCCGGCAGTATAAATATGGACTGCGTGGGAGTGGCGGCAAAGAATTTTTCCAGTCAGGTACATATTATCAGTGAGACTTACAATCAGGACTTTGCCATTGACTTAAACTATTTGGAACCCAGCCCTAAAAAGGCAGGCACGATTGATTTGGTAAAGGGCCTGCTTATGGGCTTTAAGGAATCCGGCTACGAGATAGGCGGCTTTAACGCCTATGTTACCAGCAATGTTATCGCAGCGGCGGGCGTCAGTTCCTCTGCGTCCTTTGAGATGCTGCTTTGCTCTATGCTGAACACCTTCTTTAATGGAGGGCGTATGAGTACCGTTGCCTATGCTCATATAGGGAAATATGCTGAGAATCTCTATTGGGACAAGTCTTCGGGCCTGCTGGATCAGATGGCCTGCGCGGTAGGAGGTCTGATAACAATTAACTTTGCGAAGCCCTCAGTTCCAGAGGTAGAGAAGCTTGAGTTTGATTTCTCGTCTCAAAATCACAGTCTTATTATCGTCCAGACGGGCAAGGGGCATGCGGATTTAAGCGCTGATTATTCCGCTGTGCCGAATGAGATGAAAAAGGTTGCCCAGTATTTCGGAAAAGAGGTTCTGGCTGAGGTAACGGAGGAGGAGGTGATTGAGAACATTCAGGATATCCGTGCCTTTGCAGGGGATCGATCCGTGCTTAGAGCGCTCCATTTCTTTCAGGAGAATAAGCGGGTGGAGGCTGAGGTTCTGGCTCTTAAGGAAAACCGGTTTGAGGATTTCTTAATGAATATCACCGCTTCCGGTAATTCCTCCTGGAAATGGCTGCAGAATTGCTTCACAAATTCCAGCTATCAGGAGCAGGGAATTACCGTTGCCCTGGCTCTTACAGAGCTGTTCATAGAGGAAAAGGGACGTGGGGCCTGCAGAGTTCATGGAGGCGGCTTCGCCGGTGTTATCATGGCTGTGCTGCCAAATGATCTGGTGGATGCATATATTGAATACATTGAGCGTTGTACCGGAAAAGGAAGCGCGTACAGAATGAGCATAAGGCCCTATGGCGCCGTCTGCATCAACGATCACATCAATTCATCTTGTGTACCTCCTTTGGAGAAATAAAAAAAGAGCTGGTAAAATAGGAAAGCCATAACAAATTGCATTTCTATTTTAACAGCCTTTCTGAAACAGAACAACACGGCTTCAAGTGGTCTGTAGAGATTTGGAGCCGTGTTTTACTATGGGCTTTCGTCCGTTTGTGCTGGAATCCCTCTTCCGTCTATCCTTTATTTTCTGTGATAAGATTCCAGAAGCTTGTTTTTCATATGCCATAGCTCGTTGGACAGATCCACGTGAACCGTATGAGGATTGATAAGACGCTTGGATTCATCCCACAGAGTATCCAGCTCTCTGGCGCAGTAGGCCCGAATCTCCATGACACTGGGAGAGTCATAGACACATTTTCCATTCAGGAATACAGGGATCAAAAGCTCTCTTAAGGTATAGCTGTCTGGAGCCAGCATGGTTTTTTTCCAGGTCTCAATGGGATCAAACAGGAGCAGGGAGTTTGCCGGGCTGAATGCTTCGCCCACCAGGCAGATCAGGTCTGCGATAATTTTACCTGTAGCCTTGTCATATATTCTCCATATGGTTTTGTTGCCTGGATTTGTGATTTTCTCTGCGTTTTCCGACAGCTTGATTTTGGGAACAAACCGGCCGGTTCCCTTATCCTTGACTGCGGCCAGCTTATATACGCCGCCGAAGGAGGGGCAATCCTTGGCTGTAATCAAATTGGTACCCACACCCCAGGAATTAATGGCGGCTCCCTGCATTTTCAGAGAGTTAATCAGATTCTCGTCCAGATCATTAGAGGCGGAAATGACTGCGTCCGAAAAGCCTGCTTCATCCAGCATTTTCTTGGCCTTTTTAGAAAGATAAGCCAAATCGCCGCTGTCAAGGCGTATGCCATAGAAGGTCAGGGGGATACCGGCCTCCTTCATTTCTTTAAATACCTGGATGGCATTGGGTATGCCTGAATTTAAGGTGTCGTATGTATCTACCAGCAGAATACAGGCAGTGGGATAGAGCTTTGCGTAGGTACGGAAGGCTGACAGCTCGTCAGGAAAGCTCATAATCCAGCTGTGTGCATGGGTTCCCTTTACCGGGATGTCAAATAGCTTGCCGCAGAGGACGTTGGATGTGCCGACACAGCCAGCAATCATGGCAGCCCTTGCTCCATAGACTCCTGCGTCCGGCCCCTGAGCCCGGCGAAGTCCAAATTCCATAACGCCGTCCCCCTTGGCGGCATATACGATTCGTTCCGTTTTGGTGGCAATCAGACTCTGGTGGTTGATGATGTTTAGCAGAGCCGTCTCAATTAGCTGAGCCTGCATAATGGGTGCGATAACCTTCACAATGGGTTCTCTGGGGAAAATGACGGTTCCCTCAGGGATGGCATAGATATCGCCCGTGAATTGAAAACCCCGGAGATATTCCAAAAAGTCTTCCTCAAAAATCCCAAGTGCTTTGAGGTATTCAATATCCTCTTGGCTGAAATGCAGATCGTTAATGTATTCGATGACTTGCTCCAGGCCTGCGCAGATGGCAAAGCCGTTGCCGTGGGGATTGGTACGGTAGAACATATCAAAGATAACTGTTTCGTTGGCGTCCTTTTCCTTAAAATATCCCTGCATCATAGTCAGTTCATACAGGTCAGTCAATAGCGTAAGATTTCTCTGTTCCATATAGCTCCTCCCTGGCGCGTTGCCGGGAGCTGTCCGCCGGAAATAATGGGAACAGCTGCGGTTTTACGGCTGCGCACAATTTTAGTTAGTAGTATAGCACAAATCTTATAAAAGATAAAAGAAATGTTAAAAAAATAACAAACCTGACTGACTGTTTAATGATAGAGCCTTAAAGAGAAATGCGGACAAGAGATACAAAATCCTCACGATAAGGTTGACAATTTCCAGCAGCATTATTATAATAAAGAGGTTAAATAGAAAAAGCTTTGATGGAGACAGTAGGACTGCGGGAACGCTTCAGAGAGCTGGGGAGGGTGGAAAACCGGCGCCAGTAGCGCAGCACTGAAAATCACTCCGGAGCTGTCCGGCTGAAAGCTTAGGCAGTGGCCCAGGGTAAGCCGGGACGTAATTCCAGCGTTAAGGGAGCTCATATGATGGTATGGAGTAATAGGTGGTTAAACGAAGGTAATCTATGGCTTTCGTCCTGTTAGAGGACGGAAGCCTTTTTGTTTTAACAGGAACTACCATAAATAATAATTATAACAAGAACGGAGGAATCACAGAATGTATGAAAAAGTCTCCACAGATCTTAAGTTTGTGGAAAGGGAAAAGGAAGTAGAGAAGTTTTGGGAAAATGAGCATATTTTTGAGAAAAGCATCAGGATGCGGGAGGGCTGTAAGCCCTACGTGTTCTATGACGGACCTCCTACCGCTAATGGGAAGCCCCATATCGGCCACGTGGAAACACGGGTGATCAAGGACATGATTCCCAGATACCGCGCCATGAAGGGCTATATGGTTCCCCGTAAGGCCGGCTGGGATACCCACGGACTCCCTGTGGAGCTGGAGGTGGAGAAGAAGCTGGGGCTGGACGGTAAGGAGCAGATAGAAGAGTATGGCCTGGAACCCTTTATTGGAGAATGTAAGAAAAGCGTCTGGAAGTATAAGGGGATGTGGGAGGATTTCTCTAATACGGTTGGCTTTTGGGCAGATATGGAGGAACCATATGTAACCTACGAGAATAATTTCATCGAGTCTGAATGGTGGGCGCTGAAGCAGATTTGGGAAAAGGGACTTTTGTACAAGGGCTTTAAGGTAGTTCCCTACTGCCCCCGCTGCGGCACTCCCCTGTCCTCCCATGAGGTGGCTCAGGGCTATAAGGAGGTAAAGGAACGTTCCGCCATTGCCCGGTTTAAGGTAAAGGATGAGGACGCCTATATTCTGGCATGGACAACTACGCCCTGGACACTTCCAAGCAATCTGGCGCTCTGTGTAAACCCGAAGGAGGACTATGTAAAGGTTAAGACAGGAGAGGGGTATACCTATTATATCGCCCAGGCTCTGGCAGAGACGGTTCTGGGGGAGAGTTTTGAGATTCTAAAGCGCTACAAGGGCAGGGAGCTGGAGTTTAAGGAGTATGAGCCTCTTTATGATTGCTCCGTTCCTCTTTGTGAGAAGCAGCATAAGAAAGCCTTTTATGTAGTCTGCGCGGATTACGTTACGCTGACAGATGGTACAGGTATTGTCCATATTGCTCCTGCCTTTGGTGAGGATGACGCTAATGTAGGCCGCCAGTATAATCTGCCCTTTGTTCAGCTGGTTGACGCCCAGGGCAATATGACGGAGGAAACGCCCTTTGCAGGAACCTTCGTCAAGGAAGCGGATACCATGGTATTGAAGGACTTAAAAGAAAGAGGCCTTCTCCTTGCGGCTCCCAATTTTGAGCACAGCTATCCCCATTGCTGGAGATGCGGCACGCCTCTGATCTACTATGCGAGAGAGTCCTGGTTTATCCGAATGACCGCTGTAAAGGACGACCTGATCCGCAACAACAATACCATTAACTGGGTTCCTGACTCCATCGGAAAGGGCCGTTTCGGTGACTGGCTGGAGAATATTCAGGATTGGGGCATTTCCAGAAACCGTTACTGGGGGACTCCCTTAAATATTTGGGAGTGTGAATGTGGCCATCAGCACTCAATCGGAAGCATCGGGGAATTAAAGAGCCTGTCTGATGACTGCCCGGAGGACATTGAGCTTCACCGGCCATTTATCGACGCGGTTCATATCAAATGCCCGAAGTGCGGCAAGGCCATGAAGCGTGTGCCTGAAGTGATTGACTGCTGGTTCGATTCCGGCGCCATGCCCTTTGCGCAGTACCATTACCCATTTGAGAATAAGGAGCTTTTCGAGTCCCAGTTCCCGGCCCAGTTTATCTCTGAGGCTGTGGATCAGACCCGCGGCTGGTTCTATTCCCTTCTGGCTGAGTCCACCCTTCTCTTTAACAAGGCGCCTTATGAAAATGTAGTAGTGTTGGGCCTGGTTCTGGATGAAAACGGACAGAAGATGAGCAAGTCCAAGGGAAATTCCGTGGATCCCTTTGATACCCTGGCCGCCCACGGCGCAGACGCTGTCCGTTGGTTTTTCTATACCTGCAGCGCTCCCTGGCTTCCAAAGCGTTATCAGGATAAGGCGGTGACGGAGGGACAGCGCAAATTTATGGGTACGCTGTGGAATACCTATGCTTTCTGGGTACTCTATGCAAATATTGATCAGTTTGACGCTACGAAGTACAGCCTGGAGTACGATAAGCTGCCTGTAATGGATCAATGGCTGCTTTCCAAGATGAATTCCATGGTGAAGACTGTAGACAGCAGCCTGATGAATTACCAGATTCCAGAGGCTGCAAGGGCTCTCCAGGAATTTGTGGATGATATGAGCAACTGGTATGTCCGCAGAAGCCGTGAGCGTTTTTGGGCAAAGGGAATGGAGCAGGATAAGATCAATGCCTATATGACCCTTTATACTGCTCTGGTGACCACAGCCAAGACAGCCGCCCCTATGATTCCCTTCATGACAGAGCAGATTTATCAGAACCTGGTAAGAACTATTGATCCGTCTGCTCCAGAGAGCGTCCATCTCTGCGATTTCCCCGAGGTTCAGGAGGAGTGGATGAACGCCAGACTGGAGTCGGATATGGACGAGGTGCTGAAGGCTGTCGTTATGGGACGGGCCGCCAGAAATACCGCCGGTATTAAGAATCGCCAGCCTATTGCTTCTATGTATGTGAAGGCAGATCATTCCCTTTCTGATTTTTATGTAAGGATTATTGAGGAAGAGCTCAATGTAAAGAAGGTGGAGTTTACAGAGGATGTGAGGGCATTTACCTCCTATACCTTTAGGCCGCAGTTAAAGACCCTGGGACCCAGGTATGGGAAGCTTATCAACCACATCCGCCAGAGGCTATCAGAGCTGAACGGAAGCGAAGCTATGGACGCTCTGAATGAGAAGGGCAGACTGACCTTTGAGCTGGAGGGACGGGAGGTTGTTCTGACAAAGGAGGATCTGCTGATTGATGTGGCTCAAAAGGATGGTTATGTTACAGAGGAAGATAATTATATGACTGTCGTGCTGGATACAAATCTGACTCAGGAGCTGATTGAGGAAGGGTTTGTCCGGGAATTAATCAGCAAAATTCAGACGATGCGCAAGGAAGCCGGGTTTGAGGTGATGGATCATATCACGGTCTACCAGGATGGAAATGACCGGCTTGCGGAGCTTTTAAAGGTTCATGCAGATGCCGTTAAAGCCGAGGTTATGGCGGACCGTATTTGTCTGGGACAGATGAAGGGCTTTGTCAGGGATTGGAACATCAATGGCGAGAGTGTGACGCTGGGGGTTGAAAGGACGATGAAATAAATGAACCGTCGGAGAAATAAATGCGTATCAATAGAAAGCAGGAGGAGGATGACCGATGAATAATCATATGGGATTTGACAGGGAAACCTTTAAATACAGCGTCATATACAATGTAAAGAACATGTTCCGCAGAACCATTGATGAGGCTTCGCCTCAGCAGGTGTTTCAGGCAGTTGCTTATGCGGTAAAGGATGTGATCATTGATGAGTGGATTGCCACCCACAAGGAATATGAGAAGCAAGATGTCAAAACGGTATACTATTTGTCCATGGAGTTTCTTATGGGACGCGCCCTTGGTAATAATATCATTAATATCTGTGCGCGGGATGAGATTAGGGAGGTTCTGAAAGAGCTGGGGGTTGATCTGAATGTGATTGAGGATCAGGAGCCTGACGCAGCTCTTGGAAACGGCGGCCTGGGCCGTCTGGCGGCCTGCTTTCTGGATTCTCTGGCAACTTTGGGCTATCCTGCATATGGCTGCGGCATCCGTTACCGTTACGGTATGTTCAAGCAGAAGATAGAGAATGGCTATCAGGTGGAGGTTCCGGATGAGTGGTTAAAGGACGGCAATCCCTTTGAAATCCGCAGATCCGAGTATGCCCAGGAGGTCAAATTCGGCGGATATGTGCGCATTGAAAATCAGAATGGAGTAAACCACTTTATTCAGGAGGGCTATCAGTCCGTGCGGGCAGTTCCCTATGATCTTCCGGTGATTGGATACGGCAATAATGTGGTGAATACCCTGCGTATCTGGGACGCGCAGCCTATCAATACCTTTAATCTGGATTCCTTTGACCGGGGAGATTACCAGAAGGCTGTGGAGCAGGAAAACCTTGCCAAAACCATTGTAGAGGTGCTGTATCCAAATGATAATCATTACGCAGGCAAGGAGCTGCGCTTAAAGCAGCAGTATTTCTTTATCTCTGCCAGCGTACAGAGAGCCGTTGCCAAGTACAAGGAAAAGCATGAGGATATCCGCAGATTTTATGAGAAGGTAGTATTCCAGCTAAATGATACGCATCCCACCGTGGCAATTCCGGAATTAATGCGTATTCTTTTGGACGAGGAGGGCCTTAGTTGGGACGAGGCATGGGAAGTAACTGCCAAAACCTGCGCTTACACGAATCATACCATTATGTCTGAGGCGCTGGAGAAATGGCCCATTGAACTATTTTCACGGCTTCTGCCCCGTATTTATCAAATCGTGGAGGAGATTAACCGCAGGTTCCAGAACCAGATACAGGCTGTGTATCCTGGTAATCAGGAAAAGCTGCGGAAGATGTCTATTATCTATGATGGACAGGTAAAAATGGCTTATATGGCCATTGCTGCCAGCTTTTCCGTCAACGGTGTTGCAAGGCTTCACACAGAGATTCTGAAACATCAGGAGCTGAAGGATTTTTATGAGATGATGCCAGAGAAGTTCAACAATAAGACCAACGGCATTACCCAGAGAAGGTTCCTTCTTCATGGCAACCCGCTGCTGGCTGATTGGGTAACTTCCAAGATAGGAAATGAGTGGATTACGAATCTGCCTCATATCAAGAAGCTGGAGATCTATGCGGAGGATCGGAAATGCCAGCAGGAGTTTTTGAATATCAAGTATCAGAACAAGATTCGTCTGGCTAATTATATTATGGAGCACAATGGCATTGAAGTAGATCCCAGGTCTATTTTCGATGTGCAGGTTAAGAGGCTTCATGAGTATAAGCGCCAGCTGATGAATATTTTACATGTAATGTACTTGTATAATCAGCTGAAGGATAACCCGGATATGGATATGGTTCCCAGAACCTTTATTTTCGGAGCCAAGGCGGCAGCTGGCTATAAGAGGGCGAAGCTGACTATAAAGCTGATTAACTCCGTAGCGGATGTGATAAACAATGACCGATCGATTAAGGGAAAGCTTAAGGTAGTATTTATAGAGGATTACCGGGTATCCAACGCGGAGCTGATATTTGCAGCTGCCGACGTAAGCGAGCAGATTTCCACGGCCAGCAAGGAGGCTTCTGGAACAAGCAACATGAAGTTTATGCTCAACGGAGCTCTGACGTTAGGAACCATGGATGGAGCTAATGTAGAGATTGTGGAGGAGGTAGGAGCAGACAATGCCTTTATCTTTGGCATGTCCTCCGAGGAGGTTATTAACTACGAAAAGAACGGCGGCTACGTCCCAATGGATATTTTTAATAATGACCAGGAAATACGCCGGGTGCTGATGCAGCTGATTAACGGCTACTATGGGCCGGATAATCCGGAGCTGTTCAGGGATATCTATGATTCCCTGCTGAATACTAAAAGCAGTGATAGAGCGGATACCTATTTTATATTAAAGGATTTTCGTTCCTATGCAAAAGCCCACCAGCGGATCGACGAAGCCTACAGAGATGAAGCGTGGTGGGCTAAGGCTGCCATCCTGAATGTGGCTAACAGCGGTAAGTTTACTTCCGACAGAACCATTGAGGAGTATGTAAAGGATATATGGCATCTGAACAAGGTGACGGTGGAAATGTAAGAGCCACCCTTCGAGACATATGCTCCGGCAATCCTGATACAATAGGTGCGCCGGGGCATTTAAAAAAGGGTAAAGGGCCGGATGGAAGGAGCCAGACGAAAAAAGGAGGAGCTTGGAATTGAAAATACGTGATATATTGGCAGAGGATAAGCCTACTCTGTCCTTTGAGGTGTTTCCTCCCAAAACGGAGGACGCTTATGAAACCGTGGAGAAGGCAGCGAAGGAAATTGCCGGGCTGAAGCCTTCGTTCATGAGCGTTACCTATGGAGCGGGAGGAGGAACCAGCGACTATACGGTGGGAATCGCATCCGATTTGCAGAGGAAGTACGGAGTGACGCCTCTGGCTCATCTGACCTGTGTATCCTCTACAAGAGAAAAGGTAGCTCAGGTATTGGCGGAGCTGAAAAAAGAGAACATTGAAAATATTCTGGCCTTGAGAGGAGATATACCGGAGGATAAGGGGATGCCCAAGGCGTATCACTATGCTTCGGAGCTGATACGGGAAATCAAACGTTCCGGGGATTTCTGTATCGGGGCGGCCTGTTATCCGGAGGGGCATGTAGAGTCTGCCAATAAGGCGGCGGATATGGATTATTTGAAGCAGAAGGTAGAGGCGGGCTGTGATTTTGTCACGACTCAAATGTTCTTTGATAACAGTATTCTGTACAGCTATCTGTACCGTATCCGGGAAAAGGGAATTACGGTGCCGGTGATTGCCGGCATCATGCCTGTAACAAACGCAAGGCAGATTAAAAGAATTACAAAGATGTCAGGTACATACCTGCCATCCAGATTTATGTCCATTGTAGATAAATTTGGAGATAATCCAAATGCCATGAAGCAGGCGGGAATCGCCTATGCTACAGATCAGATCATTGATCTTATTGCCAACGGAGTAAAGGGAATCCATGTATATTCTATGAATAAGCCGGATGTGGCTATGAAGATTAAAGAAAATCTGTCAGAGATACTCTGATGAAAAGCGGCGTTAGGAGGTATGGATGGAAGCGGACAGCATTAACAGGAGAGAGGTGCTTCGTTATCTGGGGTATAGAGGCCACGAGGCGGATGAGACGGTTATGGGGCTGGTGGAGCAGTGCATTGAAGAGCTGTTTTGCGGGGCTGCCCCCAAGCATCTGGTTCAGGAATTTCCGCTGGTACTTGGGGAGAGGGACGTCATAGACGGCTGCTGTTTTCAGACCCACAGCAAAAATCTTGCAAGGAATTTAAAGGACTGTGAGTCAATTCTTGTGTTTGCGGCCACCCTGGGAACGGGGGCGGATCAGTTGATACAAAAATACAACCGGCTTCAGATGAGTAAGGCGGTGGTTATGCAAGCTGCTGCGGCTGCTATGATTGAGGAGTATTGTGATGAGACGTGCAGGAATTTGAGGCAGAGATATGAGGCGGAGGGAAGGTATTTGCGGCCCAGGTTCAGTCCAGGGTACGGAGACTTTCCTCTGGAGTGTCAGACGGCTCTGCTGGGGGCTCTGGAGGCAGGGAAGCGAATTGGGATTAAGCTGACGGACAGCCTGCTTATGATGCCCTCCAAGTCGGTTACGGCTGTGATGGGAATCAGCGGTAAGGCTTACCGGTGCGATGTAAAGGGCTGCGAGGCGTGTGGCAAGAAGGACTGTGCTTACCGCAGGCAGAGTGGAGATCATAAATAAGGCAGCGGTCAATCCTCGTAATGCCTGAATGCAATGGATGTTCGGCCTGGACTGAACAGGAATTTCAATACATAACACAAAATGCTCGGTGCGAACCGCTTTTTCATACGTTCTATATCTGAGCGTAGCGAAAGGAATGGATATAAATATGATACGTTTTAATTGTGATTACAGTGAAGGAGCTCATGAGCGTATTTTGAGGAAGCTGGCAGAAACCAATCTGGAGCAGACGCCGGGATATGGGGAGGATATTTACTGTCAGGAGGCGGGAGATATTATAAGGAAGCTTTGCAAAAAGGAGGATGCGGCTGTCCATTTCCTGGTAGGAGGCACTCAGGCTAACCAGACGGTGATTGCGGCGGCCCTGCGTCCTCATCAGGGAGTTGTGGCCGCTGTGTCGGGACATATTAATGTCCATGAAACAGGGGCTATCGAGGCTACCGGTCATAAGATTTTGGCCCTTCCCTCTGAGGATGGAAAGGTGAGGGCAGAGCAGGTGGAGGAGCTGTATACAGCCCATGCAAAGGATGAGAGCTTTGAACACACAGTACAGCCGAAGCTGGTGTATATTTCCAATCCCACAGAGCTGGGAACTATATACACAAGAGGGGAGCTGGAGGCTTTGCAGGCCGTCTGCAGGAAGCATAAGCTGTATCTTTTTGTAGATGGAGCGCGTCTTGGCTATGGGCTGGCAGCAGAGGGAAATGATGTGGATCTGCCCGTTTTGTCCTCCAGCTGTGATGTGTTTTATATCGGAGGAACCAAGGTTGGAGCTTTATTCGGGGAGGCGGTTGTGATTACCAATAAGGAGCTGATGACGGACTTCCGCTACCACATAAAGCAGAGAGGAGGCATGCTTGCCAAGGGAAGGCTTTTGGGCCTGCAGTTCATAGAGCTTTTAAGGGATGGGCTGTACTTTGAACTGGGAGCCCATGGGGACAGGCTGGCAGGGAGGATCAGAGCCGCCTGTGAGAAGAAGGGCTATCCCCTTTTGGTGTACAATACCACCAATCAGGTATTCCCCATTATGCCGGACAGCGTGCTAAAGCAGTGGAAGGGTAAGTACAGCTATACCCATCAGGGAAGGGTGGATGAAGGCCATACGGCAATCCGCCTGTGCACCAGCTGGATTACCAGAGAGGAGCATGTGGACGCTCTGGTCAGGGATATATTAAACAGTTAGAAGGAAACTGCCGGAAGAAGCAGCTAAAACAGGCATTAGAAGAGACCGTACAAGTACCGCACAAGCGTATAAGAGACAGACGCCAGGTGCTTATAGTGAGGATTTGACGATGAATAGTATATTAGATGCAATGAAGGAGCGCCGGATATTTTGCGACGGAGGCATGGGAAGCATGCTTCAGGAAAGAGGGCTTGTGGCCGGAGAGCTGCCGGAGCATTGGAATCTGAGCCACCGGAAGGTTTTGAAAGAGATTCATAAGGAGTATTTGGACGCGGGAGCAGACCTGATTACCACCAATACCTTTGGCGCTAACCGCTTAAAATACAAGGAGAATCTGGAAGACATTGTGACAGCGGCGGTAGAGAATGCCAGGGATGCCATCAGGGAAGCGGGACACGGATGGATAGCTCTGGATCTGGGCCCCACCGGAAAGCTCTTGAAGCCCTTGGGAGATCTGCCCTTTGAGGAAGCAGTGAGCCTTTACAGGGAAGTAGTGACAATCGGTGTGAAGGCGGGGGCTGATCTGATTCTGATAGAGACCATGAGTGACAGCTATGAGCTGAAAGCAGCAGTGCTGGGAGCGAAGGAAGGGGGAGTGGTTCCTGAGACGGGGGAGCAGCTTCCGGTGTTTGCCACGGTCATTTATGATGAAAGGGGAAAGCTTCTTACAGGGGGCAGCGTGGAGTCTACCGTCGCTTTGCTGGAGGGACTGGGGGTAGATGGACTTGGCATTAACTGCGGCCTGGGCCCGGTTCAGATGAAAGGGATTTTAAAGGATATTCTGGAGGCAGCCTCTGTCCCTGTGCTGGTCAATCCCAACGCTGGTCTGCCCAGAAGTGAGAACGGAAGGACGGTATATGATATTGATGAGAAAGAATTTGCCCGGGTGATGGAGGAGCTGGTCTTAATGGGAGCTGTGATTGTGGGAGGCTGCTGCGGAACCACGCCGGCCCATATCAGAGAGACGGTAAAGCGGTGCAAAAACATTCCGGTTGAATGGCCAAAGCCTAAGAAGCGGACTGTAATTTCCTCCTATGCCCAGGCTGTAGTTATTGGATCCAGGCCTGTGATTATCGGAGAGCGGATTAATCCTACGGGCAAGTCAAAGTTTAAGCAGGCTTTGCGTGAGCATAATCTGGAATATATACTCAGGGAGGGCGTAAGCCAGCAGGACAACGGAGCGGATGTTCTGGATGTGAACGTAGGACTGCCTGAGATTGATGAGCCGTCTATGATGGAGGAGGTGGTTCAGGAGCTTCAGAGCGTTATCGACCTGCCTCTTCAAATCGATACCTCCGATATGGCTGCTATGGAGCGGGCAATGCGTATTTACAATGGAAAGCCTTTGATTAATTCGGTCAATGGAAAGAAAGAGGTAATGGAGCAGGTGTTTCCGCTGGTAGCCAAATACGGCGGCGTGGTAGTGGGCTTATGTCTGGACGAGGATGGAATTCCTGAAACGGCTGAGGGGAGAATCAAGGTAGGGCGTAAAATTATAGAGACTGCGTCCTCTTACGGAATCGGGCCTGAGAATATCATTTTGGACGGTTTGTGTATGACTGTAAGCTCTGACAGCAAAGGAGCCCTTACCACCCTGGAAACCCTGCGGCGTATCCGGGATGAGCTGGGGGGTAAATCGGTGCTGGGGGTTTCCAATATTTCCTTTGGACTGCCTCAGAGGGAAATTATCAATGCCGCTTTTTTTACAATGGCGATGGAGTCCGGGCTGAATGCGGCTATTATTAATCCTAATTCTGAGGCGATGATGCGGGCCTACTATAGCTTTAAGGCATTGATGGATTTGGACCCTCAGTGCAGTGAATATATCAGTGTCTACGGCGGTCAGGTGAGCGGACTGGGCCAGACCCTCGGCAGAGGGGGAAGCGGCAGCTCAAAGGGAGCCGAAGTAAGCGGCGGGTCAGGCTGGGCTGCAAAAGGAGACAGCAGCATGCCGGCGGGAGCTTTGGGTATTTCCATCGCCAGGGGACTGCGAGAAGGAGCTCAGGAGTCGGTGACAGCTCTTTTAAAGGAAAAGGATCCGCTGGATATTATCAACGGGGATATGATTCCTGCGCTGGATTATGTGGGAAAGGGCTTTGAAAAAGGAACCATATTCCTGCCGCAGCTTCTTATGAGCGCCGAGGCGGCCAAAGCTGCCTTTGAAGTCATAAAGTCCCGGATGGATAGCAGCGGACAGGTTCGGGAAAAAAAGGGGAAGGTGATTCTAGCTACTGTTAAGGGGGATATTCATGATATCGGAAAAAATATCGTAAAGGTGCTGCTGGAGAATTACAGCTATGATGTTATCGACTTGGGAAAGGATGTTCCCCCGGAGCGGATCGTCCAGGAAGCAGTGGAGCAGAAGGTGTCCCTGGTAGGACTTTCCGCACTTATGACCACCACGGTGCCAAGTATGGAGGAAACCATCCGCCAGCTCCACGGCAAGGCGCCCGGAGTAAAGGTGATGGTAGGAGGAGCCGTTCTTACAGAGGAATATGCCAGAACCATCGGCTCCGACGCCTATTGCCGGGATGCCATGGCATCTGTGAATTATGCGGAGAAAATATTTGTAAAATAAAGATAAGTCAACGGCGAACCTCGTTTTTTGAACGCAAAGGCAGGGCGGCTGTCTGTCTGGCAAATATTGGACTTTGTTGTATGAACCAGAATATGGTATAGAATCCAATAACTCCCAGGTACAAATGGAAAAAAATGTGTTATAATGGTTTTGTAACAAAAAAGAAACACATTTGTAACATTTAACAAGAAAGCGAGGTACAAATTATGTTATCAGTATCAACTATGGCACTTGCCGCAATGTTAGGTTCAGGCTGCGGTACGAATATGGCAAATGTAAACACCTATAATCCATGTCAGTATAATCAGCCTAACTGCCCTAAAAACGTACGCATCCAGAAGAGTGGTCAGAATCTGGACTCAATTCTGGCACAGATGGGCGTATGTGCACCGGATGGCAATTCCCAGTGCGGTATTAACCCGAACTGCAAAGGTGGAAACTGCCAGACAAATACCTGCCAGGGAAGCAGCTGCAGCACAGGCTCCTGCAAGAACGGCGTTGGCATTGTTGTGAAATACTAATCAGAAAATGGATGGATTCTTACATAGAATATGATTTAGTGTTATAGTTTAAAAAGCTCTGCAAAGCAGGACGGGCTCCTGCTTTGCAGAGCTTTTGCCTGCTTCGCAAAAAAGTGTTTTCCTGTTGTCAATAAGGGGAATGAATTCTGCATAAAATATATACGGAAAATTAATTCACTTTTCGGCAGGGCTATGCTACAATGTGCCGGTAATAAGTAAAGGAGTGAATGGATGAATCGAGAGAATATTATTACTGTTTTAAAGGGAATATGGATTGGGGGAACTATGACGGTTCCAGGCGTCAGCGGCGGATCTATGGCTATGATCTTAGGAATTTATGACCGCCTTATAACCTCTGTCAGTTCCTTTTTCAGAAATCCCAGGCGGAACTTCTCCTTTCTCACAGCCTTTGTACTGGGGGCTGGGGTAGGAATGGTGCTGTTTTCCCGTTTTATCAGTTTTCTGTTTACAACCAGAGCGGATGTGCCTTTGCGATTCTTTTTTCTGGGAGCGGTGGCAGGAGGCGTGCCTATGATATATAAGGAGGCGGGAGTGCGCCGCCTGGATTTGGGAGCTGTAATGTATCCTGCCATAGGGATTATGGCTGTGGTGCTTTTGAAGCTTCTCCCGCCCGGACTCTTTGAGCCGGGAGCCGGCTTTGGTCCGGGGCAGCTTCTGATACAGCTGGCAGGCGGACTGATCATTGCTGTGGGGTTAGTGCTTCCGGGTATCAGTGTGTCTCAGATGCTTTATATGCTTGGGATTTACGAAAGCATAATCGGAAATTTAAGCGCTCTTCATATCCTTCCTCTGATTCCTCTGGGATTTGGAGCAGTGGGAGGAATATTACTTACAACAAAGGTTCTGGAGAGGCTTATAAGGCACGCCCCCCAGCCTACTTATTTGATCATTCTTGGATTTATGTTCGGCTCGCTGCCGGAGCTGTTTCCGAAAGTTCCAGGGGGGATTGAGCTTGTGTACAGCCTGCTGGCAGCAGCAGCCGGCTTTGGAGCCTTGTATGGGATGGCAAAGAAAGAAAGCCAGAGGGAAAGGCACGCTCTCATAAGGAAGTAATTTGATTGTCGCAGGGCGGCATGGCTGAAAGGTCATGCCGTCCTGCTTTTTTGTCGTTCCACGGTCTGATCGTCGCCCGGTAGATCGGCTTCTCCGATGAAGTTCCACACAAGTTCAATTTTCTGCCTGCGATGGCCGCTGGACTTGTCCGGCGCATGGACGATGATTTTCTTTACAAACTCATTGACAATGGTGGGCATCAGTTCACGAATGCCCACATACTTCCGTACAATGGCTGCAAAGCTGTCAAAGTCGGCTTGATCCTGTTCAAAGGTTTCTACCGCTTCCCGCCATATCTTCACTTGCTCTGTCAGTTCTCTTTGTTCCGCTTCATAGTCGGCAGAGAGTTTTAAGAACCGTTCATGGCTGATCGCGCCGCTGATTTCATCCTCATAAATGCGCTTGAAAATGCGGTCAAGTTCGGCAATGCGTTTTTCTGCTTGGGCAATTTCACGTTTGCGTTTCTTGGCTTCTCTTTCAGCTTCTTGAAAACGCTGCTTTTTCGCGGCTTCCTCAAATGCCATAGCATCGTCAAAGAACAGAGAACTATTGACATAATTGAAGCGACTGCGTATAATAATAGTACAGGGTAGGGATACCCATAAAATAGTGTTCGCTTCCTGATATGCGGCTTATAAGTGGTCAGGACTACAAATAGTGTCGCTCCCCGATATGCGGCTTATAAATGTTCGGGATTAAAATGTTTGTAGAGCCCTGTCGAAAGGCAGGGCTTTACTTTTGTCCGGGAGGTATCTCTATGCTCGAAGCTCAATTTTATTTTTTGTCAGATCAGTATTATCTGGATTTTCCCGATGATAAGCTGATGAAAAACAAGGATATGATAGACGGTTCTCCGTACAAACGTCCTTGCTTTTTTACTTTTCCCGATTCCAAAATCCCGGATATTTACTGGATTGTTCCCATTTCATCCCAATACGAAAAGTTCAAGCGGGTTGAACAGGACAAAATCAAAAAATATGGACGCTGCAATACCATTCGTTTCGGAACGGTACTCGGAAGAAATACAGCTTTTTTAATCCAGAATATGTGTCCGGCAACCAACAAATATCTTACCCCATACATAGATAAGAATGATTGCCCGATCCGGATTGACAACCGTGTGGCTGCTGATGTGATTAAAAATGCACGAGATGTCTTAGCTATGGCAAAGCGTGGAGCAAAAGTGATTTTTCCAGATGTGTTCAAGATATATCGTGGTCTTGAACAGCAGTAGCTTACGCTTACGCAAACCCAGAGTGCGCCATCTGTACCGGGTAACCAAAAGCCGAGCGTCAGAGAAAAATTAGCCAAGCTCACTGACGAGCAAAAAGGCAGAACGCCCAGAAGTATTGATACCAAAGAAAAAGGCAGCAGATGAGTCAAGACCACCCGCTAAGCGGGTGGTCTTGACTTGTAACCCTGTTTGTCAGTCGTTAGGTCAATTTGTTTCCAAAACTTCCTTATCGGCGTTCGCCAAATGACATCCCCCCCCCCCTTTTTTTTTTTTGCCTTAATCGCTGCGCTCATCGCCCCAGTAGAACAGGGCCACTGTGCCCGGCCCTGTATGAGCGCCTATGACGGTTCCAATATCCACAATAAATACTTTGCCGTTTATACGGGGAAAGGCTTCTTCGATCAGGGCTGCTGCTGTCCTAGCGTCCTCCAGGCAGGAGGAATGGGACAGGAAGCATTTGCCGCTGTAGTCTGAACCATGTTCCGCATGTTCTTCCATCCGCTTTATCATTTCGCGGATTACCTTTTTCTTGCCTCTGCATTTTTCGCGGGGAGTCAGCTTGCCTTCAAAATTAATATTCATCAGAGGGCATATATTCAGCATATTGCCCAAAAAGGCCGCAGAGGCAGAGAGACGTCCGCCCCGCCTAAGATGGGTCAGATCTGAGGTGAAGAACCAGCTTTGAAGCCTGAGACGATTCTCCCTAATCCATGCAGTTAACTCTTCAAAGCTTAAGCCTGCCTGCATTTTTTCCCAGGACGTGTCCACCAGAAGGCCGTAACCGGCTGATGCAGTGAGGGAATCTATAACCTCAATGCGGCGATTAGGATAACGCTCCAACATCTCGTCTCTGGCAATGACGGCAGAGTTGTAGGTGCCGGAGATGCCTGAGGACAGGGTAAGATGGATGATATCCTTCCCTTCCTTCAGCAAAGGCTCAAACATGGCTTCATATTGTTCAGGATTTACCTGGGAGGTGGTGGGTGTGGCGCCGTCCCGGATTTTTTTGTAAAATTCTTCAATGGGTATAGAGCATCCTAAATCATCGTTGAATTCCATTCCGTTGATTTGAAAATGAAAGCAGGCATAAGGGATCTTTCGTTCTGTGAGATAGCTTTCCGGTAAATCAGCTGTAGAACAGCAGGTTATGGCATAGGGGTTGTTCATCATTTGCTCCTTTAAATGTTTAACGTATGAATGTGTTTATTCTGAAAAAAGTATAGCATGACCAGGGGGGGAATGTCAAATACAACTAGCACTGGTCAAGGAAGGAGATTTGTGCTATGATGAAAGTCATGTTAGAAGAGATTGGTATATAAAAGGAAGGGGAGGGCAATTATTATGTATAAATGCTGTATTTTTGATTTAGATGGGACTTTGGTAAATTCTATCTATGCCATTCAGCGTGCAGTGAATCTTACACTGGACGCATGGGGGCTGGGGCCTATTAATGTGGAGCAGGCCAAGATGTTTGCAGGAGATGGCTACAGGCCCCTTTTGGAGCGGTCGCTGTCTGCCTGCGGTGATGAGAAGCTGGAGCATGTTCAGGAGGCAGGCCGGCGGTACCTGGAGATTTTTAAGGAATGTAGTATGTACAGGGTGGAAGCTTATGAAGGAATCCGGGACATGCTTGCGTTTTTTAAGGATCAGGGGATGCATCTGGCAGTTCTTTCCAATAAGCCTCATGAGAGAACCGTGGAGAATGTGACGGAGGTTTTTGGCAGGAGCTGTTTTGAACGGGTGTACGGGGAGCGTGAGGATCTGGGAATTAAGAAGAAGCCTGCTCCTGACGGTGTCTGGTCAATTATGAGGGAGTTTGGGGTGGAGAAGGAAGAAACCCTTTATTTTGGAGATACCAATACGGATATGAGAACCGGGGCGAATGCCGGTGTGGATACCATAGGAGTCACCTGGGGATTCAGGGGAAGGGAGGAACTGGAGGCATTTGTGCCCAGGCTCATTGTGGATTACCCCTCTCAGGTTGTGGAATTTGTGAAGGAAGTGAATGGGATTGTGTAGAGGGAAACTGTCTGGGAAAAGAAAGAGAGGCTGGCTGTATTGTACGGCTGCTGTTGTTCTCCTGGGAATGGCTCTTATAGCTGGATTTGCAGGAGAACGCCTGGAGAGACGGGGAGGCTTGCATCAGGGGGAAGCACTTCAGGATGATCGTCTTTCGGTGGTTACTACCATTTTTCCTTATTATGATTTTGTGCGCCAGGTGGCAGGAGACAGGGTGAAGCTGAAGCTAATTGTACCTGCCGGTATGGACAGTCATTCCTTTGAGCCAACTCCGGCAGATGTGGCTGCCATGGAGCAAGCTGATGTACTGATCTGCAATGGAGGCGGGATGGAGCAGTGGGTCTATCAGGTTCTGGATTCACTGGATACCAGTCATATGAAGGTTCTGACTATGATGGATTATGTGGATGTGGTGGAGGAGGAACATGTAGAGGGGATGGAGGACGGCAGCCATACCCATGAAGACAGCTATTGTCATGAAGATAGTGATGTTCATGAAGATGGCTATACCCACGAAGACAGTGATGTTCATGAAGATGGCTATACCCACGAAGACAGTGATGTTCATGAAGATGGCTATACCCACAAAGACAGCCATACCCATAAATTTGACTGTAACTACACCTATAAGGCGCCTGGCGGTAAGCCCGGCTATGAGGCTTGTACCCGCAAAGGGACAGAGTATCAGGCGTTTTTTGACAAAAGGGACGGCCATGAGCTGGAAATTGAGTATGATGAGCATATTTGGACCTCTCCGGTAAATGCTCAGGCTATCGTGGCTATTATCAGTGAGGCTCTTTGCGAGGCTTCTCCTGAGAACCAGGAATATTTTCAGGCGGGTAGGGATGAATATCTTGGAGAGCTTAAAAAGCTGGATACACGGCTGCGTGAGGTGGTTGCCCAGGGGAGGCACCGGATGATCGTGGTGGCTGATAAGTTTCCCTTCCGCTATTTTGCCGATGAGTACGGGCTGTCCTACCGGGCAGCATTTTCCGGCTGCAGCGCCGATACGGAGCCAAGCGCTAAAACCATCGCTTACCTCATTGACAAGGTGAGGGAGGCTCAGATTGGGGCTGTGTATTATCTGGAGCTTTCTAGCCACAGAACGGCGGAAATTATCAGTGAGGAAACAGGAGCTAAGCCTTTGCTTCTTCACTCCTGCCATAATGTGACTAGAAGACAGCTTGAGGAGGGAGTTACCTATCTTCAGCTGATGCAGGGCAATGCAGAAAACCTGAGAAAGGGATTAGAATAAAAATGACGCCATTGATAAAATGTGAGCATGTGGATTTGGGATATGAAAACCAGGATGCAGTTGTGGATGTAAATATGGAGGTGAATCCTGGGGATTACCTGTGCATCGTGGGGGAGAACGGCTCAGGTAAAAGCACGCTGATGAAAGGCTTTCTAGGCCTTTTAAAGCCGTCGTCAGGAACCTTGTCCGTATCGGAGGACTTAAAGGCTACCGGCATTGGCTATCTGCCTCAGCAGACTGCGGCTCAGAAGGATTTCCCTGCAACCGTTTATGAGATAGTTTTAAGCGGCTGTCTGAGTAGGAGAGGAAGATGGCCCTTTTATTCTAAGAATGAGAAGCGCATAGCTGCAGCCAATATGGAGAAGCTGGGAATCATGCCCTTAAGTAGCCGGTGCTACCGGGAGCTTTCGGGAGGCCAGCAGCAGAGGGTCCTGATTGCGAGAGCTCTCTGCGCGACCAAAGAGCTTTTGATTCTGGATGAGCCTGTCACCGGCCTAGATCCTTCTGCCATTCAGGAGTTTTACGCTATGATAAGGAAGCTGAACCGGGAGGACAAGGTGGCGATTTTGATGGTTTCTCATGATTTGAGAAACGCGGTGGAGGAAGCGAATAAGATTCTCCACCTTCAAAAACGGGTTCTGTTCTATGGCCCTGCCGGTGATTATATGAACAGCCGTGCTGCGGGACATTTCTTCCATGAGAAGGAGCAGGGTATCTGTAAGTCCACTGCCGGATGCCGCAGATGCTGCAGGGCGGAAACGGAGGAAAAGCTATGAATCTAATTGCGGAAATGTTATCCTATCCTTTTCTTGTAAGAGCCCTGGTGGGAGGAATGCTGGTATCCCTTTGTGCCTCTCTTTTAGGCGTAAGCCTGGTGTTGAGGCGGTATTCGATGATTGGAGATGGGCTTTCCCATGTTTCCTTCGGCGCGTTGTCGGTTGCCCTGGCTATGGGCTGGTCCCCTCTTAAAGTGTCAATTCCCCTAGTGGTGGCGGCCGCCTTTTTTCTCCTCCGGCTTACAGAGAACAGCCGGATTAAGAGTGACGCTGCCATCGCTCTTATATCGGCCAGCGCCCTGGCCTTGGGTATTATCGTTACATCCCTTACTACGGGGATGACCACGGATGTAAGCAGCTATATGTTTGGAAGTATTTTGGCTATGAGCCGGGAGGACGTGAGGCTGAGCGTGGCCGTGTCTCTTGTGGTGCTGGGCCTTTATGCCGTGTGCTATAATAAGATATTTGCAGTTACCTTTGATGAGAACTTTGCCAGGGCTACAGGTGTGAAGGTAGGGCTGTATAATGTGGTGATTGCAGTGCTCACAGCAGTAACCATTGTTCTGGGCATGCGTATGATGGGAGCTATGCTCATCTCCAGTCTGATCCTGTTTCCCTGTCTCACCTCTATGCGGATATTCAAAAGCTTCAGCAGAGTGGTGATATTCTCTGGCGTACTGTCTGTGGTGTGCTTCAGTTTGGGAATGGTGGGTTCCTATCAGTTTTCGACTCCTGCGGGAGCCAGCGTGGTGGCGGTGAATCTGCTGGCATTCTTATTATGCCTAGCCTGGCAGTTTTTAAGCAGACTGAGGGGATAGAGGTAGGATTATATGAAGGAGAAGCGGTTGGTAAAAAAGCCGAAACATGTTCGGCTAAAAAAGCATATATCACAAACACAGTTTATTGCATATGGATTTTTCCTGATTATTATAACGGGCACCCTGCTTCTGATGCTGCCTATATCCAGCAGGGACGGACAGAGCGCTCCATTTCTGAACTGCCTGTTTACTGCAACCAGCGCCACCTGCGTCACAGGGCTGGTGGTGGCTGATACCTGGAGCCAGTGGAGCCTGTTCGGGCAGGTGCTTTTGCTGATTATGATCCAGCTGGGAGGACTTGGATTTATCAGCATCGGTATTTTCCTATCCATTGTGCTCAGGCGCAAGATTGGCCTTAAGGAGAGAGGATTGATGCAGGAAAGCGTTAATACCCTGCAAATTGGCGGTATGGTAAAGCTGGCTAAGCGGATTATCATAGGTACAGCTATGTTCGAGGGCGCAGGGGCCATTCTCCTGTCACTTCGTTTTATTCCTCAGTTTGGCTGGGCCAGAGGTATCTGGTATGGAATCTTTCATTCTGTATCGGCTTTTTGCAACGCAGGCTTTGATCTGATGGGATATGTGGAGCCGTACAGCTCGCTTTGCGGCTATACCGGGGACTGGCTGGTAATTGGTACCATTTCTATTTTGATTATTGTGGGAGGGATTGGATTTATTGTATGGGACGACGTAGCCAGGAAGAAATGGGATGTGCGGCACTATATGCTGCATACTAAGATTGTGCTGGTGACTACGGTGCTGATGCTGGTAATCGGTACGTTGCTGTTCTATCTGATGGAGCGTGCTCATCTTCTGGTGGCAATGAATGGCTCAGAAAAATTCTTGGCCTGTTTTTTCAGCGCGGTAACTCCAAGAACCGCAGGCTTTAATAATGTGGATACGGCGGCTCTTACGGATGGAAGCAAATTTTTGACTGCAATTCTTATGTTTATTGGAGGAAGCCCTGGCTCCACAGCCGGAGGCATCAAAACCAGTACGTTGGCGGTGCTGCTGCTATATGTGTGTTCAAATATCCGCCAGACCCATGGCGTAGAGGTGTTTGCAAGAAGGCTGGAGGATGAATCCATCCGGCAGTCGGCCTGTATTTTAACCATTAATCTAAGCCTGATGCTGACTGCTGCTATATTGATTATGGTGGCTCAAAACCTGCCTATGTCGGATGTGTTTTTTGAAACCTGTTCTGCCATAGGAACCTCAGGAATGAGTACGGGAATTACCAGAAGTCTGGCGCCTTTTTCCAGAATCGTGCTGATCATTCTTATGTACAGCGGGCGGATCGGAAGCTTGTCCTTTGCTCTGGCGTTTACAAGAACCAGCCCTAAGCCTCATGTGCAGTATCCGGCAGAACGGATTACCATTGGTTAACCAGAAAAAGGAGGGACAGATAAATGAAATCAATTCTTGTAATCGGAGTGGGAAGGTTTGGGCAGCATCTATGCGAAAACCTTGCAAAGCATGAGAATCAGATTATGGCGGTGGACATCTTAGAGGAAAAGCTGGAGCCTATACTTCCTTACGTGGTAAGCGCAAAGATTGGCGACTGTACCAATGAGACAGTGCTTAAGAGTCTGGGCGTCGGTAATTTTGATCTCTGCTTCATCTGTATTGGGAATAATTTTCAAAATAGTCTGGAGGTAACCAGCCTGATAAAGGAAATGGGAGCAAAATACGTAGTGAGCAAAGCCAACCGGGATATCCATGCAAGGCTTCTCTTGAAGAATGGAGCCGACGAGGTGGTTTATCCAGACCGTGACGTTGCCGAGAAAATAGCAGTGCGCTACAGCGCCAACAAGGTGTTTGATTATACGGAGCTGGCAGACGGTATTTCCATTTATGAAATATTGCCTCTGGAAGCCTGGATCGGAAAGAGCGTCAAGGATTTGAATATCCGCCGTGTTTATGGAATATCAGTAATCGCAGTAAAGAACGCAGAGGGGCATATGAAGTTTATGCCTGGCGCTGATTATGTGATTGAGGGGGGGATTCACCTTATGGTAATTGGAAAGCAGGAGGATGCGGAAAAGATTATCCGGCAGCTTCGGTAAGAAGCCCCTCTACGGCATAGGGGAGAATAAAAAAGACGGCAGGAGGCTCAGCGTCAGGGCTAAGAGCAGGAAACGGTTCCTTCAGACTTGACTTTGCTGGTGGATTGTGCCACAATAAGCTATTGAAAGGTCGTGGAACCGGCTGGTATTAAAGGCTGGTCAGAGTGATGGATTGATAGAAAGAAGGACAGGATGAGATGACAAAGATTGATATTATCTCTGGATTTTTAGGAGCAGGAAAGACTACCTTTATTAAGAAGCTTCTGGAGGAGGCTATCTACGGCGAGAGGGTGGTGCTGATCGAGAACGAGTTCGGCCAAATTGGTATTGACGGGGGATTTTTAAAGGATTCCGGTATTGAAATCCGGGAGATGAATTCCGGCTGTATCTGCTGCTCGCTTGTGGGAGATTTTGGGGCTTCCTTGGCTGAGGTGCTGACGAAGTACCAGCCGGAGCGGATTATCATAGAGCCGTCAGGAGTAGGTAAGCTGTCGGATGTAATCAAGGCAGTAGTGGACGTATCGGCAGATATGGATGTGAAGCTGAACAGCGCCGTGACCATTGTGGATGCTGCTAAGTGCAGGCTGTATATGAAGAATTTCGGAGAATTCTTCAACAACCAGATTGAAAATGCCGGCACAATCGTGCTGAGCCGTACAGATATTACCGAAGCTGCCAGGGTTTTAGAGGCTGTGGATATGCTGCGGGGCAGGAATGAAAGAGCAGTCATTATCACGACTCCTTTGGCTGATTTAAGCGGCGGCCAGTTGCTGGAGATCATTGAGAAACCGGATACGATGCTGGAGGATTTGCTGGCGGAGGTAAGGGAGGGCAGACTGCACGGCGAGGGTTGCGGTCGCCAGAATCACAGTGGCGGCGAGGGTTGCAGCGGCCAGAATCACAGTGGCGGCGAGGGTTGCAGCGGCCAGCATCACAGTGGCGGCGAGAGTTGCAGCGGCCAGCATCACGGTGGCGGCCAGGATTGCAGAGATCATCATAGTGAAAGCGGGGCCTGCGGCGATCATCATAGTGAAAGCGAGGCCTGCGGCGATCATCATAAGCACGGCCTTAAAGGGGAAGGCTGCAGCCATGCTCACCACCATGAAGGCTGCTGCGGCCACGGCCACCATGATCATCACAATCATGATGCAGATGAAGTGTTTACCAGTTGGGGAATGGAAACCATCGTTCCAGTTACCTATGAACAGCTGGATGAAGTCCTTAAGTCCATGGCGCGTACTCATACCTTCGGTCAGGTGCTGAGAGCCAAGGGGATGCTGCCTACGGAAAATCCGGGGGAATGGCTGTATTTTGATCTGGTGCCTGAGCAGTATGAAATCCGCCAGGGTAAGCCGGATTACACGGGAAAGGTATGCGTGATCGGCGCCAGCCTGGAGGAAGAGGAATTAAACAGAGTGTTTGGAAGAAGCCGGGAACGGTTTTAATTGGTGAGGATAAACAATTATGGCTTATGAAATAGATGATGACATCATGCCCCTGTTTATAGTTAACGGCTTTCTGGAGGCAGGGAAGACGCAGTTTCTTGACTTTACCATGGGTCAGGATTATTTTCAGGCAAAGGGAAAAACCCTTCTCATCGTCTGTGAGGAGGGGGACAGCTCATACAGTGAAGATCAGCTGAAAAGGAGCCGGACTGCGGTGGTGTATGTGGATGACTTTGAGAAGCTTACACCTCAGTATTTAAATGAGCTGAAGGTGATATACCAGCCGGAGCGGGTGTTGATGGAGTGGAACGGTATGTGGAACCAGGATGATTTGAAGCTTCCTGAGGACTGGATCATTTACCAGCAGATAACCATCATCGACGGCTCCACCTTTGAGCTTTATGTCCAGAACATGAAGCCGCTTCTTGGGGCTATGCTGCGGGGGTCCGAGCTGGTGATTGTCAACCGCTGTGATGGTATTCCCGATGAAAAACTGACAGCCTGCCGCCGTAGCATCCGTGCTATGAGCCGGGACAGCGAGATTGTGCTGGAGAACGGGGACGGAGAGATAGAGCAGGCCACGCTGGAGGAAGATTTGCCTTACGATCTTAATGCGGCTGTCATTGAGATAAAGCCGGAGGATTACGGGATCTGGTATATTGATTGTATGGATCAGCCGGAGCGCTATAAGGATAAGGTGGTAGAGTTCACTGCGATGGTATTAAAGTCTCCCAAATTCCCAAAGGATCAGTTTGTTCCCGGACGTATGGCTATGACCTGCTGTGAAGCAGATATGACCTTTCTGGGATTTATCTGCAAGTGGCCTGATGCTGAGAGCTATAAGACAAAGCAGTGGGTAAAGGTTCGAGCCAGAATCGGCGTTGAGTACCAGAAGGATTACCACGGCCAGGGGCCGGTGCTTTATGGCGAGGCAGTAAAAGGAGCTGAGGCGATCAAAGAGATCGTACAGTTCTAGCTTGTGGATGGGGCCTGAGTTTTCATAGCTATATGTCCGATGTTTCGGAAAGGTTGTTTGAGAAGGAAGCCGGCTCGTCCTAGTGTATAAGCCCCGTTTGCATGAGGCAGCTGAATCGTATAAAACAAAAAGCAAGCCTGTGAGCGTCGGCTTTCGTCAGCGTCACAGGCTTTTTAAATCCCTGGAAAAGCTGTTAGTTCACTTCATCCAGCTTAAATCCAAAATACCTTACCGCGTTATTATAGCAAATATCCTTCACCAAAGTCTCCAGTGCTTTTCTGTCATCTGGATACTCTCCATTTTCTACCCAGCTTCCAAGAATATCGCAGAGGATTCTGCGGAAATACTCATGTCTGGTGTAGGACAGGAAACTTCTGGAGTCAGTCAGCATACCGATAAAGTTTCCGAAGCATCCAAGATTGGCCAAGGAAACCATCTGTTCGGTCATGCCAGCCTTGTGATCGTTAAACCACCACGCGCAGCCCTGCTGAATCTTGCCGGGAAACCCTTCCTGGAAACAGCCGATGATGGTGCCGATAGCGGCATTGTCATTGGGATTTAGGGAATACAAAATGGTCTTTGGGATCTCATTGTTAGTGCTTAAAGCATTTAGAAAATCAGCGGTCTGTGCGCTTGGCGTGTAGCTGCTGATACAGTCAAAGCCGGTGTCAGCCCCCAGCTTCTTGAACATATAAGCGTTATTATCCCGCTTGCAGCCATAGTGGATCTGCATGATCCAGCCCATCCGATTGTATTGGCGGGCTGAAAAAAGCATAAAAGCAGTTTTGAATTTCCTCTCCTCCTCTTTGGAGATAGCCTGTCCCTCCAATCCCTTTGCGAGGATAGCGTCCAGCTCAGCTTCTTTGGCGGGAACGTACATGACATACTCCAGGCCATGGTCAGATACGCGGCAGCCCATAGAGGCAAAGAACTCCATGCGCTTTTTAAGAGCTTCTTTTAAAGCTGCGAAGGTAGTAATCTTAACTCCGCTGACCTGGGAAAGGACGTTCATATAAGCGGCAAAGGCCGGCTTTTCAATGCCCATAGCCTTGTCGGGCCTCCAGGCAGGAAGAACCTGCACATCGAAGGTCTTGTCCTCTGCAAGCTTTTGATGCCACTCCAGGGTATCTGCTGGATCATCAGTGGTACAGATTAAAGTAACATTAGACTGTTTAATCAGATCTCTGACGGTCATGGAGTTTTCCTGCAGCTTGGAGTTGCACAGGTTCCACACCTCTTCGGCAGTATCGCCGTTTAGATATCCCTGAAACCCAAAATAGTTTCTCAGTTCCAGATGACTCCAATGGTACAGAGGGTTTCCGATTAATTTAGGCATCGTTTCCGCCCAGGCCTGGAATTTTTCACGGTCGGTGCCGTTTCCGGTAATGTAGGCCTCGTCTACTCCGTTGGAGCGCATTTGCCGCCACTTATAGTGGTCTCCTCCCAGCCATACCTGAGTAATATTGTCAAACCTGCGATTTTCAAAAATTTCTTGGGGATTGATGTGGCAGTGATAGTCTAATATTGGCATATGTTCAGCGAAATCGTGATACAGAGTCTTTGCTGTGCCGCTGGATAATAGGAACTCTTTGTCCATAAATGCTTTCATGTTGATAATCCTCCTGTTATAATTCTTTTATAGGTTATGGCTCATGACAAATCAGCCATATCCATAATCCGTTTTAAAAAGCTGTGGTCTTTAGCTCTCCTGCACATACATTAGGAGTATACCCCAAATCCTCCGTCACTTTCAAGCCCTTTTCGTGTACCACTCTACCTACGCTGGGACTTCCATTTGAAACCCTTGAAACAGTGGGAATGGATATACCGGCTTTGCATTTAGCTTTCTTATCTTTCACTTGCATCTTCATTCCCGATTGTGTATACTAAAATAAAAAACCGTATATACGGTTTGATAGTACATATACGAATTAACAGGGAGCCATGTATGAAACTGAACAGAACCACACTGCGAACCATAGAAATTTTAAAACTAGTCTCCAGAAAGACAGACGGCATAACCTTAGATGAGATTTGTGAACAATTAAGTCTTCCTAAAACCAGCGGATATGATATAGTTACAACTCTGGTACAGACTGGAATGCTGCATGTGGCCAGAGAGCAGAAGCAGCGCTATACCATCGGGCTTACAGCCTACCGCATAGGTATAAACTATACAAATAATCTGGATTTTATCAGCGTTATTGATCCAGTGCTGAAGGCATTTTCAAGGGAGGTGGGAAAAACTGTATTTTTCGGAATCTGTTCCGATGATGCGGTTGTATATATATGCAAATATGAGCCGGAGAATCCCATCATCACGACAGCTACCGTTGGAGCCAGGAATCCGATTCACTGTACTTCTCTGGGAAAGGCGATTATGGCCTACACAAAAGAGGAGGATATGCAGGAGGTTCTAAAGCGTATGACCTTTAAGAAGTATACGGAGCGAACCATTCTTACAAAGGAGGATTTCATAAAGGAGCTTGAGCATGTAAGAGAAAAGGGCTATGCTCTTGACGCCAGAGAGCTGGAGGAGCATATGGAATGTGTAGGAGCTCCTGTATTTGGGCAAGATGGTAATATAATGGGCGCTATCAGCGTATCCAGTCTCTATAAGCCCACGGAGGATTACGATGCCCTGGGACGCCTGGCTCACGCAAAAGGCAGGGAGCTTTCAAAGCTGTTGGGCTTCCTGGGGAAATATTAGTTTAAAAACTTAGGGACGTCCTCTTTTTACGGTTGACAAACCAAGGGATAGGTTATAAAATTAATTTATTAATCGTAATTATGAAGTTAATTCGTATATACGAAAAAAGGAGAAAAAATGAAAAAAGAACAGGTTTTAGCAAGAATGAAGGAAGAGTGTTTGGTTGCTGTTGTCCGTGCCAAAAACTATGAACAGGGAGAAAAAGTAGTGGAAGCTATTATAGATGGAGGCATCCACTTCATTGAATTAACGATGACCATGGATGAGGGAAATCCTGTGGAGTTTATTCGTATGATGTCTGATAAGTACAGAACCAATGATAAGATTGTAATTGGCGCAGGGACAGTTTTGGATCCTGAAACAGCCCGAGGCTGTATCCTGTCAGGAGCCAGCTATATCGTAAGCCCTGGCCTGAACCTGGAGACCATTAAGCTTTGTAACCGCTACAGAGTGCCGGTTCTGCCAGGCGTTATGACTCCAACAGAGGCTATCACTGCACTGGAGGCAGGCTGTGACGTTATTAAAATCTTTCCGGGAAATATTTTGGGTCCGGCAGCCATCAGCTCCTTTAAGGGCCCCTTGCCGCAGGGGGAATTTATGCCCTCTGGCGGTGTAGATGTGGACAATGTTGATCAGTGGATTCAGGCAGGCGCTTATGCGGTGGGAACTGGCTCAAGCCTTACAAAGGGGGCGAAAACAGGCGATTTTGCGGCTGTTACATCTAAGGCGCAGGAGTTTGTGGCAGCTGTTGCAGCAGCAAGAGGGAAATAATAGCAGCCAGATAAGGAAAGCATATAAAAGGAGGGCACAGAATGGCAAAGATAGTTACCATGGGAGAAATCATGTTAAGATTATCTACCCCGAACAATGAGAGATTCATTCAGGCAGACGAGTTTGATATTAATTATGGAGGCGGTGAGGCTAATGTAGCTGTATCCCTGGCAAATTACGGACATGCTGCTGAATTTATAACTGCCGTACCAGCCAATCCCATTGGAGAGTGCGCAGTGGCAGCTTTGAGAAAGTACAATGTAGGTACAAAGCACATTGTAAGAAGCGGGGAGCGGCTAGGTATTTATTTCCTGGAGACAGGCTCTGCCATGAGAGCCTCCAACGTTGTCTATGACCGGGCTCACAGCTCTATTTCCACAGCGACGCCTGACCAGTTTAATTTCGACGAGATTTTTTCAGACGCCGATTGGTTTCATTTTACCGGTATTACGCCTGCTGTCAGTGATGGAGCTGTGGAGCTGACAGAGGCAGCCTTAAAGGTGGCCAAGGCTCATGGCGTAACTGTATCTGTAGACTTAAACTTCCGAAAAAAGCTTTGGTCCTCCCAGAAAGCACAGATGGTTATGACCCGGCTCATGCAGTATGTTGATGTTTGCATCGGTAACGAGGAGGATGCGGAAAAGGTGCTGGGCTTTAAGCCGGGGAATACGAATGTGACCTCTGGTGAACTGGAGCTGGCCGGATATGTGGACATGTTCAATCAAATGGCTGACAGGTTCGGCTTCCGATATATTGTCAGCTCTCTTCGTGAAAGCCACAGCGCTTCTGATAACGGCTGGTCCGCTTGTATGATGGACGGTAAGTCACGGGAGTTCTATCATTCCAGAACATACCGTATTACCCCCATCGTGGATCGCGTGGGTGGCGGCGATTCCTTTGCTGCGGGTCTGATCTGCGGACTGGTGGAAGGTAAGGACATGAAGGAAGCTTTGGAGTTTGCGGTGGCAGCCTCTGCATTAAAGCATACGATTCCTGGAGACTTTAACCTGGCAACCCGGGCGGAAGTGGACAATCTGGCAGGAGGAGATGGTTCTGGACGCGTGCAGAGATAGGCTTCCCTGTGAAACAAAGGCCACAGACGATTTCTGATTTATAGCGAGGCGCATACTATATGGAAGAAAAAAACAGCAGAAACTTCGATCTTCTCACCCTGGGCCAGGTATTGCTCAGACTATCCCCTCCTGATAATGATCGACTGTCCAGAGGGGATACATTTATAAAGCAGGTAGGAGGGGCAGAGCTAAATGTGGCAGTTGGGGCAGCCCTTCTGGGACTTCATACGGGTGTTATCTCCAAGCTTCCATCTCACGATATAGGCAGCTTTATGAAGGGAAAGATCCGTTCCTTTGGAGTCAGTGACGATTACTTTTTGTATGATCATTCGCCGGATGCCCGTGTGGGAATTTACTATTACGAAAACGGCGCATATCCCAGAAAGCCCAAGGTGATATATGACAGAAGCCACAGCTCCTTTTTTTCTCTGAATATAGACGAGATTCCAAAGCAGGTATACACTGCCTCCAGATGCTTCCACACCACAGGTATTACCTTGGCCCTCAGCCAGCAGGTGCGGGAGACTGCCATTGAGATGCTTAAGCGGTTTAAGGAGGCGGGAACCCTGGTTTCCTTTGATGTGAACTTCAGAGGCAACCTCTGGACAGGGGATCAGGCCAGAGCATGCATTGAGGAAATCCTCCCTTACGTGGATATTTTCTTTTGCTCTGAGGATACGGCCAGACTTACCTTTTTAAAGACAGGAACGGCCAGAGAAATGATGAAAAGCTTTACGAAGGAATACCCTATTTCCATAGTAGCCTCCACTCAGAGAGTTGTCCACAGTCCCAAGCGCCATACCTTCGGTTCCCTTATCTATGATGCGGCAAAGGACGCATACTATGAGGAGGAGCCCTACAGGAATATTGAGGTAGTGGATCGGATTGGAAGCGGAGACGCTTATATTTCCGGCACCCTCTATGGACTTTTAAGCAGCGGAGGTGACTGTGCCAGAGCAGTTGCCTATGGAAACGCTGCGTCAGCAGTGAAGAATACGATTCCCGGGGATCTGCCCACCTCAAATCTGGAGGAAATTGAGAGGATCATAGAGGCCCACAAAGAGACCGGGGCTCAGAGCGAGATGGATCGTTAGAACAGGTGTAGGAAGGCTTGACTTTCGTAATCGTATTAATGCTTCCTTCAGAATGATTAAGAAATTCTTTATTGGATATAGGGAGCAAATGAGCTATACTGCTTTTGAAGATGTCAATATAAGCTGGAGAACCGGCGGCGGCCCAGGGCTGCTGCCGGCGAAAAGGAGAAGAGACGATTGAGAAAATACCAATTATATGTGGCAGGCATGTGTGCGGCAATTATATTAGGAGCCGGCGGATGTGCAGCCCCCTCTAAGGGAGAGCAAGGAGTTCAGACCCAGGAGAGCCCTGCAAAGGCTTCCCAGGAGGAGGATGCGGTTGTTGAGAAGGTGACCGGCGACATTGAACCAATGGATGAGAGTGAGTCTGCGGCACTGGAGTCTCTCTGTGTATATGGGCCGGTTACAATTTTGGAGGACGGAAGCTTTTCCATTGATAATCAGTCGGGTGTAAGCATGAGCGGTGAAATGATTCTTACTGTTTCAACGGAGACTACCTATATTCTGGATGCGGTTTCAGGTCTCCCGGTAAAGGCGGAGGATATCAGGGATGGGGACGCCGTCTATGCGTACATCGGTCCGGCTATGACCACCAGCCTGCCTCCGGTGACAAATGCGGAGGTGATTTTCACCAATGTGCCGCCACAGGGGAGAGCTCCTGAATATGTGACAATTAAGTCCATGATAACAAATGCGGACACCTCCCAGTATATCCTGACAGCGGCAGATGGGACAGAGTATACTCTGACGGAGGATTGCAATATTTTCCCGTATCTTACAAGAAATATTGTTACGCTGGATGATCTGACGGCCGGAAGGAAATGTGTGGTATGGGCGGATGAGGATGGAAGGGTCAATAAGCTTATGCTGTTTGCCCAGTAATTGAGGGTTATGGAAGAACTGTTAGCTGCTTTCGGCCCTCAGAATTAAGGCGGGGGTAAAATCCGGTTTTTTGGATCTTATCCCTGCCTGTTTTTTATGTTTGTCAATATGGAATGAAGATGATATGCTGCTAGTTCCCGCATTCAATGCTTATCTCATTAAATTTATCTAGAATATCTTCAATACAGATGGTCTTTTTTTCCTCCCCATCCTTGTCAATAATCGCCTGCCCCTGGTGCATCATAAGAAGGCGGTCGCCGTATTCTACTGCATAGCGCAGATTGTGGGTGACCATAATGGTAGTCAGGTGCTTTTTCTTTACTATCTTATCTGTCAGCTCCATAATGGTTTCGGCAGTTTTTGGGTCCAGAGCAGCTGTGTGCTCGTCCAGTATCAGAAATTCAATGGGCGTCATGGTGGACATGAGAAGGGCCATAGCCTGGCGCTGGCCTCCAGAGAGAACCCCTACCTTTACATGCAGCTTATCCTCCAGTCCAAGCCCCAAAGATCTGAGAGACTCGCGGTAGTAATCCAGTCTCTGTCTGTTGGTTCCACGGCGTAGATTAAAGGGCCTGCCCTTATTATCGGCAAGGGACATATTTTCCAGAATCGTCATGGAAGGGCAGGTACCCATAGCTGGATTCTGGTACACCCGTCCGATTCGACGCTGGCGTTTGTATTCCGGCATGCGGGTAATATCCTGACTGCCGATGGAGATAGAGCCGCTGTCCAGGGGAATACTGCCGCAGATAAGATTCAGCAAGGTAGTTTTGCCCGACCCGTTGCTGCCTACTACGGATACAAACTGATGATCTGCAACGGTAAGGCTGAAATCATCAAAGATACAGGATTCATTTACCGTACCGGCGTTATAATGTTTGGAAATATGTGTAAGCTTAAGCATGGCTTTTCACCTTCTTTCCTCTGGAGGAGCTTGCTACCAGAATAATCAGGAACAGGATGGATGTGATCAGCTTTAGATCCGAGGCAGCCACAGGGAAGGAGATAGTCACCCTTCCGAGGCGTATGGCTACATCACCGAGGGACAATGCCAGCGAGACGCAGGCCTTGTAGACGATGGAGCCAATAATAACAGCAGTGGTAGACGCTACAAATCCAAAGCGCTTTAATAGCTGGGTTCCGATAATTACATTAGCAAGACCTATGACAATGGTTCCGGTGCTTACAGAAGCCTCGAAAAATCTCTGCTGCTGGCAATAAATACTGCCTGCCAGGGCTGCGAAGCCGTTGGCAATAGCGAGTCCTATGATTTTCACAGAACCCTTATCCTTAGCCAGGGAGGTAACTAAAACATCGTTGTCCCCTACAGCCCGTAAGAGATAACCGGATCGGGTTTTTAAGTATGCGTCCAGAAGGAGCTTGCAGATAACTACAATCAAAAACAGGATTATGGTTACGGTGTAAGGCTTGAAAGCTTCAGGCACAATACGCTGTAAAACTTCATTGATGAAAACTGTGTTTTTGCCGAAAAAGGGAAGGTTGGCCTGCCCGGCAATCCGAAGATTAATGGAGTAGAGGGCAGTCATGACGATAATTCCTGATAGTAAATCCCGGACCTTAAGTTTTACATGAATTAGCCCTGTGACACATCCAGCCAGGGCTCCTGCCCCAAAGGAGAGAAACAGGGCGGCTACAGGATTAAGAAAACCTATAAAGGGAAAACCCTTTGCGATACCCGCAGCGGTCAGAGCTGCTCCAAGGGGAAAGGTGCCGTCTACCGACAGATCTGGGAAATCCAGAATTTTATAGGTGATATATACGCCCAGCGCCATAATAGCATAAATCAGTCCTTCTTCAAATATACCAAATAGTATCGTTGTCATGATGTTCCTCCAGGAGTTTCGAAATCAACAGGATAAGTCCTTTTATACGTTTACAGGCAGCCCACAAACTCGGCCGGCTGCCTGCGGTATCTTACTGGGAGATGGAATCAAACATCTGGGCGGCATTGTCTGTAAGGGTTTGCGGAAGTGTGATTCCAAGGCTTTCAGCCACCTGTGTATTGCCGTAGAAGGCAGCCTCCTTAATGGTTTCATAGTTCATGTCGCTGGCTTTCTTTTCTCCCTTTAAAACCTGGGCAGCCATTTTTCCTGTCTGCTTTCCAAGCTGGATGTAATCCAGACCCATCGCTGCCAGGCAGCCGATTTTTACTTGCTCAACCTCGCTGCCGAATACAGGAATGTTTTTGGCTGCCGCCTTATCCAGAATAACAGGCAGGGAAGCTACAACGGTATTGTCCGTCAGGTTGGTGATGCAGTCGACTTTAGGAATGAGGACATCTGCTGCCAGTGATACGTCGGCAGAGGAGGAAATTCCTGAATCCACAATCTCAAAGCCGTAATCAGGAGCAAGGGCCTTATACTCCGCAATGGCAGATTCGGAATTTACCTCGCTGGTGGTGTACATGATACCGATGGTTTTTGCCTCTGGAAGAATTTCCCGAATCATCTTAAGCTGCTGCTCTACAGGAAGCTTGTCGCTGGTGCCGGTGATGTCTCCCACCGGCGCTCCGTCCTCTGTGGCAAGCTCGGCAGCGATTGGATCTGTAACGGCAGTGAAGATAACCGGTATGTTGGACTTGATGGAAACACCGTATTCAGCCTGAGCCATAGGCGTAGCAATGCCGCACATCAAGTCTACTCCCTTGCCTGCGAAATTGGTGGCAATCTGGCTGGCAGTTCCTCCGTCCGCCTGGGCATTCTTATAGAGGACAGTCAGGTTTTTGCCTTCCTCGATTCCCTCCTCAGCCAGCCCTAAAAGGAAACCTTCACGGCAGTTGTCTAAGGAGCCATGCTCCGCAAACTGTCCGATACCGATGACGTATCCAGATTCAGAGCCGGTCTGTCTGTTTTCAGAAGAGGACTGGGAGGCTTCAGCTTCTGCCTGGGAGGTTTCTTCAGAAGACGCTGCGGTTCCAGATTCTGTCTGCAGGGATGTCTCTGTAGGGGCAATTGAGATGCAGCCTGTTAAAAGGGACGCACCTAAAGCAGCAGTTAAAAGCATAGCAATCGTTTTTTTCATAATCTCGTTCCTCCTTGTATATAGATAATAAAAAAGCCCCAATCACAGATTTGCTGTAATTGAGACGAATAAACATCCGCGGTGCCACTCAAATTGACTTAAAGTCCACTTTACACATACTATCATATGTGCCGCGCTGGTAACGGCTGCGGAAGCCGTCAGTCCCTACAGATTCCCATCATTCAGAACTGCCCTCAAAAGTCCATTCAGCTGCCAGCCCTTATACCGCAATCCCACCGCCTGCGGCTCTCTGCCATAATGCTTTGGAAGCTTACTCCTCTTTCTCAACGGTTTATCTTATGGTATCTTAATACACGGGAGAGGATTTGTCAATAAGTAATTTTGATTTTCCGTGATCTTCCAGCATACAAAAAGTGCTACCATAGTTTGAAAATCTGTGGTAAACTGAAACTGGAACGATTCATTCATCTTTATGTGCCTGGGAAATGCCAAAAAGCCATGAAAATGCTTTAAGGGCTATTAGATGCGCCAGATTGTAATCGGATCATTCTATGGAACAGAGCAAGCAAAGACAGAATTACCACAGCGAGGGGGATATATGATGAAAGAGAAGCATTTTGTAATTACCATTGAGCGCCAGTACGGCAGCGGAGGAAGACTGACAGGAAAACGTCTGGCCGATGAGCTGGGAATCCATTTTTATGACGAGGAAATCCTTAAGGTGACTTCGGAAACCAGTGCCATTGGAGAGCAGTACTTCCGTCTGGCCGATGAGAGGGCAGGGAACAACCTGCTGTACCGCATTGTCACGGGAATGAAGCCGGAGCTTACGGAGCCGGATAAGAACGGTCATAAAATTACCTCTCCTGAGAATCTGTTCCGCTTCCAGTCCTCGGTTATCCGCAGGCTGGCAGCAGAGGAATCCTGCGTTATTGTGGGACGCTGCGGCAATTATGTCCTTCAGGATCAAATGGATCATGTGATACGCATCTTTGTATATGCGGACACTGTTACGAGGATACACAGAATTATGGACGTGGATAAGGTGGATGAGGCAGAGGCCCTCCGCAGGATGAAGCGTATTGACAAGGAAAGAACCGAGTATCACCGCTACTTTACAGGCAGGGAGTGGATGGATATGGAAAACTATGACCTTCCTGTCAATGCAAGCCGCATAGACTATGAGCAGATGATACAGCTGATTAAGGATTATCTTGTGCTTAGGGGATATTTGTAGAGGTACAGAAGAAAAGGGGGCAACCGGGCTTTCCTTGCTCCGAAAGCCCCTAACTATAAATGACAGAGGTAGAACATATGAGCAGTATATTGGCGGGAATCATGATTCCCTTTATAGGAACCACCGCAGGCGCGGCCTGTGTTTTTTTTCTGAAGAATTCTTTAAAAGCCTGGGTGCAAAAGGCGTTTCTGGGCTTTGCTTCCGGCGTGATGGTAGCCGCTTCCGTCTGGTCCCTGCTGATTCCGGCTATGAATATGAGTGAAGGCATGGGAAGGCTGGCATTTGTGCCGGCCGCGGCAGGATTTTCTCTGGGAATCGCATTTTTGCTGTTACTGGATGAGTTTATCCCCCATCTACATATAGATACCCAGGAGCCGGAGGGGCCAAAGAGCAGCCTTAAGAAAAGCACAATGCTGGTTCTGGCGGTGACTCTTCACAATATACCGGAGGGAATGGCTGTAGGCGTAGCCTTTGCGGGCCTTATGTCGGAAAACGGAACCATTACTATGGCCGGGGCTTTGGCGCTTTCCATTGGCATTGCCCTTCAGAATTTTCCGGAAGGAGCGATTATTTCCCTGCCTTTAAAGGAGGCGGTAGGAAAGGGGAAAGCCTTTGCCTATGGAACGCTGTCTGGAATTGTGGAGCCGCTGGGGGCTGCGCTTATGCTGATGCTTACCGATTTTTTAGGACCTGCCCTTCCCGGCTTCCTGGCCTTTGCGGCAGGAGCTATGATTTACGTGGTGGTGGAGGAACTGATACCGGAGTCCGCAAGCGGCCCCCATTCCAACGTAGCTACCATTGGATTTGCACTGGGCTTTGTGGCAATGATGATTCTGGATGTGGCTTTAGGATAAAAGCGGCGCTGCTTTCCTTTTGCCGGCGTTTACTGCGCCAGCTTTGCTAAATCCCGATAAAATCCGGGATAAGAAATATTCACGCAGTCGCTGTCTATAATTTTAGTCGTTCCCTCTGCGCACAGACCGGCTATGGCGAAGGTCATGGCAATCCGATGATCCTTATGGCTGTGGATAACAGTGCCTTTAAGGGGGCGGCCTCCCCGGATTATCATGCCGTCCTCTGTCTCTGTCACATCTGCCCCCATAGCCTGGAGATTTTTCGTCATAACTGAGATCCGGTTAGATTCCTTTACCTTAAGCTCCGCTGCATCCTGAATGATCGTTTCACCCTGGGCAAAGCAGGCCATAGCCGCGATGACAGGCAGCTCGTCAATAAGGGTTGGGATAATGGCTCCTCCAATGCGTGTGCCGTGAAGGCTTCCGTGACGCACTAAAATATCAGCGGTAGGCTCCTCCTCCTGCCCTTTGAGGTTGAGAAACTGGATGTCCGCCCCCATTTCCCGGCAGACCCGAATCAGTCCGTCCCTGGTTGGGTTAACGCCCACATTTTTAATTAGTATCTCGGACCCAGGAGCCATGAGGCCTGCGCAAATAAAATAGGCGGCGGAGGATATATCCCCGGGAACGGTTAGCTGTCTGCCGTAAAGCTCTGGGGTAGGTTTGATTGCGGCCGAATTTTCGCCCAGGGAAACCTCGGCTCCAAAGAGCTTAAGCATACGTTCCGTATGATTCCGTGACACATAGGGCTCAGCTACACGGGTGGTTCCCTCTGCATAGAGACCAGCCAGCAGGATAGCGGACTTTACCTGAGCAGACGCAACCTGGGATTTATAATCAATGCCGTGAAGAGGTCTACCTTCAATCAGCAGAGGAGCGCATCCGTTGTCTCTTTCACTTATAAGTGAAGCCCCCATCATAGAAAGAGGCTCTATAATCCGTTTCATGGGCCGTTTTTGTATGGATTCGTCCCCGGTCAGCGCGGCGTCAAAATTCTGAGCGCAGAGAATTCCTGATATGAGACGGGCAGTGGTACCGCTATTGCCGCAATTCAGAACGGCTCCTGGCTTTTTCAGACCATGAAGCCCATTGCCGTGAACCACAACCACCTCTCCTTTATTTTCGATGGAGACGCCCATCTGTTGAAAGCAGGAGATGGTAGAGAGGCAGTCTGCTCCTTGAAGGAAATTGTGAATTTCTGTATCGCCCTTTGCAATAGAGCCCAACATAACAGCCCGATGGGAGATAGACTTATCTCCGGGAACGGTCATTTCTCCTTTTAGCCCTGTGTTTTTTTTGATTTCCATGAAATAAACTCCTTCTGGTATTGTTTACATCCGAAACATTTCATACTTATATTTTTCCATCTGTTTCCAGGCTGCCTCCATGGCAGCCTCATCATAGAAGGCGATTTTGAGAACTCCCTCGCCCCTCTCCCGGTTGTTGTTAATACCAATATTTTTTATGCTGATTCCCTTGGCTGCAAGAATGACGGAAATGGTAGAGATTGCGCCGACCTCATCCGCCACATCTACGGTAAATTCGTAGGAGGGCTCTACAGATCCCTTGGCCCGATCCGATATGGAATTTCGGTAATCCCTGGAGGTTTCAAAAAGCCGGCAGATGGTTTGGCTGTCATGACTCTTTACGGCTTTTAGAACCCTGGTGAGAGAGGAGATATAAGCTTCCAGAATTTCCCCAATCGGAGCTGCATTGGTCATGCATATTTGCTCCCACATTTCAGGAGAGGAGGAGGCGATTCTGGTTATGTCCTTAAAGCCTCCGGCAGCTACCTGTTTCATGATTCCAGCTTCTGTATCATGCTCTCGTACCAGGTTCACAAGGCTGGAGGCCACCAGGTGCGGGAGATGGCTGATGGCAGCTACCACCTTATCGTGCTCTTTGTAGTCCAGAACCAGAGGAATTGCTCCGATAGCCTCAGCTACAGCCACGATTCTCCGCCCATTTTGATCCAGATGCTCCCAGGCCCTCTGGCTTACTCCCTTGTCCCAGCCCATAGAAGGAGTGATGATATAGTAAGCATTTTCCAGAAGATGGTCGGTAGAATGTTCGTATCCGGTTTTCTCGGAGCCTGCCATGGGATGACCTCCCACAAAGACATCTGAAAGTCCCTGTTTGAGAATCTCTTCGTGAATCTCCCCTTTGGTGCTTCCTACATCCGTAAGAAGCGCCCCCTCCTTCAGGAAGGGGCGAAGCTCGGAGAGATACTGGGCATTATACTCCACAGGGGTGCAGAGAAAAATCAGATCACATTCTCGTAAATGTTCGTCAATGCCATCCAGAATTACATCGATCACACCGTCATGTTTGGCCTGCTCCAGACGGGAACGAGTGCGCATGTAGGCCATAATTTTAATATCCGGTCTGGAGCGCTTTAAACCTCTGGCAATGGAGCCGCCGATCAGTCCCAGGCCGATAAAGCCTATTACAGAATCTTCCATCCTCAGTTTTTCCATTCCTTGCTCTCCTTTACTCTCCTTTAGCAGCTGCGGCCTGCAAGGTCACAGTAAGGCTTCAAATTCTTCATCAGCGCTTCAAAGTCTCCAAAGGTCAGAGACTGGGGGCCGTCGGACAATGCCTGCTTAGGGCAGGGATGAACCTCTATCATAAGGCCGTCGGCGCCTGCTGCAATAGCCGCTTTCGCAAGTGGTTCCACATAAGCTCTCACGCCAGTGGCATGGCTGGGGTCCACAATAACAGGGAGATGACTTTTCTGGCGGATAACTGGTACTGCGCTGATGTCCAGCGTATTTCTGGTGGAGGTCTCGTAGGTGCGGATACCCCGTTCGCAGAGGACGATGTTGGGGTTCCCTTCGGAAATAATGTATTCTGCCGCATTCAGCCATTCGTCTATGGTAGCGCACAGCCCCCTCTTTAGCAATACAGGGATGCCGGTTTTTCCTGCTTCTTTCAGAAGCTCGAAGTTCTGCATGTTTCTGGCGCCTATTTGCAGCATATCCACATACTTAGAAGCTGCCTCAATAGCGTGGGCGCTGGTTACTTCACATATGATATGCAGACCGGTCGCCTCTCTGGCTTCCTTCATATACTTAAGACCCTCTTCCTCAAGTCCCTGGAAGGAATAGGGAGAGGTACGGGGCTTGTAAGCGCCTCCGCGAAGGAAGGACGCCCCTGCCTTTTTTACGGCATAGGCAGTTTCCATAAGCTGCTCTCTGGATTCTACCGCACAGGGCCCGGCCATAACGGTCATGATACCGGGACCGATATGGGTATTTCCCACTAAAACTACGGAATCCTCAGGATGAAACTTCTTGTTTACCAGCTTGTAGGACTCGGTAACAGCCACTACCTTGTCCACGCCCTCGCTGATCTCAATGTTGCTGTCAGCCAGCTTTGTTTTGTCGCCCACCACGCCTACAATCGTGACCTGGGAGCCTTTGGACAGATGCGCCTGAAGGCCTCTGGACTCAATCATATGTGTTACTTTTTGTACGGCTTCCTGGGAAGCGTTGGGCTTCATAATAATAATCATAATGTATGTACTCCTTATGTTTAAGAGGGCTGTGTATGCAGCGCCTTCTTTGCTCTTGATAGTGTACGCCATTCCTGTATAAATGTCAATACTTTATCACTTTAAACTTTTACGCTTTTATGTATTTAATCGGTTGGGGGGGGGGGGGTAGGAAAAAGGGCCTGTATGATCCTGTTGTGTTATGCCCTCTGTTCTATAAATCAATTTTATAAACGGTTTATATGAAAAAAATTCCCCTTAGTGGCTAAAATGCTCATAAAATTGTTGTGCAAAATAAATGAAATGCTTGAATAAATTAGAAAAATTTAGTAAAATATACGCATAGGCTTAAATTTTAAAGCACAGGAGGGAAATCTATGAACGTATATGGGACTGAACAAATCCGCAACGTTGTATTGCTTGGTCACGGAGGCGCAGGGAAAACAACCGTTGCGGAGGCATTGGCACATGTGACCGGGATTACGACCCGTATGGGAAGAGTGCCCGACGGCAACACCATCAGTGATTATGATAGGGAAGAAGTTAAGCGGCAGTTTTCCATTTCCACTACACTGATTCCTCTGGAGTACCAGGGAGAGAGCGGGCCGATTAAAATAAACCTTTTAGATACTCCTGGATTCTTCGATTTTGTAGGAGAGGTGGAGGAGGCAATCAGCGTAGCTGACGCCGCTATTATTGTTGTAAACTGCAAAGCGGGCATAGAACCGGGGACAGAGAAGGCCTGGGAGCTTTGCGAAAAGTACCGTCTCCCTAAACTGATTTTCGTTACCAACATGGACGATGATCACGCTAGCTACCGAGAGCTGGTTGTAAAGCTGGAGACGAGATTTGGCCGTAAGATCGCCCCCTTCCAGCTTCCGATTCGTGAAAATGAAAAATTTGTGGGCTTTGTCAATGTAGTTAAGATGGCAGGACGGCGCTTTACCAAGTTGAGCGACTATGAGGAGTGTGAGATTCCTGAATATGTTCAGAAGAATCTGACCATTGCAAGGGACGCTCTGATTGAGGCAGTCGCCGAGACCAATGAAGAATATATGGAGCGTTACTTCCTGGGCGAGGAATTTACACAGGAGGAGATCTCTACAGCCCTTCGCGCCCACGTAATTGAGGGAGAGATTGTTCCTGTTATGATGGGCTCCGGTATCAACTGCCAGGGCTTTAAGGTGCTGCTACAGGCCATCGACAAGTATTTCCCGTCACCTGGCCACTTTGAGTGTATCGGCGTGGATGTATCCACAGGGGAGCGGTTTACAGCCAAGTACAATGATGATGTATCTCTGTCCGCCAGGGTGTTCAAAACCATTGTCGATCCCTTTATTGGTAAATATTCTTTGATGAAGATATGTACCGGTACATTGAAGGGTGATACCGTGGTATACAATGTAAATAAGGACGCGGAGGAGAAGATCGGCAAGATTTATATTCTCAGAGGTAAGGAGCAGATAGAGGTTCCGGAGCTTAAGGCAGGGGATATCGGCGCTGTTGCAAAGCTGACTGTTACTCAGACCGGAGATACCATGGCAGTGCGCACGGCTCCGATTGTATACCACAAGCCTGAGATTTCTACGCCCTATACATATATGGCATACAAGGCAGCTAACAAGGGAGAGGATGACAAGGTATCTACTGCGCTTTCACGCATGATGGAGGAGGATCTGACTCTTAAGGTTGTCAATGACGCAGAGAACCGCCAGTCCCTGCTTTACGGAATCGGCGATCAGCAGCTGGATGTGGTAGTGAGCAAGCTGCAAAGCCGCTATAAGGTGGAAATCGTGCTGACTCGTCCTAAGTTTGCATTCCGTGAAACCCTTCGCAAGAAAGTGAAGGTACAGGGCAAGCATAAGAAGCAGTCCGGCGGACATGGACAGTACGGAGACGTGATTATGGAGTTTGAACCCTCTGGTGATCTGGAGAAGCCATATATATTTGAAGAGAAAATATTCGGGGGCTCTGTGCCAAAGAATTATTTCCCGGCTGTAGAGAAGGGACTTCAGGAATCGGTACTTAAAGGGCCTCTGGCAGGGTATCCGGTTGTCGGCTTGAAGGCTACCCTTTTAGATGGCTCCTATCACCCGGTAGATTCATCCGAGATGGCTTTTAAGATGGCCACCATTCTGGCGTTTAAGCAGGGCTTTATGGAGGCAGGCCCTGTTCTGCTAGAACCCATCGCTTCGTTAAAGGTAACAGTTCCAGATAAGTTTACCGGCGATGTTATGGGAGATTTGAACCGCAGGAGAGGCCGTGTTCTTGGTATGAATTCCGATCATCATGGCAAGCAGATGATTGAAGCAGACATTCCTATGTCCGAGCTTTTCGGCTATAATACAGATCTGCGTTCCATGACGGGAGGCATCGGTGTCTATTCCTATGAGTTCAGCCGTTATGAGCAGGCTCCGGGAGATGTACAAAAGCGCGAGGTGGAAGCCAGAGCTGCAGCTAAGGATTCCGATTAATTGTTCCGCTGTCAAGGCAGATAAGCTGCGCCGCAGGGATTATGGCGCAGCTGGCTGTATTCCTTTGCTGAAGAAAGTAAAATATGTTTTTCATAAAATGTTGCATATATCACGGAAAAACAGGAATCATTATGATATAGTATAGACATCAAAGGAAAAAATCTGTGAAACCTGCAAAGGAATCACAGTAATCTTATAAAGGAGGAAACAAAAATGAAGAAATATTTATGCGATCCATGCGGATATATCTATGACCCGGAGGTTGGCGATCCTGACAGCGGAATTGAGCCGGGAACTGCATTCGAGGATATTCCTGACGATTGGGTTTGTCCTATATGCGGGGTAGGTAAGGATCTATTCTCTGTAATAGAGGAATAAGGGTAGCTTTCATGCTTCTTCGGTCAGGATACGGCAGACCGGGGAAGCATTTTTTCGTATAAAGTCTGCCAGAGCCTTGAACCGCCTGGCAGTTAAAGAAGTAAGCGGATCTTTCGTTTGTCCATCTGTATCAGCTTTTCTTCTTTCATGCGCTTTAACTCTCGTGTCATGGCGCTTCGGTCGATGGAAAGATAGTCGGCTAAATCCACCATAGTAAAGGCAAGCTGAAAGGTGGAGCTTTTGGCCTGGGCTGCCAGCTGCATAAAGTAGCAGATAAGCTTTTCACGTATGGTTCGCTGCGATAAAACCTCGACTCTCCTGCTTAGGCTTAAAGCCCGCTCGGTTATCAGATCCAGCAGATTTTGGGTCAGCTGGTGGTGATGTGCGCAGGATTTGTGGCAGGGCGATCCGACCGTTGTATACTGGATAAACATAATCTCACATAGACTGTCGCTGATTACGCTGATACCGGCATGCTCGCTGCCCTCATAGGACAGAAGGTGGCCAAATATATCCTGAGGTCCCAGCCTCTCCAGGATGGTTCTGGCTCCGTTGAATTCATAACGAACCACAGACGCGCTTCCCTTTCCAATGATTCCAATATCATGAAAGCCCTGGTCATAGTCGCAGATGGTGGAGCCTGGCTTGAACTGTTTTGTCCTGGCGTTAAGGCAGGCCAGCAGGCTCTTATATTCGTCTATGGATATGTCTTTAAACAAATTTTTCTGAAAATATTCTGTCATCTCTTTTACCCTGTAATTTTTTATGCTAATATATATTATAATAATACTTTTTTGTTGCACTTGCAACATTAATCGAAATGGATTTATACAGGAGAATAGACGAAACTATGGAGAAGAACAGAGCGGCTTTGGAGCATGCGCAGCAAAATCAGTGGGAGCAGAAGCCAGTATGGGAGAAAGAAAGACAAGAACGGGAGATGGAAAAAAGGCAGAGGGCACAGTTTTCCAATATAGGACTGGTAGGTACAGCGTTTATGCTGGTGAATCTGGTGGCTCAGATAGGAATGATTGTCTGTATGGGCTTCATTGATGGAAGGACAGCGGGAGCGCTCCATTTATTGAGCAACACCGGTCTTATGTTTATTTCGGCTGTTTCTATGTATCTGATTGCGTTTCCAATCGCACTTGCCCTGCTACAGGCTATTCCCAAATGCAAAGAGCCGTCCGGGGAATCCTGGGGGGCGGAAGGCTTTTTGGTGGTTCTGGTAATTTCGATGGGAATAGGACTGGTGGGAAACCTGCTTGGACAGGCAGTTGAGCTTTTCAAGCCGGCTTCGGGTTTGAGTGGGGAGAATCTGGAAGGACTTCTGATGAGCTCCAATGTATGGGTGAATCTGCTGTGCACAGCTGTTCTGGCCCCTGTAGTGGAGGAGCTGCTGTTTCGTAAGCTGCTTATGGATCGCCTCCTGGGCTATGGAGAGTGGGCGGCTGTGCTGGTGTCCGGGTTTATGTTCGGCATGGCGCACGGCAATTTCGGGCAGTTTTTTTATGCCTTCGGTCTTGGGCTGGTATGGGCTTATATGTATGCCAAGACAGGCCGTGTCAGCTTTACGATTGTGCTGCATATGATCTTCAATCTCATGGGCGGTGTCATGGTGACAGAGCTTTTAAAGGGACTTGACGGAGATACAGGCGGTTTTGGCATAATACCTTTTCTAGAGCGGATATGTTCCGTTGATTTGAGCCAGGTTGTTATCGTTGTTTCTGGAATGGCTTTACTGGGATATATCCTGCTAATGGTTGGTTGCGTCATTGGAGGAATAACCCTCCTGATTGTGTTTCGCAGGAAAATCAAATTTTCACCCGGTATCTGGCCCATAAAAAAAGGAAGAAGATTCCGCACCGTATTTTTCAATCCGGGAATGATTATCTATTTCCTTGTCTGTGTCATGCTTTTTGTGCTTAGCTGGTAAATAGTTCCGTCATTGTTTGGTGTATTTATTTTGGGTAAGCTCTGGTAAGGGGGTTATCCTAGACTGTTAAAGAATCACTATTAAGCCATAATAAACATAGAAAATATAGGGTTTTTTAGAATGATGCTGCGTTAACCATGTGATAAACTCCAGATAAGAAACTAAGCTGTGTAAAATAAAAAACTACTTCTGTGCCTCCAGTGCCGTTAATTTTTATGCTTTCTATAATTAAAGTGTTAGAGAAAAACAGTGATAAAAGGATAACGTGCTGGACAAGCCACAATATAAAAGCTGTAGAAACTACAATAAAAAAGCTGGACAAATAAGAGAAATTGTTATATAGTTATACGAAATAAGGATAAAAAATAGACTCTTTCCATAAGAGAGCTAGGTAGCTGTCCTATCAATTTAACTGCACAGGAACTTAAATGGAGGATTAGAATATCAGGTGATCAGGAGGTAAGGAAAATGGTATCATTGTATGAAGAAGGTATATATCTGGTAAATGGAACTCAGATTGTACCTGAATCGGAGCGTGGGAAGGTGAAGACGCTGGCCGGCAGAGAGGCCAGCCGGGAGGCAGGCAGGAAAGGAACCATCGCATACTCCATCCTGGAAGCCCACAATACGTCTGATAATATGGAGCATCTGAAGCTTCGCTTTGACAGCATGGCATCTCATGACATTACCTTTGTGGGCATCGTGCAAACAGCCAAGGCCTCCGGTATGGAGCAGTTTCCCATTCCCTATGTGTTGACGAATTGTCATAATACCCTTTGCGCGGTAGGCGGAACCATCAATGAGGATGATCATATGTTCGGCCTTTCAGCCGCAAAGAAATACGGCGGCATCTATGTGCCTCCTCATATTGCGGTGATTCATCAGTACATGAGAGAAAGAATGGCAGGCTGCGGGAGGATGATACTGGGCTCAGACAGCCATACCCGCTACGGTGCCCTGGGAACTATGGCGGTAGGAGAAGGCGGCGGTGAGCTGGTTAAGCAGCTTTTAAGGGATACGTATGATGTAGCTTATCCAGACGTGATTGCTGTTTATCTTGACGGAGCGCCCAGGCCTGGCACCGGACCCCAGGATATTGCCTTGGCTGTCATTGGAGCTGTATTTAAGAACGGCTATGTAAAAAACAAGGTGATGGAGTTTGTAGGTCCTGGCGTGGCCTCCATGACAACGGATTACCGAAACGGAGTGGATGTAATGACCACAGAAACAACCTGTCTGACTTCCATCTGGCGCACGGATGAGGATACAAGGGCATATCTGGCCCTGCATGGCAGGGAGGAGGACTATAGGGAGCTGAAGCCAGCGGATGTGGCTTATTATGACGGCTGCGTGTATGTAGACCTATCCACAGTAAAGCCTATGATAGCCCTTCCCTTCCATCCCAGCAATACATATGAGATTGATGAGCTGAAGGCTAACCTTTCTGACATTCTTGGTTCGGTTGAGAAGGAGGCAGAGAAAATTTCCGGTGGAAATGCTCATTTTTCACTGAGGGATAAGATTATAAATGGAGAGCTGACCGTACAGCAGGCGGTGATTGCAGGCTGTGCAGGCGGAACCTACAGCAATGTCATGGAGGCTGCCCAGGCTTTGAAGGGTAAGAATTGCGGATGCGATGAGTTTTCACTGGCAGTGTATCCATCCTCTCAACCGGTATTTGCCGATCTGGTCAAAAAAGGAGCTGTGTCCAATCTGATGGATGCAGGAGCGATTATCCGTACTGCTTTCTGCGGCCCCTGCTTTGGAGCTGGAGACACCCCCTGCAACAATGGTTTAAGCATTCGTCATACTACCAGAAACTTTCCTAACCGGGAGGGATCTAAGCCAGGCAGCGGGCAGATGGCTGCAGTTGCTCTTATGGATGCCCGCTCGATCGCTGCTACGGCAGCTAACGGAGGCCGCCTGACCTCTGCCTGGGAAATGGATGGCTGGGATAAGATTCCTGATTATGAGTTTGACGGTATTTCCTATGAGAACCGCGTGTACATGGGCTATGGCAAGGGACAGAAGGATAAGGAGCTGGTGTACGGCCCGAATATCAAGGACTGGCCGGAAATGAGTCCTCTGGCAGATAATATCCTTTTAAAGGTATGTTCAAAGATTATGGATCCTGTAACAACCACCGATGAGCTGATTCCCTCCGGGGAAACTTCCTCCTACCGTTCCAATCCTTTAGGCCTGGCGGAGTTTACCCTTTCCAGACGTGATCCGGAGTATGTGGGCAGAGCCAAAGCGGTAGATGCTTTGGAGAAGGCCAGAGTCCTCCAGGGCGCTGAGAAGGAATTGGAGATGGCTCCAGAGCTGAAAGGAATATTTGAGGCGATCAATAAAATTCAGGGCAGCGACAAGGTGACAATTCAGGATACTGAAATTGGAAGCCTGGTCTATGCAGTAAAGCCGGGAGATGGTTCCGCCAGAGAGCAGGCTGCCAGCTGTCAGAGGGTGATTGGAGGACTGGCTAATATTTGTAAGGAATATGCCACCAAACGCTATCGCTCGAATGTGATGAACTGGGGGATGCTTCCCTTCCAGATGGAAGCAGAGCCGGAGTTTGAGGTGGGAGATTACATCTATATACCTGGCATTAAGGAAGCCCTGGACGGAGACTTAAAGAACATGAAAGCCTATGTTCTGGGAGATGGTGTAGGAGAATGTGAGGTAAAGGAGCTGAATTTGTACATTGCGGATATGACAGAAGAGGAGCGGGCTATCGTTAAGGCGGGAAGTCTGATCAATTACAATCGCAGCAGACAGTGAAGCATTAGGAAAGGAGCACATCTATGGTAAAGGAAAGTTATCTGGCGCAATTTTATGGAAAATCTCAGAATTATACAGACATTCCGAATAAATGGTACAAGGAATACGATGTGAAAAAGGGCCTTAGAAATGAGGATGGTACTGGCGTTCGAGTGGGCCTTACCAGAGTTGCAGACGTAGTGGGATATGAGGAAACAAAGGATGGAATCCAGGCCATTCCCGGCAGGCTTTTGTACCGTGGAATTGATGTGCTGGATCTGGTTAAGGGAAAAAAGGGAAGCCATTTCGGTTATGAGGAGGTTTGCTTTCTGCTTCTTTTCGGCTATCTTCCAAAGAAGGCGGAGCTGGAAAAGTTCTGCAGCATCCTGCGTTTGTGCTATACCATTCCAGATGATTTTGTTGAGATGAACCTGCTGCGTTTTCCTGGAAAGAATCTGATGAATAAGCTTCAGGATGCAGTTTTGACCCTTTATAATTATGATGACGATCCAGATAATACGGGTGTGTATCAGACGCTGGTAAAGGGCGTGAATCTGGTGGCAAAGCTTCCTTCCATTGCATGCTACGCTTACCAGAGTAAGGTTCATTATTATGACAGGGAAAGCCTTATTATCCACTATGCAAACCCTCAGTATTCTATTGCGGAGAATTTCTTAAGCCTTCTGAGAAAGGATCAGAAATTTACCGCGAAGGAAGCCGGCCTTTTAGATACGATACTGATGCTCCATGCGGACCACGGCGGTGGTAACAACTCTACCTTTACGAATGTGGTGATTGCCTCTACAGGCACAGATATTTATTCTACAATGTGCGGCGGCATCGGCTCCCTAAAGGGACCGCGTCACGGCGGCGCTAACATTAAGGTAGCGGAGATGATGGACGCAGTGTTGGAGGAGACCGGCGGTTATAGTGCAGATGACAATAAGATTCGCCAGGCAGTAAGGAAGCTTTTAGCAGGAGAGCTCTATGATAAATCAGGTCTGGTATATGGATTCGGTCATGCGGTATATACCATCTCTGATCCAAGATCCGAGGTGCTTAGAGCCTGCTGTCTGGAGGTGGCAAAGGAACAAAAGCACATGCAGGAGCTGGAATTTTATATGCGCTTTGAGAAGATTACAAAGGAGGTCATGGAGGAAATCAAAGGAAAGGCGTTGCCTACCAACGTAGATTTCTACAGCGGCTTTGCTTATGGAATGTTGAGAATCCCCAGAGACCTGTATACGCCGCTTTTTGTGTGCAGCCGATCGGTAGGATGGGTAGCGCATAATATAGAGAATAAGCTCTATGATGGGCGGATCATGCGTCCCGCAACGAAGTATGTAGGAACAAATATGGATTATGTTGCAATGGAGGACAGATAGAGATGAGTGAGAGAATAACCGTATTTAAAGGCGACGGAATTGGCCCGGAGATTACAGACGCAGTCCTTCAAATTCTGGACGCGGCAGGAGCTGGACTGAAATATGAGATTTATAATGTGGGTGAGGCCGAGTATGAGGCTAATGGAGCGTTGATTCCCGACGCGGCATTTGCGTCTTTTGAAACCACCAGAGTTCTGTTAAAGTCTCCGATTACAACGCCGGTTGGAAAGGGCTTCCGTTCCTTAAACGTAATGATGCGCAAGAAATACGATCTGTATGCTAATATCCGCCCTGCCAAGTCCAACGCTGCGGTAAAGACCCCTTTTGAAAATGTGGATATTGTGATTTTCCGCGAGAATACAGAGGATTTATATGCTGGAGTGGAGGAAATTGTAGATAAGGATACGGCCCACTCTATCAAGATAATTACAAGAAAATGCAGCGAGCGTATTATCAGAGACGCCTTTGATTATGCGATGCGTTATGGCCGCAGAAAGGTAACTTGCGTGCACAAAGCAAATATCATGAAGCTTTCCGACGGTATGTTTCGGGATATTTTTTATGAGATAAGCCGAAAATATCCACAGATCGAGGCAGAGGATAAGATTGTGGATAACGTAGCCATGCAGATGGTGATGCGTCCTCAGCAGTTCGATGTGATGGTAATGCCAAATCTTTATGGAGATATACTCTCAGATCTTGCCAGTGGTCTTATAGGCGGTCTAGGCCTTCTTCCATCCAGTAATCTGGGCAGCGGCTACGCCATGTTTGAGGCGGTACATGGAAGCGCTCCTGACATAGCGGGAAAGGGAATCGCTAATCCCACTGCCTTTCTCTGGTCTGCCTGCATGATGTTGGAATATATGGGAAAAATGGACTGTGCCGCAAGGATTCGAAAAGCGGTCGATCAGGTTCTTGGAGAGGGAAGTGCGATCACGCCGGATATTGGTGGAAGTGCAGGCACAGCAGACTATACTGCTGCCGTAATTTCAAGGCTGTAATGCAGTATATAATTATGAAAGGCTGTGTGAAAGGCAGTATAGATGGGAAACCAATATCTTTGTCAAGGAGATAATATAAAAGGCGTTGATTCTGTTTTATGGATCAGCGCCTTTTGATATGAGATATCCTATCATCTGCAGGCAACTGTACTGAACCATGTTCCTAATACGTGATCCATATGTTTGCTGCCCGATTTTCTGACGGTACATCACAGCTTTTTATGGCGTGCCTTTTATCCGCCAATTAAAAGCATAGGGATTTAAATCCCCCGGTTGGTTGTAATCGGAGGCTGGTTTCTGGGACTGGCAAGTGCGATTCTTCTAGCGAGTACCGATCTTATCCAGACGCCTGGCTGCCATTTTATAGCAAACAGTCTTTGACAGATTATCAGAGCATCGCCGTCAGCACATGGAAGCCGGCTCTGTAAAATCAAAGATTGGTTTACCGTATGCTCCGTCAAAGCCTGGGCTCCAGGTGACAGTTCCTTCCCTTAGGATTTGAATCCTCCTGGCAATTTCCTTAGTTCCAACCCTCCCAATATCATCCAGGCTTGCTTCCCGCAAAATTTTAAATTCATTTCCAAGGTGTTTGAGCATTTCTTCATAAAGCCTTCCGACTCTCACACTACCGGATGAGGATACTCCAAGAGAAGAGGCGATAACTTCAGGAAGAGGGATAAGGCTTTCAAAGGGATGGGCTCCGGGCAGGAGAAAGCCTTCCTTTCGTTTAGGATCTGCCAGCTCCAGAGTCCGGTTTAAAACTCCCAGAGTCATCCGTTTATGGCAAACAGGACAGATGCCCTTAAGGCTTCTGGTGTAAGAAGGACTCAGGCATATTCCGCATTTGCGGTGGCCGTCATAGAAGTATTTGCCCTCTTCAGGAAAAAACTCAATGGTTCCCATAAGCCCCTTTCCCTCCTGTATCCCATTATAAAGGCCCTCATAGGAGAGGGGAATATCCAAAAGATTGGCTTCTCTCCCAAGCTTGGAAGGGGAATGGGCGTCGGAGTTAGAAATAAGCTGGAAGGAATCCAGAAAGGGCAGACGCCAGTTCATAGCAGGATTAGAGGAAAGACCTGTTTCCAGAGCCCTTATAAAGGGAGTCAGCTCCTCAAAGCATTCCTCAATGGAATCAAAGCCGGAGCGTGCTCCCAGCAGAGAAAAGTGTGGGGTCCATATATGGGCCGGAATGTAGATAGCGTCAGGACATACCTCCAGCGTGAGAGCCAGCAAATCATGGCAGTCCAGCCCCAGAATAGGACGGCCGTCGGAGCGGATGTTGCCAATGGCCTCCAGCTTGAGAGAGAGCGTGTCAGCAGCCGCCAGATCCGGCAGAAGAATCAGGCTGTGAACCTTCCTTATACGGCCGTTTTTCTTATAGATGGAGCTGATCTCTCCGCTGACAACAAACCGAACCGGTTCCTTAAAAAATCCCCCTTCAAGGGGGATAGAACGCTCCTGTTTCAGTGTATAAAGACCCGCCTCAGCAGGCTCCAGCGCTTCCTTAAGCTCTCTGCGCCATGCAGGATGGGTAAAATCTCCAGTACCCAGAATATGGATACCCTTTTTTCTTGCCCATAGATCCAGAAGCTCAGGAATTAAATCCCGGCTGGTGGCCATGGAGTATCTGGAGTGGATGTGTAAATCAGCAATATACATGTGTGAGCCTCAGTTTTACAGTTGTATTCCTTCTACTTGTTCCACAGGAAGGGAAACAGCCAGCGCATGCTCCCCCGTCTCCTTTAGTACGGTTTCGCAAATGGCCCGCAAGATAGACTGCTTCTGGCTATTGGGAGTGAGAATCAGAAGAATGGATTTCTCCTGGGACAAGGTTAGCCCGAATAGCTTCTTATCCTCTCCAGATTCTAATTCTCTGGCCTTTAACAGAGTTCCTCCCTTGCAGCCTGCTTTTCTGGCGGCTTCCATAACAGGGTTAATCACATCTATGTTGATAATGGCTGCGACTAATTCATATTTTGCACCATCATTCATTGAAATATCCTCCTTTTTGGAATCAGTGGGTACAGTTAGGGCCTCTTTTTTGTATAAGCCCTTTAACTGGCCGGCAGCGGCAGCGCTGATGCCTGATAGCGGAATGGTAAATGCGATTCCATGGCCTGGCCTGTCAAATTCCAATTCGCTTTGGAGCGCTTCCAAAAGCTTTCTGGAATGTTCAACCGATGCCATGCCTAAAACCAGATCCTTCTCTGGCTCGTCTAGGCCAAGGCAGTCCATAATGGCAGAGCTGGCAGTGCCATGGCCTCTGACGGCCAGAAGGATTTCATGATCATATTTTTTAACGAAAGCCGCAACACGGTTGCCCTTTCCGCGGTCTACAATGATTCCCGTCCATCTGATAGGGCTGCTAATCATGGGATTCCTCCTTTTCCAGTTCAATAAATTCTTCATTCATATCCAGAACGAGCAGGTCTGTTTTGGCATTTGCCCTGCGGGTCTTAAACTCGTAGGACAGGCCGATAAGCTGAATTATAATGAGAGGGGTCATGGCAACCATTGCCACAATTCCGAAAGCATCTGTCAGAATATTTCCTCCCAACGCCTCGCAGGCACCCATGGCGAAGGGAAGGAGGAAGGTAGCTGTCATAGGGCCTGAAGCAACGCCACCGGAGTCAAAGGCGATAGAGGTAAAAACCGGGGGCACTACAAAAGATAAAAGTAGAGCCAGAGCATAGCCAGGCAGCAGCAAAACCAAGAGATGGAGACCTGTCATAACTCTCAAAAGAGACATGCCAAGGGAAATCGCCATTCCGATAGAAAGTCCTTTCATCATGGTGTGCTCTGAGATGGTGCCTCCGGTGATATCCGCCACCTGCTTATTCAGTACCTGTACGGCAGGCTCTGCTTTTACAATGTAAAAACCGATGAGCATGGATATGGGGATAATTACCCAGTTATAGGAAAGCCCGGCCAGCTGTTTTCCAAGATAATTACCTGCAGGCATAAAGCCTACATTAACCCCTGTAAGGAAAAGGGTCAATCCTATGTAAGAGTATAGTACGCCAACCAGTATCTTGATAACCTGGCGCTTTCTCATTTTGAGGAAAAATATCTGGAAAAAAAGGTAAAATGAGAAAATAGGAAGCAGAGCCCAGAATACCTCCTTGGCATAATCCGGCAGCTCGTGCTGGAAAGCAAACCACAAATCCTGAGAGTTAGCGATGGAGGGGATGGTCATAGGCTCGTAGGAGCCGGAGGATGACTGGAATAAAATCCCCAGTATCATAACTGAGAGAATGGGGCCGATGGAGCATAGGGCTACCAGTCCGAAGCTGTCACCATGGGAGTCCTTGCCCTGTCCGATGGAGGAAAGACCCACGCCCAAAGCCATAATAAAAGGAACGGTAATGGGGCCGGTGGTAACGCCGCCGGAATCAAAGGCTACGGCCAGAAAATCCTGAGGGATATAAAAGGCCATAATAAAGAGGACAAGATAGCAAACAATAAGGATATGGGAAAGGCTCCAGCCAAAAAGGGTGCGGAGAAAGGCCAAGGCCAGAAAGATGCCCACTCCGGCAGCTACTGTCAGTATCAGAGTTATATTAGGCACCGCGGGGGTCTGCTCTGCCAGAACCTGTAAATCCGGCTCTGCAATAGTGATAATCGAACCGATGACAAAGCAGGCCAGAATGATAATAGACAGTTTTTTCGTTTTCGTCAGTTGGGCGCCTACTTTTTCACCAATGGGCATCATGGCCATATCCACGCCCAGGGTGAAGAACCCCATGCCAATAATAAGAAAGGCTGCTCCTGCCAAAAAGAGCATCAATGGATCTAAGGGAATAGGGGCAATGGTAATGCCAAGAATCAAAACGATGCAGCTGACAGGCAGAACAGAGGATAGGGATTCGGTGATTTTTTCTTTTAGTTTCTGATTCAAATCGTTACCTCCTGTTGTCTGTTTTATAGAAGCGGTTTGAAAGGCCGGTTTGGGAGGCGCAGTTCATGATGCTCCATAGATCTAAATCTAGTGTAAGCTTAACATAGGACAAATGCGGAGGCAAGTGTGCAGAGCGTTAAAGTTGTGTTAAGAAACCTGCTTTCATTACGCATGGGCTTGTGGGAATGCATGCTCGAAGCCTTCGCTTATGGTTATATGCCGAAGGGTACACTGGAATCAGCAGCATATGCTCCAGGGCTTCCTTGGACGGAAAGGAGCCTTGGGGATGATAGGGCGGAGAGTTTTTTCTACAGAGACAGTTGACACGTTTTCAGAAATATGTTAAATTTAAAATTAGCGTAAATATGAGGATAGGGAATAGTAGACAGCCTGATGGATACAGAGAGCCGGCGGGGGGTGTAAGCCGGTGACGGAGGGCTATCGAACTGGCCCTGGAGTAGCTTTTTCGAACGAGGGCAAGGGGATGAGGCGGATGTGCTTCTCACCGGTCTTTTAATAGGATTAGCCGGAGGCCTTACCGTTATAAGAGGAATGAGCGCATGCATATTACAGGTGCATGAATCAGAGTGGTACCGCGCGGGAATTATTTGTCCTGCGTCTCTAGTGATAGAGGCGCAGGATTTTTGGTTTTCAGGAAGGGCTGAAATTCCTTCAGGGATTCCCCTAGCGTAAAAGTCTGGATTGCCGGACTTTTAAGTTGGAGTACACTTGAGCACAGAACCATTTATTATGAAGCATTATGGAGGAAGGAAATCATGGCAACACAGTACAACCACAGCGCCATTGAGAAAAAGTGGCGTGAGAATTGGGAAAAACATCCCATCAATGTAAATGACGGAAAGAAGGAGAAATACTACTGCCTGGATATGTTCCCATATCCATCGGGAAGCGGCCTTCATGTAGGACACTGGAGAGGTTATGTGATCTCCGATGTGTGGAGCAGATACCAGCTTTTAAAAGGAAAGTATGTAATCCACCCTATGGGATGGGATGCATTTGGGCTTCCTGCTGAGAACTATGCCATCAAAATGGGGGTGCATCCGGCTAAGTCCACAGCGACTAATGTGGCGAATATCAAGAAGCAGATTAAGCAGATTGCAGCTATCTATGACTGGGATATGGAGGTTAATACCACAGATCCGGAGTTTTATAAGTGGACCCAGTGGATTTTTGTTCAGATGTTCAAAAAGGGTCTGGCTTATGAGAAGGAGTTTCCCATTAACTGGTGTCCCTCCTGCAAGACAGGACTTGCCAATGAGGAAGTGGTGAATGGTTGCTGCGAGCGCTGCGGTGCTGCGGTTACGAAGAAGAACCTGCGCCAGTGGATGCTTAAAATAACTGCGTATGCAGAACGTCTTTTAAATGATCTGGACAAGCTGGACTGGCCTGAGAAGGTTAAGAAGATGCAGACCGACTGGATAGGAAAATCCTACGGCGCCGAGGTGGATTTCCCTATCGACGGGCGGGATGAAACAATTACCGTATATACAACCAGACCAGACACCCTTTACGGAGCTACTTTTATGGTGCTGGCTCCTGAGCATGAGCTGGCTAAAAGCTTGGCAACGGAGGAAACCAGAGAGGTAGTTGAGAAATACATTTTTGATTCCTCCATGCGCTCCAACGTAGATCGTATGCAGGCCAAAGAGAAAACAGGCGTATTTACTGGAAGCTATGCTGTCAATCCCTTAAACGGAGCCAAAACACCTATCTGGCTGTCTGACTATGTACTGGCTGACTACGGTACAGGTGCTATCATGTGCGTGCCTGCCCATGATGACAGAGACTTTGAATTTGCAAAGAAATTCGGCCTTCCCATTGTGCAGGTAATCGCAAAGGACGGGGTGGAAATTGAGAATATGGTTCAGGCTTATACAGAAGCAAACGGCCTTATGATTCATTCCGGCGAGTGGAATGGCATGGAATCAGCCGTCCTTAAGAAGGAAGCTCCGCATTTGATTGAGAAGAAGGGCATTGGCCGCAAGACGGAGAATTATAAGCTGCGTGACTGGGTGTTCTCCCGCCAGCGCTACTGGGGAGAGCCTATACCCATCATCCATTGTCCCAAGTGCGGCTGCGTACCGGTACCTGAGGATCAGCTTCCCTTACGGCTCCCTGAGGTGGAGAGCTACCAGCCTACAGGAACAGGAGAGTCTCCTCTGGCTGCCATAGACCAGTGGGTTAATACCACCTGTCCGGTCTGCGGTGCTCCCTCTAAGCGTGAGACCAACACCATGCCTCAGTGGGCAGGTTCCTCCTGGTATTTCCTTCGCTATGTAGACAGCCACAATAAGGAGGAGCTGGTATCCAGGGAGAAGGCTGACAAGTATCTTCCGGTTGATATGTATATCGGTGGTGTGGAGCATGCGGTTCTTCACCTGCTGTATTCACGCTTCTATACGAAGTTCCTCTGCGACATCGGGGTCATCGATTTTGATGAACCTTTTAAGAAGCTGTTCAACCAGGGAATGATTACCGGAAAGAACGGAATCAAAATGAGCAAGTCCAAAGGAAATGTAGTTTCCCCTGATGAACTGGTAAAAGATTATGGCTGCGATGCTTTACGCCTTTACGAGCTTTTTGTGGGACCGCCGGAGTTGGATGCGGAGTGGGATGACAGGGGAATTGAGGGAGTATCTCGTTTTCTGAACCGTTTCTGGAATCTGGTAATGGACAACAAGGACAAGGAGCGTAAGACCACAAAGGAAATGCTAAGGATTCGTCATAAGCTGGTATATGACATTGAACACCGTTTTAATCAGTTCAGTTTGAATACGGTTGTTTCAGGCTTTATGGAGTACAACAATAAGCTGCTTGAGCTAGCCAGGAAAGAGGGCGGAATTGACAAGGAGACCTTAAAGACCTTTGTGATCCTTCTTGCTCCTTTTGCGCCTCATATCGGGGAGGAGCTGTGGCAGCAGTTAGGCGGCACAGACAGCGTGTTCCATGCCCAGTGGCCGGAGTGCGACGAGGAAGCTATGAAGGATGATGAAATTGAACTTGCTGTTCAGGTAAATGGAAAGATACGGACTGTAATCAATGTAGCTGCCGATATTTCCAAAGAGGAAGCCATTGCAGCAGGAAAAGAGGCTGTAAAGGATAAGCTGACAAAAAATGTGGTAAAGGAGATTTATGTCCCTGGAAAGATAGTAAATATTGTGTGCCGGTGATCAAAGGGAAGCGGCTGGAATGAAACCTGTGTCAAGGGCACAGACTCTTAGGGTTCACCCGGTGGGGTACAAGGCCCGGACGCGACTATGCGTCTGGGTATGAAATGTTGGCTTTAGCCAGTTGAGTGGGTAACTACGAGTTTCTCAACAGAAATGAAGTACGCACGAAACCAAAATCCACCATTGAAAATTTTATAGCGTAATGACAAATACAAATAAAAAATTGCTGAACAGATGCTATAATCATAAGGAGGGGGATAATTTAAAAAGTTAGGATTGTTCCAGATAAAACGATATGATATACTAAAAAAGGAACAATCGTGTCACTGCAAGGGCGTTGGCCTCCCATATACAAAAGTTGGGAGGTGGTGCAGATGGAATTTAGCTTTCAGGACTTAATGACCTTTGGGCTATTCATTCTGGCATTGCTTACCTTTATATTTCATAAGCGTAAGTAACGTTTTTCTATAAAAATCCCAGAAATGGGTATAGAAAAACCACCCTTGTAAACTTGGCTGTTGAGAGGGTGGATTTTCTATCTTCCAAATAGGCCAACCCCTTGTATGGGGCGGTTGTTCCTTTTATGCATATATTATAACAATAGGAAAGAGATAATTCAAGCCCCTTTATGTTGACTGTAGTAATTTAAAATAGAGGAAAAGAAATGTATGGCCGGAAGAGCACATAAGATAATGGGTATGTATATAGGTAATATGATTGTAGGCCATCAAATAAATGTAATAGGGCCCGGCAAGGAGCCGTAAAAACCACTTATTATTATCCAATGTGTCGTAAAAACCCTTGCTTTAGCTGCGGGGAGTGTCAAGTGAGTACGTTAGGATTAAATGAAGCTGCAAAAAGGAAATATATCCAAGATCAGGAAAAACAGGGTATTATGCAAGATAAATTAAGTGTAAAAGAATACGAAGACCCTTTTAAGAATTAAGTCGAAGGAATACAAACGCTTCTTTAGAGGCATCAGCAACTGCGATAGGGACTTGAACGAAGAGAAGGACTAGGGCGCCTTGAGACGCTGGCTGTAAGAAAAGAAATGATATTTCTGGAAATGAGAGGTATAATCAGAGAAAAGGAAGCAGCAAAGGAGCTTATACATTATGAAAATAATAAGGATATACAGCTTATTGGTGGGAGCCGTTTTACTGGCGGCAGGAACTATTGCCATGACCAGCCTAGGCGGGGTAAGGGTTCGGACGGAAACGGACAGCACAGCAAAAGGGCCGGGAGTAGCCTCTGGAGTAGGTGATAAGGTTCCTGCCGAATGCTCTGAAGGGACAGAAGGTCTTCCGTCTGTTCGAAACGGCGAGATTATTCCTGCCAATCTTACCGGGGCAGAGGGAGCCGACCAGTTAATTGTTGTAGTTGGGACAGGAGGCTGCAACGCGGACGTTTCTTATTATAAAAAGAACCAGGACGGAGGCTGGGAGCTTGCCTGGAAGGAAGCGGGCGTCGTTGGGAGAGGCGGAATCACGGCTCATAAGCGAGAGGGAGATGGAAAAACTCCGGCCGGCACCTACGGCCTTACCATGGCCTTTGGTTTAAAAGAGGATCCGGGAAGTATTCTGCCTTACCATAAGATAGCAAAAGGCGACTATTGGGTGGACGATTCAGCCAGCCCCTATTATAATAAGCTGGTGAACACCTCGCAGCTTCCCAAAAGCTGGAAGTCCGCTGAGAATATGAGCGCGGCCTCCCCCTATTATAATTATGGGCTGGCATTAAACTACAATTCTGACTGTATCCCCGGTATGGGCTCCGCTATCTTCCTTCACTGCTCTGCGGCCTCGTCTGACAACGGTTCTGCGGGATGTATCCGTTTACCGGAAGCAAGGGCTATGGAGCTGGTTCAGTCTGTGACTAAGCAGACGAAAATTGTGATTGCGCCTGACTTGAACCAGTTATATTAAAGGATGGAGCTAAATAACTTTGTTGGTTATCGTTAGATAAAGGCAGTGGTGCGCTTGTATCAGCGCGGCCCTGCCATTTTTTTCGCTATCATTTTTAAAAGCTCCAGCCTTTTTCTGTCCTTGGGAGACATATTAGAGCTTAAAATAGACACCAGAAGGGCTGTTTCCTGGTCGTTGAACTGGAGCCCCTTTTCCTGAGCCTCCAGATTAACAGTCATGAAGGCTTCCATCAGGTGGTTTTTATCTGTTCGTTCAATTTGCTCTGCAAACTGTGTCAGTAATGTGAGCTTTTCCGGGCTGATGTCTTCCAGTCTAGGGTCCTGTTTCCAACTTATATCCATATGATGTATTCCTTTCTGAGAAAACGTTTTTACGCCATGGACTGAAACGCAGTCATCATCATCTGCATGGTTTCAAAACGGGACTGCTGTTCCGGGGTAAGGAAGCGGCGAAGCTGTTCCATAGGAGTCTGGCCGTCCATAAAAGCTTGGGCCATATCGATCATATCCTGCTCAGAAGGATTCCCATAGGGGCGGATGGCCTTGAGCAAATCCCGGACGGAGGTGTTTTGTTCCTTTTTTTCTAAAGAGCAGATGCCCATAGAGGCCACTTCTTCTGTTTCAAAGAGCTCTATGGTTTTTCGCAGCTCCTGAGCTTTTACGAATAAAGATACGGCACGCTGTTCTGGTATACCTAAATAGGGAAGGGCAGCTTTTATCATTTGCAGGTGATGGTCTCCTATCAGATAGTCCAAATCTGTAAGCTTATAATCGTTCAATGGGGGCATATGGTTTTACCGGCCTTCTGTTTCTTTGTTTTAAGCTTATGCAGGTAAAGCTGGTTCCATGCCATATTTTTTTGACGTTATGAGCCAAAGCATAGGCCATGCATATATTAATAATATGGAAGGAGAGTGAAATCCATGTACAGCCGTCTTGTAATTGAAGGAAATGCGGTTTATGAAATAGATGATGAATGTTTAAAAAGGAAGCAGGGCAGGAAGGGATATGGAGGTAAGAACCGGGGCCATCAAGGATATTCGGGCTCCATGAATGCTGGCGCTTCCAAGTAAAAAGGGGTTGAATGTTGAGGCATTGGCGTAAAGCTGATGCCATTTTTAAATTAGATACTTTTATCCCACCCTATTATGTGACATACTTATAAAAATAGGAGCTCCTATTTATGGAAAGCATGCTGAAGAACTAGAAGAAATCTTTGAGGAACGCAGAAAACAAAAGCGCTCCAAAGAACAAAAAACGGCATAGCCATAAGGCCTATACCGTATTTTGATTAAGAGTAGCTGTCCCCTTCACTGTTTTATGTGCAGGGGACGAAGCAGCTCCCTTTCATTATGTTAAATTTCTTTGGTGAAGGCTCCTAAAGAGGTAGAATTAGCAGAAGAAGCCGTTTCCGCCGCCACAACAGCAGGACAGGATCAGGATAATCCAGATGAATTCACATCCATTCCCACAACCGCTGCCGCAGTTATTACCGAAGAAGCCGTTTCCACCGCCACAGCAGCACAGAATCAGAATCAGCCAAATACAATTAAATCCGCTTCCTCCGTTTCCGCATCCACAGTCACAACCGCAGTTTGTTGCTGCTACATCACTCATGATAGTTCCTCCATTAAAGTTTAATTACACTGTATCATATGACCTTTGGCTTGCTCATGTTTCTAAGTTTTTTAAAAAATTTTTATTATTTGTTGGTACATGCAAAGAAAATATAGTATAATGTCCACGCAGGCAGCAGTGTAAAGATGGCTGAGCTGCAAAAGGGGCTACAAATATGGAAAAGAACCGATTATATTATCAGACTCCCTATGTGAAGTCATTTATGTGTACAGTGGAAACTTGTGAGGAAAGCGGCAGAGGCACCTGGCTGGTGACTTTGAACCAGACTGGATTTTACCCTGAGGGCGGTGGTCAGCCCTCAGATACAGGTATCTTAAATGAAGTGGAGGTTCTATCTGTCCGGGAGAAGGGAGGACGTATCCTCCATGAGCTGGCGTCTCCCCTGGAGCCGGGGACTCTGGCAGAGGGAAGGATAGACTGGCAAAAGAGATACGACCATATGCAGCAGCATACAGGAGAACACATCCTGGCAGGGCTGATTCACCAAATTTATGGCTATGACAACGTGGGCTTTCACATGGGAACAGAGGAAGTGACGGTGGATTTTAATGGTGAATTGACCAATGAGCAGCTGGACGAGCTGGAAAATAAAGCCAATGAGATTGTCTATGCCAATGTTTTGGTGCGGGTTATTTATCCCTCCCAGGAGGAGCTTCTGACCATGGATTACCGCAGCAAAAAGGAATTGCCGGGTTTGGTACGGATTGTGGAAATACCGGGAGGGGATGTCTGTGCCTGCTGTGGAACCCATGTGGAGCATACGGGAGAAGTGGGGATCATCAAGATAAAGAGTATGATGCGATATAAAGGGGGAGTTCGCCTTTTCATGCTTTGCGGCCGCAGGGCTGTTCTGGATTACAGGGCCAGGCTGAAGGATGAGCTGAAAATATCCAATCTTCTGTCAGCTAAGCTTCATCTGGCTCCGGAGGCAGTTGAGAAGCTTAAAAACGACGCTCAGGCGAAGGATATGCTTATAGGCCGCCTTTACAGCCAGCTTTTAGACTTAAAGGTTCAGGGTTTTCCTGAGAGTGGCAGGCCCCTGGTGGTATTTCAGGAGGGGATGGCTCCGGTTCAGATTCGTCAGATGGCTACTCTCCTTTATGAGCAGAACAAGGGCCGGATTGTGGCCGTATGCTCAGGCAGTGACGAGAAGCAGGAGTATCGCTACGCTCTTGGAAGCAGTAAAGCTGATGTGCGGATCTTGAGCAGGATACTTAACAGAAGGCTTAATGGACAGGGCGGAGGAAGCTCTCTTATGGCCCAGGGTACCTTCCGGTCCTGCAAAAGAACCATAGAGGAAATTTTTTATGAGGAAGCAAACAAAATAAAAGGAGAGGATGATGGAGCTGAATCATGATACAATAAAAAAATTGCGGGGACTTATCCTGTTTACAGTAGTGGCAGTGGTTGCGGGCATTAACTACCGGCAGCTGCTGGGGCTGACCGCGGCTCTGGTGCGCATTGCAGGGCCTTTTATTCTGGGCGGGGCAATCGCTTTTATTCTCAACGTGCCTATGCGCAATATTGAGCGTCATCTGCCTCTGGAAGGGAGGGCAAGAGGCCTCAAACGGCCGGCCAGTTTGGCGCTTACCATCTTTGTGGTGACTGGGATATTATTTCTGGTTACTTTTGTGGTGACTCCCCAGCTTTTTAGTACCTTTGAAATTCTTCAAAGCAGTGTGCCAGCCTTTTTTACAAGCCTTAGGAAAGAGGCGGAACAGCTGTTTGCCAACAATGCAATGATTCTGGAGCAGGTAAACCATCTCCAGGTGGACTGGCAGCAGATATTAAAGGATATGGTGGAGTTTTTAAAGACAGGGGCAGGCTCTATGCTGAACACTACCTTTTCTGCGGCTGTGTCCATTGTAAGCGGCGTGTCCTCTTTTCTGATAGGATTTATCTTTGCGATTTATATTCTGCTTCAAAAGGAAAACTTAAAGCGTCAGACTGTGAAGCTGCTGGCTGCGTTTCTTCCTGCGAAGGCAGTAGCCAGGATACTGGAGATTGCCGCTTTGACAGAGCGTACCTTTTCCAGCTTTCTTACGGGACAGTGCTTAGAAGCAGTGATTTTGGGCACTATGTTTTTTGTAACGCTGACAGTGCTGCGGCTTCCCTATGCCCTGCTCATCGGAGTGCTCATCGCCTTTACAGCGTTAATTCCCATATTTGGCGCTTTTGTGGGACTGGGTGTGGGAGCTTTTCTGATGCTGATGGTAAATCCTATGGACGCGCTTATATTTACAGTCACCTTCTTGGTGCTTCAGCAGCTTGAGGGAAATCTGATTTATCCCTATGTAGTAGGAAACTCCGTGGGACTCCCTTCCATATGGGTGCTGGTTGCGGTAACAGTAGGCGGCAGTATAATGGGAATTGTGGGAATGCTTGTATTTATTCCTTTCAGTTCTGTGCTTTATGCTCTTTTAAGGGAGACGGTGAATGTGAGATTAAAAGGGAGGCTTGGGATGGAGAAGAGTGAGGAGGCTAAGGCTGCCGTTTTAAAGGAAACAAAAATGCATGAATCCAAGCCGGAAGAGTAAAACGGATAAATATAAAGCAGATGAAAGGAACAGGGATGGAAACTACAGAGTTCAGGCCAGAGAATTGGAGAGACGAATACAGGGAATTTGCAGAGGCTACATCAAAATTTTATAAGAAGGAGCTGGACGCAAAAGCATACAAAGGAATATCTGGGGGCTTTGGAAGCTATGCCCAGAAAGGAGGCGAGGCCAGCATGCTCCGGCTGCGCCTGCCGGCAGGACGGATTGATAAGGAGCGGTTAAAGTTTATTGCAGACTGCGTAGAGCGCTATAAGATCAATCTGGTGCATTTTACCACCTGTCAGACGGTGCAGCTTCATAATTTGAATGAAGAAGCGGTATGCGCCATTGCAGTGGAGGCCCTTGACCATAACATACTTACAAGGGGAGGAGGCGGGGATTTTCCAAGAAACGTAATGGTATCGCCTTTATCTGGAGTTGAGAGAGATGAGTATTTTGATGTGCTCCCCTACGCCCTTGCGGCATCAGACTATTTAATGACCCTCATTAAAGGGCCGAAGCTTCCAAGAAAGCTGAAGGTGGCGTTTTCTAATACAAAAGCAAATATAACCCATGCGACCTTCCGTGACCTCGGCTTTACGGCCAGACCGGACGGAACCTTTGATGTGTACAGTGCAGGAGGCCTTGGCAATAATCCGTCCTTTGGCGTTTTAGTGGCTCAAGGTGTGGCTCCGGGCCAGATCCTGTATTATATCAGGGCTATGTACAACACCTTCTGCGCTTATGGAAATTATGAAAACCGGGCCAAAGCCAGAAGCCGGTTTATGAAGGATTCTTTGGGGGGAGAGGAGAGCTACAGGGAAGCATTTGGGGAAAAGCTGAAGGAGGTATACGCTTCGGGAGAAAATCTGGATTTGGATTTACCTGCTTCTGAACCTGCTTGGAAATTCAGAGCCGGTATGAAGCAAGCCCAGGGGAAAGCACCGGCGGACAGCCGGGTGATTGGGCAGAAGCAGCCGGGATTCTATGCGGTGAAATATCATCCGCTGGGAGGCGTTCCAGACACAGGCTTTTTCAAACGGATGTATGAGCTGATTAAGGATATGGATCAGGTGGAGCTTCGCCTGGCTCCGGATGAGACGGCCTATATAATCAACTGTACAGGGGAGGAGGCTGGCCAGGTTCTGAAGGCTACAGAACATGGGGCAAGAAACAGCTTTGAAGAATCGGTTGCATGCATCGGGGCTTCTATCTGTCAGCAGGGAGTTCGTGATTCTCAGGCGCTGTTAAACCATCTGGTGGAAATGGCCCGGAGGGAAGGCTTTGAGGATGGAGTGCTTCCCCGGATTCATATATCCGGCTGCCCTTCCTCCTGCGGGACCCACCAGATTGGAGCCTTGGGATTTCACGGTGGAGTCAAGGTAATAGAGAAGGTTCCTATGCCTGCCTTTACGCTTCATTATAATGGCTGTGATGTCCAGGAAAGAGAAAAGCTGGGAGAGAAGCTGGGAGTTATGCTGGAATTGAAGATACCTGATTTTCTAAAGCTTCTGGGACAGACCGTAAGAGAAAGCGGAATGAGGTTTGAAGAGTGGAGCCGGAATAATCCCGATGGAGTGAAGAAGATAGCGGCCCCCTTTATCCTGTAGCGTAAGCCGAAATTAGCCCGGAACCTGGCTGAACGGTTCCGGGCTAGTCTTAGCTTTCTGACGTTATAAGCAACCTGCTTATTCTCCCTGATACATATATTTAATTAAACGTTCGATGTCCTCCTTGTCATGGGCAACTAGGTCTAATTCTTTAATATATCCGTTGGAGAAAATGGTAGCCATTGAAAGATACTGGGCTAATTTGGATTTCAGATTGATGCGGTCGCCTTCCGGGGATACTAGTTCTACTGTTCCTTTGCATTGGTCTATAACGTTGAAAAACTTTTCTACATCTGTAATATTCTGAACCTTCACTATAATTCCTCCTGTTTGTATTCATTCCAACCAATACTGGAAAAGTCTGGTTGAATCCTTCAACATATATGATTATAGCAAAGTGAAAGACTCAATACAATACAATAATTTATAAAAAATTAAGGATTACAAAACTTTTTTATATGTTCCAGCAGAAGAGAGGAAACGTGAAGTCCTCCTCTGCCTGTTCCTATGGAAATATCTGGTTTATTGCTTCCATGGAAGTCAGAGCCGCCGGTGGGAAGAAGATGACAGCGGACGGCCGTCTCCTGAAGTTTCCGGATTTCCAACTGGTTGTGGGAGGAATGGTAGACCTCCAGGCCCTTCATGCCAAGGCCTGCCAGACAGGAAATAAGCTCCTCTGTTTTTTTGTCTCCAAGACCATACAAGAAGGGGTGAGCCAGAGCTGCGAAGCCATGAGCGGTTGTCAGAGGTCCTATGACCTCTTCAGGGGGAAGGAGCTCCTTAGGAGGACAGAAAGGTCCTCCGTAATGAAGGTATTTTTTAAAAATTTGTTTCATACTGGAACCGTATCCTTTGCTGAGAAGCGCTTGTGCTATGTGAGCTCTGGTGATAACGGTTTTGGGGTTTTCTCCCGTCAGCTCTTCTGGGGTTATATGAATCCCTGCGTCCTCCAGACGGTGAAGTATTTCTTCATTGCGGCGGTTTCTGGACTGTTGGAAGCGTTCCAGAGTGGAAATAAGGCCTGGGTTCGAGCAATCTACAAAAAGGCCCAGAATGTGTATTTCCACCCCTTCAAAGGAACTAGATACCTCGATTCCGGGTATGACCTCCACACCCCATTTTAGCCCTGCCTTCACCGCTTCTTTTACTCCGGCGGTAGTATCGTGATCAGTGAGGGCAATGGAAGCCAGTCCGGCCTCGGCGGCTAGCTTTACCACCTGCTCAGGACTTAAGGTGCCGTCAGAAGCATTTGAATGAACATGTAAATCCACGTAAGCCATGGCAGAATCCTCCTTAACTCAATGAGAAACGATTCCCCTCAGTTTTTTGAGAGGGGGATTTTAAATGATTTTTAACACTTTAATAATACTAATTTTATATATAGTAACACGAAATTCATAATAAGTAAAATCCCTTGGAAAAATTGAAAAATACGGTTCCATTTTACACAAAGTATGTTATACTACAATTTGTAAATATCAAGAATGATAGGTGAAAAGGATGAAACAATTAGAAAATAATTACGATAGAAGAAGCTACCCGGCAGACAGGGGCCATAGCCGGGATTCTAATAGATCTAATAGAAGTACGGTGATAAACAGAAGCGGTAGTTCAAGAAGCACAGGACGGAGCTCCTCAGGCAGCAGCTATAGAAGCAATCCTTCCTACCGAATGGGAGGACAAGCCGGAAGGATGAACGCAGCTAATACATCCAGGAGGAACAGCTCCCACAGAAGAAGACAGGGGCCTGATTATAAAAAGATAGCTGTTATAGGGGTGATCCTTCTTATCCTAATTACCTGTATCGCGCTGGCATTAAAGGCCAAAAAGACAGCTGTTATACAAGTGGATGAGAGTACCTCTCAGCCTGCGGAGACAGAGATTACCAAGGAGGTTCAGGTTGACGGCATTTCCATCACCGGAATGTCCTTAAGCCAGGCCAGAAACGCCATTCTTAAAGAATACCCATGGTCTATGACCGTAACCTACGGGGAGGAAGTCTATCAAGTGACTGATTTGGCGGCTGAAAAGGTAGAGGAGCTGCTGGCTGAGATTTACAGCGGAGAGCCAAAGGAGCAATATGCCTTAGAGCTGGACGGGCTGGAGGAAGCAGCGGCAGCTGAGGCGGCTGCCTGCGCTGCTAAATGGGACAAAAAGGCCCGGAACGGTTCTATCGACAAATATGACAAAGAAAAGGGAGCGTTTGTATTCGCAGGTGAGACGCCAGGCTTTGCCATTGATCAGGAAAAGCTGACAGCGGATATACTTGCGGCATTGAAGGAGAAGCGGTTTGACGCACAGCTTAAAGCACAGGGAAGTGAGGTGCAGCCTGAAATCAGCTCTGCTGCAGCCAAGGAGAAATATAAGACTCTGAGCACTTTTACCACCGACACAACCTCGAACAGCAACCGCAATACCAATGTGCGTCTGGCAGCGGAGGCTATTAATGGAACGGTGATCCGTCCGGGAGAGGAATTTTCCTTTAATAAAATCGTAGGAAGGCGTACAGAGGAAAAGGGCTATAAGGCGGCGGCTGCCTATAATAATGGAGAGGTAGTTCAGGAGATCGGCGGAGGCGTATGCCAGGTATCCACTACATTGTATAACGCAGTATACCGTTCCGGTCTGGGGGAGGAAAGCATTACATTCAGACGTTCTCATACCTTTGAGCCAAACTATATTACCCCTGGACAGGACGCGACTGTGAGCTATGAGCAGCCGGATTTCCGGTTTAAGAATACCTCCAAAACGTCCATCGGCATCAGAGCCAGCTACGCGAACCAGAAAATGACCGTATCTATTTACGGAATCCCCATTCTGGAGGAGGGGATGAAGCTGGATTTGGAGTCCAAGAAAACAGAGACCTTAGATCCTCCGGCTCCAACCTATGAGGAGGATCAGACACTTCAGCCAGGAGTAGAGGTAGTAAAGAGCGCCGGTACCCAGGGCAGCAGATGGGAGACCTATAAGGTCGTATATAAGAACGGGGTAGAGGTTTCCAGGACACTGGATCATAAAACGACCTATAAGGGACATGCTCCTGTGATCCGCAGGAACACGTCCGGCGTTGTGCTTCTGCCGGAGGAGACCACTATTTCAAATGAGACGCCGGTTCCAACGGTAGACGGTATGCCTGAGGGCTATGTTCAGGGTGAGGCTCCTACGATACCAGGCTCCGCCCAGGAGATCGGCCCAGGTGTGGATCAGCCCTCCTCTGCTGCACCTGCCCCTCAGACTGCAGCTCCTGTCCCGACGGCAGGAACGCAGGCCACTTCAGGGAGCAGCTTAGGACCCGGTGGGGAAAGTCCGGTGATTGCGCCGCTGAAGCCAGAATAATTATAAAAAAAAGAATGTTCATAAAGCCAGAGGGGTGCCTGGGGCGCCTTTTCTGGCTTTTGTGAAACCTATAGAATATCAGCTTTTTACATTGTATTTTTTAGCGTAATTACGATTAAACATTTGCAATTTGTTAAATAATTGTTATAATAGTAGACAGGTTAGTCTGTGAGGAAATTCCTTCCGCGGCAGGCTTGCATGTATACTATATACATATTCACTATTTGTAGGAGGAAAGTAAAATGGCAAGAAAAATGAAAACCATGGATGGCAACCATGCAGCAGCACATGCTTCATATGCGTTTACTGATGTAGCGGCTATCTATCCGATTACTCCATCTTCACCTATGGCGGAAGCTACAGATGAATGGGCAACTGACGGAAGAACCAATATCTTCGGTCGTGAAGTGCAGATTACGGAAATGCAGTCTGAGGCAGGCGCAGCAGGCGCTGTACACGGCTCTCTGGCAGCAGGCGCTCTGACTACCACCTACACTGCGTCACAGGGTCTGTTGCTGATGATTCCAAACCTTTATAAAGTTGCAGGCGAGCAGCTGCCAGGCGTATTCAACGTATCTGCACGTGCGGTTGCAAGCCATGCATTATCTATTTTCGGTGATCATTCAGATGTCTATGCCTGTCGTCAGACAGGATGCGCTATGCTGTGCGAGTCCAGTGTACAGGAAGTAATGGATTTGACAGTAGTAGCCCATATGGCAGCTATCAAGGGTAAAGTTCCTTTTATCAACTTCTTTGACGGTTTCCGTACCTCCCATGAGATTCAAAAAATTGAGACTTGGGATTATGAAGACTTGAAGGAAATGGTTGACATGGACGCTGTTGACGCATTCCGTAAGAATGCCCTGAACCCAAATCATCCATGCCAGAGAGGTTCTGCTCAGAATCCTGATATCTTTTTCCAGGCAAGAGAAGCCTGCAACCCATACTATGACGCGCTTCCTTCCATTGTTCAGGAGTACATGGACAAGGTGAATGAGAAGATTGGAACAGATTACAAGCTGTTTAACTACTACGGCGCCCCTGACGCTGAGCACATCATCATTTCTATGGGCTCAGTAAACGATACCATCGAGGAGACCATTGATTACATGACAAAACAGGGGCATAAGGTCGGCGTGGTAAAGGTTCGTCTGTACAGGCCGTTCTGCGCTCAGGCTTTAATCGATACGATTCCTGATTCTGTAAAGGTCATCTCCGTATTAGACAGGACGAAAGAACCGGGAGCTATCGGCGAGCCTTTGTACCTGGATGTAGTGGCTGCTCTTAAGGGAACCAAGTTTGATCAGGTTAAGATTTTAACTGGACGTTATGGCCTGGGCTCCAAGGATACCACTCCGGCCCAGATCGTTGCTGTATATGAGAACGCGACCAAGTCTCCATTTACCATTGGTATTGTTGATGATGTTACCCATCTGTCCCTGGAGCTTGGAGCGCCTATTGTTACCACGCCTGAGGGAACTTCCAACTGTAAGTTCTGGGGGCTGGGCGCTGACGGTACCGTAGGAGCAAACAAGAACTCCATCAAGATCATCGGTGACAATACAGATATGTATGCCCAAGCATACTTTGACTATGATTCCAAAAAGTCTGGCGGCGTGACGATGTCTCACCTTCGCTTTGGGCATTCTCCGATTAAGTCTACCTATCTGATTCACAAGGCTGACTTCGTTGCCTGCCATAATCCGGCATATGTACGCAAGTACAATATGGTTCAGGAGCTGGTTGACGGCGGTACGTTCCTTCTGAACTGCCCATGGGATATGGAAGGGCTTGAGAAGCATCTGCCTGGACAGGTTAAGAAGTTTATCGCTGACCACAATATTAAGTTCTATACCATTGATGGTGTTAAGATTGGTATTGAGACCGGCATGGGACCGACACGTATCAACACGATTCTGCAGTCCGCGTTCTTCGAGCTTACAGGGATTATTCCTGCTGAGAAGGCTAATGAGCTGATGAAGGCCGCAGCGAAAGCAACCTACGGCCGTAAGGGTGAGGACGTCGTTCAGAAGAACTGGGCAGCGATTGACGCAGGCGCTAAGGGCGTTCACAAGGTAGAGGTTCCGGCTAGCTGGTCCTGTTGTGAGGATGAGGGACTTGACTATGCGGTGGTAACTGACGGAAGAAAGGATGTAGTGGATTTTGTCAACAATATCCAGTCCAAGGTTAATGCTCAGGAGGGCAACAGCCTGCCTGTATCTGCCTTTAGGGATTATGCAGACGGCTCCACACCATCGGGTTCCTCCGCATATGAGAAGCGAGGAATTGCAGTTAAGGTTCCCAACTGGATACCTGAGAATTGCATTCAGTGTAATTTCTGCTCCTATGTATGTCCTCATGCTGTAATCCGTCCAGCTGTTATGAATGCGGATGAGGCTGCCAAGGCTCCTGCTGATATGAAGATGAAGGACATGACCGCTATGCCAGGGCTGAAGTTCGCTATCACTATTTCTCCATTAGACTGTACCGGATGCGGTTCCTGTGCAAATGTCTGCCCGGGTATGAAGGGCAACAAGGCTCTGGAGATGAAATCCCTGGAGGAGAGCTTGGACAAGGCGGCAGCGTTTGATTACGGTCAGTCTCTGCCAATCAAGGAAGAAGTGATTGCCAAGTTCAAAGAGAATACGGTTAAGGGAAGCCAGTTTAAAAAGCCTCTTCTGGAATTCTCCGGTGCCTGTGCAGGCTGCGGTGAAACTCCGTATGCTAAGCTGATTACCCAGCTGTTCGGTGACAGAATGTACATTGCCAACGCCACAGGCTGTACCTCCATCTGGGGCAACTCCTCACCGTCCACACCGTACACCGTTAACTCCAGAGGACAGGGTCCTGCATGGGATAACTCCCTGTTCGAGGATAATGCTGAGTTTGGTTACGGTATGCTGCTGGCTCAGAACGCTATCAGAGACGGTTTAAAGGCTAAGGTGGAGGAAGTTATGGCAAGCGCTGAGGCTTCTGAGGAAGTTAAGGCTGCATGCAAGGAGTATCTGGACACCTTCGGTATCGGCGCTCTCAATGGCTCTGCGACAGATAAGCTGGTTGCTGCCTTAGACGGAATCGACTGCCCTGTCTGCAAGGATATTGTCAAGAACAAAGATTTTCTGGCTAAGAAGTCCCAGTGGGTATTTGGTGGCGACGGATGGGCTTATGACATTGGCTTTGGCGGTGTGGACCACGTTCTGGCTTCCGGCAAGGATATCAATATTATGGTATATGATACGGAGGTTTACTCCAATACAGGCGGACAGTCCTCCAAGGCTACCAAGACAGGAGCTGTGGCTCAGTTTGCTGCCGGTGGTAAGGATGTGAAGAAGAAGGATCTGGCTGGTATTGCTATGAGCTATGGCTATGTATATGTAGCGCAGATTTGTATGGGAGCTGATATGGCTCAGACAGTTAAGGCGATTTCTGAGGCAGAGGCTTACCCAGGCCCATCTCTGATTATCGCATATGCTCCATGTATCAACCACGGTATTAAGAAGGGTATGGACAAGGCTCAGACAGAGGAGAAGCTGGCTGTAGAGTGCGGATACTGGAATAACTTCCGTTACAACCCGGCAGCTGAGAAGAAATTCTCCCTGGATTCTAAGGCGCCTAAGCTGGAGGAATATCAGAATTTCCTTAAGGGTGAGGTTCGCTATATGTCCCTGGCCATGAAGAATCCTGAGAGAGCCGCTGAGCTCTTTGCTCGCAATGAGGCAGAGGCGAAGGAGCGTTATGCTTATCTGGAGAAACTGGTGACTTTATACGGCAATGACTAATTCATCTTGCCAGTGAATGTCTGGTATGGGAATGTGAATCCCGGAAAGTTTCGGCTTTCCGGGATTTTTGCGTATGTATTGTATGGAGCAGGGGAGTATAAATTGCTTCCAGAAGGGGATAATATTGGTAAAAAATACATGCCGGAATTAGATAGAATTGCTTTTTATTCAGAGCAGTGGAACCGGCGGAGAGGATGTGTGCTCCAATATGTTAAAAGAGAAAGCCATGGTTCATTTTCTGAACCGTTTTACGGATTATCCCTTTCTGGTTAGATGGGAGGGACATGAGGAGAAAGTCGGACATGGGAATCCTTTGTTTGTGGTGAATATTAAGGAACAGATTTCGGTAAAGGAGTTGACAGGCAGTACATCCCTGGCTTTGGGAGAGGCCTATATGAAGGGAAAGCTGGAAGTGGAAGGGGATTTGTATGAGGCTTTGGATCATTTCCTTGGACAGATGGATAAGTTTGAGGTGAACCGGGTGAAGCTGAAAGGACTTCTTCATACATCGAATTCCAGGAAGAACCAGAAAAAGGAGGTTTCCTTCCATTATGATATAGGAAATGATTTCTATAAGCTATGGCTGGATGAAACTCTGAATTATTCTTGCGGCTATTTTAAGACGGGTGAGGACACGCTTTATGAGGCGCAGGTGAACAAGACTGAGTATATTCTTAAAAAGCTTGGGCTTCAAGCTGGAATGAGCCTGCTGGATATTGGCTGCGGCTGGGGCTTTCTCCTTTTAAGAGCAGCAAAGGAATATAAAATAAGGGGAACGGGAATTACCCTGAGCAGGGAGCAATATGAGGGCTTTAGGACTAGGATAGAGAAGGAAGGTCTGGAGGATTTAGTGACGGTCAGGCTGATGGATTACAGAGACCTAAAGCAAGTGGGGCTGGAGTTTGATCGGATAGTCAGCGTAGGTATGGTGGAGCATGTGGGACGGGAGAATTATAACTGTTTTCTGGACTGTGTCAGCCAGGCGCTGAAGCCGGGAGGCGTTTTTCTTCTGCATTTTATCAGCAGCCAGAAGGAGCATGCGGGAGATCCATGGATTAAAAAATATATCTTTCCGGGTGGGGTGATTCCCAGCCTGAGGGAAATTATCTTTTTGATGGCAGAATACAATTTTCACATTTTAGATGTTGAGAATCTCAGGAATCATTACAATAAGACTCTCTTGTGCTGGGAGAAGAATTTCAGGGAACATGAGAACCAGATTCGGTCTATGTTTGATGAGGAATTTGTGCGAATGTGGGAGCTGTATCTCTGCTCCTGTGCGGCCACCTTTCACAACGGTGTGATTGATCTTCATCAGATATTGGCAACGAAGGGAGTTAATAATGAACTTCCTATAGTCAGGTGGTATTAAGGTGTATTTGGAATAGTCAGATATTATAGGGTAAATAGTAAGAGGAATAAGAGATGACCAGGCTGCAAGATTGTATGAAAGAAATTTTGGCTGTGGAAGCTTTTGGAATGAAAAGCAGGCTGGAGGCGGAAAGGTATCAGCGATGCTATTGGGCCTGACGTACCTGGATTAGAAATAATGCTTGATTTTTTCTATATTCTATGGTATCATCATCAGGTCGGGGCATTAGCGCAGCTGGGAGCGCGCCACACTGGCAGTGTGGAGGTCACGGGTTCGAATCCCGTATGCTCCACTATTTTTTGTTTACAAACCAATGTGATGATATGGCTATATGGTATGACTACCCAGTATGTCATGATGATATGTGATGGTTCAACGTGGCAGCAGTTGAAGAATCAATGGATAAAATCATGAATATGCAATTCGGATTTGGGACACTGCATGTTGGAATACAGAGGTATTTCCTTGCGTGCTCAGACGCAGCAGGATGCTTGACGGTGTCAGGTGATTCGGGTACAGGAAGAATGCCTCCTAAAGGATCGGATCACTGCTGGAGGGGGTATAGCTTATAATATCCGTAATGCCGCAATCCAATATCCTGCAGAGATCATTGATCGTGGTAGTGCTTAAGGGCTGATCCTTGCGAAGACGGTTAATTGTGGAACTAGACAGCTTATGAACATGAATTAGGGTATAGGTAGATTCCTCCGATTCCTTTAGGGTGTTCCAGAATGGTTCATATGTAATCACAATGGCTCCTCTTTTCTAGCTGTATTTTATCAAAGCATATATATAAATAAACGCAGGATTCGACAAAATTCCCCGTATAATTATGAATTATACAAGCATCGGTCTTTGAAAGGAAAAGGTAAGATGATATAAGAGGAAAAAGGACTTGCGTTTTTCAGAAAATTTTGTATAATAGGATAGCAGATCAAGTGTAAGCGGCAAGGGTGCCGTCTTATGTTCAGGAGGCGGATCGGAATGAAGATTAGAAAGGTGCTGGGCGGTTTTGCATGGGTCATGCTGGCGGCTCTGTTGATTATGGCTAACGCTATGACAGGAAATGCAATGGAATTGCCTGTGGACACCGGGAACGCCGGTGTATCATCCGTAATGGAGTAAAAAAGGTATAAAGAGCAAAAGGCCGAGCGCATACTAAGGATGCGGCGGTCTTTTTTTATGCGTAAAAGGTGTCCAAGGCTTTGACAGCAGCTTTTGCAAGGTGATCAACAAAAAGGGAAATGGATTATTTGTTTGACAGGTGATAAGATACAGGTATGTAATTTAATAAGTGCAGGAGACCGGGAATACCGAAATCAATTCTATCAGGAGGAAAAAAGTGATGCGTTTATCAGACATTGAGTGTAATCAGAAGGAGCAGTGGGCGGCAGCAGGAATTAAACTGCCAGGATTTAACAGGAAGGCTATGAAAGAAGCCACAAGAGCCTGCCCCCAGTGGGTTCATTTCGGAGCAGGCAACATTTTCCGGGCTTTTCCGGCGGCGCTTCAGCAGAAGCTGTTGAATGAAGGGATAGAAAAGACAGGAATTATTGTGGCCGAGGGCTATGATTATGAAATTATTAGAAAGGCTTACAGGCGCCAGGACGATCTGAGCCTGCTGGTTACGCTTAAATCAAACGGAACCATTGATAAGACGGTTATTGCAAGCGTTGCAGAGTCCCTGACCGTGGATCGCCAGGACGAGGCGGACTGGAGCCGGTTACAGGAGATTTTTGCAAGCAGTACCCTTCAGATGGTCAGCTTTACCATTACCGAGAAGGGCTACAGCCTCTACGCCCCGGATGGCTCCTTCCGTTTGGAGGTACAGAAGGATTTTGAAGCGGGCCCTTATAAGGCGGACAGCTACATCGGAAAGCTGGCGGCTTTATGCTACTGGAGGTATACCCATGGCGAGGCTCCTCTTTCTCTGGTCAGCATGGATAACTGCTCACACAACGGAGATAAGCTGTTTGCGGCTGTAGATGCCTATGCAAAGGCATGGACAGAGAGAGAACTGGTAGACGAAGGCTTTCTTGCTTATATAGAAAACCCGGAAACGGTTGCTTTTCCCTGGAGCATGATTGATAAAATTACCCCCCGGCCTGACGACAGCGTTAAGAAAATGCTGGAGGAATGTGGATTTACTGATACAGAAAACCTTATAACCAGTAAAAACACCTATGTGGCTCCTTTTGTAAATGCAGAGGAAACAGAATATCTTGTGATTGAAGATGCGTTTCCAAATGGGCGTCCCGCACTGGAGCGTGCAGGCGTTATATTTACAACCAGAGACACGGTAGAGCGTGTAGAGCGCATGAAAGTCTGCACCTGCCTGAATCCTCTCCATACCGCCCTGGCTGTATACGGCTGTCTTCTTGGCTATACCAAGATCAGTGAGGAGATGAAGGATGAAGATCTGGTTAAAATGGTGGAGCGCATCGGATACAGGGAGGGCCTTCCTGTAGTAACGGACCCAGGTATCCTTTCACCCAGGAAGTTTATTGATGAAGTCCTTCAGATTCGTGTGCCCAATCCATTTATGCCTGATACGCCCCAGAGAATTGCCTGCGATACTTCTCAAAAGCTGTCTATCCGTTTCGGGGAGACCATCAAGGAGTATATGGCAAGGCCAAAGCTGGATGTAACAGCCTTAAGGTTTATTCCTATGGTACAGGCGGGATGGTGCCGTTACCTTTTGGGGGTGGATGACGAGGGAAACACCTTTACCGTAAGCCCGGACCCAATGTATGAGAGTCTGGCGAAGCAGCTGGAGGGCGTAAGGATAGGAGAAGACTGCGATGTGCATGAGGCCCTGTCCCCCATTCTAAGCGATGCCAGAATTTTCGGAGTTAATTTATATGAGGCCGGACTGGGACACTATGTGGAGGAAGTGTTTGCCGAATTGATAGCGGGCAAGGGCGCTGTGAGAGCAACCCTTAAAAGGCATTTGTCAGAGGCTTAGTTTTAAATGAATGTATAAGAAGGAGAGAATACGTAAAAGATGTGGAGGCTGTAAAGCAGAAATGTTTTTTTCATGGCAATTTCGTAAAACGCGGTTTTATGACAGCCTCATTAGAATTTACAATAATTGGAATAAATTAATAAAATTGTAATAAAACTGTCATATTTTATATACAAATAGCAAAAAATATGCTATTATATTTGAGAACGAGTGGAAACATGCGCCGGAACCACCGAACTTACAGGCTTTTTGCCTTTGATCATAGATGAAATATTAGATAGAAAAGGACAGAGGTTACCAATGAAAAGGTGGATAATAGCAGGCGTGCTTGCTCTGGCTTTAGTGGGATGCTCCCGGTATGAGCCGCTGGAGGATGGGTCCAATGCGGCAGTGGGAATTTCCCGGCCAGAGACCGGACAGACAGTTAAGGTGGAAGAAGAGGCAGCTTCTTCTGAAGAAGAGGTTATTTCCATTTCCACCTATCCTCCAAGAGGAGCTGTGAAGGTTAAGGGCATTTACGTATCTGCTTATGTGGCCGGAACCGGCGACATGATGGATAAAATTATTGAAGAGATTGACAGGACAGAGCTGAACGCCGTGGTTATTGATGTGAAGGATGATCAGGGCAGGATCACATTTGCAATGGATTCCCCTACTGTAAATGAGATTGGGGCCTGCCAGGTGTTTATTAAGGATCTTCCTGGACTTATGCAGAAGCTGAAGGAGCATAATATCTATCCCATTGCCAGAGTGGTGGCCTTCAGAGACCCTTACCTTGCGGAGAAGAAGCCGGAATGGAGCCTTCATGTGGCTGACGGAAGCATTTACAGGGATCATAAAGGACTGGCCTGGGTGAATCCCTATAAGCAGGAGGTATGGGATTATCTGGTAGAGGTAGGGAAGCAGGCCGGAGAGTTGGGCTTTAAGGAGATCCAGTTCGATTATATCCGATTTGCGGTAGACAGCACCATGAAGGATGTGGTTTTTGACGATGCAGATACCCTGGGACGCAGTAAGACGGAGGCTATAACGGAGTTTATCAGCTACGCCTACGACAGGCTTGCAAGGGAAGGGCTTTATGTATCTGCCGATGTATTCGGAACCATTATGCGCAGCCAGGAGGACGCGGACTCAGTGGGCCAAAGGTACACGGAGATGGCGGAGTATTTGGACTATATTTGCCCCATGATTTATCCTTCTCATTATAGTCCGGGGAATTTTGGTATTGAAAATCCGGACAAAGAGCCTTATGATACGATAAGGAATGCTTTGAAGGGCTCCAGGGAGCTGCTGGCGGCGGCTGAGAAGGAGGGCAGTACCCAGGCCATTGTGCGGCCCTGGCTTCAGGATTTTACAGCCTCCTATTTGGCAGATTATATCGATTACAAGGATGAGCAGGTAAGGGCCCAGATTCAGGCGGTGTATGACGCAGGATATGATGAGTGGATTCTTTGGGATGCAGGTGTGAGCTATCATTATGGAGGGCTTCTGTCTCCCGAAGAGGCTGCTGCAGAGGAGGCGCGGATCGCAGAGTCCAGAGAAGCCCTGCTGCCGGAGGCTACGACGGAGCCGGAGTCAGAGCCAGGGATACCGGAGGAGCCAGCCTCTGACTCCTGAGCCGGCTAAAAATAGGATGCCGGCAGGTAGGTGTATATGACAGATGGAGCAGACCAGGATTTAGGGAGCATCATATTTACCAGTGTTAAAGAACAGGCTGTGACAGATTGCTGAGATGGATGGCAATGCGTGTGCGGTATATCAGACTCTTTGCAGTTAGTACCGGATGCATGCCGGTTCCTGGAGCTATAGATACAGGAGGCTGGCAGGGAGAAGCACCTCTGGGTACGGAGCTTAGATACAGATTGGAAGAGAAGGTGCTTAAGGCAGGACAGAAACATTCCGTCCTGCCTTTTTCAGCCGTGGAGCTGAATGAAAAGGCGAAAAGAAATATGGCTTAAAGGATGGTGAACATTATGTTTGATTTGGAGGAGGAATTGAGGAAGCTGCCGGCCAGTCCGGGAGTTTATCTTATGCATAATAGCAGAGATGAAATTATTTATGTTGGAAAGGCGGTTAGCCTGAAGAACAGGGTGAGGCAGTATTTCCAGAGCAGCCGGAATAAGACCTCAAAAATTGAGCAGATGGTGTCTCATATTGCCTGGTTTGAGTACATTATTACGGACTCGGAGCTGGAAGCTCTGGTTTTGGAGTGCAACCTGATCAAGGAGCACAGGCCCAGATACAACACTATGCTTAAGGATGATAAGGGATATCCCTATATCAAGGCTACGGTTGGTGAGGAATTTCCAAGGATTTTCATGGCCAGAGAACGGAAGAAGGACGGGAGGAGCAAATACTTCGGTCCCTTTACCAGCATGGGAGCTGTGAAGGATACCCTGGATTTGATTCACAAGCTGTATCATATACGTACCTGTAGCCGGAGCCTGCCAAAGGATATCGGGAAGGACAGGCCCTGCCTGAATTATCATATTAAGCAATGCGACGCTCCCTGCCAGGGGTATATTTCTGCGGAACAATACCGTGAGAAATTTAATCAGGCCCTGGAGTTTATGAATGGAAGGTACGAGCCGTTGCTCAAACAGTTAGAGGAGAAGATGGAGGCTGCCTCAAAGGCGCTGGAGTTTGAGCGGGCCATTGAGTACAGAGAGCTTTTGAGCAGTGTAAAGAAGATTTCCCAGAAGCAGAAGATTACCAGTTCCAGTATGGAGGATCGGGATATTGTGGCTATGGCCAGAGATGAGAAGGACGCGGTGGTTCAGGTGTTCTTTATACGGGAGGGAAAGCTGATCGGCAGGGATCATTTTCATGTATCAGCAGCTACTGCGGAGGACGATGGAGAGATCCTGGACAGCTTTGTAAAGCAATTCTATACAGGAACGCCTTTTATTCCCAGAGAGCTGTGGCTTCAGTATCCGCTGGCTGAGGAGGAAATCATCAGCCAGTGGCTTTCTGTAAAAAGGGGACAGAAGGTGAAGCTTGTAGTTCCGAAAAAAGGCGAGAGGGAGCGGCTGGTGGAGCTGGCCGCAAAGAACGCGGCCCTTGTGCTGAGTCAGGATAAGGAACGGATTAAGAAGGAGGAGCTTCGGACCATAGGAGCAATGAATCAGATTGGAGACTGGATCGGGCTGGAGGGGGTGCGCAGGCTGGAGGCCTATGATATTTCTAATACCAGCGGTGTGGAGTCTGTGGGCTCTATGGTCGTGTATGAGGACGGAAAGCCAAAGCGAAGCGATTATAGAAAGTTTAAGATTAAGACGGTTCAGGGCCCTAATGATTATGCTTCGATGGAGGAAGTGCTTACCAGACGGTTTAGCCATGGAATAAAGGAGGCCCAAGAGCTTAAGGAGAAGGGCGAGGATTTAAGTCTTGGAAATTTCACACGGTTTCCTGACCTGATTATGATGGATGGCGGACGCGGACAGGTGAACATCGCCCTGAAGGTTCTTCAAAAGCTGGGACTGTTTATTCCTGTGTGCGGTATGGTCAAGGACGATAACCACAGAACAAGAGGGCTTTATTATAACAATAGGGAAGTGCCTGTTGACAGGCATTCAGAAGGATTCCGGCTGATAACCAGGATACAGGATGAGGCTCACCGGTTTGCTATCGAGTACCATAGGAGCCTGAGAGGAAAGGGACAGGTGCGGTCTATTCTGGATGAGATTTCGGGAATCGGGCCTGCCAGGAGAAAGGCGCTGATGCGTCATTTTAAGGATATAGAGGCTGTGCGGACAGCAGATGTGGAGGAGCTGGAAGCAGCGCCTCAGATGAATAAACGAGCAGCAGAGGCTGTGTACCGTTTCTTTCATGAGAAAAAGGAAACCCCATATTTTGGAAATGGGAATGGAGAAAACACATGACAACCTGTCTAAAGTGTGATAGTATGTATAGAAGCGACAGGCTGTAAGGAAGAAACTGCTTTAAGGGGGTAACAATCATGCATGGAGTAACTATATCGGAATTAATTGAAAAAATGAAGCTTATAAACACCACTCCGGATATTGACACCGATAAGATCGTGCTGACTCACCCGGATGTGAACCGTCCGGCTTTGCAACTTACTGGTTTTTTTGATCATTTTGACAGAGAGCGTGTTCAGATCATTGGATACGTGGAGCAGGCATATATTAATACTATGGAGAGGGAGCATAAGCGCCAGATGTATGATAAGCTGACCTCCAGCCAGATTCCCTGCCTTGTGTTCAGCCGGGGGCAGGAGCCGGATGAGGACATTCTGGAGTATTGCAATTACTATGGGGTTCCCTGTTTGGTATCCCACAAGACTACTTCCTCCCTGATGGCGGAGGTGATCCGCTGGCTGAATGTTAAGCTGGCTCCCTGCATCAGCATTCACGGCGTTTTGATTGATGTATTTGGCGAGGGAGTGCTGATTATGGGTGAGAGCGGCATTGGCAAGAGCGAGGCAGCTCTGGAACTGATTAAACGAGGACACCGTCTTGTAACGGATGATGTGGTTGAGATACGGAAGGTAAGTGACGACACCCTGATTGGAAATGCGCCTGATATTACAAAGCATTTTATTGAGCTGCGCGGAATCGGAATCGTGGATGTTAAGACTCTTTTTGGTGTGGAGAGCGTCAAGGAGACTCAGTCCATTGATATGGTGATCAAGCTGGAGGACTGGAATAGGGATAAGGAGTATGATCGGTTGGGTCTGGAAGATCAGTATACGGAATTTTTGGGCAATCAGGTAGTATGCCATACCATTCCCATTCGTCCCGGCCGTAATCTGGCGATTATCGTTGAGTCCGCCGCTGTCAATTACCGCCAGAAGAAAATGGGCTACAATGCGGCTCAGGAGCTGTACAACCGAGTGCAGGCCAATATCGGAAAGGCCAGCCAGGATTAGCCTGCTCGTTTGCGGGCTTGGGCCAATAAAAACATGAGGAGCAGGCCGGAATTATTTTGCGCAAATCAATGGTTAGTGAGGAATGTATGTTGAATTTGGAGCGTATGCTAAAAGAGGCGCTTGTCTCTGAGGAATCAGTGCTTATGACCATGGAGCCCATGAGCAGGCACACCACCTTCCGTATCGGAGGGCCGGCCGAGTTTTTCGCAGGTCCATCAAATGAAAAGGAACTGTCAGCGGTCATTCGTCTGTGCAGGGAATATAACGTTCCCTGGAGTATACTGGGAAATGGCAGCAATCTTCTGGTCAGTGATAAGGGAGTGGAGGGTGTTGTCATTGCTATGGAGCAGGGCTGGAATTATGGGCGGGTTCAGGGCAGCAGGCTGACAGCGGGAGCCGGTTTGCTTTTAAGCAGGGCCGCGCATTTGGCATTAGACGCATCCCTAGAGGGAATGGAATTTGCCGCAGGGATTCCCGGTACGGTAGGAGGCGCTCTGGTGATGAACGCAGGAGCCTACGGCTCTGAGATTAAGGAAGTGCTGGAGTCTGCCAGGTTGATGACGCCCCAGGGGGAGATTCTCAGCTTAAAGGCAGAGGATCTGAGGATGGGATACCGTACCAGTATGATACCAGAAGCAGGCTGCGTGGCACTGGAGGCTGTTTTTCAGCTGAAGCCGGGGAAGCAGAGCGAGATTGAGAGCCGTATAAAGGATCTGGCGGTACGCCGCAGGCAGAAGCAGCCCTTGGAATATCCCAGCGCAGGCAGTACCTTTAAGCGCCCTTATGGATATTTTGCCGGGAAGCTGATAGAGGATGCAGGGCTTCGGGGATATAAAATGGGGGGAGCCCAGGTGTCGGAGAAGCACTGCGGCTTTGTAATCAACAGGGGTGGAGCTACGGCTACGGATGTGCTGAACCTTTGCAGACATATCCAGGAGAAGGTGAAGGCTGCCGCTGGCGTGGAGCTGGAGATGGAGGTAAAGCGCTGGGGCGATTTTTCAAATACTCTCTGAAAAAACAGTAGGATATCTAACTGAGGTGGACAAATGAAGCTTGTAATTGTAACTGGAATGTCAGGAGCGGGAAAGACAGTGGCGCTGAAAATGCTGGAGGATCTTGGATTTTACTGTGTAGATAATCTGCCTATAACCCTGGTAGATAAATTTGTCCAGCTGGTCTGCGGGGGCAGTGAGATTAAACAGGCAGCCATTGGAATGGATATACGCAGCGGCGAGGATTTAAGCTGCCTGGACGCCATTTTAAGTAGATGGAGGAAACAGGAGCTGGAATTCTATGTTTTGTTTCTGGATGCCAGCGACGCCATACTGATTAAGCGATTTAAAGAAACACGGCGCAGCCATCCCTTAGCTGCCGCTGGCAGGCTGGATAAGGGAATTGAGAAGGAAAGGGCCAAGCTGGAGTTTTTGAAGCGGGACGCAGATTATATCATTGATACCAGCCAGCTCTTGACCAGAGAGCTGAAGGTGGAGCTGGAGAAGATATTTCTGGAGGATCAGGATTATAACAATATGTTTGTAACTATTTTGTCCTTTGGCTTTAAGTACGGGATACCGGAGGATGCGGATCTGGTCTTCGACGTGCGGTTTCTGCCTAATCCTTACTATGTAGAGGAGCTACGCCTTCTCACAGGAGAGGATGAGGCAGTGAGGAGGTTTGTGATGAAGGGAGGGACAGCCGCCCAGTTTCTGTCCAGACTTTACGATATGATCGATTTTCTCCTGCCCAATTACATCAAGGAGGGCAAGAATCAGCTGGTGGTCGCCATCGGCTGTACCGGAGGAAAGCACCGTTCTGTGACAGTGGCAAAAGCTCTTTGCAGCCACCTGCAGGGGTCTGAGAAATATGGACTTAAGATAGAGCACAGGGATGTTGATAAGGATAACAAAAGGAAGTAGCGGTGAATGAAATGTCATTTTCTTCCAGAGTAAAAGAGGAGCTTTCAAGGCAGCTTCCTGCTGCCAGGCATTGCCAGATTGCGGAGATTGCTGCAATTTTAAGCCTTTGCGGACGGGTGAAAATATCGGCTTTAGATGATTTTTCCATAGAAATTCATACGGAAAATGTGGCAGTTGCGAGAAAGTACTTTACATTATTAAAAAAAACATTTAATATATGTAATGACGTCCTGATCCGCAGAGGAGCTTGTCTGAAGCGGAACAGAACCTATATCGCAGCAGTCGGGGAACATAAGGATGCACTTAAGGTGCTGCAGGCAGCCAAGCTCATAGACGACCAGGGGGAGATTCGGGAGAATCTTTCCCTCGGCAGCAATGTGGTTGTTCAGAACACCTGCTGTAAAAGGGCCTTTATCCGCGGCACATTTCTGGCAGCAGGTTCTATCAGCGATCCGGAGAAGTTTTACCACTTTGAGATTGTCTGCCCTTCCATGGCTAAGGCAAAGCAGCTGAGGAATATAATTGCTTCCTTTGATATTGAAGCTAAGATAGTGCTTCGGAAGAGGTATTATGTGGTTTATATCAAGGAGGGAAGCCAGATTGTGGACATCCTTAATGTGATGGAAGCGCCGGTAGCTCTTATGGAGCTTGAAAATATCCGTATTTTGAAGGAGATAAGCAACAGTGTTAACCGGCAGGTGAATTGTGAGACTGCGAACATAAATAAAACGGTGTCTGCTGCTGTAAAACAGATTGAAGACATTCGCTTTATCAGGGATACAGTTGGTTTTGACGGGCTGCCTGACGGCCTTCGGGAAATGGCCCTCATACGTCTGGAACGGCCAGAGGCCAGCCTTAAGGAGCTGGGGGAAGCTTTGGAACCGCCGGTGGGCAAATCAGGCGTAAACCATCGTTTAAGGAAGCTGGGGCTTATAGCAGAAGAACTGCGCGGACAGCGCCCGGACAGATAGCTCAGAGTGTTTGGTTGGAATGAGGAGGATAATTATGGTTAAGAAGTCAGTGACAGTTGGATTGTTATCGGGTTTGGAGGCAAGACCGGCAGCTATGCTTGTACAGGTTGCAAGCCAGTATGCCAGCAGTATCTATCTGGAGAGGGAATCAAAGCGTGTGAATGCAAAGAGTATTATGGGAATGATGACCCTTGGACTTGCAGCCGGAGATGCTATTACGGTGGAAGCAGAGGGAGAAGATGAGGAAAAAGCAGTTTCTGAGATTGAGAAGCTTCTTGGGGCTCAATGAGCATCCTTTATATCGGGATGATAGATGAGCATAAGAGCCAGACAGATATGTGTCTGGTTCTTTTCTTTTATTCAGATTTGTGATAGACTAATGTTTGTATATACATAGAAAGCAGATGAAAAAAGGAGAATGAACCAATGGCATTTACACATTTACACGTCCATACGGAATACAGTCTTTTGGACGGCTCCTCTAAGATCGGGGAGCTTACGGCCCGGGCCCGGGAGCTGGGAATGGACAGCATGGCCATAACGGATCATGGTGTAATGTATGGTGTGATAGACTTTTATAAAGCTGCGAAGGCGGTGGGTATTAAGCCTATCTTAGGCTGCGAGGTCTACGTGGCCCCTGGTTCCCGGTTTGACCGTGAAAGTGTAAATGGGGAGGGAAGATATTACCATTTGGTTCTTCTGGCTGAGAACAACCAGGGCTACCAGAATTTGATGAAGATCGTATCCAGAGGCTTTGTAGACGGCTTCTATTATAAACCCAGAGTGGATTATGAGATCCTTGCCCGGTATCATGAGGGGATTATTGCTTTAAGCGCCTGCCTGGCGGGAGAGGTGCAGCGGTATCTCAGCAGAAATATGTATGAGGAGGCGGTTCGAGCTGCAAAGCGGTACGTGGATATCTTCGGAAGGGAGAATTTTTTTCTGGAGCTTCAGGATCACGGATTGCCGGCCCAAAGACAAGTGAATCAGGAGCTGATGCGCATGAGCCGGGAAACAGGCCTGGAGCTGGTAGTTACCAACGATATTCACTATACCTTTGCGGAGGATGAGAAGCCACATGACGTCCTCCTGTGTATTCAGACTGGTAAAAAAGTGGCAGATACAGACAGGATGCGCTATGAGGGAGGCCAGTATTACTGCAAATCTGAAGAAGAGATGCGCGCTCTTTTTCCCTATGCGCCCCAGGCCGTCGAAAATACCCATAAAATAGCAGAGCGCTGCAACGTGGAGATCGAGTTTGGAGTTACAAAGCTTCCTAAATATGCAGTGCCTGCAGGCTTTGATTCCTGGAGCTACTTAAACCACCTGTGCAGAGCGGGATTTAAAACCCGTTATCCAGAGGACGATGGAACCTTACTGAAGCGTCTTGAATATGAGCTGGATGTTATCAAAAACATGGGCTATGTGGACTACTTCCTGATTGTGTGGGATTTTATCAATTATGCCCGATCTAAGGATATAATCGTAGGACCAGGGAGGGGATCTGCTGCCGGAAGCGTGGTATCCTATACACTGGGAATTACCAATATCGATCCCATGCGCTACAATCTTCTGTTTGAGCGGTTTTTGAATCCAGAACGTGTGTCTATGCCGGATATTGACATTGATTTCTGCTATGAGCGCCGCCAGGAGGTGATTGACTACGTAGTGGAAAAATACGGCAAGGATCAGGTGGTGCAGATTATCACCTTTGGTACTTTGGCCGCAAGAGGCGTAGTCCGGGATGTGGGGAGGGTGCTGGATCTTCCCTACGCCCTCTGCGATACCATAGCGAAGATGATTCCGGCTGAACTGAATATGACCCTGGACAAGGCTCTTATGCTGAATCCGGATTTGAAAAAGGCCTATCATGAGGATGAGCAGGTAAAAGATTTGATTGATCTGTCAAGGCGTCTGGAGGGACTGCCAAGGCATGCCTCCATTCATGCGGCAGGTGTGGTGATCGGCAGCCGTTCCATTGACGAATTCGTTCCCCTTTCCAAAAATGCGGACGGAACCATCACGACCCAGTTTACCATGACAACCATTGAGGAATTAGGGCTTTTAAAAATGGACTTTCTCGGGCTTAGAACCCTGACGGTCATTCAGAATGCGGTACGGCTTGTGGAAAAGGATTTTGGTATTTCTATTGACATAGACCAGATTGATTTTAATGACAGGAAGGTGCTGGACTCGATTGGAACCGGAAGGACAGAGGGAGTGTTCCAGCTGGAAAGCGCGGGAATGAAGAGCTTCATGAAGGAGCTTAAGCCTGAAAACCTGGAGGATATTATCGCAGGCATTTCCCTGTACCGTCCCGGCCCTATGGACTTTATACCCAAATATCTGAAGGGTAAGAATGATAAGGTGGCTATAACCTATGATTGCCCGCAGCTGGAGCATATCTTAAGCCCCACCTACGGCTGTATCGTCTACCAGGAGCAGGTGATGCAGATCGTCCGTGATTTGGCCGGCTATACCATGGGCAGAAGCGATCTGGTGCGCCGGGCCATGAGCAAGAAGAAAACAGAGGTGATGGAGAAGGAACGGAAAAACTTCGTTTATGGAAATACAGAGGAAGGGGTTATAGGCTGTGTGAACAATGGCATTGATGAGAAGATGGCAAATCATATCTATGACGAGATGATCGATTTTGCAAAATATGCCTTTAATAAGTCTCATGCGGCTGCCTATGCGGTGGTTTCTTATCAGACGGCCTATTTAAAATACTACTATCCTTTAGAGTTTATGGCAGCGCTTATGACCTCTGTCATGGAAAATGTGCGGAAGTTTTCCGAGTACATTCTGACCTGCCGCCGGATGATGAATATTACGGTTCTGCCTCCTGACATCAACGAGGGAGAGAGCGGCTTTTCTGTATCTGGAAATGCTATCCGTTACGGACTTTCCGCCATTAAGAGTGTGGGAAAGCCGGTTATAGATGAGATCCTTGGAGAGCGGCATCGGAACGGCCCTTTCCGCTCCATGGAGGATTTTGTGAAGCGGATGACTATGAAGGAAGTGAATAAGCGGACGCTGGAGAGCTTTATCAAATCAGGCGCTCTGGACACCCTGCCGGGAACCAGAAAGCAGAAAATGGCTGTGGGGCCTCTTATGCTGGAGGCAAGGGCAAAAAACTATAAAACGATGGTGGAAGGGCAGATGAGTCTCTTTGATATAGCAGGAGAGGAAGAGAGAGAGGAATATCAAATTACATTTCCTGATGTAGGGGAATACTCAAAGGATGAGCTTCTGGCCTTTGAAAAGGAGATACTGGGCGTCTATATCAGTGGTCATCCTCTGGAGGACTATGAGGAAAGCTGGAGGAAGAATATAACGGCTACCTCAGCAGAATTTGTGGTGGATGAGGAGACGGAAAAAGCAGATGTGAAGGACGGCGATCGGGTGACTATTGGAGGAATGATAGCAGGAAAAACGGTAAAGACCACCCGCAGCAACCAGATGATGGCCTTTATCCAGCTGGAGGATTTAGTAGGTTCTGTAGAGGTACTGCTCTTCCCGAAGATTTATGAGGCCAACCGGGAACTTTTGACAGAGGACGCAAAGCTTTTCGTGCAGGGGAGAGTCTCATTGGGAGATGAGCCGGTAGGAAAGCTGGTAGGAGAAAGGATAATCCCCTTTGACAGCATACCAAAGGAGCTGTGGATTCAGTATCCTGACAAGGAAAGCTATCAGGCCGGGGAGCAGCGGCTCATAGCTGCCTTAAAGACCAGTGAGGGCAGGGATCAGGTGATCATTTACCTTCAGAAAGAACGGGCCAAAAAGTCACTTCCTCCAGCCTGGTGTGTAAATGCTTCCAAAGCTCTTATAAGTGAGCTGGTAGTATTGCTTGGTGAAAAAAATGTCAAACTGGTAGAAAAAGGGTTGAAAACCTGAGTGAAATGCATTAGAATAGCGTTGTGCATAATAACGAGAGAAAGAGAGCGAGGTAAATTGCTATGGCAAAGGCAGTGAAAACCATTGGAGTACTCACAAGCGGCGGCGATGCGCCGGGAATGAACGCGGCCATCCGTTCTGTTGTGCGTGTCGCAATCAATAAGGGACTTAAGGTAAAGGGAATCATGCGCGGATACGCAGGCCTTTTGGAGGAAGAGATCGTAGATATGGAAACCACCAGCGTTTCTGAGATTATTAACCGTGGAGGAACGATTCTCTATACAGCCAGATGCAAGGAATTTACTACGCTACAAGGGCAGCAGAAGGGCGCCGATATATGCCGCAAGCACGGAATTGACGGCATAGTGGTAATCGGAGGCGACGGTTCCTTCTGCGGAGCAGGGAAGCTGTCTGCTCTGGGAATTAACACCATTGGACTTCCCGGAACCATCGATCTGGATATTGCCTGTACGGATTACACCATCGGCTTTGACACGGCTGTGAATACAGCTATGGAGGCAATAGACAAAATCAGAGATACATCCACCTCACACGAGCGATGCAGCATCGTGGAAGTTATGGGACGCAATGCCGGCTATATCGCTTTGTGGTGCGGTATTGCCAACGGAGCGGAGGATATTCTTCTGCCGGAGCGGTATGACGGAGATGAGCAGGCCCTCATTAATCGGATCATTGATAACCGCAAGCGGGGCAAGAAGCATAATATTATCATAAACGCGGAGGGAATCGGACATTCCAGCTCCATGGCAAAGAGAATTGAGGCAGCCACTGGTATAGAGACAAGAGCAACCATTCTGGGCCATATGCAAAGAGGCGGTACGCCTACCTGCAAGGACAGAGTGTACGCCTCCATTATGGGAGCGATTGCAGCGGAGCTTTTGGCAGATGGAAGGAGCAACCGTCTGGTGGCCTATAAGCACGGTGAATTTGTGGATTATGATATTCAGGAGGCCTTGAATATGAAGAAGGATATTCCTGAGGATCAGTATGAGATTGCAAAAATGCTGGTTCGGTAATAGGTATAAAATCAAGCTTGGATTGTATAATAGATAGAGAGAAGTCCGCCGCCTAAAAGGATCATCCTCCAGGCAGCGGACTTTTGCGGAGAGATATGATGATGGATACCAAGGTGCTTTGCGGAGCCAATTCCTATGAACAGAAGTACTACTTTAATCAGGAGTTTGATTCCCTTCCCCAGACAATAAAGGATGAACTTCATATTATGTGCGTTCTTTATACTGAGGATGTGGGAGGAATCCTGACCATGGAGTTTGGGGAGGATGGACAGTTGGAATTTAAGGTGACGGCTCCGGAAGAGGACTACCTCTTTGATGAGATTGGAAGCGTTCTGAAGATTAAGCAGTACCAGGAGGAGAAGCGGGAGCTTTTGGAGGCTTTGGAGCTTTATTACCGGACCTTTTTCCTGGGAGAGGATATAGGGATAGGGGATATGGAATAGATGAAACTTAGAATCGGAAATACTGCTCTTGACAATCGTGTAATTCTTGGACCCATGGCAGGAGTGACGGACCTGCCATTTCGTTTGCTCTGCAGGGAACAGGGCTGCGGGATGGCAGTGACAGAGATGGTAAGCGCAAAGGCAATTCTCTATCATAATAAAAATACAAACGAACTGCTGGCTGTAGATTCCCAAGAGGGGCCGGTGTCTGTTCAGCTGTTCGGCTCTGATCCGGAGATTATGGCGGAGATAGCAGTTAGGCTTGAGGAGGGGCCTTATGCTTGCATTGATGTGAATATGGGCTGTCCCGTGCCTAAGATAGTAAACAACGGCGAAGGATCTTCCCTCATGAGAAATCCTAAATTAGCAGAAAAAATACTTTCCGCTATGGTAAGGGCAGTGAAAAAGCCGGTAACGGTAAAGTTCCGCAAGGGCTTTAACGAGGACTGTGTCAATGCGGTGGAGTTCGCGAAAATGGCAGAGAGCTGCGGTGTATCTATGGTGGCTGTCCATGGAAGAACCAGAGAGCAGTATTACTCCGGGAAAGCGGACTGGAATATTATCCGCCAGGTGAAGGCAGCAGTGAAGATTCCTGTTATAGGGAACGGGGATATTTTCACACCGGAGGATGCCGGACGTATGATAGAGGAGACGGGATGCGACGGCGTAATGGTTGCCAGAGGAGCCAAGGGGAATCCTTGGATTTTTAAAAGGATTAACCGTTACCTGGAGACAGGGGAGGTGATGCCCAATCCGGGGATGGAAGAAATCAGGGACATGATACTGCGCCACGGGAAGATGCTGGCGGAGTACAAAGGAGAGCTGACAGCCATGAGGGAAATGCGGGGGCATATGGCTTGGTATACCAAGGGAATGCCTGGCTCTGCCGCATTGAGAAACGCAATTAACCAGGTGGAGACATTTGAGGGACTGGCTGCTTTGATAGAGGAAAGAATCAGAGAAGCGGGTTCTAAGAAAGCCCTTTAAAATTGGGAAACCGTTCTTGACAAGGGGCATATTTTCTTATATAATACACTGAATGCGTGAGGATTGAAAAAAAGCAGTATAATTTAACAGGATAGAAGGAAGGAAACGGGTAAGATGGCAGATAAGAAACATATTTTAACCTATGCCGGTCTGAAGCAGTATGAGGATGAGCTGCAAAATCTGAAGGTTGTAAAGAGGAAAGAGGTTGCGCAAAAGATCAAGGAAGCAAGAGAGCAGGGGGATCTGTCAGAGAATGCTGAGTACGACGCCGCTAAGGATGAGCAGAGAGATATAGAGCTTCGCATTGAGGAGCTGGAGAAGCTTCTTAAAAATGCGGAGGTCGTGGTCGAGGACGAGATCGATCTGGATAAGATTAACATTGGATGTAAGGTAAAGCTTCTGGATGTGGAGTATAATGAAGAAATGGAATTCTATATTGTAGGGTCTACAGAGGCCAATAGCCTTCAGAATAAAATTTCCAACGAGTCTCCGGTAGGACGCGCCCTAATGGGACGCGTAGTAGGCGACAGTGTAGATGTAGAGACACAGGCAGGCAATATTCAGTATAAAGTGCTGGAGATTCAGAGAGTGTCATAGATTGAGACGGTATCATTTAACGCTGAAGAGGTAAAGAGAAACGCAAAGGAGTGCGAAACGTGGGAGAGCAAAAGCGGCAAAATCAAGCGGAACAGGATATAAATCATGTGCTGAAGGCACGCCGGGATAAGCTGGCAGAGCTTCAGGAGGCCGGGAAAGATCCCTTTCAGATTACAAAATATGATGTAACTGCTCATAGCCTGGATATTAAGGAGAATTATGAGCAGTGGGAAGGAAAGGATGCAGCCGTTGCCGGCCGTATGATGTTTAAGCGTGTGATGGGCAAGGCTTCCTTCTGCAATATTCAGGATCTGAAGGGCAATATTCAGGTATATGTGGCCAGAGACAGCATTGGGGAGGAGCCCTACAAGGAATTTAAAAAAATGGATATCGGCGATATCGTCGGGATCAAAGGAAAGGCATTTACGACCAAGACTGGAGAGATTTCCATTCATGCAGACGAGGTGACTCTGCTTACAAAGAGTCTTCAGGTTCTTCCTGAGAAGTTCCACGGCTTGACTGATACAGATATCCGTTACAGGCAGCGATATGTGGATCTGATTATGAATCCTGAGGTAAGAGATACATTTATCAAACGCTCTCAGATTATTCGTGAAATCAGAAATCATCTGGATGCTCAGGGATTCATGGAGGTAGAAACCCCCATGCTGGTATCCAATGCGGGAGGCGCTGCAGCCAGGCCTTTCGAGACCCATTACAATGCGTTAGATGAGGATGTAAAGCTGCGTATTTCTCTCGAGCTGTACCTGAAAAGGCTGATTGTAGGCGGATTAGAGAGAGTTTATGAGATTGGCCGTGTATTCCGCAATGAGGGTGTGGATACAAGACATAATCCAGAGTTTACGCTTCTGGAGCTATATCAGGCATTTACAGATTATCATGGCATGATGGACTTAGTTGAAAATCTGTTCCGCCAGGTGGCTAAAAAGGTTCTGGGAACGGCTGTCATTTCTTATAATGGAGTGAAGATTGATCTGGAGAAGCCTTTTGAGCGTATATCAATGGTAGAGGCTTTGAAGAAATATAAGGGAATTGATTTTACAAAGATAAAGACTGATGAGGAGGCCAAGGCTTTAGCTGATCAATATGAGGTTCAGTATGAGGCACACCATAAGAAGGGCGATATTCTGAGCCTGCTCTTTGAGGAGTTTGTAGAGGAGAATCTGGTACAGCCTACCTTTATTATCGATCACCCGGTAGAGATATCTCCTCTGACTAAGAGAAAGCCGGAGAATCCGGATTATACGGAGCGCTTTGAGCTGTTTATCACCTGTCGCGAAATGGCAAACGCTTACTCAGAGTTAAACGATCCAATCGATCAGAGAGCCCGCTTTGAGGCGCAGGAGATGCTGGCTGCTGCAGGAGATGAGGAAGCGAATCATACAGATGAGGATTTCCTGAATGCCCTTATGATTGGTATGCCTCCTACGGGCGGTATTGGTATTGGTATTGACAGATTTGTGATGCTGCTTACAGATTCTTATGCGATTCGGGACGTGCTGTTGTTCCCGACGATGAAGTCCCTGGATGGTGTAAATAAGAAAAATGATGTAAAAAAATCAGCTTCCGAAGCACCTGAAAAAAGTGTGGAAGAAGCACCGGAAAAGATTGATTTCTCCAATGTGAAGATTGAGCCAATCTTTGAAGAAATGGTTGATTTCGATACATTTGCGAAGTCTGATTTCAGAGCAGTTAAGATTTTGGCTTGCGAAGCAGTACCGAAGTCTAAGAAGCTTCTTAAGTTTACATTAGATGACGGCGAACGCAAAGATCGTATGATTTTAAGCGGTATTCAGGAGTATTACGAGCCGGAAGAACTTGTTGGAAAGACAGCAATCGCTATCGTAAATCTTCCGCCGAGAAAGATGATGGGCATTGACTCCGAGGGTATGCTGATTTCAGCCGTACACGAGGAAGATGGTCGTGAAGGACTCAATCTTTTAATGGTTGATAACCATATTCCGGCAGGTGCGAAGCTCTACTAAGATGAGAAAATGAGCCTTGCGGCGGTGTGCGCTTGAGAACACCGGCATAAGGAGAAAAAGACAGGTCTACGGCAGTCGACGTGATGTAAGGATGTACCGTTTTACCCGGCAAAACGGGATGTGCTTCATTTGATGAATTTCAGAAAAAACAGCGATTTACATCAAACTTACATCATTTAATGTAGCATTCGGTGCAGAGCGAAAAAATCACATAATTAGCAGAATGAATGGGCAGTTCCCTATGGGACTGTCCATTTTTAGAAAGAGAAATATAATACGAATTTGATAGAGGTAAATTAGAAATGGAATGTATTGAAATAAATCCTATTGATAAAAAACAAGAAATGTGAAAACGGAACTGTGTATACCGTAGAGGGAAACTCCGGAGATGCTTGCAGAACAAGAACGTGTTCTGTTGGAAGTTCTGTTATTTATGGATATGGTATTCCGGCATATTAAAAAGATGGCTGCTTGTTGGAGCGGCCATCGGGTACATTTGAGGGGAATATCTTTCCCGATTTGAACAGAAATGGTATAAGGTGTTAATTATAAACGACACCTTGGCTTTTCAGTAGGATAAAGTTTACTCTATTTATTGAAAATTCAACATTTATCATATATAATGTTATATGAGAAAGTGTAACTGTAAAATTCAGCTTAAAAAGCAAAGGGAGCGTTGCATATGAGAATAAGTTATAACAAACTTCAAAAGTTGATGATAGATAATCAAATGAAAAGAGCAGATTTAATGAGAGCCGCTGAGATTACCACATATGCGGCGACAAAGATAAACAAGAACGAGCCTATTTCTCTTGATATTCTAATGCGGATATGCAAAGTGTTCCATTGTGACATCGGAGATATATGCGAAGTCATATTAGATGAATGATTTGTGGAGGTTTCAAAATGGCAGAAGGTAGAAAACGAAATATGTTTAATGAGGCAACTCGTGTTCAAATGCCTGCACTTGTTCATCTTACAAGGCTTGGCTATAAGTATATCGGAAAAATTACGGAAGATTTAGCCGGCACTGTCTATGACCCGGATACCAATATTCTTATTGATGTGTTTAAGAAGCAATTTGCAAAATTGAACCCTGAACACGAAGGAGAAGCTGAACAGGTATTGAGAGGTATTAGACAGGAACTCGATAACGATGATTTGGGGAGAAGGTTTTATAATCGCTTAACGACTGTATCTCCGGTTCGTCTTGTTGACTTTGAAAACCTGAAAAATAATACATATCATTTTACCGCAGAATTTACCTGCAAGCGTGACCAAGATGAATTCAGACCGGATATAACGCTGTTTATCAATGGACTTCCGCTGGTTTTTATCGAGGTGAAAAAGCCTAATAATCACGGCGGTATGGTTGCAGAGAGTAAGAGAATGAATAATCAGCGTTTTCCGAACAAGAAATTTAGAAGATTTATCAACATAACGCAGTTTATGATTTTTTCTAATAATATGGAGTATGACACAATGGGAGGAATTGTGCCTATTCAGGGTGCGTTTTATTGTACTGCGGCTCGTGATTCTGCTCCGTTTAACTGTTTTAGAGAAGAAAACCCGGCTAATTTAGATGTCGCTCCATATAATGCGGAATTTCCGTATTTAGAGATTGAGCCGGAAGTTGAAAAAAGGATATTATCGGATTTCAACTGTCAGGTCATTCATACTTCTCCGGAATATCAAACCAATTTGAACTTTAACACTCCAACAAATAGAATTATTACCTCAATGTGTAGTCCGGAAAGAATTTTATTTATTTTGAAATACGGAATTACCTACGTTCGGTTGGAAAAGGAAGTTGACGGTAAGATTGAGTCAACAGACCAAAAGCATATTATGCGTTATCAGCAGATGTTCGCTGCTATGACCGTAAGACAAAAGATTGACGAAGGAATTACTTCGGGGGTTATTTGGCATACGCAAGGCAGTGGTAAAACAGCCCTTTCCTATAACTTGACCTATGTGCTTTCGGATTATTTCAGCCAGCATAACAAGGTGGCAAAGTTCTATTTTATCGTAGACAGACTTGACTTGCTCCGTCAGGCTTCTGATGAATTTGAAGCTCGTGGCTTAGAGGTTAAGACTGCAAACTCTCGTGCTGAGTTAATGGAACAATTCAGAAATAATCAAGCACTTGAAGGACATAGCGGAAAGCCGGAGATTACGGTTGTTAATATTCAGAGATTTGCTGAGGATAAAGAGAAAATCAATTTGCCTGAATACGCAACTAATCTGCAACGAGTGTTTATCATTGATGAAGCTCATCGAGGTTATAAGCCGGAAGGTTCATTCTTGGCAAATTTACTTGATGCCGACAAGAATGCCATCAAGATTGCGTTGACCGGGACTCCCCTTTTGAAAGAGGAAAGGGAGTCTTGGAGAATATTCGGAAATTACCTGCACACTTATTATTATGATAAGTCAATCCTTGACGGATATACGCTGAAGATTATCCGTGAGGATATTGAAACGCAATATAAAGAAAAACTGTCTGAGATTTATGAGAAGTTGGAAACATTAGTTGAGAAAAAAGATGTCAAAAAAAATCAGATAGTGGAACACGATAATTATGTGAAAGAACTGCTGAGATATATTATTACAGACCTGAAGAAATTTAGACAAATTCAAGGAGATAATACGCTCGGCGGTATGGTGATTTGCGAAACAAGCGAACAAGCAAGAAAACTATTTTCTTACTTTGACGAAATCCAAAATGAGTTAAACAAAGAGGCTTCCACCAAAACACATTTGAAAGCCGGTCTTATTCTTTACGATAGCGATGATAAAGAAACAAGAGATAGCATTGTAAACAATTTCAAGAAAAATATGACGGTTGATATTCTGATAGTTTTCAATATGCTGTTGACCGGATTTGACGCACCAAGGCTTAAACGTTTGTATTTTGGCCGTAAGCTGAAAGACCATAATCTCTTGCAGGCAATTACAAGAGTTAATAGACCATATAAAGATAATAAATATGGATTTGTTATCGACTTTGCAGATATTAAAAAGAATTTCGATGAAACAAATGCAGCATATCTGCAAGAGTTGAATAGGTTTAATGACCCGAATGAAGTGGGAAAAGGCAATGAGACCGATACATTTAAGCAGGTTATCGAAGACCCGGAAACTCTTATTTCGCAAATGCAGGAAGTGCAGCAAGTTCTTTTCAATTACTCCACCGATAATGCCGAGATTTTCAGCTCGGAGATTTCGACGATTGAGGATAAGCAGGAGTTGTTGAGATTAAAGAAAGTCCTTGTGGCGGCTCGTGATTGCTGTAATCTTGTCAGGACATTTGGTGATGAAGCGCTGAAAGAAACTTTCGCTAAAATGGAGTTAACCAAATTGCCTATGCTTATTTCCGAAGTTCAGCACCACATAGACAACATCAATCAAAAAGAGATGTTCGCAAGTGATGATGCTACAAAACTTCTTGTGAATGAGGCAATGGAAGATATTACATTCAATTTCAGTAAGATTAGCGAAGAAGAATTGAAACTGGTTGGCGGTAAAGACGCTGTAACGGAGAAATACAGGAGAACAGTCAGAGCATTTACAGAAAATATCGACCCTGACGACCCTGAGTATATCACGCTTCAGGAAGCATTTATGCAGCGTTTTAAGGAACACGGATTTACGCCTAAGAGCATTACGGAAATTGAGGAACAGGGCAAAGAGTTAGATGAAATCATCAAAAAACTCAATGAATTACAGAAAAAGAACGTGGTGCTTCTCAGAAAATATAACGGTGACGCAAAATTTGCACGAGTACACAAGCGTATTCGTGAAGAAAATGCAATCCGTAAAACAGAGAACAGACAACCTCTTGTGTCGGACTTTGATGTTTCTATTATGAAGGTGCTTTTGTCTATCAAGTCAGATATAGACCAAAAAGTTTATGATAAGAATGACATCTTAAAGAAAGACGCATATTTTGAACAAACGGTGATGACGCAGATAAAAGAAGGTATGGACAAATTAGGAATTGCAAATGTCCGAGAGGATAGAAAATTCATTCAAAGTCGAATTACAAAACAATACCTTAACCAGTATAACGAAACATACAATGTCGCCTAAAGGAGAACCTGATGAATATAAAAGAAAAAACAGTAGCTTTAATTGACTCTCTAAAAGCAACTTGTCAGACATACGGAATGGGAAATGACGGTAACGAGTATAAGATTATTACCCAAGTGTTCCTTTACAAATTCCTGAATGATAAGTTCGGATATGAAGTAAAAAAACTAAGTGCTAAACTTCGGGACGCAGAAAAATGGGAGCTTGTATATGCTGAAATGTCGGAAGAAGATGTTTTTGATATTTTTGATGGACTATCCCCTGAAGTTCCTCGATTATATCCGGAACATCTTATTGCTAATCTTTGGAATCAGCAAGCAAAAGGTGATTTTGATTTGATATTTGATAGCACAATGACGGATATTGCCGATAAGAATATGGATATATTCTCGACGCAGACGACACAAAACACTAAAATTCCTTTGTTTGAAAAACTGACGCAATATGTAACTGATGATGCGGCAAGAGCGCCGTTTGCAAGAGCGTTGGTTGATAAGTTGGTAAACTTTTCTTTTGAAGAAGCGTTTGTAGAGCATTATGACTTCTTTGCAACGATTTTTGAGTATTTGATTAAGGATTACAATACTGCCGGCGGCGGTAAATATGCAGAGTATTATACTCCTCATTCCATTGCCACGATTATGGCTCGTCTGCTTGTGGGTAATGACAGCGATTTACATAGTATAGAGTGTTACGACCCTTCCGCCGGAACAGGAACTCTCTTGATGGCGTTGGGACATCAAATCGGCGAAGATAAGTGTACCATTTTTGCACAGGATATATCTCAGCGAAGTAACAAAATGCTGAAATTGAATTTGATTTTGAACGGCTTGGTATCTTCTCTTGACCACGCTATTCAAGGTGATACATTGGTATCTCCTTATCATAAATCAGATAGTGGACAGGGACTTAGACAATTCGATTATGTGGTATCCAATCCTCCGTTCAAAATGGACTTCTCGGATACGAGAGAAAAGATTGCGGCAATGCCTGCGAGATTTTGGGCTGGAGTGCCGAAAGTACCTGCAAAGAAAAAAGAAAGTATGGCGATATACACACTTTTCATTCAGCACGTGCTTAATTCTTTGAAGCAAAAAGGTAAAGGGGCAATCGTTGTGCCGACCGGATTTGTAACATCAAAAACCGGTGTGGAAAAGAAGATTTTACAGCACATTGTAGATGAACATATCGTTTACGGCTGTATCAGTATGCCTTCAAATGTATTTGCTAATACCGGAACGAATGTGTCGGTGCTGTTCTTTGATAATTCAAAGCAGACAGATAAGGTCGTTCTGATTGACGCCTCCAAGCTCGGCGAAGAATACAAAGAAGGTAACAATCAGAAACGCAGACTTCGTGACTTTGAAATTGATAAAATTGTTGATACATTTTTGAATAAAGAAGTCGTAGATGATTTCTCAGTTGCGGTTACTTATGATGAAATCAAAGAGAAAAAATATTCTCTTTCCGCAGGGCAGTATTTCGATGTCAAAATTGAATATGTCGAGTTATCGCAGGACGAGTTTATTGCTCGTATGAGTGCTTATGCAGAGAAATTGCAGGAGTATTTCACAGAGGGTGATAAACTGAAAATAGAAATTATGGAACAGTTAAAGAAGGTAAAATATGAGTAGATATAAATTAGGAGATATATCAGAGATACAATCTGGACCATTTGGCACACAACTTCATAAAGACGAGTATGTTTCTGAAGGAATACCTATGTTAAATTCTAAAAATATAGGCAACGGAGTGATAGTCGAAGATTCTCTTGATTTTGTGCCTGAGTCTGTTTGTGCAAGACTGCCTAGATATATTCTAAAAGAAGGCGATATTTTATTTGGACGAGCAGGAACAATAGAAAGACATACATATGTTGATAGTAAATACGACGGTTGTTTTCAAGGCACAAATTGCATTAGGATTAGATGTAAAAATAAGCAAAAATCGCTATATATTTCATATTACTTATGGTTAAGTGAATTGAAAGTGAAAATAGAAAATGTTGCGGGAGGTTCCATTCAATCATATATAACAACGGATTTGTTAAAAGATATAGAAATTGAAATACCCGATGATTATGAAAAACAAGCAAATTTTTTTCTCCTGATAGATGAAAAAATACGTAATAATAATCAAATAAACGATAATTTAGCGGCTTAGTCCTCAATGGTGGCTTGACCGTTCATAAGCATTGGAAGAAGCCAGTCACGGAGTTTAACAAGTTCTTGATTTTCACAAATATTTTTACTGATTTGTGAATATATAAGTTGTGTTACTTCGTGATAAGCCTGTAATATGTTTGCGTCGGGAATGATAATATGCACACCTGCTAAGTCATCATTATTAACAGCTTCCTGAGTAGCTCCATGAGCAAGCATATCTTTGTGGACTTCAAAGTATGGGTTAGCGATATATGAAGCAATATACTCAAAACTATTTTCCTCACATTGTAATCCACAAAATCCTGTTGAAAGAATAGAACTTGATATAACAGATTGCATTTCTTTGTTGAGGTAAAGATGTTTGATACTATTCTTCATCTTGGCGAACCATACTGAGTTTACACTTGGCTGCATATTGGCACGACTTTCTCTGCCTTCATAGTCGATAATCGTTCCAGTTGAAATTGAAGTACCTTTAACATCAGCCGTTGCCAAATATGTTTTCGTATCAAACATTTCTACTCCCGGCTTAATAACGGAAGAAAGACAGTTTGATATAACTGATTGGACTTTCCAATCATTGGGAATGTTACGCTTTAGAATATCATTCCACACCATTTTACCGCCTGATGAACGATAAGGTCTGCCGTTTTTGTCGGGGAAGTCAAATTGAGTAAACCAATAATCATATAACACCCTGAGTTGCTGCTCTAAATTATCGTTTACAATAGCACTGTTTAGAAGAAGGGAGAATTTATGAAATTCGGAATGAGAACGCCAAGCCTTAAGAAATCTATCAAGGCAAGAACAACCGGAAGGGCAAAAAGAGCTGTAAAAAAAGCGGTTATTCCCGGCTACGGAAAGAAAGGTGTCGGCTGGATTAAAAATCCTAAGAAAGCGGCATATAACAAAGTTTACAAAAAGACTTCATTCAGTATTTTTGATTTGGTCAAGTGATTTTTGCTTGCAATGATAAATATATACCCTCTACCAACGGCGGAGGAAGCAAAGGGACTGCCGTTGCAAGTCGTTCTCTAAGATAAATTCAAAGGAGAATAGACTGTGAAACAAGATTTAATCAAAGATGTTGTTCAGGGAATGTTACCATACTTGAACAATGCACAAAGTGAAAAGTTGCAAGAAGTTTTGACTTATGTTCTTGCAGAGTATGAGGTAACGGAAAATCAAAATAAAGAGAATAACTCGGAGCAGAATTTTGTAGAGCTGTTCCTATCGGCAAAGCGTATAGAGGGCTGTTCCGAGAAATCTCTTAAATATTATAAAGCAACTATTGAAACAATGCTTTGTGACCTTCAAAAAGATGTTAAGCACATTGTAACTGATGACATCAGAGGATACTTAACGGCGTATCAGGAAAAGAAAAAATCGAGCAAGGTAACAATCGACAATATTCGCCGTATTTTATCAAGTTTCTTCTCTTGGCTGGATGACGAAGATTATATTTTGAAAAGTCCGGTCAGGAGGATACATAAAGTAAAGACAGGTACAAACATTAAGGAAACTTATTCCGATGAAGCATTGGAGCTTATGAGGGATAACTGCACGGAACTTCGAGATTTGGGGATGATTGATATGCTTGCTTCGACAGGTATGCGTGTCGGAGAAATGGTATTGCTGAATAAGAACGATATAGACTTTAATGAGAGAGAATGTATCGTGTTCGGTAAAGGCAGCAAGGAGCGAGTGGTCTATTTTGACGCTCGGACAAAGATACATTTGCAGAATTACTTGGATAGCAGAACGGACGATAATCCGGCGCTGTTTGTATCGCTGAAATCGCCACACGAAAGGTTGAAAATCGGCGGCGTCGAAGTTCGGCTTCGTGAGTTTGGAAAAAGATTAGGATTGCAAAAGGTACACCCGCACAAGTTCAGGCGTACACTTGCAACTATGGCAATAGATAAGGGAATGCCCATTGAGCAACTTCAACAGCTTTTGGGGCATAAAAAGATAGACACGACCTTGCAATACGCAATGGTAAAACAGAGTAATGTAAAAATGGCGCATAGAAAATTTATAGGATAAAGGAGAAAAATATGCGTAAGGTTAAACTCGGAGAAACTCTATCAGTTAAACACGGTTGGTCATTTAAGGGAGAATACTTTGCAGAAAGCGGAGAACAAAGTTTATTAACTCCGGGCAACTTTTACGAAAAAGGCGGATTTAAGCCTAATAACGGAAAAGAAAGATATTATACAGACAAATATCCGGAAGAATACTTATGCCATAAAGGTGATTTAGTAGTGGCAATGACTCAGCAAGCGGAAGGCCTTTTGGGGAGTACAGCTTTAGTTCCTGAAGATAATAAATATTTGCATAATCAGCGAATAGGACTCATCACTTGTGATGAAACACAGCTCAACAAACTATTTGCATATTATCTTTTTATGACAAAAAGTGTTAGGGAGCAATTAGAAAGAAGTGCATCAGGCACAAAAGTCAAGCATACTTCTCCGGAAAGAATATATGATGTTGAGGTTGAAATTCCCGATTTATTTTCACAAGAGAAAATAGCCAAATTACTAATGACTATTGATGGAAAAATAAGTGCTAATCTTTCGATAAACGATAATTTAGCGGCTTAGTCCTCAATGGTGGCTTGACCGTTCATAAGCATTGGAAGAAGCCAATCTCTTAGAGCAATAAGTTGCTGATTTTCCTTAAAATTAGCTGAAATAGTGTCAAACAGCGGCATTACTTGCTGATTAAATGCTTCAATTTCCGTTTCAACAGGAATATATATTGGTCTATCCTTCAGCAAAGGCTTTTGCAGATGTTTTAATCCCGTTCCTTGAAAGAATTTTTGGTCAAGCTCAGGCTGAATTGAGAGCAGAAGAAGATACAAATAGTCCGACAATTCCTTTTGGGCAGAAATACACCAAGTATCTGTTGAATAAGCTGCTTGTCCAACATAGAATTTGACATCAGCATTACCACCAGTATTAAGGAAACAGTAGCGACCATCAACAAACGGCTCTTTCCATTTCAAAATGGCTGCTCCGCTTGTGAAAAACGGAAAATCTCCATTTGAAATTTTTGCTTCTCCAACTTGAATAGATGATTTTTCTGCTTCAATGAGGACATCTTTCAGTTTGCCGTTTGGCTTTTTGGAGAAAAAAGTGTGCATATAAATATCATAAGCCATCGACGATAAATTATCGTTTAATGTAAATCCAAAGGGGTGTTTTAGTGAAAAATGCAGAAGATAAGATAGAAATAATATTAGCACAGTGGCAAACTTGTGTAGAAATGGCAAATTCCATTAGCCAACGTAGAGATACTATGAATAATATCTTTGTCACATTGAATGTAGCAATTATTGCAGCGGTTTCAATAACTTGGAATATAAAATCCTTGTTTATCCTTATCGCAGGAATTGTTGTTTGTGTTATTTGGTTGTTGTTTATTAGAAATTACAAGTTGCTCAACACTGAAAAGTTTCATGTAATAAATAGTATTGAAAAGAATTTACCAGTACAACCATTTAATGATGAGTGGGAAAAACTGAAAAATAATAAAAAATATACAGATGGTACTAAATTGGAAAAAACACTTCCGATAATGTTTATCATTTTATATATAGTTGCTGTTATTACTATTGCCATTATTAAATTTTGTTAAGGAGGAGATTATATGACTTACAACTTATTTATCAGTCACTCTTGGAATTATTCTAATGCATATAATGATTTGGTTAGATTACTTGATTCAAAACCATATTTTAACTATAAGAATTATTCAGTGCCCAAAGATGACCCTATACATAATGCACCTTACGATTATCAATTAAGAGCAGCTATCCGAAATCAAATGCAGCACGCAAGTTGCATTTTAATTCTTGCGGGTGTGTATTCAAGTTATAGCAAATGGATAAATATTGAAATTCAACTTGCACAAGAGATGGGAAAGAAAATTATTGCCATTGAGCCGTGGGCTTCTGAAAGAATATCGTTGGTTGTTAAAAGGGCTGCAAGCCAAATTGTTAAGTGGAACACCGACTCTATTGTAAAAGCAATCAGAGGATATTAAACATTGAAATCGCGTTCTGAAAAGGGCAAAGGTTTGATTGTCGATTATATCGACATTAAGAAAAACATGAATATAGCACCAAAAAAGAACACGAACTTTGAAAGTGAAGAATTTGAGGGCGTTGAGCAGTCGATAATGCTTGATGATGTTTATAAAGATGTTCTTGAACAGGCTGAAAATTTCAAGAAATACGCTAAATAGGGAGGTAAAATACGGTGCAAACAAACGATAAACCTATTACGGAACTTATGTTCGCTATAAACGAAGGAAAGACACAGCTTCCGGATTTTCAGAGAGGTTGGGTTTGGGAAGATAATAGAATACAGGCTCTTATAGCAAGTATTACAAACAACTTTCCGGTAGGAGCAGCTATGTTTTTGGAGTATGGAAATGAGAGTGTTCGCTTCAAATACAGAGTAATTGAAGGTGCGCCATCAAATGGGAATTCTCCATCCGAACTTATCCTTGATGGACAGCAAAGATTAACTTCTATCTATTCCGCACTGTTTAATTCTGCTCCGGTACATACCCGTACAGATAAAGGTAAGGAAATATACAGATATTATTATATTGATATCGAAAAGGCTCTTGACCCTGCGGGTGATAGAGAGGATGCTATCTTTTCTGTTCCTGAAAACAGAATTGTAACATCAAACTTTGGTCGAGATATAGATTTGGATTTGTCCGACCGTACAAAAGAGTTTGAAAAGAAAATGTTTCCACTTAATATCATTTTGAATTTTACGGAAGTTCAAAATTGGCAAAATCAATATTACGCGTATTGTAATTATAATCCGGAAGCAATTAAGGAATTTACTGAGTTCAATACGAAAGTTATTATGCAGACAATGCAGTATAAAATGCCCGTCATTCTTCTCGGCAAAGAAACACCGAAGGAAGCTGTATGTCAGGTGTTTGAAAATGTTAACACCGGCGGTGTATCACTGACCGTATTTGAACTTATAACTGCAATTTTTGCAATGGACGATTTTGAACTGCGAAAAGATTGGGAGGATAGGCGGGAGAAATTCTTTGCTGGTGATTTATTATCTATTATCACAGCAACAGATTTTCTTGTTGCCTGCACTTTGTTGTCAACTTATAAAAAAGGAGGAACTGTAAGTTGTAAAAAGAAGGATGTGCTAAACTTATCTCTCAGCGATTATAAGAAATATGCGGATGTTTTATCCAATGGATTTGTTGAAGCAGAGAAAATGCTTCAGGAAGAACGTATCTTTTCGAGTAGAGATTTGCCGTATTCAACTCAACTAATTCCATTGGCAGTTATTTGCACGTTGCTGAATGATGGCCACAGAATTAAAGTTACGAATATAAAAAATAAAATTAAACAATGGTATTGGTGCGGAGTGTTTGGCGAGCTGTATGGAAGTGCAAATGAAACTCGCTATGTTAATGATGTTGTAGGCATTATGGAATGGATAGAAAATGAAGTAACTGCTCCAAAAACGGTTCAGGAAGCATACTTCAATCCAACACGGCTCATCACTTTACAAACTAGACAGTCTGCTGCATATAAAGGAATAATGGCTTTGATACTAAAAAATCATTGCAAAGATTTCATTAGCGGACGAGAAATGGATTTCACTGTGTATAAGGCAGAGAACATTGATATACATCATATCTTTCCAAGAGATTATTGCGAAAAGCAGAATTATCCAAGAGAGAAATGGAACTCTATTGTGAATAAAACACCAATAACCTATTCAACGAACCGAGAAATAGGTGGTGTTGCACCGAGTAAATACTTGGAAAAGATTGAAAATAAAGGTCAGGTTAATACGCCGGCACTCGATGAATATCTGAAATCGCATTGGATTGATGTGGATAGTTGTCGAAAAGATGATTTTGATATGCATATTGTGCATAGAGCAAAAATGCTTTTGGACTCTATCGAAAAGGCTACCGGTAAATCAATTTCCGGCAGAGAAAGTGAAGATGTCATTAGGTTATTTGGAAGCAGACTTGGCTAAAGGTATCGGAGGAATTTAAATTGAAAAAATTGATTATTGTCTGTGAGGAAAAATACAGAGTGTACGGAGATTATCTTGCTCAGCTTATCAGCTTGGAAGATGATATGGAAGAAGAAATAGTGGGCGTTAAGGATGGAGAAGTTGCTGCTCAGGTATGGCTTGAAAAAGATTATAAAGCAAATGCCGCACAGCTCTCATCTAATCAGTACATACTCTTTATTGGTCACGATAAACTTATTAAAGAAAAAAGTAGCCATATGAAGGTCATCTTTTCACAGTATGGAATGGCATACGGTTGGCTTGGTAAGCAGGCAGTTTTATGTGTCGATAAAGTTGTTTCCGCAAAAGAGTACAATGACTTTATTACATTTGCATTATCTTATCAGGATAACTTGGAAAAACTGATTGAAGAAAAAACCATAAAACAAAAAAATATCGGAACAGGTGCAAAGGCAGCAGGTGTTGGAGCGTTGGCTGTTGTTGGAGGAGCATTAGCTGTTGCTCCGTTAGCAGGAGTAGATATTTTCAAAAAACTCACATTGAATAAGAAGATTGAGGAGCAACAGTACAGCTGTGCTGTTATGAAGTTCTATCTTGACTCGCTTGAGGAGTTTTTGGGACTGTAAGCAGATTGGAGGTTGAAGCTGAATGGTTGGATTTGAAGAAGGCTATAAGTTCTTTACAGACAATTCGGCTGCCATTGTTGGAGCTGAATTGTCTAATTCCTATGTTGGAACAGTAGATAAAGAAATTAAAAAGCTAATAGATGACCTTAACGCTTTTGAGAAATTTAAGACTTCTCCCAAAATGCTTAAGGGAGATATAGCAGAATTTTGGCATTCTGATACATTTAATATTAAGGCGGCACTTGAGAGGTCTGACCATAGAGCGTTTGTTGATAGAAGTCATGATTTTGCTTCAACAGATGTTTCTACAAATTTTGGTCATAAATATGGTTTGAAATTTTATGGAGATGGTCAAGCGAGCGCAAAGGCGCAGTCAATCAGCGTTTTTCAGAGATTTAAGGAATATCAAAATTCCGGTGGCAAGGATGGAATAGAAAAATTCCTTGCAGATAGAGGATTTGATGATGTTGATACCGTTCTGAATGACCCCATTTATTCAGGACAAATCAGAGTAATTCCTCGTGACCAGTTAGAGGAAGCAACAAAATGGTTAAATCGTATGATACAAACGGAACAGGCTCGCCGTCCTGAACAGGTACACCATTATCAAGAAACACTTGATTTACTTAGTGATAGACTGAAAGATAATGAGGGAGTAGAGTCTATTCCCCTTTCCAAGAATGAAGCCGAAGAACTTGCGACACTTGCAAAACAAGGCGAAGTCAATGCTGAAGATTTAGGATTGACTACGGAAGAACTCATAAAGTTTGACCATATTATGCAGCAAGCGTTTAAGGCAGGTCTTACAGCAGCTACTATCTCTGTAATGCTTAAAGTTGCACCGGAAATATATAAAGCCATTTCTTATCTTATAAAAAGCGGTGAAATTGACAGCAAGCAATTCAAGAAAATAGGATTTGCAGCGGTATCCGGCGGAGCAGAGGGATTTATAAGAGGAACAGTATCATCAGCCTTGACAACTTGTTGCAAAGCAGGCATATTAGGCGAAACATTGAAATCTGTTGACCCTACTGTGATTGGTGTGGTTACTGTTCTAACTATGAATGTTGTGAAGAACGCATATTATGTTGTGGCTGGTAAAAAGACAAGCCATCAGCTCGCCGGAGAGTTGGTTAGAGATATGTATTTATCCACCTGTTCGCTGATAAGTGGAAGTATTACTCAAGCATTCATTGAAGTGCCGATTTTAGGTTATCTTATCGGCAGTTTTATCGGTTCGGTCGTAGGCTCTTTCACATACGATATAGGACAAAAAGCTATCGTTGCATTTTGTGTGGACTCCGGATTTACAATGTTTGGTCTTGTAGAACAGGATTATAAACTGCCAAAGAATATTTTAGAAGAAATAGGAGTTGAAACTTTTGATTATGAAACTTTTGACGTCGACAGCTTTGAAGTAGATACATTTGAGTCGGAAACATTTAATCCCGACACCTTTGAACCGGACACGCTTGATATTACATTCCTCCGCAGAGGGGTAATAGGTGTGTCAAAAGTTGGATATTTAGATTAGAGAAAATTATGCCAAGTATTTGGTTATATGAAGAGGAAGAATAGAGAATAAAAACAGAGATTTTACAAAGAAGAACCAACAGATTGCATATGTTTGCAGATTATCCGTATAAACTGACACTGGAACAGAAAAAGAATTGATGAACACGAATATACCGTTGTTATGACGGACAAGACAGTAATATCAATAGAACAGATAAACGAGATTGACAGTGAAATTTTTGGCATCTTGGATATATGAATAGATAATCGGAAGGAATATAGAATGGAAGTAAAACCGAGAATTTTATATATAAAGAAAATCTTAGAGGAAAGAACCGATGAGGAACATACTCTAAGCACGAATCAGATATTGGATATTTTGAAAAATGAATATGATATATCGGCACATCGGGTAACGCTCACCAAGGACATTGCCGCATTGCAGGAATTTGGAATGGATATTGTGGTTATCCATTCTACGCAGAGTAAGTATTTTGTGGCAAGCCGACAGTTTGAATTGCCGGAGCTAAAGTTGCTGATTGATGCAGTTGAGTCCTCAAGGTTTATCACCGCAAAGAAAAGCAATGCCTTGATTGAAAAGATACATACAATGACCAGTGAGGGTCAGGTTGCAAAACTTAAACGAAACAACTATGTGGTAAACAGAATAAAGCCGGATAATGAACAAATATATTATATTATCGACGCAATCAACGACGCCATCAATACGGGGAAGCAGATTTCTTTCCAGTATTATGATTACACCGGACTTAAGAAGAAAGAGCTGAAAAACAAAGGCGAGATATATAAACTCAGTCCGTATAAGCTCCTATGGAGTGGCGATTACTATTATGTTATCGGTTATTCCGAGAAAAAAGAAAAGGTTATCAATTTCAGAGTAGACCGCATTGCTGCCACACCGGAGATACTGGATAAAGATGTCTTGCCAATGCCCACTGATTTTGATATTGAGAACTTTACAAAAGAAGTATTCTTTATGTTCTCCGGCGAAAAGGTTGTAGTAGACTTGCGGTGTGATAACAGTCTGATGAAAACAATGGTTGACCGTTTCGGAGAAGAAGTAACCACGCTTGCCTATGATATGACTTCTTTTAGGATACAGACCGAAGTATCGGCAAGTCCTACATTCTTCGGCTGGCTGTTTGGATTTGACGGTAAGGTGCAGATACTTGCACCGGAGAGCTTGAAGGAACAGTATAAGAATATGCTTCGGAAGTCGATGGAGTTAAATGGAGTGCTAGGTGATGAATAATCTTTTTATTCAGGGAGTGGAGATTGATTGGAATAAAATTGAGAGAAGAAGTTATTTAAGGTCGATTGAGGCTATAAAAGGAGTGAAAAGGCTGACTTTTAGCAAGCCTATTACATTTTTTGCTGGAGAAAATGGAAGTGGAAAATCTACATTTTTGGAGGCTATTGCAATAGTGTATGGATTTAATCCTGAAGGCGGTACAAAAAATTATAGCTTTTCTACTTATGACTCGCATTCGGAACTATGTGAAGCAATGCGAATTGGCAGAGGGTATCGCAAAGCGAAATGGGGATATTTTTTTCGGGCGGAAAGTTTCTATAATGTAGCTACTATGGAAGAAGAATATGCTGACTTTGAACACCCATCAGAAAAGTATCATGAGAAATCACACGGAGAAAGTTTTCTTGCAATCGTACAGAGTCAGCTAAAGGAAGATGGAGTTTATATTTTCGATGAGCCTGAAGCAGCTTTGTCGCCACAAGGACAACTGACGCTATTGCTTGAAATCTACGAATGTGCGAAAAAAGGTTCTCAATTTTTTATTGTAACGCATTCTCCGATTTTGTTAGGACTTCCGGACGCAGAGATACTGACATTTGATGAGGGGAAGATTCATACTTGCTCGTATGAAGATACAGATAGTTACCAAGTAACGGAAATGTTTATCAATAATAGAAAACAACTGTTAAGCAGATTGCTGAAGGATTAGAATAGACAAAGAAAGAGGTATCGTATATGAATAAAGACCCATTTAAGGAATATCTGCGGGAGTCTGAGCCGGATAAAGTCAACAAGGGTTATGCGTGGAGTACAGCAATCGGACTTCAGGCTGTGGACGGACTAAAACCCTCTCAATATTTGATAGATACAGCCATCCAAAATATTGAGGGTAAAATCACGATAAAAGAAGCACAAAATCTCATAGACAACTACTATGAGGAAAGACCGGTACATTTATCAGATGACGAGCGTACAGAAGAAGCGGATAAGGTATCTTCCCGTATTGCACAGATACTTTCGGAAACAGCGTTTTCGTTTTCACCGAATGAGTATATCTCTATTCACCGAAAACTATTTCAGGGTATCTATAAACACGCCGGAAAGATAAGAGATTACAATATTACGAAAAAAGAATGGGCGCTTGATGGAGCGACCGTCCTCTATGGCAGCGCTTCAGAACTGAAAGCAACCCTTGAATATGATTTTTCTCAGGAAAAAGACTTTAGCTACAAGGGACTTTCGATGGAGGAAATCATTCATCACCTTGCAGTCTTTGTTTCGAGATTATGGCAAATCCATATCTTTGGAGAAGGCAATACGAGAACGACGGCAGTATTCTTTATCAAGTATTTGAGAACCCTTGGCTTTTCTGCCACAAATGATATTTTTGCGGAAAATGCTTGGTATTTCAGAAATGCACTTGTCAGAGCGAATTATACCAACCTACAAAAAGGCATTCACGAAACAACCGAATATTTGGAAGTGTTTTTAAGAAACTTTCTTTTGAATGAGAAAAATGAGCTGCATAATCGCAATCTGCATATAAGTGGACTTTGGAACGATGAAAAAGTAGACATTGAAGAAACAAAAGTGGACATTGAAACTGAAAAAGTGGATATTGGAAATGTGCTTGCCGAAAAAGGACAGGATTTCTCAGCCAAAACGACAGTTCATATCCATAGGCTCTCTGAAAAATTTGGCTATGATAAAATCTTTGGAAGAAGCGCTGTTATGGAACTTCTTGAACTAAAGGCTTCCGGTGCTTCCAAGCTGATTTCCAATTTGGTAGAGGCAGATGTGATTGAAGCGGTATCGGGTTATGGAAAAGGGAAGTACAGATTTAAGAAGTAAGGATGAATGACAGGAAATTCAACTTTTAACATTAGCAAAGTTAAAATGAAAAAGTTAAGTTAAAAAGGAGCGTTGGCTATGGAGAATAAAGTGATGAATATCGGACAAAATAGCATTATGAATAATTTTGTGAAAACCGATGACATCTTAAAAGATATGTGTGGAATTATTGAGTCCTCACAGAAGGCTGCGTATCAGGCAGTTAATACGACGCTGGTTCAGAGAAACTGGATGATAGGATACCGAATTGCAGAAGAAGAATTCGGTGGAGAAGAACGCTCTGAATACGGACTTGAAGTCATAAAGAAACTTTCAAAAGATTTGACGAACCGGTATGGTAAGGGTTATGACAGAAGTAACTTTTATCATTGCTTGCGGTTTTATAAAAACTTTCCTGAGATTGTCGACACAATGTGTAGACAATCCGGAAATCTCTTGTCGTGGTCACATTATAGAGCATTATTACAAGTTGAAGATAAAGCAGCTCGTGATTGGTACGAAAAGGAAGCTGCTGAACAGACTTGGAGTGTCCGCACTTTGCAGAGGAATATTTCCTCTCAGTATTATTACCGTATGTTAAAGACGCAGAAGCAGGAACTTGTAGAAAGCGAAATGAAAGAGCTGACAGCGCCGTATCAAAATGATAAGCTGAATTGTGTACGTGAAAGATTTTCTGTAAATAATGTTTTATAAGGTCTTCTATGGTAAAATAAAAATCATAGGAGGCCTTTTATTATGGCAAGAGAAAAGAAACCCGTACACAAGGTACAAATGACAGATGGGAAAAGGAACATCATCCAGCAGCTCCTTCAGGAGTATGATATCCAGTCCGCAGAGGATATTCAGGATGCTCTCAAGGATCTGCTTGGCGGCACAATCAAAGAGATGATGG
>NZ_VUMD01000013.1 GCF_009696375.1 Clostridium porci
ACAGGTTTGATTGTTTAGACAACGAAATCTACTAACCGATGGAACGCCGTGTGCGGTGAAAGTCGCATGCACGGTGTGAAGTGGGGGAAAAGCCTGAGATGATATCAGGGGCTTACCTATCACTATAAAACAGCGACTTTCTCGTTATGCTCTCGCAGGCGCAGGGCGACCGGCAGATTTTGGCGAAGCAGTTAGGGATCAGCCCCACCCAGTTATCCTTTGTCACCAACAGCAACAGCGGCGAAGGGCTCTTATTCTTCGGAAATGTGATTATCCCATTCTCTGACAGGTTCCCGCAGAATACCGAGATTTACCGTCTCCTGACCACCCGCCCCGAGGATTTGAAAGATGAAGGGGCGGGCGTATGACCGGGACACTTCGGGCCAAGTTGGCCCGAAGCCCATTCCAGCGGTACAGGAAATATCAAAGGATCAGGCCGTCAACTTTATCCATCAGTACCATTATTCAAAGGTCATGCCGCGGCTGAATCGGTTTTACTTAGGCTTTTTCATTAATGGGCGGTTAGCCGGTGTGGTGGTATTGGGATGGGGTACGCAGCCCTTGCAGACAATCCGCAAGCTGTTCCCCTGCCATGTACTGCGGACAACGGACTATATCGAAATCGGGAAGATGTGTTTCCTGCCGGACTTCAACGACACCCAATGCTTCGGAAGTATCGTTATTTCCCAGATGGTGAAATGGCTGAAAGCCAACACACGCTATCTGTATCTTTACACATTGGCGGACGGTATCATGGGAAAATGCGGCTATGTGTATCAGGCCAGCAACTTCCAGTATGTGGGGAGCTTCACAACAAGCGTTTATCGGGACAGTCTGACCGGGGAGAAAATCCACCCGCGAAGCGCCCGGCTCCTGCTGGAAGAAAACGCGGCCTTTGACGGCGTGGCAAAACGCTACTGGCTGACTTTTGGCTACTGCCAGTACAAGGGGATTGAGAAAATCAATGGCCGTATGTTCCGCTACCTGTACCCGCTTACCAAACGTGGGCGGAGGATTTTACAGAGCTACCCGGAGTATCAAGGTCTGGCCTATCCAAAGGATAAAGACCTGTTCTATTCCATGCGGAGCGCCCCCGGCACTTACATTCCAATTCAACAGCCCCGGTTTAACAAAGAGGTATGCCAGTTCAATGTCCAGAGATATTGACTGGTACATTTCATTTTTAGGGAAAGGAGGTTGATTTTATCGCAAAGTTTACAGACCGGACAACCAAAGGCAAGCCGGACACTTCGGGCCAAATTGGCCCGAAGCCCGCCAAGAAGAAACGAACCGCCCATGAACCGGAGAAACCGGGGCCTTCCTCCCGTCTCCACTTTGAGGACGAAGGAGAGACGGGAGCCAAGACAGACCCCCCGGAACCGGGAACTACCTCGGGCCAAGTTGGCCCGAAGTTCTCAAAGAGAGAGAAATTCAGGCAGGACAAAGACCGGGCGCGGCCCTCGGAGCGTTTACGCCGTGAAGGGGAACCGCCGCCCGGAGAAGCTGAAACAGATAGCAGCCCTAAAACAAAGGAGGCCCAAAAGACAGATAAAGCAAAAGCCCGGGCCGAGAAGGCCGGGGATAAACTCGGAGAAGCCCGCGCCAAGCTGGACGCACAGAAACCACAGAAGCCGCCCGGTATCCCCCGGAAACTGGCCCGGGACGCCAGAGCCGGGGCATGGATTTACGCCCATAACAAGATACATGAGGTGGAGCATGAAAATGTGGGCGTGGAAGGAGCCCATAAATCCGAGCTTGTGGCCGAGACAGGTATCCGCAGGGTGTCCCGGTTTGCCAAAAGGCGGTGGCGTACACGACACGCCCGGAGCGTGGTGAAATGGGAGAAAAAAGAAATCAGGGCAAATGCGGACTATGCGTTCCGGCAGATGGCCCAAGAGCACCCGGAGCTTTCCAGCAACCCGCTTTCCCGGTACGCACAGAAGTGGAAACTCAAACGGGAGTATGCCAAGCGGGCGCGGGAGGCGGCGAAGCAGGGCGCAAAGGCGGTGGAGAAAACCGCCGTTACCACGGAAAGACTGGCCCGGCGTGTGGCCCTCTTTGTGAAACGCCACCCGGTTGGCGTCCTGATTATGCTTGCCGTCCTTCTGGTGGTCATGCTGCTGATGGGCGCTTTATCCTCCCTCCCCGGCATGATTGGGGGCGGGGCCATGAACGCTGTTTTAGGTACTTCCTATGGTTCCGAGGACAGTGACCTGTTAGGGGCCGACGAGGACTACACGGCCTTAGAGCGGGCGATGGCGGACAGGATTGCCAATATCGAGAGCACCCACCCCAGCTATGACGAGTACCGCTATCAGGTGGACGAGCTGGGCCACAATCCCTATGAGCTGGCCTCCTACTTAACCGCAAAATTCCAATCCTACACCCGCGCCGAGGTGCAGGAGGAGCTTCAAGCCGTGTTTGACGCACAGTATAAGCTGACCCTGACCGAGACAGTGGAAATCCGTACCTATACAGACGATGACGGGGACGAGCACGAATATGAGTGGTACATTCTCACCGTCACCCTGAAAAACCGCACCCTGCCTATGGTTATCAACGAGCGGCTGACTGCCGACCAAAAGGAGCTCTATTCGGCTACCATGTGGACGAAGGGCAACAAGCCCTATCTGTGGGATAACATCTACACGGGCGGCGATACCGACCCTGGCCCCTCCTATGAGATACCGGGGGAGGCCCTGACCGACCCGGATTTTGCCGCTCTGATTGCCGAGGCGGAAAAGTACCTGGGCTACCCGTATGTGTGGGGCGGAAGCTCCCCGAGCACAAGTTTTGACTGCTCGGGCTTTGTATGCTGGGTATACACCCATTCCGGCGTTTACAACCTGCCCCGTACCACGGCAACCGGGATTTACAACCAATGCGCCATTGTGCCAAAGAGCGAAGCCCGGCCCGGGGATCTGATTTTCTTTACCCGTACCTATGACAGCGCCGGGCCTGTCTCCCACGTCGGCATTTATGTGGGCGACAATATGATGATCCACTGTGGCGACCCCATCAAATACGCCAGTATCAGCACGTCCTACTGGCAGGAACATTTTTACGCCTTCGGGCGGCTCAACTGAAAAAGGAGGTTTTGCATGAGCAGTAAAATTGACAAGGTATGCGCCGAGATTGAGAAGGTCAAGGCGAAAATCAGCGAACAGCAGTCCCGGCTCCGGGAGCTGGAACGCCAGAAAACCGAACTGGAAAACACGGAGATTGTGGAGCTGGTGCGTTCTCTCAACCTGACGCCCGCCGCGCTGGCCGACTTCCTGAAGGAGCAGAAAAAGGCCCCTGCCGCTTCGGGCCAAGTTGGCCCGAAGTCCGGCGAAAGAAAGGAGGAACCGGCTGATGATGAAAACTAAATCCCGTATGACGGCGGCGCTGGCCGCCGTTTTTCTCTGCCTCCCTGTCTTTACACTTCCGGCCTACGCACAGAGCACCGAGCCCACGGAGGAACCGCCCGCACAGGAGGAAACCACCACCGCAAAGCCCTTCACCCCGGAGGGAACCGGCACAGTGGTTGACAACGCCACCGACGAGGACGGAAAAGAGTTTTATACCATTCAGACACCGGACGAGCACATTTTCTTTCTGGTCATTGACAAACAGCGCACAAGCGAAAACGTCTATTTCCTTGACGCTGTGACGGAAAAGGATTTGCTCTCCCTCGCGCAAAGTGAGAAGGAGCCCGAGACGGTGGAGCCGGAACCGGAGCCCACACCTGCGCCGCAGGAGCCCGCCGACGAACCGGAACCCGCCCCGGCCCCAGAGCCCGAAAAGAAAGACAGTCCCATCGGAACAATCCTTCTGGTGCTGGCCGTGGCGGTCATCGGCGGCGGGGCCGGCTGGTACTTCAAGATTTACCGCCCGAAACATCAGGCTCCCGATCTGGACGAGGAAGAAATCGACTTTGAGGAAGAAGGGGACGAGCCGGACGGGGACAGCGACCTTCCGCCGTGGGACGAGGACGAGCTGGAGGAAGGAGACGAACCGGGGAAGGAGGACGTGGAATGAATTTTACCGACAGCCCCTATGAGCGAATGATGAAGCAGGTTCCCCGGCCCTCCCGGCACGACCCGGAGCCCTGCCCCGCCTGCCGGGAACGCGGCGGCGATTGCAGGAAGAAGCGGCGCACCCTGATTGTGGAGCTCCGCAGGACTTCGGGCCAAGTTGGCCCGAAGCGGTGATGTGCCGGGAGCTGACCCGTGACGAGAGGAAAACAATCCGGCGGCTGGTCACGGGCATGTGTGCCAACTATGACAGCGAATACGGCTGTCTCCCGCTGGACTGCCCCTGCTATATGCTCGGCAAGTGGTGGACGGGGAGCTTGTGCCGTTACTTCCGGGCGGCGGTGCTGCCTCTGGCTCCGGTGCTGGAAGCCTCTCTTACGGGGGAGGCGGCGGGGCCGGAAATAAGGCGCTGTGCCGTATGCGGGAGGGCCTTTATCCCCGAGGGGCGGCAAGCCTACTGTTCTGAAGCCTGCAAGGCCGAGGGCAACCGCCGCCGGAGCCGGGAGCGTATGCGGAAAAAACGGGAGAAAAACAGGGAGCGGTGTTACGATTAGGCCCTGTAAAACCCCTGTGTTTCCGGGCTTTCCGCGCCCGGTTTGAGCGGTCTTAATATCAATCTACGTCTTACCCCTGTTTTGTGGGGTAAATCGTAACAAATAGGACTTCGGGCCAAGTTGGCCCGAGGCTGGAAGGAGGAATTATTTGGACGGGTATAAATACTACTCTACACAGCGGCCAGTGGATATATGGACGTTCCCTGAACCGCCCGACAACAAGCCCGTGGAAATTAAAAACTATGACTGTGATTTCCGTATTCCCATACCGGGGGAAGCCTTCCGGGCGTGGGGTGAACTGATTTACGCAAAGCCGTTGACAGATAAGCAGATGGAGGACTACGAACTGAAACCCTCCCGGCAAAATCCAGACCTGAAAAAACGCATGGAGGAACAGACACAGGCCCTCGGAAAATGGGAGGACAGCCGCCATTTCTCCGAGCGCAAACGGCTGACTTGGTTCCACCCGGATTTTGGTTCCTATGTGTTGAAAGACTTTGTGACCCCGGAACAGCTCGCGGAGCGGTTTGAAATTATGCAGGAATTACAGGCGGAGCGCAGAGAAAAACTTTCGATTGCCGCCCAGCTCCGCAAGGGCTCGAAGCAGGCAAAGGATCATCAGGAACCGCCCGTAAAGAAAAGTGGCCCCGCCCATGAGGAAAGATAGGAGGTATTTCATGCAGGAAAAGGATAACCCTTTGAAGTCGGCGGAGCTCTCCGCTGAACAGAATTACAACATGATTGACGGTGTGCTGAACAACACGCCGCCCGCCCCGGTTCCCCCGGAACTGGAAAAGCCGCTGGATAAGGTAAAGGAGCCGCCCCACCACAAGCGGAGCCGGGAGCGGGAGGAACGGTAATGCCCCGCCGCAGGCGGAATATCCCGCTTTATGTGATGGTATCCCCGGAGGAACTGGAACAGCTCCACGCCCGCATGGACGAGGTAGGCGTCCGCAACATGAGCGCCTTTGTCCGCAAGATGGCCTTAAACGGCTATATCCTCCATGTAGACCTTTCGCCCGTCCGGGAACTGGTTTCCCTGCAACGGCGTTGCTCCAACAATCTGAATCAGGTGGCAATCCACGCCAATACCTACGGCGTGTACCCGGACGAGATTGCCGGGCTTCAACAGGACTACGCCGAGCTATGGGGGCGTATGAATGACATACTGAAACAGCTATCCGCCATTGTGGATCTGTGAGCATGGGGAGCGGGGGCCGGGCCTTCGCTCCCCTGCTTTTTCTCTGTCCAGGAGCTTCGGGCCAAGTTGGCCCGAAGTATGCCGGGACAAGATTTGCAAAGTCCCGACAACATTGTTGTCCGGCCCCTGAAATGGTAAAATTATAGTAGGATAAAACAAGAAAGGGGCTGTATATATGAGACTGATATTTAAGAGTTTTGCTTTGCCGTTCCTGCTGGTTCTGTCGCTTCTGGTGGCGGTGCTGATGTTCCTGTTTGATGTGGCCGGGTGGCTTTTGTCTCTGACCTCCGGGGTGCTGGCCCTGATTGCCGTGGGCCTGTTCGTGCTTCAACATCAGCCTGTCGGCGGCGTAGCGTTTCTCGTCCTGGCTTTCCTGCTCTCGCCCTATGGGCTCCCGGCTATCGCGGAATTTATTATCAGCGCATTAGACGGGCTGAACTATTCCCTCCGGCGTTTCATTACAGGCTGACAGGCGGCGGGACTTCGGGCCAAGTTGGCCCGAAGCAGGAACGGCAAAACGGCGGCTCTGCGAGGCCGCCGTTCTTCATGGAATGGAGGTGAGATATGGCAACTACCCGCCATTTTACCCGGCATATCAATGTCGGGGAGACGATAGCGGAGGCAATCAAGGACTGTATTGACTACGGAAAAAATCCCGATAAGACCCGGGGCGGCAAACTTATCTCCGCTTATGAGTGCGACCCAGCCACAGTAGACGCAGAATTTTTGCTTTCCAAGAGCAAGTATAAGGCCATCACGGGCCGGGTGCAGAAGTGGGACGAGGACATTTTATGTTATCAGATACGGCAATCCTTCCTCCCCGGAGAAGTGACCCCGGAAGAAGCAAACCGTATCGGCTACGAGCTCGGCATGAGCTGGACAAAAGGCAACCACGCTTTTATTGTCACAACACATATTGATAAGGCACACGTCCACAACCATATTTACTACAATTCAACGTCTCTTGACTGTACCCGGAAGTTTCGGAATTTCTGGAATAGTTCTTTTGCAATCCGGCGGGTAAGTGACCGGATCTGTCTGGAACACGGGCTTTCGATTGTGAAAAATCCGAAGCCCCGGAGTAAGGGCAAGTTTAAGAATTACGGGGAATGGCTTGGGGATAACAAACCGCCCACCTTTCAGGAGCGGCTGCGGGCGCAGATCGACGCGGCCCTCTTGCAGAAGCCCGCCGATTTTTCCGCGTTTCTTTCACTGATGAAGGCAGCGGGCTACGAGGTCAAACACGGGCGCGGCGGTGCTCTCTCGTTTCGCTGTCCCGGACAGGAACGGTTTACCCGTTGCCGGGCCTCCACACTCGGGGAGGGTTACGGGCCGGAGGAGATACGGGCCGTTATCGAGGGCCGAGCCCCCTTGCCCTCCAGCCGGGCGGCGGAGCCTGTGAAACCGGGCCGCAGGCTCAACCTGATTATTGATATTCAGAACCGGCTTCAAGGAAAAGGCCCTGCCTATAAGCGGTGGGCAAAAGTATTCAACCTAAAGCAGATGGCGGCGGCTCTGGCTTACTTGCAGGACAACGGCCTGACGGAGTATGAGCAGTTGGAGAAAAAGGCCGGGGAGGCCACGGAGCGTTTTCACGTTCTGGCCGGAAAAATCAAAACAGTGGAGGCCGCGCTTGCCGCCAATGCGGAGCTCAAAGGAGCCACGGTAAACTATGCAAAGACCCGCCCAGTGTTTGAGGCGTACAAGGCTTCACGGTACAGTAAAAAATTCCTTGCGGAGCATGAGGCAGATATTGAGATTTACCGGGCGGCCCGGGCTCAAATGAGCGCCATTTTAGAGGGGGCGAAGCTCCCGAAGATAGAGAAACAGAAGGAGGAAGGCCGCAGGCTGGCGGCTGAAAAAAAGGAGCTGTACGCCGAGTACCGGGAGGCCCGGAAAGATATGCGGGAAGTCACAACGGCAAAAGCAAACATTGATTATCTGCTCGGCCTGACTGGGCAGGAGAAAAACAAGGAACAGGAGCGATAGCGAATGAGACGCAACCAATCGAGCGGAGCGCCGGAGCTTCGGGCCAACTTGGCCCGAGGTTCCGCAGGGTTTGGGGCTGGCCCCAACAAGCGGGATTTTTCAGGTTTCGGCGGGAGCCGGAACGTGGAAAATTCGCAAGTGTATAGACACTTGCATCGCTTGCCATTTAGCGTTTCCCAGGGAAACAGCGTCTGCCACAAAGACGTTGACAAGTGGACTACAAAGTGTTATTATGAAAACGGACTACAAGATGTTATTAAAGGAGGGCTAGAGAAAAAATGATTGGACAGGTATCGGATTCTGAATTAGAATTGATGAAAATTATCTGGAACGAGGGCGGCAAGGCCCTGTATGCCCGGATAATGGACGCGTTGGAGGAAACGGGCAACCACTGGCAGAAAAACACGGTGATTACTTTGCTATCCCGTCTGGTAGAAAAGGGGCTACTGAAAACCAATAAGATAGGCCGACGCAACGAATACATGGCTATCGTTACCGAAGCGGACTATCAAGCGGCACAAACAAAAACCTTACTCGATAAACTCTATGAAGGTGACGCAAAAGGGCTTGTATCTACGTTGATACAAAGGGAAATGCTCACCAGCATGGACTACGAAGATTTGAAAAAGTTTTGGGAAGGTGGCGGTGGGATAGATGAACGAGATACTTAAAATTGTTTTGTCGCTCTCCTTTTCCGGGTCGCTGTTAATTCTTGTCCTTCTTCTCTGCAAGCCTCTATTCAGGAACCGGATAAGCAAGCGTTGGCAGTATTATATCTGGCTGGTGATAATAGCTCGTTTGCTCTTGCCATTTGCACCGGAAACAAGCCCCGTCGGAACCCTGTTTCATCAGGTAGACCGTATAATTGTGCAGGCAGACACAGCGCCTACTCCCAGACAAAATATAGCGCCCATCTTGCGAGATAATACAGTGATTAAGAATGAAACTGCTCCGAAAAGTGGGGAAACGGACGTCGCACCGATACCACAAAGATTTTTTTCAGTCGTAATACAAAATCTCTGGCTTGCTTGGCTGGTAATGGCGTTAATTCTGATAATACGGAAAATTACAATCTATCAAGATTTTGTGAAATATATCAGGGCTGGACACGCGGAAGTTTCCGACACGGCGATTTTAGACCGATTGGCTCTGATTGGAGAGAAAGCAGGAATAAAAAGGCCAGTAGAGCTATACACAAACAGCCTCATTTCCTCGCCGTTGTTGCTTGGCTTTTTCCGGCCCTGTATCGTGCTACCCTCCACAGATCTAACGCTCATTGATTTAGATTATACCCTCCTGCACGAACTGACGCATTACAAACGCTGTGATATGTTTTATAAATGGCTGGTACAGTTTGCTATCTGTCTGCACTGGTTCAACCCGCTTGTTTATGTGATGGGGCGGGAAGTGGGCCGGACATGTGAACTTGCCTGTGATGAAACCGTTATCAAGGCGCTCGACCCGCAAGGACGCCGGGCCTATGGCGATACCCTGTTAAATGCGATTGAGGCCGGAGGGAGCTATAAAGATGCACTTGCTTCTGTTACATTAAACGAAAATAGAGAGTTATTAAAAGAAAGGTTAGGAGCTATTATGAAATATAAAAAAAAGTCTAAAGCTACAATAGTTATTACATCTTTGCTAACAATTTTATTGACTATTGGGGCGATTTCTATGGGAGCTTATGCGGCTTCGGAAATATCGTTTGCTGACAATGAATTTAATCATTTTGATAATCCCATTAATACAGAATCCATACCACCTGATAGCATATTACAAGATTTCCAAAGCGAAAGCTATTACCGTGATTTTTATGCACTGATGACCGATGAAAATTATGAAATTAGTGGAACAATATATCAAAATATAAATCCACGGAGTTTAGTTCGTTTTGAAAAGTTATCTGATACCAAACTTACAGTAAGTGGAAACATGAGTCTGGTAGAAGGAGAAATAAAACTGGTTTATAAGGATGAAGCTGGAACATTGGTTACGATTGCGGAGGGAAAAGCAGAAACCGAAGAACCTGTTTCAATTTTTTATGAAATTGAAACATCTGAAAAAGGAGAAATTTACTTTGAAGCAACCTCTGCCATTTGTAAATTTGACTTAAAATTTTCCAATGCAGACGGAACTTCATATTTTCTTACAGAAGTAAATCCCATTGGGCTTACCTATTAATTACGAGAAGAACATAGCATGAAATTTTACAATAAATATCTGTCAACTGAAAATAAACGTAGTATTACTTCGGGCCAAATTGGCTCGAAGTAATAGAATAGACGAAATCCTCACCGCTTCAACGGCGAAAGAAAAAAACCGTCGTTGCGGGGGGTATTTCGTGTTGTCTCTTTAAGGGAGCGGCGGTTTTGAAATGACAATTTCAAGCCGCCGTTTCCTATTGAAAAAATAGTTTAACGGGGGGCGTGATAAAGTCGCGCTCTTTAAGACACGGCGGTACAAGGAGGGGCCGCCGTGTTTATCTATCATCGACATAATATTACAAATATCGGTTTGCTAAAAAAAGCTGCGTTACATGGTGGGATAGCTACGCTCTCTATGTAGTCGAAACCTGTCAATTCTGCGCCTGCCTGGTCGTTTTCCAGTCGGGCGCTTTTCTTTTGCCGCAAACTGGCTTCGGGCCAAATTGGCCCGAGGTTCCAAACAAAGGGGAACTGCCCCGCTGTCGCTCCCCTCCTTCTCCATTTCGGTTCACTCGTCCACCAAAACCGAAATGGAGGTATCACTATGAAGAAAATCAACTTGCGGGATCTGTACCCGTTTTATCATAACGACCTGTTTGTGGAAGTCTCTGACGAAGTGGCGGCGGCTCTGGCCGAGGCCGAGCGCATGGAGCGGAACTATATCCGTCGTGTGTACTGGAACAAGGCGTATTTTTCGCTGGACGCCGGAGACGGTATCGAGCACGAAGCTCTTTTTGTTGCCCTTTCTCCCTGTGAGCTTTACGAGCGCAAGGTTACGGCGCAGGAGCTCCGCGCTGCCCTGAACGCTCTCCCTGATACGCAGGGCCGGAGGGTCTACGCCCATTACATACTCGGAATGAGCAAAAGTGAAATTGCAAGAGCCGAGAGAGTCCATGAGAAAACAGTTCGGACTTCGATTGAGCGCGGGCTCCGCAACATGGAAATTTTTTTGAAAAATCGTATCTAAACCGGCCCGATTTTGCCCGTTTATTCTCATGGCTAATGAGAGGGATAACTACCTCGGGCCAAGTTGGCCCGAGGCTTGAAGCTCCCCCGTGTAGCTTGACAATTTCATAAAAAGATACCCGGATACGAAGGGTGCGTATGCTGAGTGACAGGCCCGCCATGACATCTATTGCCAGAGAATAGAGAGAGCGACAAGGCCCATGCCGCAGGCGGGCCGTGGCTGGTTCCGCCGGATAAAGCAGACAAGCCCCGATACTTGCGTTTAGTCATAGTCCGAGCGTTGAAGCGGCCAAAAGGCCGTGAGCCGTCGCAGGCATTGAGAACGCCTTGCCATAAGAATGGGGAGAGGTGAAATTCCTATGGGGTGGACAAGCCGTCGCCCGTCCGGGTTATCTGTTGAAGCAAACGATCAGGAGCGCCGGGCCGGATATTCTGTCTGATAACAGCCCAAAACTTCCCGGCCCTGCGCTCCACCTATTTTTTGATAGGGAGAATCGAAATGGAAAAAGATTTGACTTTAGATATGATGTTGACCGAACGGTGGAGCAACAACGCCTGTCGTGGTTACGTCATTTGGGCGATGGAAAACTGTGACTTCAAGCCCGAGGATATTAAACGGGTGGTTCGTGAGCTTCACTGGGTTTTCGATATGAAATCCATTGAAGAAGCGGACGAGCACTATTGCCAGAGCCCCTACTAAACTTTTCTTCTCTGCTCTGGCCTCGGGCCAAGTTGGCCCGAGGTCTTATGAGCAGATGGCAAAGGGCGGCGCGTGAGAGCGGGCCGCCTTTTGTCATTTCCTCATAGGACAATCAGGGAATGACATACACATGGAAGAAAGGGGGCGAATATCCATGCAACAACAAATTCATTTAACGGAGCTCGCGGGCGTAGATATAACGGCAGTCAACAAAGAGGACTTAGTTGACGTGTCCGGGCTGGCCTTCGATAACGCGATTCCGAGAGAACAGCGGGCGGCGCAGGTGCTCCAAAAAGTAAAAAATCCGTACTGCTTTCGAGTGGGCGATATGGGCGTAAAACTGGAATTTCTGGATAGCGCCCCGCCCCTTCAAGATTGCTTCACTGACTTCCTACAACGTAAAAAGAGCGGCCTGTAACCAGTGTGCAGGCCGCTTGTGTCGGCCTCTGGACGAGATTTACGAGGGCCCGACAACATTGTTCACCGCGCCTATAAGGAGTATAATATAGGTGTAACGTGATAGGGGAAGGAGGTTCACATGGCACGCAAGAGCCGTACTATCACAGAAGCGATAAAACAAAAATTCAGGGTATGGAGAATTGCAATCTATATCCGGTTATCGAAAGAGGACGCCCGGAGTTTTGACGAGAGCGAAAGCGTTTCAAACCAGCGGGCTATTATTGAAGAACATATCGCCAGCTTTAACGATGGAGACGAATATATCATTGTTGACGAGTATGTAGATGACGGAATTTCAGGCACAACAGATGATGAACGGGAAGATTTTCAAAGAATGTTGTCCGATATTAAAAAGGGCCTCATTAACTGTGTGATTGTCAAAGACCTTGCCCGTTCTTTCCGAAATTACAGCGATCAGGGCTATTATTTAGATGATTGGTTCCCGAGATTTAACGTCCGTTTTATCTCCCTCTATCATCAGCCATTAGACAGCTACAAAGAGCCGCAGAATATGCGAAGTATCGCGGTTCCCATTCAGGGCGTTTTGAATGAAAACCATTGTGCGGAGACTTCCGATAAGGTACGGGAAGTATTTGATATGAAGCGGCGCAACGGAGAACATATTGGTTCTTTTGCCGCTTATGGCTACATAAAAGACCCCAACGATAAAAACGCCTTAGTGGTTGATGAAGAAGCCGCCGAGGTAGTCCGGGAGATTTTCACAAAGTTTCTGGACGGAATGAGTAAAAACGCGATTGTTCATTATCTCAATGAGCACGGCGTACTTTCCCCCGCCGCCTATAAGCGGGAGCGGTTAGGGCTCAAATACCAAAATCCGAGCATTGACCCGGCAAAGCGGCCCTTGTGGGGCGCTGTGACAATCACAGGAATTTTGAAAAACCGTATGTATTGCGGGGATATGGTACAGGGCCGTTATCGTGTGAAAAGCTATAAGATACACGTTCAGGAGGTCGTACCCGAGGACGAATGGTATATAGTGGAGAATACCCATGAAGCCATTATTGACCGTGACACCTTCGACAAGGTATAACGGCTATTGCTCCGGGACACCCGGACGGCCCCACAGAAAAAGCAGATTTATCTGTTCAGCGGTTTTCTTCGGTGTGCTGATTGTGGTAAAGCTATGACCCGAAGCAAGGTAGGCGGGACGGTTTACTATTATTGCCGTACCTACAAAGACCAATCTAAAAGTGCCTGCACGAAACACACGATTAGACATAACCGCTTAGAGGTGGCCGTTCTCTATGCAATTCAGCAACAGGTCTATTTGGCGGTTGATTATACAAAGACCATAGAACGGATAAACCGGGCTCCACTCGTCAAGAGCCAGTCAAAGAAGTTGGCAGACGCTATTGAACAGAAAGAACGGGAACTCGCCAAAATTGCCCGATACAAACAGGCAATCTATCAGGATTGGAAGGACGGGGAGATTACCCATTCCGACTACCGCCACATGAAAGAGGACTACGAGGAACAGGCCGAGGCACTAAACGAAGTCATTGAAAAGCTCCGGGCCGAACAGGCAGAGCTTGAAAATGGTATTGATACCGAAAACCCGTTTTTGAAAGCGTTCAGGCAATACGGCAACATTGAAAAGCTGACAAGAGATGTTCTGATTGAATTGGTTGACCATATTAAGGTATACGAGGGCGGGAACATCAGCATAGTATTTAGGTTCGCTGACGAGCTCCGCAGAATACAAGAATTTATCGAGGTCAACAATCCGAGTGAAGCGGTTTAGAAGAACCGCATTTTAATAGGTGGTACACTTTCCTAATAAAAGTGGCCCGGTGGAGATTCTGGGACCTCATTTGCGCTTCCGGACAAACTTTTCCACGAATCTGGGATGGGATGGGATCATGGTTGCATTGGTAGCCAAGAATAATCCAGTAGCAGCAGCTGTAGTTGCAGTGGTATGGGGAATGATCAAAGCCGGGTCACTGTCCATGGAAAGAATGACCAGTGTAAACCGGATTCTGGTAACTCTGGTACAGGCACTGTTTGTATTGTTTATTACTCTGGATTTCAAATCAATTATGAAGAAAAGACACAATAAGGGAAAGGGGAGAAATAAATGCTGGAATTATTTTTAGGACCTCTTGTTATGGCATCGACTCTTCGCCTTATGACACCCGTGCTGTTTGTAGCTATGGGGGGAGCGTTCGGGCATAAGGCCAATGTATTGAACATTGGCTTGGAGAGCTTTATGGCTTTCAGCGCGTTCTTTGCCATGTATGGCAGCTATCTGTTTGAAAATCCCTGGATGGGCCTGGTGTTCGGGGTGACTTCATCGGCGCTGGCCTCCTGTATTTTTGCGGTTTTTGTGCTTTATTTTAAATCCAATTCTGTGGTAGTTGGAATCTCTCTGAATCTTGCCGGCTGGGGCGCGACTACATTTTTGCTGGACGCGCTGCTGGATACCAGGGGAGTATTTATTGATCCAAGGATCAAAAGCTTTGGGTCCATAAAGATTCCCGTGGTGGAACATATTCCTTATATAGGGGAAGTGGTGAGCGGACAGAATATCCTGATCTGGTTAAGCATTGCCCTGGTGATAGCCGCTTATGTGGCGATATATAAAACTTCCTTCGGACTGCGGCTGAGAGGCGTGGGAATCAAGGCGGTAGCGGCTCAGACGGTAGGAGTCGATTCGGTGAGGTACCAGTGGATCGCTATTTTGTTGGGCGGCATTTTCAGTGGTTTTGGCGGAGCATTTCTGACGATTGGCGGGTCGTCGATGTTTACCGAGAATATTTCGGCAGGAAAAGGCTTTCTTGCCTTGGCGGCCATTATGGTAGGAGATGGAAATCCGGTAAAGACGGCCCTGGCCTGCCTGGTATTTGGCTATACCCAGGCACTGTCCGTTACCCTTCAGAGTATCGGGCTGCCGTCTCAGATCGTGATTTCGATTCCGTATCTGATTACGATCCTGATTCTGTTTGTAAGCGCAGTGGTTTTGGAGAAAAAGAGGAAGTGGAAGAGTATATATTCTTAAAGCAGTATATGGAACGATATGAGAAAAGAGCTGATCGGTCATAAAGTCAGAGGATCGAACAGCTCTTTTTATGTTTGTGTCCTCTTAATACAAATCGGGGTATTAGGAGAAAAACAGCTCGTGCAGGCGTATATGTTCAGTTATGCCAAAGAGACCTAGTTAATTGGCTTAGGGTGGTGGGTGGTATGGTTTTATAGATGCGGTTGTAGCAACGATGCTCACTGCGTCCGCAGAGTGTATCTTGGGGTATGTTTCCAGAAACTGCTCCAGATTGCACTGCCGGTTCCCATCTTTGGAACGATCCATTTGAATCTCCCAGTTGGGTATGCATAGATATTTTCCACCGCGTGTTCGTTGATGATGACATGAAGGCAGCTTTCATGGCCAGTCGCTTCATAGTCAGACGAATCGAATGGAAGCAGGGGGCATACCGTCCCAAATCATGCGGCCGTCGCCGTCTAGGTATATCTGATCCATAGAACCATAAATAGTTATAATTTCATATCTAAATATAAACTGATTATAGTTATATACGAAACGCACCGAATATAGTTATACTTATTGTATAAATAACAGGAGGTGACGCCTATGTTCAGCATAGACAAAACACTGCTCAATCCCAATATGCCGGTTACAATTCGGTTTACTTCGATTCTTTATGAATGGCTTCGTCACAAGGCAGAGAAAGAGGGAATATCCTTTAACCAAATGGTCTTGCTGTGTTGCAAATATGCAATGGATGAAGGGGATCAGGATACGGAACCAAAGAAAACAGGAGATTAGGCAAATGAATATAGATAATCTGGAGATTGGAATCTGTGATGATTCTCCGGAAGATTTGCAACGGATTCAGTCGGAATTGTGCAAGGCAGTAAAGAACCTGGGAGAGAGGGATTTCTCCCTATATTTGTACCCGGACGGGAAGTCTATGTATAAGGATAGCCGAAACCGGAGATTCAGCCTCGTATTTTTGGACTGGGAGATGCCAGAGATAGATGGCTTTGATCTGGCGGGGCAGCTCTATATTGATAATCCGGATTTGAAAATTGTATTTGTATCCAACTATGAAAATATAGTATTTGACGCCTATGAGTATACGCCTCTGTGGTTTGTAAGGAAAAGCTCCCTGGAACGGGATATGATGAAGGCATTGCAGAAATATTTGAATATGACGGCAAAAAGACAGATTCGTTACAGAATGAAGGATGGCTTTGGCCTGCGTGATGTGCGCCTGAATTCAATCATGTATGTGGAGTGCAGCGGACATAGCCTCACGGTTCGGATGAGGAATCAGACTTCCTTTCAGCTGTATGGGACACTAAAATCCCTTGAGGAAGAATGGAGGCATAATGGCTTTGTCAGGATACATAAAAATTATCTGGTCAATGCAAAATGCATTAAGGAAGTTGGAGCCAGGACAGTTAGGCTTTTAGACGGTACAGAGCTGGACTTGGGGAAAAACAGAAGAAAGAAGATAACAGAATCAGTAAATCAGCAGAAAGAAAGGATGCCTTAAGATTACGGAGTATATTATACATGCATTGTCAGCCGTAATTGCGCTGGAGTATATAAATCACACGTTTCGCAGAAAATATAAAGGTTTTAGTTTTTTCTGTGTCTGCCGGGCTTTTAATGTATGTTCTTTCGGTAACATTATGACATGGAAGTAAAACTGGACACGATTTATGGTCTGTTGGAAAAAGAAGGATATGAGGACGCGAAAATGTACGTTAGGAAATTAGGAGCGGAGTGTGACGGCTGCATGGAGCTGCCAAGAGATACTGGAAATAAGGGACTGAATGCAGCTCTTATGAAAGGGGCACAAAGGTGCAGGAAAAAGAACATAAGGTTTCATTATGTGGTTCTGGGACGTCCGGTGGAGATAGATTGTATGGATATGGGGAATTTGGTTGACAATCTTCTGAAAAATGGAATTGAAGCTTGTAAAAGCATGAATGGGAAAGGCCAGGTGGAGATCGTCATAAGGAAAGAGAACGGTATAGTAGAAATCGAGGTGGAAAGTACCATAAAGGAATCTGTTCTCAAAACAAATTCGAAAATGAAAAGCACAAAAAAGGGAAAAGGAAGGTACGGCTTCGGAATGGAACGTATTCGGAAGATTATAGAGCTGTACCATGGGGAATATGCCTGCTGGGAAGCGTTGGAGGATCATACCCTATGGCTTGTGCAGAGCATCTATTTGAACATTCAGAAAAGCCTGGAGGAATCGATTTCCTGAAAGAAATCGTCTGCTTATGGCGAAAGTTGCTTATAGTCAATAAAGACATAAAGCGTACTGAGGATAAAACAGCGGAAACGAAAGAAAATATGACAGGATTGACAGAATGATGGAATCAGGATAGACTTGATGTAATATATTGACAGTACCAGAATGAGAAAAGAGGAATCCTGATGAAAGTAGCTGACATGCATTGCGACACCATATCAGAACTGTACAAAAACCATTTGGAGGGAGGCGGCGCATCCATTCTGGAAAATGATTTGATGCTTGACCTTAAAAAGATGAGGGCCGGAGATTATGGTATTCAGAACTTTGCCCTGTATACCAATCTGGAGCGGGCGGGTGGACGGCCCTTCGAATACTGCATGGAGCTTTTAGACACATTTTATACAGAGATGGAAGCCCATCAGGATGAAATTGGGATTGTAGTCTCCTATGAGGATATAGAGAAAAACTGGAAGGAGGGAAAGATGTCGGCCCTTCTTACTATAGAGGAAGGGGGAGTGTGTCAGGGAAAGCTGGCTTTTCTTAGGAATTTTTACAGACTGGGGGTGCGTATGATGACGCTTACCTGGAATTTCCAAAATGAGCTGGCATTTCCAAACAGAAGGGAGGTTCTGCCAGGAGGTAAGCTTCAAACCGTGGCTGACACGAAGCATGGCCTTACGGAAACTGGAGTCTGCTTTGTGGAGGAGATGGAGCGTCTGGGTATGATAATAGATATCTCTCATCTGAGCGACGCAGGAGTCTGGGATGTGATCCGTTTCACAAGAAAGCCCTTTGTAGCCAGCCATTCCAATGCCAGAGCTCTGGCTCCCCATCCCAGGAATTTGACAGATGGGATGATTCGATGTCTGTCGGAGCGTGGCGGTGTTATGGGAATTAACTATTATGCTCATTTCCTCAGCTATTTTGGGGAGGGAGAGACGGCTGTCAGCAAGGTTTCCTGCATGGTGGAGCACATGAAGCATATCCGCCGGGTAGGAGGTATTCAGTGTATAGGCCTAGGATCGGATTTTGATGGTATTGACGGTGAGCTGGAAATGAAGGATGCCTCCAGGCTTGGTATGCTGGCCGACGCTATGTCTGCTTCTGGCTTTACTGCCTCGGAGATAGAAGCGGTGTTTTATAAAAATGTTCTGAGAGTGTACAGGGAAGTGCTATAGGCAGATATAGATTAAAGGAAACCTCTGATGGGCTAGCTTATTTCTGAATATTACAGATATTTTACATATCCATAGGGCAAATTTTACTTGTATTTGGTATACTGTTTACAAGATTAGGCAAAGGAGCCGGAAAGGGCAGGAAATTACAGGAATGGAACGGATTTATATTATAGAAGATGACGAGAATATCAGAAATCTGTTGAAGATTGCGTTGGAGGGGTTTGGTTATGAAGTCGAAGGATTTGAGACTGCTGAGGAGGGACTTGTCAGGATGAAGGAGGAGGCTCCTGACCTGGCAATTTTCGATTGGATGCTGCCAGGAATGGATGGGATCACGGCCATCCGCCAGATTCGCCAGACAGAAGGGGCGAAGAATCTGCCTATTATGCTTCTGACGGCAAAGGAGAAGGAGCTGGATAAGGTGGTGGGGCTGGATTGCGGGGCAGACGACTATATGGTGAAGCCCTTTGGCGTTTTGGAGCTGTCCGCCCGGATTAGAAGCCTGCTGCGTCGGGCAAAGAGAGAAGAGAATCGGGCTATTTTGTCCTACCAGGACATTTCTGTAAATAAAAAAACAAGAGAAGTTACCAGCAGCGGGAGAAATACAGAGCTTACGTTAAAAGAGTTTGAACTGCTGGTTTATCTTCTGGAGAATCAGTCTCGTGTGGTTACAAGAGATGAGCTTCTAAATCAGATATGGGGGTATGAGTATGACGGAGAGACCCGGACGCTGGATATGCATATCCGTACCCTGCGTCAGAAGCTGGGAGAGGAAGGCGGCTCCTGCATAAAAACTGTGAGAGGCGTAGGATACCGGATGATAAAGGCAGAAGGCTGAGCGTATAATATGCAAATATACGCTTCAGGCCTGAAAAGAAGCGGCAGTAGGAGGAAATGAATATGCGTAAGGCCATAATGGAAAAATTTATTCTGGTACTGCTGGCGGCGCTGTGTTTTAACAGCGTCATTTTTTATCTTGCCAGCAGCACAATGATTCTTAGAACATCCAGAAGGGACATGACCTATACCATAAAGGCTCTGGACAGTATTCTGGAATATGATAAGGACATTCTGTCTCAGATGAATAAGCTGGAGGCATTTACAGCTCAGGATTCCAGCCGGGTGACGCTGATGCAGACAGACGGGACGGTAATTGCGGATTCGGACGCGCCCGTGGAGAAACTGGACAATCATCTGGACAGGGAGGAGATGAGGACTGCCTTGGAGCGAGGGGAGGGATATGCCAGGAGGTATTCCAAGACTCTCCGCAAAACGATGCTCTATGTCGCCTGCCGATCCGAAAAGGCAGATATGGTACTCAGGCTGGCTGTGCCTTATTCTGGAATCAGCCAATATCTGCCCATGCTGCTTCCGTCGGCGCTGATAAGCTTTCTGGTTGCCATGGCCTGCTCCATCGTGGCTTCCCGCCGCTTTGTTTCCTCAGTGACCCGGCCTCTGCGCCATATTTCCAGGCAGATGCTGGCTGCAAAGGAGGATTATACCCAGCTTTGCTTTGAGCAATACCAGTATCCAGAGATCAACGTGATTGCAGAGACGATTATGAATATGTCACGGGAGGTGAAGGAATATCTGGGACAAATAGAGAAGGAGAAGCACATACGCCAGGAATTTTTCAGCAATGCGTCTCATGAACTGAAAACGCCTATTACCTCTATACAGGGTTATGCAGAGCTTTTGGAGGGCGGTATGATTCAGGACGAAGATATGCAGCGGGATTTTGCCAGACGGATTAAGAAGGAAGCAGCCGGTATGACGGGGCTTATTAACGATATTCTGATGATATCCAGGCTGGAGGCTAAGGAAGCCGAGGTGACTATGTCCGATGTGCGTATCAGCGTGCTTTTGGAGGAAATTGCAGCCAGATTAAAGCCTCAGGCTGCCTCAGGTCAGGTGTTTCTTCATATCGACTGCCAGCCGCTGTGCCTGAAAGCTAATGTGCAGCAGATGGATGAGCTTCTCACAAACCTTTTGAGCAATGCCATCAAATATAACCGCCCCGGCGGACAGGTGTGGGTATGTATAAGGGAGCAGGATGGGAATATGGTGATCCGTGTGAAGGATAATGGAATGGGAATCCCTTCCGACAGCCTGGATCGCATTTTCGAACGGTTTTACCGGGTGGATAAGGGCCGCAGCCGCAAGCAGGGCGGCACTGGACTGGGGCTTTCCATTGTAAAGCATATTGTGAATTTCTATCATGGGAATATTACCGTGACTTCAAAGCTGGACAGGGGTACTGAGTTTGTAGTATCCATTCCCATGACAGAGGCATAAAATGGATATTTGGGGATTGTATTAAAAAAATGCCCTTTGCTGCTTTAAAACCACAAAATTTTAAAGCAATAAAATTGACGGAAATATTTTTTGGTGGTATGATAGAAAGCATCCAGAGGAAGGATAGATTTTTATAAAAGAGGAGAGATTATTATGAAAAAGACAGCTAAGGTTATAGCGTTTATGACGGCTGCGGCTATGGTACTGTCTACGGCTGCCTGCGCTTCCGGAACCGGAAAGCCTGCAAGTCAGGCAGCAGATACCACTGCCCTGGAGACAGGTACAACCACAGCGGAGGTTGCTTCCCAGAAGGCAGAGGGAGGGGATGCTCAGGCTGCCGCCGGCGGTTATACATATAAGATTGGTGTGTTGCAGCTGGTACAGCATACGGCTTTGGATGCCGCGAACGAGGGCTTTATTGCCGCCCTTAATGACGCTGGCATCAAGTATGAGGTGGATCAGCAGAATGCTTCCGGCGATCAATCTACCTGTGTAACCGTTGCTTCCAAGTTCGCCAATGATAAGAAGGATTTGATTCTTGCGATTGCAACTCCCGCAGCTCAGGCTGTGGCAGGCGCTGTTTCCGACACTCCCATACTGGTTACTGCTGTTACAGATCCTGCTGAGTCCGGACTGGTGGATACCAATGAGAAGCCAGGCGGCAATGTAACCGGTACTTCTGATTTGACTCCTGTAAAGGAGCAGATTGCTCTGTTACAGAAAATTCTGCCTGATGCAAAGAATATTGGCATTTTGTATTGTTCCGCTGAGTCCAATTCTGAGATTCAGGCTTCTGCAGCAAGGGAGGCTATTGAAGCGGCAGGTATGTCCAGCAAGGATTTTACTGTGTCTAGTTCCAATGAAATTCAGACGGTTGTTCAGGCAATGGCAGGCAAGGTAGATGCTATCTATGCTCCTACGGACAATACCATTGCAGCCGGTATGTCCACGGTTTCTATGGTTGCCAATAAAAATAATCTGCCTGTAATCTGCGGTGAGGCTGGCATGGTAGAGAACGGCGGTCTTGCCACCTATGGTATTGATTATTATCAGCTGGGCTATATGACCGGACAGCAGGCAGTGAAGATTCTCACAGAGGGAGCTTCACCGGCCGATATGCCTATACAGTATCTTCCGGCTGAGAAGTGTAAGCTTACAGTGAATGATGAGACGGCTGCTGCACTGGGAATTGACGTGTCAGGTCTTAAGTAAGCAGAAGGATGGAAGGATATGAAAGAGGTGCTGTCCCGGTGGGGAAGACAGGAAAGCTTCCTGCCGGGGCAGCGCCCCCTTTGACGTTTTAAGGCTGTTTAAGCGGCTGGGCTTGGGGGGTGGAATGCACCAAGGAAAGCTCTTTTCTTCCGGCAGGGACTCTGCTGCTGTGAGGCGCAAGGGTAATATGCCAAAACGGGGCGGATTTATTGTATAAATGGTTTGCTCAAGCTGCGCTGAAAAGAAGCCAGCAGGAAGGCGGTTTGAGCAAGGCATTTACGGGAAGGACAAGCTAAAATCAATGGTTTACGGAGGTTAAATATGGATATTATAAGTTCTCTGCATGGGATGGGGCCTGCCCTTTTGGATGCAACAGGCCAGGGTGTTCTTTGGGGGATAATGGTGCTGGGCGTATATATTACATACAAGCTGCTGGACATTGCAGACTTGACGGTGGACGGAAGCTTTGCCCTGGGAGGCTGCGTCTGTGCCGTTCTTATTTCGAAGGAGGTCAGTCCTGCCGGCGCCCTGCTTCTGGCTGCCCTGGCAGGTATGGCGGCTGGCTTTGTGACGGGCATCCTTCATACTGTATTTGAGATTCCTTCCATTCTGGCGGGAATACTGACCCAAATCTCGCTCTGGTCCATCAATCTTTGGATTATGGGAGACAAGAGCAATGTCTCTCTCTTAAAGGTGAATACGGTTATGAAGCAGCTGTCTTACATGACGGGGCTGACGGAATCCCAAGCCTCTCAGCTTGTAGGCGTTTTTACGGCGTTGGCGGCGGTAGCGCTTCTTTACTGGTTTTTTGGAACGGAAATCGGCTGTGCCCTCAGAGCTACGGGCAATAATGAGGATATGATCCGCGCTCTGGGAGTGAATACCGGCTTGACCAAGCTGCTGGCTTTGGGGCTAAGCAATGCTCTCGTAGGTCTTTCCGGCGCTCTGGTATGCCAGAGCCAGAATTATGCGGATATCCAGATGGGTACGGGAGCGATTGTAATCGGCCTGGCGGCTATTGTGATCGGAGAGGTGCTCTTTGGATGGATGCGAAACTTTGCGTGCAAGCTGGTTGCGGCAGTCGTTGGTTCGGTTATCTATTTTGCCATTCGCGCGGTGGTAATACAGCTGGGTATGAAGCCGAATTATATGAAGCTTCTCTCTGCGGTAATTGTGGCCCTGGCTTTGTGCATACCTGTGGCAGTAAATAAATTAACGGCTTATAAATCATATTCAGAAAGAGGGGAAGAGCAGTGCTGATTCTGAGCAATGTAAAAAAGACCTTTAACAAAGGCACTATCAATGAAAAAAAAGCCTTAAACGGCATCAGTCTGACCTTGAATGAGGGAGATTTCGTTACCATTATCGGCGGAAACGGGGCAGGAAAGTCCACAATGCTGAATATGATTGCGGGGGTTTACCCCATTGATTCGGGCAGGATTGAGATTGACGGGGTCAATATTTCCAGACAGCCGGAGTACAGGCGGGCCAAGTACATCGGGCGTGTGTTTCAGGATCCCATGAAGGGAACGGCAGCAGGGATGGAGATTCAGGAAAATATGGCGCTGGCCTTTAGAAGGGGACGTTTAAGAGGTTTAGGCTGGGGAATCACAGCAAAGGAGAAGGATTATTACCGGGATTTGCTGACCCGGCTGGGGCTGGGGCTGCAGACCCGCATGACCAGCAAGGTAGGGCTTCTCTCCGGCGGACAGAGACAGGCTCTTACCCTTCTTATGGCAACCATCCAGAAGCCCAGGCTGCTGCTTCTGGACGAGCATACGGCAGCCCTGGATCCCCAGACGGCCAGGAAGGTGTTGGACTTAACCAATGAGATGGTGACGGAGCAGAAGCTGACAGCTCTTATGGTTACTCATAATATGAAGGATGCCATTCAAATTGGAAATCGTCTGATTATGATGAATAACGGCCGGATTATCTATGACGTATCGGGAGAGGAAAAGAGAAAGCTTACAGTAGAGGCGCTTTTGAGAAAGTTTGCGCAGGCCAGCGGAGAAGAGCTGGCTAATGACCGTATGATGCTGTCAAAATAGGCTTAACGTAAATTTAATAATTTTTTTACATTTTGTAATATGGTTTTATGGTATACTTTACGCTGTATAGCTATTTGTGTGCAATAATGAGTTGGAGACGATACATAGTATGTTTGATGGTAATAAGCACTATCTGTCTAGGCTTAACAAAGCTAGAAGAAAACGCAATCAGAGATTTGATCCCCGGTATGCGATTTTGCTTTTAGGCGCTTTTTTGCTGGTTGGTATTGTTATAGTAGGCGCTCAGGCATTGAAAAAGCCAGTGTCAGGAAAGGCTGCGGCTTCTCCGGCAGAGGCCCGATCCAACGGGACGGGAGCCGCTTCATTCAAAGGACAGCCAAAGACCCTTTCGCCAGAGGAGGAGGCGGCCCGCAAAGAAGCACAGGAGAAGCAGGCGGTTATAGATTCGTACAGCAATCTGGGGATTGTACAGGTCTCAGGATACTTAAATATCCGCGAAACTCCCAGCATAGATGGAAAGATTACCGGCAAGCTGTCAGGGGACGGAGCCTGTGAGATTCTGAGCACGGAAGGTGATTGGTCTCATATCACCTCAGGCGGTGTGGAGGGATATATCAGCAACCAGTATCTATTGACAGGGGCTGAGGCGAAGCTGAAGGCAGGGGAGCTGGTAAAGAAAAGGGCCATTGTTACTGCAGATAATCTGAATATTCGCCAGGAGCCGGCTTTGGACCCGGGAAATGTTATCGGACAGGCCCTTCTGGGAGAGCGCTATGTGGTGGTAAGTCAGAAGGAGGGCTGGATTCAGATAGAGGAAGGCTGGATTTCCGCTGATTATGCCAATGTGGACTGGGCGCTTAATGAAGGACGTAAGCTGGATAAGAAGGCTATGGCGATCAACCAGTATAACAACCTGGTTATATCTAAGGTAAATAACTATCTGAATGTGCGTGAGGAGCCCAAGCCTGACGGTAAGATTATCGGCAAAATGACAAGTAAGGCAGGAGGTGAGATTCTGGAAACCCTGGACGGCTGGTATAAGATTAAATCAGGTCCGATTATCGGATACATTACATCAGATCCTCAGTATACGGCTACCGGACAGGAGGCCAGGGATATTGCCATGGAGACGGCCTCTCTTCGGGCGGTGATCAACACGGATGTGCTGAATGTACGGACAGAGCCCAGTACGGACGCCAAGGTATGGACCCAGATTGTCAAGGACGAGCGATACCCGGTTCTGGCCCAGCTGGACGGCTGGGTGGAGATTGAGCTGGACAGCATTGATGAAGAGGATGGAAGCACGGCGGATAAGGCTTACATTTCCACCCGTGATAATAACGTGGATGTACGCTATGCTCTTAACGAAGCCATCAAGTTCTCTCCTGCTGAGATCGCGGCCAGCAATGCGGCGTCCCGCCGTTCCAAGATTGTAAACTATGCTCTTCAGTTCGTAGGAAACCCATATGTGTGGGGCGGAACCAGCCTTACAAAAGGAGCGGACTGTTCTGGATTTACGATGAAGGTTATGCAGAACTTCGGCGTATCCCTGCCTCATTATTCAGGCGCTCAGGCCAAGATGGGAAAGGCCGTGAAGTCCTCGGAAATGAGACCTGGCGATCTGATTTTCTACGCAAACAGCAGTGGTACGGTGAATCACGTTGCTTTGTATATCGGCAATGGACAGATTGTACATGCAGCCAGCCGCAAGAGTGGTATCAAGATCTCCGCCTGGAATTACAGGTCGCCTGTGGCTATCAGAAATGTATTAGGCGATTAGATTGAAATTTAAAACCGGTCAGCAGAATTTGCTGGCCGGTTTTTTTAGCGGTAAAAACATGGCCCTAATCCAGCAGGGGCAAGTCCTGCTCTGGGTATTACGGCTCAGTGTAACAAAGGGTATCTGAAGGATTGAAATCACATATAAAGCACTTGTTGCGTATATCGTTTGCAGCCGTTTGTAAGCCCTTGGTTATATTACAAGATGACGGATAAATTGGGTTTTATTTAATATAAAATGTGCATTAGTGAGATAATAGAAAAAGCGATTCTGATTTTTATTCTATATTTTTGAAATTAAAGTTATATTTCATACTATAAAATAGTATAATTATACTAATACCTGTGTTGTGTGGAATCGGGACATGCAGTACATGTAAATTACATTCGTTTTTCGCTGGCTGATACGATTTTTATGGATCAATACCATCAGAGATTGGAGGTGTATAAAAGGCCGGATTGGTTTATACTGCGGCGGATTTGCGATCAGTATCCTGATTCTCGCAATCAACGGGAAGGAAGCAATAAAAAAATCAGAATCGTTTAGGAGAGGATAGAATGTATGAGAAGTATTTGAACAAAAAAAGGTTAATACTGCTTTTGACAGGGGTAATTACAGCTTCAGCCTTTTCTGGCACAGGCAGTATGGCGCAGGTATCGGACGAGGGTGTTTCCTGGCTTTCCGATATGGAGTTAAGCCAGGGAGAAGGCGCACCTCCGCAGGCAGATACGGTTTTACCGGATGATAATCAGTATAAGTACCAGAAGGATGAGCTTGCGGCTTTTTGCCATTTCGGACCCAATACCTTTAATGAGGTGGAGTGGGGAGAGGCCTATGGAGATAAGTCTCCAAATGAAATCTTTCGCTTAAAAGACAGCTTTGATGCAAAAACCTTAGTTCAGACGCTTAAGGAGGCTGGCTTTAAAAAATTGATTGTAACAGCGAAGCACCATGACGGATTTTGTATCTGGGCAAGTGACAGCACAACCTATGATGTTGCGGCTACGGACTATAAAAACGGAAATGGAGATGTGCTAGCGGAAATATCAGCAGCATGTACAGAGGCAAATATGGATATGGGGCTTTACCTTTCGCCCTGGGATATTCATGACAGCAGCTACGGATATAAAGACCAGAACGGCAACGTCCTGGTAAAAACCGTTGAGAGGAATGGAACGAAAGAAAACGTCCCCATTGACGGGCTGAACTGGGAGCAGGTTCGGGAGCGGGACGCAAAGGATTATAATGAATTTTACAACACGCAGCTTACAGAGATTCTTTCCAATGATAAGTATGGTAATAACGGAAAGTTCGTAGAGGTCTGGATGGACGGAGCGAAAGGCTCTGGCAGTAATTACCAGGAATACGATTTCAAGAAATGGTTTGAGACGATTCAGAAGTATGAGGGTAAGGGTGTTGGGGGCCGCACAGCCAACTGCATGCTTTTTGGAGCGGATAGCTACACCACTGTACGCTGGATAGGCAATGAAAAGGGATATGCAGCGAAGAATACCTGGGCGAAATCCACTGCGGATCCCAATGGCAGCGGAAAGAATAACGCTGGAACAATCAATAGTTATAATCAAGATGGATTTACAGTCGGATCTGAAACGGGCAATCAGTGGACCGTTCCGGAAGCGGATGCACGCATCACCTCTGGCTGGTTTTGGGGAAATAATAAAAAAACACCGAAAACCGTTAAGGAGTTAGGAGATATGTATTTTAACTCCGTAGGCAATAATGCCACTCTGCTGCTGAATATCCCGCCAAACGACAAGGGGAAGGTGGAACCTGCAATTTTAGAGCGTGTCACAGAATTTGGGGAGAATGTTAAGAATACATTTAAGACCAATTTGGCAAAGGATGAGGCAGCCAGCATAAAGGCATCCTCTGTAAGAGGGAACGTCAGGCAGTTCAAGCCTGGCAACGTCATTGACGGCAGGGATGACACCTATTGGACTACCCCAGATGGAACAAGGGAGGGAAGCCTTTTGATCGATCTTGGAGCGGAAAAGACATTTGATGTGGTATCTGTCGAAGAAGCGATCCAGTTTGGGCAGAGAATTAATAGCTATAGGGTAGAATACCGAAAGGGGACAAGAGGACCCTGGATGCTTATGGATAGCGGACAAACCATCGGAGCAAAGCGGCTGTGCAGAAGCGATGTCCTTAAGGCCCGGCAGATTAAGATTACAGTAAGCACACCAGAGGGAAAGGTGCCTGTGCTGAGCGAGGTTGGAGTATATAAAGCCACCAGAGAATTTGAGAAAGAGACGGTTGTAACCGCAGGAATGGATTTTATTGATATTACAGACGAATTGGAAACGGATAAAGCTGACGCAATAGGCTTTCAGGTTCAGTCGGGCACATGGACGCAGGAGTATGGGTCTAATTTTGCCGGTGGCACAAGCAAATGGGCCAACCCTTCGGCAAAGCTGACGCTCAAATTCCACGGCTCTAAGGTATATCTTTTAGGCACGCTGGACCCAGGGCATGGAAAGGCAGAAATCCAGATAGACGGCAAAGCCCCGGTCACTGTGAATACGAGGTCTGAAAAACGGAAAACCGGGCAGAGATGGTTTGAGTCAGGAGATTTAGAGGATGGAAATCATACCTTGACTTTGACTGTAAAAGATGGGCCAATCGGCATTGATGGAGCGATGGTGATCAACAATGGAGGAAAAGGAATGATTGGCCTGGAGCAAAGCTCCTATACTATGAATGAAGATGAGACCAGGGATGTAAAAATCATACGTGTAGGCGGTACAACCGGTAAAGTTACGGCAAAACTGGAGCCAAATCCGGGGAATGCTGTTCAGGGATCGTATAATACCGAGCTGATTACAAAGGTGGTTTTAGAGGATGGTGAATCGGAAGCCACAGCACAGGTGCAGACAAAGAGAAATACAGATAAAACCGGGAATGAATGGTTTACAGTTGAGCTTACAGAGCCAAGCGAGGATTTAATACTTGGACTGAACCAAACAGCAAAAATTACCATCAAGGATATGGAGAGCGGAGGAGGAGAATAAGCAGCTAGCGACATTCTCTGAGATACATAAATGTATAATTTGCTTCCCTTGGAACAGACTAACCTTAAAATAAATGAAACGGATTCCATTGTATTTATTATGAGAACCGGGAAAGGGAGGTCTGGATATGGGACAGGGAAAGAATGGAAAGAAGAATAAGTGGCAGACGGATCAGTTGGAAAATCAGGATGACGAGGCAAAGAAGGTAGAGAAGGAAATCCAGGAAAAGGAGGATTCCCAGATGGAGGAATACGGCCAGATGACCCTGGAGGAAAACCAGAAGCAGAGAAAGATTCACCTGATTACCATTATCGGCGAGGTGGAGGGACATGAAAATGCCTCAGGAAGCAGCAAGACCACCAAGTATGACCATGTGTTGCCGAAGCTGGCCCAGATTGAAGATGATGACAGTGTGGATGGACTTTTGGTGCTTCTGAATACTTCGGGAGGAGATGTGGACGCAGGTCTGGCGATTGCAGAGATGATCGCGTCCTTAAGCCTTCCTACGGTATCCCTTGTGCTGGGAGGCAGCCACTCTATCGGTGTGCCTCTGGCTGTGTCTGCCAATTATTCCTTTATAGTGCCTTCTGGAACGATGATGATTCATCCGGTGCGGATGACCGGCATGGTGATTGGAACGGCACAGACCTATGAGTATTTTGAGATGATTCAGGATCGGATTCTTACCTTTGTGGCCTCCCATGCGGATATTGCTTATGATCAGCTAAAAGCCCTGATGCACAACACCAAGATGCTGACCAGAGATTTGGGCACCGTGCTGGTGGGAGAGCAGGCTGTGGAGGCCGGGCTCATTAATCAGGTGGGAGGCATCAAAGAGGCTTTGGGTAAGCTGTATCAAATGATTGATGAGAGAAAGAGAGGAAACGGCCGCTGATAATATGAGCCTGCGCCCTTGAACGGAACAGAGGGAAGATTTTTAGAGCGTTAACATTGCAATTCCTTTCAATTTTTTGTATACTTATTATGATTAGGCGCTGAAGTCGCGAGGGAAGGAGGCGTCTGAAGAGAAAGATTTGAAAGAGAATGACAGGGGGCTATACAGGTGGCTGAAACGAATAAAAGACAGCAAAGCGGAAACAGAAAACCGGGCAGGCCAAAGAGCAGCGCCTTAAAGAAGGGAAGCTCTGCCTCCAAAGGGCGCGGTTTTTCTGGGAAAAAAGGGTATGAAGAACAGAATACAGAGTTTATGAGAGCAGAAGTGGTTATCATCTGCTCTTTTGCTGTTGCTATTTTACTGTTTCTGAGCAACTTTAAATTGTGCGGTATTGTGGGGGACGTCCTTCGGGAACTGCAGCTGGGAATATTTGGAGTGGCAGGGTATGGGGTTCCCATACTGCTTTTTCTGGGAACCTGCTTTCACCTGTCTAATCAGGGAAATGCACATGCGGCAATGAAGCTGGCGGCTGTGGCGCTGGCTTTAATTACTGTTTGTGCTTTAATGCAGCTGCTCTTTGGAACCACTCCGGAAGGGGCTCATTGGATCGAGTATTATAAGCAGTCCAGCACAGGAGGAAGCGGCGGCGGCTGGCTGGGCGGCGTTGTGGCTTCCCTTCTGACGTTGGGCATTGGCAGGGCCGGAGCTTTTGTGCTGCTGGTGGTAGTGTTTATAATCTCTATGGTAATGATTACCGAGCGTTCCTTTGTGAGCGCTGTAAAGCGGGGCGGAGATAGGGCTTACCAGTATGCGAGGGAGGATATGGATCGCAGGAAAGAGCTTCATGCCCAGAAGGCAGAGGAGCGGGCCCGTCTGAGAGAGGAGCAGAGGGTGAGAGGGGTGAATCTGGATGCCACTCGACTGTCACCTGTGGATGAGAACCATTCAGATGTTTATGAGGATGAGGAATTTGACCGGGAATTTGGCGATGATTTGGAGGAGATGGCTCCGGTCAATGAATTCAGGGGTAAATTCGATCCGCCTTTGGATGCCGGCGAAGAGAACGGGCTTCCATATGCAGCTGTTTCTTATGAGGAGGAGTTAGGCTCTCTGGCCCGAACCATTGAGAGGCATAGCCGCAGGAGCGTGTCCGGTTATGGAGAGAAGCCGCCGGTCATTGGCGTGGGAAATGAGGATGGGAAGGAGGCTTCTGAGGAGGAGACAAATCTCATGTACGCCCCAAGGGATGTGCGTACCCTGGAGGAGATGGAGATGACAGAGCCTGCTGCTTCACAGGAGGAATACGAAGAAATTCCCTGGGACAGGGAGGGCGAAGAGATACGGTCGCCTTATGAGGCGGCAGCTTCTGATACCTGTCAGAAGGATAGCTTTTCTGCTGTCGCAGGAGTATCCCAGAGAGTTAGAGATACGCAGGATACCTTAGAGAAGGAAGCAAGGGCTGACAGTGTTTTTGTGCCTGAGGAGTCAAAGCGGGTAGTTACTGCCTCCGGCAAGGTGATAGAGACGGAGACGGAGCTCCTTGAAAAGAAGCTTGAGAAGCGGCGGGAGGAAGCGGTTCAGTCAGATCCCAACTTGGCGGTGGCAGATGAGATTCAGAAAAAGGAGGAGGCTGTCAAAAAAGAATACATATTTCCACCCACCAGTCTTCTTAAGAAGGGAGCCAGAAATGCGGGAGCCTTCTCCGGTGATGAATATAAGGCGACAGCTATTAAGCTTCAGCAGACCCTTCACAACTTTGGGGTAGGCGTTACTGTGACCAATATCAGTTGCGGGCCTGCCGTAACGCGCTACGAGCTTTTGCCGGAGCAGGGGGTTAAGGTCAGCCGGATTGTAGGTTTGACAGATGATATCAAGCTGAGCCTTGCAGCTACGGACATACGAATTGAGGCGCCTATCCCTGGCAAGTCGGCTGTGGGTATCGAGGTGCCCAATAAGGAAAATAATATGGTTTACCTAAGGGAGCTTTTGGAGTCGGATGCTTTTCATAGCCATAAGTCCCGGCTGGCTTTTGCAGTAGGCAAGGATATCGGCGGCCAGGTGGTTGTGGCTGATATTGGGAAAATGCCTCACCTGCTGATTGCAGGGGCTACCGGCTCCGGTAAGTCAGTTTGCATTAACACGCTGATTATGAGTATTATTTTCAAGTCTAGGCCTGAGGATGTGAAGATGATCATGGTAGATCCTAAGGTGGTGGAGCTGAGCGTGTATAACGGCATCCCCCATCTCTTAATTCCGGTTGTGACGGACCCCAAGAAGGCTTCCGGTGCGCTTAACTGGGCCGTAGCTGAGATGGAGGATCGCTATAAAAAGTTTGCCCACTGTAATGTGAGGGATTTGAAGGGCTATAATGAGAGGGTGGAGAAGCTTCCTGATACAGAGGATGAGAATAAGCCTAAGAAGCTGCCTCAAATCGTAATCATCATTGATGAGCTGGCCGATCTTATGATGATTGCTCCGGGAGAGGTGGAGGATTCCATCTGCCGTCTGGCCCAGCTGGCTCGTGCGGCCGGAATCCATCTGGTAATTGCCACCCAGAGGCCGTCGGTCAACGTTATTACAGGTCTGATCAAAGCCAATGTACCTTCTAGAATTGCTTTTGCCGTGTCGTCGGGGGTGGATTCACGCACGATTATTGATATGAACGGCGCGGAGAAGCTTTTGGGCAAGGGGGATATGCTCTTTTATCCGGCAGGCGTTCCAAAGCCCCAGCGGGTTCAGGGCGCGTTTGTATCTGACGAAGAGGTGAGCCGGGTAGTAGACTTCCTTACAGAGCAGGGTATGGTGGCTGAGTACAGCCCTGAGGTGGAAAACCGGGTTTCCTCTCCTGTGTTTGAAACAGGGGGAGGAGCTTCCAACAGAGATGAGTATTTTGCACAGGCCGGCCAGTTTATTATTGATAAGGATAAGGCTTCCATCGGTATGCTCCAGCGAATGTTCAAGATTGGGTTTAACCGTGCGGCTCGGATTATGGATCAGCTGGCGGAGGCTGGTGTGGTAGGGGAAGAAGAGGGAACAAAGCCTAGGAAGGTTCTCATGAGTCCAGAGGAGTTTGAGGAAATGCTGGAGCAGGGGAATTAGCTGCTGTTGATGTTTATTAGAAAATAATTTCAAATATTGAGAGGAGGAGAAGGGTATGAAATCAGATATTGAGATTGCCCAGGAAGCAGTAATGAAGCCGATTCAGGAGGTGGCTGCCGCTTACAATATCGCAGAGGAGGATTTGGAGCTTTACGGAAGATATAAGGCTAAGCTGGCAGACAGCCTTTGGGAGAAGGTGAAGGATAAGCCGGATGGCAAGCTGGTGCTGGTAACGGCCATTAATCCTACTCCTGCAGGGGAGGGAAAGACTACGATAACGGTAGGCTTAGGTCAGGCTTTGGGGAAAATGGGAAGGAATGCCATCATTGCGCTGCGGGAGCCTTCCCTGGGTCCCTGTTTTGGAATCAAGGGAGGAGCGGCAGGGGGAGGCTATGCACAGGCAGTACCTATGGAGGACTTAAACCTGCATTTTACAGGTGATTTTCATGCCATCACATCTGCCAACAATCTACTGGCAGCCTTGTTGGATAATCATATTCAGCAGGGAAATGAGCTGGGAATTGATCCGAGACAGGTGATGTGGAAGCGCTGTGAGGATATGAATGACAGAGCGCTGCGCAATGTGGTGATTGGTCTGGGAGCCAAGGCGGACGGCATGGTCAGAGAAGATCACTTCGTAATTACAGTGGCCTCCGAGATTATGGCCATTCTCTGTCTGGCAGAGAATATGGAGGATTTGAAGGCAAGGCTGGGACAGATTATCGTAGCCTATAGCTTTACAGGCCAGCCTGTGACTGCTGAGGATCTCCATGCAACTGGCGCTATGGCTGCCCTTTTAAAGGATGCGCTAAAGCCCAATCTGATTCAGACACTGGAGCATACGGGTGTGCTGGTTCACGGAGGCCCCTTTGCGAATATAGCCCATGGCTGCAACAGCGTGCGGGCTACCAAGACGGCTTTGAAGCTGTCGGATATTGTGGTAACAGAGGCCGGTTTTGGGGCGGATCTGGGGGCGGAAAAGTTCCTGGATATTAAGTGCCGCAAGGCGGGCTTGAAGCCGGATGCCGTAGTTCTTGTGGCTACCGTGCGGGCTCTTAAGTATAATGGCGGCGTTCCAAGGGATCAGCTGTCCCAGGAGAACCTGGACGGGCTTAAGAGAGGAATTGTGAATTTGGAAAAGCATATTGAGAATATCCAAAAGTATGGTGTGCCTGTGATTGTAACCCTTAATTCCTTCATAACCGATACCCAGGCAGAATATGCTTATATTAAGAAATTCTGCAAGGAATTATGCTGCGAATTTGCCCTTTCTGAGGTTTGGGCCAAGGGAGGGGAGGGAGGAATTGCTCTGGCTGAAAAGGTGCTTCATACTTTAGAGCACAAGCCGGGCGATTTCCATGTGCTGTATCCAGATGAGATGTGCCTGAAGGAGAAGATTTATACCATTGCGTCAGAGATTTATGGCGCAGTGGATGTATCCTACGCACCAGCTGCTTTAAGGGCACTTAAGAATATTGAGGATATGGGATTTGGAAATCTGCCCGTCTGTATGGCTAAAACGCAGTATTCCCTGTCTGATGACCAGACCAGGCTGGGCCGTCCCACAGGCTTTACTATCCATGTAAGGGACGCTTATGTATCAGCAGGGGCAGGGTTTGTAGTGGCTCTTACCGGTTCTATCATGACAATGCCAGGTCTGCCCAAGAAGCCGGCGGCTGAAAACATTGATGTGGATAAGGATGGAAGGATCACAGGACTTTTTTAAAGGAACGGATATGCAGTATCATTGGGGCGGGCTCTGCCTTTCGCGGGGCCAGCCTTTCGCCGGGCCTTTAGTGTGTTGGCAGAGGGGCAGAGTAGGAAATCTGCTCCTCTGCCAGGACATTGGAATCCCATGCCAATGGCCGTCTGCAACAGTATGGATTGAGAGGAAAAGGATTATGGTATTAAAGAATTGGCTGCAGGAGCTGGAGTTTGAACTGGTGCAGGGCAGTCTGGAGGCAGAGGTAAATGAGATTGTCTATGACTCCAGAAAAGCACAGCCAGGAGCTGTATTTGTGTGCATGGGGGGAACCAGAGTGGATTCCCACAAATTTGTGCCGGAGGTGCTAAAGGCTGGAGTCAGGGTGCTTCTTACAGAGCGCAGCGTTGAGGAGGAATTAAAGGCTTCCGGCCTGCCCAAAGAGGAGCTTTTACAGGTGACAGTGCTTCGAACCCCTGACGGGCGCCGGGGGCTGGCCCTTCTTTCAGCGGCCAGATTTGGCTATCCGGCAAAGCGCATGGTGACGATTGGCGTAACAGGCACCAAGGGGAAGACGACTACGACCCATATGATTAAGACGGTTCTGGAGGCGGCAGGAAAAAAGGTAGGTGTCATTGGAACCACAGGTATGATCCTTGGTGACAGGGTGACTCCTACTGTGAACACCACGCCGGAATCCTACCAGCTTCATAAAGCGTTTCTGGAAATGGCTAAGGCAGGCTGTGAGTATATGATTATGGAGGTATCCTCCCAGGGACTTAAGATGCACAGGGTGGATGGGATTGAGTTTGATTATGGCATCTTTACAAACATTTCTCCGGATCACATTGGCCCGGATGAGCATGCGGATTTTGCGGAATATTTATACTATAAGTCACAGCTGTTAAACCACTGTAAAGTGGGGCTGGTGAATCGCAATGACAGTCATTTTCAGGAGATTGTAAAGACAGCCTCCTGTAAGCTTTATACCTACCGTGTGGCAGATAATGGGGGGCAGGAGCAAGCGGCAGGAGCGGGCCGGAAGGAGCAGGCAGCAGAAAGCGCGGCAGATCGGTTAGTGGCGGACTTTGAGGCTTCTAACATTTGCTGTGTGTCTCAGCCTGACTTTGTGGGAACAACCTTTAAGGTTACAGGCGCATATGAGATGGAGGTGCGTCTTGGTATTCCCGGACGGTTCAATGTAGATAATGCTTTGGCGGCTGTAAGCCTTTGCAGCTTTCTAACGCTTCCAAAGCATCTGGTAAGCCATGGGCTGGAGCATATCCGCGTCAATGGACGCATGGAAATTGTCCATACTTCAAAACGCTGCACTGTACTGGTGGATTATGCCCACAATGCGGTGAGTATGGAAAGTCTTTTGGCTACGCTGAGGGAGTATCATCCAAAACGGTTAGTGGTGGTGTTCGGATGTGGAGGCAACCGCTCCAGAGACAGGAGGTATTCTATGGGCGAAATAGGGGGACGTATGGCAGATCTGTCGATTATTACGGCGGATAATTCCAGGTACGAGAGAACAGAGGATATTATGGCTGATATCCGGGGCAGCATTGAAAAAACAGGCGGCGCATTTCTGGAGATACCGGACAGGCGGGAGGCGATTGCCTACAGCATTATACATGCAGAGCAGGGAGATATGATTGCAGTGATCGGAAAAGGACATGAGGATTACCAGGAGATTAACGGAATGCGCTATCATTTCCTGGACCGTGAGGTCATTAAAGCGGTGATAGAGGAACTGGAGGATAAGGAATGAGCTTGACAGATATGACAGCGGGAGAGCTGGCAAGGGCAGCAGGCGGCAGGCTTTTACAGGGGAAGGCAGAGTCGAAGATAAGACATATCAGTCTGGATTCCAGAAAAATGAAGGGAGATGATTTATTCGTACCTATTATTGGTGAAACGGTGGACGCCCACAGGTTTATCTGTCAGGCTTTGGAGCATGGGGCGGCGGCTGTATTTACCAGTGAGCACCACACGCCTGAAGACGTAAAGACCTGTATAATAAGGCAGATGGGAGCAGATAGTTCTTCGGGCTGGAAAGGGAAAGAGGCCGCCTGGATTGAGGTGGAGGATACCAGAAAGGCTCTTCAGGATGTGGGGTTTTTTTGCAGAAAGAAGCGCTCCCTTCCTTTGGTGGGGGTTACAGGAAGCGTTGGCAAGACGACCACTAGGGAGATGATCGCGGCGGCTTTAAGTACAGGCTTTCATGTGTATAAGACCCCGGGCAATTCCAACAGCCAGGTAGGAGTTCCCATTACCATAGCGGAGATTCCGCGGGACGCCCAGATTGGCGTCATTGAGCTGGGGATGAGCCAGCCGGGAGAGATGACCCGGATTGCCCGGATTGCTCAGGTCGATTATGCTGTTATAACCAATATTGGCGTTACGCATATGGAGAACCTGGGCTCCAGGGAGAACATTCTGAAGGAAAAGCTTCACATACAGGACGGGATGAATCCCGATGGAATGTTGATCCTGAATGGAGATGATGAGAGACTGCGCAGTGTGATTCCGGAGGGAGGCAGGAAGGCTCTTTTCTATGGTATGGGAGAGAACTGCCAGTGCCGGGGGCAGGATCTCCATCTGGAACATGGATACCCTGTGTTTACGGCGGTTTTTAAGGAGGAGAGGGCGCAGGTTCGGCTTAAGGTAATGGGGGTACATATGGTTTCCAACGCTCTGGCCGCCCTTGCGGTAGCCGCTGTTAACGGAATTTCTCTAAAACAGGCGGCTGCCGGTTTAGAAAAATTTGAGGGCTTTAAGGGCCGGCAGCAGACCTTTAAATTGGGCGGCGTCACAGTGATTGACGACAGCTATAATGCCAGTCCTGCATCTATGAAGGCCGGGCTTAGGGTGCTCTGGGGTGCATCAGACGCTAACCGTAGAATTGCGGTGCTTGCGGACATGAAGGAGCTGGGAACCGGCGCTTTTGGCTTTCACAGAGAAATAGGAGCCTACATAGCGGCTCACCCGGTAGATGAGGTGCTGCTGTTGGGAGATCTGGCGGCGGAGATAGGCCGTGGGCTTTTGGGGGCCGGTTCAGAAGTGCCTGTTACCCTCTGCAAAGATTTGGAGGAGGTAAAGGGCTGGCTGAATAAGCAGCTTAAGGAGGGGGACTGGGTTTTCTTTAAGGGTTCTAACAGTATGGGGCTGTCTGAGGCGGTGAGCTATGTTAAAAATCAGAGAAGCCAGCAAACAATCTGATACTATCTAAGAAAAAGAACGCATATTTTCTGACGCTGCAATAAAAATTCATATCCTGATCTTATTTGGGGAAGAATCTTTTCTTAGATACCCTTCTTTCGGGAAAGTGGGGAAAGCAGTTTGAATGAGATAAGGAGAAATGTGTGATGCAGAAGAAGGATGATAAGAGGATACGATGGAATACACTGGCCTTAATGGCATTTTCTACAGTATGGGGCTTTGGGAATGTGATCAATGGTTTTTCGGAATACGGAGGGCTTAAGGCGATTGTATCCTGGGCTTTGATTTTTGCCATTTATTTTATTCCCTATGCCCTGATGGTAGGGGAACTGGGCTCTACCTTTAAGAATGCCGGAGGAGGCGTCAGCTCCTGGATTAACGAAACCATCGGTCCCCGGATGGCCTACTATGCAGGCTGGACCTACTGGGTCGTTCATATGCCATATATTTCCCAGAAGCCCAACTCCACCGTGATCGCGGCAAGCTGGGCTTTGTTCCAGGACAAGCGGGCCAGCGATATGAATACCACGGTGATGCAGCTGATTTGCCTGGTGATTTTTCTTTTTGCTATGTATCTGTCCAGCAAGGGAATAGCTGTGCTGAAGCGCCTTTCCACTTTGGCAGGCTCCGCTATGTTCATTATGTCTATGCTGTTTATTGTAATGATGATAGCAGCTCCGGCTCTGACGGAGGGCAGCTTTCAGAGGATCGAGTGGACGAAGGAGACCTTTATCCCTACCTTTGATTCGGGCTTTTTTATGGGCCTGTCCATATTGGTGTTTGCAGTGGGAGGATGTGAGAAAATTTCTCCTTATGTGAATAAAATGAAGAATCCGGCAAAGGAGTTTTCAAAGGGAATGGTGGCGCTGGCCTTTATGGTGGCTGTCACTGCCATTCTTGGAACCATAGCTCTGGGAATGATGTTTGACTCCAATCAGATTCCTGGAGATCTGATGACTAATGGAGCTTACTATGCCTTTCAGAAGCTGGGAGCCTATTATCATCTGGGTAATTTTTTTGTGGTGGTTTATGCTCTGACCAACCTGATTGGACAGTTTTCCGTTATGGCGCTTTCGGTGGACGCGCCTCTGCGTATGCTTTTAGACAGCGCTGATTCCAGATTCATACCGAGGAAAATGTTTGAGAAAAATGAGAATGGAATCTATACCAATGGTCACAAGTTGGTGCTTTTAATTGTTTCTATTCTGATCATTGTTCCAGCCTTTGGAATAAAAAATGTGGATGTGCTGGTGCGGTGGCTGGTGAAGGTAAATTCCGTTTGCATGCCTCTGCGGTATTTGTGGGTGTTTGCGGCCTATATAGCCCTTAAAAAGGCCGGCAAGGTCTTTCAGGCAGAATACCGTTTCGTAAAGGGACGGAGGGCTGGCATGGCCTTTGGAATATGGTGCTTTGGATTTACTGCATTTGCCTGCGTCACAGGTATTTATTCAAACGATCCATTCCAGCTGGCGCTGAATATTGTGACTCCCTTTGTGCTGGTAGGGCTTGGGGTTATTATGCCTTGTCTGGCTGCACGTGAGAGAAAAAAGGGCTGAAAGCGCCTGCGTCTCCCCTTTGCAGGCGTGCAGCCTGTAAAGGGGAGCTGGGCGAAATGGTTAGATGGAGGAGATAACGATGGAAATCAATAAGGATAAATGCCGGAAAACGGCAGAGGAGCTAATTTCGTTTTTAGAGTCCAGTCCCACCAGCTTTCATGCGGTGGAAATGATAGCAGGAGAGCTTAAGGAGGCTGGTTTTGCAGCCTTGTCAGAAGGGGAGAAGTGGCTGCTTAAGGAAGGAGGAAGCTATTATGTAACAAGAAATCAGTCGTCCATCATTGCATTTAAGCTTCCGGAAGGAGCTTTTACTGGCTTTCAGATAATGGCTAGTCACAGCGATTCCCCCTCTTTTAAGATAAAAGAGAATCCGGAAATGGAGTCTGAGGGACATTATATAAAGCTGAATGTGGAGAAATACGGCGGTATGCTGTGCGCTCCTTGGCTCGACAGGCCCTTGTCTGTAGCAGGACGGCTGGTTATCAAAGAGGGAAACCGTCTGGTTTCAAAGCTGGTGAATGTGGATCGGGATCTGCTTCTGATTCCCAATCTGGCGATTCATTTTAACCGGGAAGTAAATGATGGTTACAAATACAATGCTCAGATCGACATGCTGCCTGTGTATGGAGGCGCAGATGCCAGAGATACCTTTATGATGACGGTGGCGGAGGCGGCCGGAGTGGAGGAGGGAGCCGTCCTTGGACATGATCTGTTCCTTTACAGCAGAATGCCGGGAACGATCTGGGGAGCCGGGGAGGAATTTATCTCCTGCGGACGTCTGGATGATCTGCAGTGCGCGTTTGCTTCCCTGAAAGGATTTTTAAAGGGAGGGAGCCATTCCACTGTATCCGTATATGCGGTTTTGGACAATGAAGAGGTGGGGAGCGGCACCAAGCAAGGGGCGGATTCCACCTTTTTAGAGGATACGTTAAAGCGGATTAACCATAGCCTGGGACGGAGCCAGGAGGAATATCTGATGGCCATTGCCTCCAGCTTTATGGTATCGGCTGACAATGCCCATGCTGTTCATCCAAACCTTTCAGGAAAGTCAGATCCCACGAACCGTCCATACATGAACGAAGGAATTGTAATAAAGTATAATGCCAACCAGAAATATACCACAGATGCAGTGTCTGCCGCTATGTTCAAAGAATTATGTCACAGGGCAGGCGTGCCTTACCAGACCTTTGCCAACCGGTCGGATATGCTGGGCGGGTCTACGCTGGGGAATATCTCCAATTCCCATGTTTCACTTAATACAGTGGATATAGGCCTTCCCCAGCTATCCATGCATTCACCTTATGAAACGGCAGGAATTCGTGACACCTGTTATCTGATAAGGGCGGCGGAGGCGTTTTTTTCAACCTGCATGAGGGCGGACGGGACTGGGGAATATGTGATAAAATAGGATGGCACACAAGTGCCTAGTGACTTTCAGCTTTTTATGTGGTATACTATGGTTACTTGGAGAGGGATAAACGTCCCACGAAACAATATGAGAAAGGGGAAGAGGAGCATTTGGCTCTTGCTTAAAACCTTTAACTGTGATATGACAGTTTGGCTAATTTCAACCACATGACTGAAAGGCTCCAGCCAGCAGGGATGGAGCCTTTTAAATGGGTAAGGAGAGGTACATTAATATATGTTTTCCAGAAAACAACTGATAAAGCTGCTGGCGCCTTTGATTGCAGAACAGATTATGACGGTGCTGGTAGGGATGGTGGATGTGATGATGGTGGCGGCGGTAGGGGAAGCTGCCGTGTCGGGCGTGTCCCTGGTAGATTCAATTAGTGTTCTGATCCTACAGATTATGGGAGCCCTGGCAACCGGGGGAGCTGTAATTTCCGCTCAGTATCTGGGCAAATCAGAGCCCAGAAATGCCAGAAAAGCAGCAGGTCAGCTGGTGACGGTAACCTTGCTCCTTTCACTGGTGATAGCCCTGGCCGCCCTTGTAGGAAACCGATGGCTTTTAAGCTTCGTTTTTGGAAGCGTGGAGACAGCTGTAATGGATAACGCGGAAACCTATTTCTGGATTACGGCGCTTTCCTACCCCTTTATTGGCTTGTATAATGCCTGCGCCGCTTTGTTCCGCTCTATGGGCAATTCCAAGGTATCTATGATGACCTCCTTTGTTATGAATGCGGTCAACATTGCGGGAAATGCTATCTGTGTATATGGCCTGAAAATGGGAGTAGCCGGGGTGGCCTGGCCTACCTTTGTCAGCCGCGTGCTGGCAGCCGGCATAATGTTTGTTCTTATCCAGAACCGGCAGAACTCTATCCGCTTAAGCAGCTTTAAGGTTCTGATGCCAGATGGAGCAATGATAAAGAACATTTTGGCCATTGGGATTCCCAATGGCCTGGAAAATGGTATGTTTCAGTTTGGGAAAATTTTTCTCCAAAGTCTGATATCCTCACTGGGCACCGCTGCGATTGCCAGCTATGCAGTGGCCGGAAATCTGGTTACTATCCTGTATCTTCCTGGAACGGCTCTTGGATTGGGGCTTATCACGATTGTGGGCCAATGCGTGGGGGCAGGCAGGATAAAGGAGGCTAAGGATTACGCAAAAGGCCTCACAGCTTTAAATTACGGGATTTTGACTGTTCTCAGCACTGCTATGGCAGCGTTTTCAGCTCAACTGGTAGGCTTCTATCAGCTCTCAGGAGCCGCCGGCCAGCTGGCCAGAGAGCTGATTATAACCCATTGCGCCGCCATGCTCGTGTGGCCTTTGGCTTTTACCGTCCCCCACGCCCTCAGGGCATCCCTGGATGCCAAGTTCACTATGGCTGTGTCTATTTTTTCCATGTGGATCTTTCGTATCGGTTTCGCCTATTTATTTGTGTATGCCTTTAAGCTGGGCGTTCTGGGAGTCTGGTACGGAATGTTTATTGACTGGATATTCAGGGCAGGGGTTTTCCTGTGGAGATTCAGAGGGTTTGAAAAGCGGGCTGCCGCTGTGAACTAGATGGCAGAGGAAGATGATCAGGATGGAATTTTACAGAGCAGGAAAAGAAGATACAGGACAGCTGAGAAGGCTGGCATATGAATCGGAAGCCTATTGGGGCTATGACGCTGCGTTTATGGAGGCTTTTGAGAAACAGTACAATATAACAGAAGATTTTGTGATGACTAACCCTGCGTATGCAGCGGCAGACAGCCAGGGACTGCTTGGCTTCTGGGGGCTTGCTCAAAGAGACAGCAAGTGGTGTCTGGAATATTTTTACGTAAATGCGAACCGGATAAAAACCGGCCTGGGTAAGAGCCTATGGAACCATCTGACCGGCTGGTGCAAAGAGAATCAGATAGGAGAGCTGGAATTTGTTACCAGCCCCCAGGCAGTGGGATTTTATGAGAAGATGGGGGCGGTGGCTGTGGGAGAGAAAAAATCTCCGATTGACGGGCGTCCCATTCCGAATTTAAGATGTTCTATGGCTCCAAAGTATGCCAATATCATCATTGACATCTCCCATGAGAATGTGGACAGAACCTTTCAGTACCGGATTCCAGATGGCTTAAGGGGGAAGCTTCAGGCAGGGCAGCAGGTAATGATTCCCTTTGGCTTTGGCAGCCGTCAGAGAAAAGGCTATGTGGTGGAGCTGACGGATCAGGTGGAATATAATGAATGTAAATTAAAAGAGATAGCCGGAGTTGTGCAGGGAAGCGTTACTGCGCAGTCTCAGCTGATTTCGCTCGCATGGTGGATGAAGGAGCGGTATGGCTCCACTATGAATCAGGCTTTGAAAACAGTACTGCCTGTAAAGCAGAAGATAAAGGAGGCTCCTAAGCGGCAAATCTGCTGCCTCCTGAATCCGGACAAATTACAGCAGGCAGTCAGGGAGGCGGAGAAGAAGCATTACAAAGCAAGGCTGCGGCTGCTTGCCGCTTTGCAGGCTTCTCCCATTATTCCCTATGATGAAGCTATGACCCGATTAAGCCTTACCAGAGCAGCTCTAAGGCCTTTGGAGGAAGCAGGAGCAATTAAAATAAAGGTAGTGGAAAAGTATCGCAATCCCCTTCTGAAAATGCAGAGGCTGTCCAGACAGGATGGCAGCGGTGTATCCGCCTGGGCTCCTGGGCCTGCTTTAAATGAGGCTCAAAGCCATATTGTCCGGTCAATCCTGTCAGACTACGGCCGCAATATATGCAGGACCTATCTGATCCATGGAGTTACAGGAAGCGGTAAAACAGAGGTTTATATGGAGCTGATTTCCTATGTTCTTTCAGTTCGCAGGCAGGTAATCCTTCTGATACCGGAAATATCCCTTACATGGCAGACTGTAATGCGCTTTTATGATCGCTTTGGAGACCGGGTTTCCATTATGAATTCCCGGATGTCCCTAGGAGAGAGATACGATCAGTATGAAAGAGCCAGAACCGGAGATATTGACATTATGATAGGCCCCCGCTCCGCTTTGTTTGCTCCGTTTGCGGATCTGGGGCTGATTATCATAGATGAGGAGCATGAAAATGCTTATAAGAGCGAGCTGTCCCCACGATATGACGCCCGTGAGGTTGCAGCCAGGCGCGCGGCTGTAAGTCATGCCTCCTTGATACTTGGCTCCGCCACCCCCTCCCTGGAATCCTACACAAAGGCTCTTAAGGGAGAGTACGGCCTTTTTACTATGAAAGACCGGGCTAAGGAGGATGCCCGCCTTCCTCAGGTTGAAATTGTTGATTTAAGGGAAGAATTAAAAGCAGGGAACCGTTCCATTTTCAGCCGCCGCCTCCAGGAGCGCATAAGGGAGCGGCTTCAGCGAAAGGAGCAGGTGATGCTCTTTATTAACCGCCGTGGCTTTGCCAATTTTGTATCCTGCCGTTCCTGCGGGGAGGCCTTAAAGTGCCCTCACTGCGATGTGACCCTGACCCTTCACAGGAATGGACGCATGATGTGCCATTACTGCGGCTACACTATAAGGCAGCCAGGCAGCTGCCCCGCCTGCGGTTCTTCCTATATAGCTCCCTTTGGGACGGGAACTCAGAAGATTGAGGCAATGGCGGCAGAGCTGTTCCCAGAAGCCAGACTCCTGCGCATGGATCTGGACACTACTTCAAAAAAGGGCGCCCACCAGGAAATCCTTTCCGCCTTTGCCAGAGGAGAAGCAGATATTCTGATTGGAACTCAGATGATTGTAAAAGGCCATGATTTTCCAAATGTTACGCTGGTAGGGGCGCTGGCTGCGGATTTGTCTCTCTACGCCTCGGATTACCGCAGCGGGGAGCAGACCTTTGAGCTGTTGACCCAGGCGGCGGGAAGGGCTGGAAGGGGGGCGCTGGCAGGAAGCGTCGTGATTCAGACCTATCAGCCGGATCATTACAGCATTGTTACAGCAGCCAGCCAGGACTATGAAGCCTTCTACAGGCAGGAGATGGCTTACCGGAGGCTTTTAGGTTATCCTCCGGCAGCCGCTCTTTTGACGATTCAGATAGCCTGCCCCAGGGAAGCATTTCTGGAGGAAACAGCCCAAAGGCTCCAGAGGCTTATGGCTCAGTGGCAGAAAGAGAGGGAAAGGGAGGGAGCCTTCGATTGCAAAGATCTTCAGCTTATAGGTCCGGTTAATGCCTCCATATACAAAGTTAATGATATTTATAGAAAAATTTTATATATAAAGCATGAAAACTGTGATATACTGATACAGATTAGAAAAGCAGCAGAGGCTTGTCTAAAGGGAGCAGAGGGACGGGAAGGATTGTCTGTACAGTATGATTTAACATGATAAAAGGAGAAAAGAGAAGATGGCGGTTCGGAAGATACGTTTAATGGGTGATGAGGTGTTAAGTAAGAAATGCAAGCCTGTCAGGGAAATGACGCCCCGCACGGCAGAACTGATAAAGGATATGTTTGAAACGATGTATGAGGCCAATGGCTGCGGCCTGGCCGCCTCTCAGGTGGGAGTTTTAAAGCAGATCGTGGTTATTGATGTGGACGACGGCAATCAGTATGTACTGATTAATCCGGAGATTATCGCCAGCGAGGGTTCCCAGACTGGCTATGAGGGGTGCCTCAGCCTGCCGGGTAAGAGCGGTATTGTTACACGCCCTAATTACGTTAAGGTAAGGGCCTTGAACGAAAAAATGGAGCCTTTTGAGTTAGAGGGAGAGGAGCTGTTGGCTAGGGCTATCTGCCATGAATGTGCTCATCTGGAGGGGCAGATGTATGTAGAGCTGGTAGAGGGGGGGCTGGTAGATGCGGGCTCTGAGGAAGAAGATGGAAGAAATCACAGAATAGGAGCGTTGGCATGCGAATAGTTTTCATGGGAACGCCGGACTTTTCTGTTCCGGCATTGGAAGCTCTGGTGAAGGCCGGGCATGAGATAGCGGCGGTTGTAACTCAGCCGGATAAGCCCAAGGGGAGAGGCAAGGAAGTGCAGATGACGCCTGTAAAGCTGCAGGCTCTGGAATACAATATTCCTGTATACCAGCCGGTAAAGGTTCGGGAGGAAGGCTTTGTGCAGCTTTTAAAGGAACTGGCTCCTGAGGTAGTGGTAGTGGTAGCCTTCGGACAGATCCTTCCAAAGGCAGTGCTGGAAATTCCGAAGCTTGGCTGCATTAATATCCATGCGTCTTTGCTTCCAAGGTACCGGGGAGCGGCTCCCATTCAGTGGTGTGTGATTGATGGAGAGAAGGAAACCGGCATCACGACCATGATGATGGACGAGGGACTGGATACAGGGGATATGCTGGAACAGGTGGTTATCCCCATTGAAGAAAAGGAGACAGGAGGCAGTCTGCACCACAAGCTGAGTATAGCAGGAGGGAATTTGATTCTTTCGACGTTGAAAAAGCTGGAGGAAGGAGCCCTGGTTCCTACGCCTCAGAATGAGGAAGGAGCCTGCTATGCGAAAATGCTTACAAAGTCCATGGGGGATATTGACTGGAGCCAAAGCGCAGCGTCCATTGAGCGTCTCATACGGGGCTTAAATCCCTGGCCCAGCGCCTATACCAGGTGGAATGGAAAAACCATCAAGATTTGGGAGGCAGATGTAGTGAAGGATGAGGAAGGAGGAAGCGCCGCGCAGGAGGCCCTAGCCGGTCAGATTGTCTGCTCTGACAGGCAATCTCTGATGGTCAAGACAGGGGAAGGGCTCCTTTCGATTCAGGAGCTTCAGATGGAGGGTAAAAGGCGCATGGATATTGAGGCGTTTCTGAGAGGCTGTCCTGTTTTTCAGGGCGGTATGCTGACCAGAGCGGATCAATAACTTGTAGTTATAAAGAAAGAGAGTGATTGAATGTTCTATCCAATGTTTTATTTTGATCCAACCTATGTGCTGATTCTAATCGGCATCGTTGTTTCCCTTATGGCTTCAGCCAAGCTGAATTCAACCTACCAGCGGTATTCGGCTGTAAGAAGCGTCTGCGGCCTGACAGGAGCGGAGGCGGCCAAGCGCCTTTTAAATACCCAGGGAATTTATGATGTAACCATTCGCAGGGTGGCGGGAAACCTTACGGATCACTATGATCCCAGGACAAAAACGGTGAATTTGTCAGATGCGGTTTATGGCTCTACCTCCCTTGCGGCCATTGGTGTGGCGGCTCATGAGTGCGGCCATGCCATGCAGGATGCAGGAGACTATGCTCCTTTGCGGATGCGCGCGGCTTTGGTGCCTGTAGCAAATATTGGAGCCCAGCTATCCTGGCCTTTAATTATTATCGGCATCCTCTTAGGGGGAAGCCCTCTTATCAGTATCGGAATTATTTTATTCTCTCTAGCTGTGCTGTTTCAGATTGTAACCCTGCCGGTGGAGTACAACGCTTCCCATCGTGCGGTAACGCTTCTGGATTCTACGGGTATCCTGGCAGGCCAGGAAGTAGGGCAGACCCGGAAGGTTCTAAACGCTGCCGCCCTCACCTATGTGGCAGCGGCGGCAGCCTCCATTTTGCAGCTTCTTCGTCTTGTGCTTCTGTTTGGTAATCGAAGAAACGATTAATCCGGGGACGGGAAAACGATGGCAAAGACAAATGACAGAGGATTTGAAAACAGAGAGATTATACTGGATGTGTTGACGGAGGTGCTGGAAAACGGCAGCTTCGTCCATCTGGTTTTAAATCAGGCATTGCAAAAATACCAATATCTGGATAAGCCAAACCGGGCCTTTATCACAAGGGTTACGGAAGGAACTCTGGAATATCTCATACAAATAGACTATATCATAAATTTATATTCCAAAACCAGGATATCTGAAATGAAGCCCCTTATACGGAGTCTTTTGCGGATGAGCGTATATCAGTTGATTTATATGGATCGCGTACCGGATTCCGCGGTCTGCAATGAAGCTGTAAAGCTGGCTGCAAAGCGGCGCTTTCAGGGGCTTAAGGGCTTTGTGAACGGCGTTTTAAGGACTATTTCACGAGAAAAGGCTTCCCTGGTATTTGACACGCCCTCTCTTGCCTATAGTATTCCGCAATGGCTGTATGAAATGTGGGAGAAGCGATACGGCAGCGAGAAAGCGAGAATCATAGCAGCCTCCTTTTTAAAAGACAGTCCCACCTGGGTGCGGTGTAATATGAGCCGGGCAGACAGAGGAGAGATTATAGCTTCTCTGGAACGTCAGGGAGTAAGTGTGGAGGAGTGCCCAGGGCTTCCTATTATGCTGTCAATCAGGGGATACGATTATATAGAAGGGCTGGAGGCTTTTTTAAAGGGATTAATTCAGGTACAGGATGTAACCTCGGCTCTGGTAGGAGAGGCCGTTTCTGTGAAGGAAGGGGACTATATCATCGACGTATGCGCGGCTCCGGGAGGCAAGAGCCTTCATCTGGCGGAGAAGCTGAGGGGAACTGGTATGGTTGAGGCACGAGATTTAACGTATCAGAAGGCTGCACGGATAGAGGAAAACAGACTTCGCTGCGGATATCAAAATATGAAAACTGTGGTTTGGGACGCCCTTTGCCTGGATCAGGACGCTTGTGGAAAGGCGGATGTTGTAATTGCGGATCTGCCCTGCTCTGGTCTTGGAATCATTGGAAAAAAGCCGGATATTAAATATAATATGACCTGGGAGAAACTAAAGGAGCTGGCGGCCTTGCAGCGGGATATGCTTTCCCTGGTCTGGCAGTATGTGAAGCCGGGCGGAATGCTGATATACAGTACGTGCACCATTGATGCTATGGAGAATGAGGAAAACGCATTGTGGCTGAGGGAGCGCTTTCCTCTGGAGCCGGTAGATTTGAGCCAGCGCCTGGGAAGGATTGTGCAGGCGGATTCTTTAAAGGAAGGGTATGTGCAGTTTCTGCCGGGCGTCCATTCCTTTGATGGTTTTTTCATCAGTGCCTTCAGGAGAGTGGGGTAATGGCCGGTTAAGACCTGGAAGGTATCATTAAGAGTGCTGCGGAACATGGTACAGGGCAGCGGGCGAATTGAGAATCAGGAGTTTATATGTTGGATTTAAAGGATTGTCATGGCAGGAAAGATATAAAGTCTATGTCATATGAGGAAGTGACAGAGGAGATGGCAGCCCTGGGAGAGAAATCGTTCAGGGCGAAACAGCTTTATGATTGGATTCATGTAAAGCTGGCGGAGCGCTTTGATGATATGTCCAGCCTGTCAAAGGAGCTGAGACAGAAATTAAAGGAGAACTATAGTCTGACCTGTTTGAAGCTGGCAGAGGAGCGGGTGTCCCGGACAGACGGAACACGGAAATATCTCTTTGGCCTGGAGGATGGGAATATAATAGAAAGTGTGTGGATGCAGTACCATCATGGAAATTCCGTTTGTATTTCCTCTCAGGTAGGCTGCCGTATGGGCTGCCGTTTCTGCGCTTCCACCCTGGACGGACTGGAGAGGAATCTGCGGCCTTCTGAGATGCTGGATCAGATATACCGGATTCAGGCCATGACCGGTGAGCGTATTTCCAATGTGGTGGTTATGGGGGCCGGGGAGCCTATGGATAACTATGATAATGTGGTACGCTTTCTGCGGCTCATCTCCCATAAGGGAGGGCTGAATATCAGCCAGAGAAATCTGACAGTGTCCACCTGCGGCATTGTGCCGGGGATCCGAAGATTTGCGGAGGAAGGGCTTCAGGCAACCCTGGCTCTGTCGCTTCACGCTCCCAATGATGAGGTGAGAAGGACTCTGATGCCGGTAGCCAACAGCTACAGGCTGAAAGAAGTTCTTGAGGCCTGCCGTTATTATTTTGAAAAAACAGGACGGAGATTGACCTTTGAGTACAGCCTGGTTCAGGGAGTCAATGATAATCTGGAGGAGGCAAGGGCTTTGGCAGAGCTTATCAAGGATCAGCACGGTCATGTAAATCTGATACCTGTAAATCCTGTAAAGGAGCGTCCTTACATTCAGTCAAGCCAGAAGACCATCTCCCGTTTCAAAAATCTTCTTGAAAAAAACGGAATAAATGTTACTATTAGAAGGGAAATGGGCCGGGACATAGGCGGAGCCTGCGGCCAGCTTAGAAAGAGCTATATGGAAGGAGAGGGGGAAACATGGAAGCGTATGCATTGACCGATACGGGAAGAGTCAGATCCATGAATCAGGATTATATCTATTCCTCACCGGAGATGGTGGGCTCCCTGCCTAATCTGTTTATGGTGGCAGACGGAATGGGCGGACATAAGGCCGGAGACTTCGCTTCACGCTTTGCGGTGGAGAATTTGGTTATACATATTACCAAAATGCGCCAAAAGCCAGTGATAACCCAGCTTAAGTCAGGAATTCAGGCTGTGAATCAGGCATTATATCAGGAATCTCTGTCCCAGGATGCGTTAAAGGGTATGGGCTGTACGCTGGTGGCAGCCGTTGTGGAGAGCAGAAGCCTTTATGTGGCAAATGTAGGAGACAGCCGCCTCTATCTGATACACGGAGATTCCATCCGTCAGGTGACCCGGGATCATTCCTATGTAGAGGAAATGGTAGCTATGGGTCAGATGGCCAGGAACACCGACGGCTATAACAGCCATAAGCATATTATTACCAGAGCAATGGGCGCTGGTATGAAGGTAGAGCCGGATTTTTTTGAAGTGGAGCTTGAGAAGGGGGATTATATACTTCTTTGCTCCGACGGCCTCAGCAATATGCTGGATAATGAAACGATTCGTCAGGTAATTACTGGCAAGGGAACACTGAAAGAGAAAGCTTCCCGTCTTATCAGGGAAGCCAACTGCCAGGGGGGAATTGACAACATTGCCGTTGTCCTTATCGATCCGCTGGGAAAGGAGGCTGACCTATGCTAAAACCGGGAACGTATCTTCAAGGACGTTATGAAATATTAGAGAAAATCGGCTCCGGCGGTATGTCTGTGGTCTACAAGGCGCAGTGTCATACCCTGAACCGTCCGGTAGCTGTCAAGGTGTTAAAGGAGGAATTTGCCTTTGACGAAAGCTTTGTCAGCAAATTCAAGATGGAGGCCCAGGCAGCCGCCCGCTTGTCTCACCCCAACATTGTAAACGTATACGACGTTGTAGATGAGGATTCGCTGCATTATATCGTTATGGAGCTGATCGAGGGAATTACCCTTAAGAATTATATTGACAAAAAAGGCCGTCTGGAGAGCAAAGAGGCCATTGGAGTTGCCCTTCAGGTGGCAAAGGGGATAGCTGCGGCCCATGAGGAGCATATTATTCACAGGGATATAAAGCCCCAGAATATGATTATATCCAAAGACGGCAAGGTGAAGGTAGCTGACTTTGGAATTGCAAGAGCCGTATCCACTCAGACTATGAACGCCACAGCAGTTGGCTCTGTCCATTATATTTCGCCGGAGCAGGCCAGAGGAGGCTACTGTGATGAGAGAAGCGATATTTATTCCTTTGGCATTACCCTGTATGAGATGGTTACAGGCCAGGTTCCTTTTAAGGGGGATAATACCATTACAGTAGCGCTGGCTCATCTGGAGGAGCCGATTACAAAGCCCAGTGAGCATGCTCCTGAGATTCTGCCTGCATTGGAGCAGATAATTTTAAAATGCACTCAGAAAAGGCCGGATCGCCGTTATGCCAGCATGATGGAGGTCATTGCAGATCTGCAAAAAACCCTTATCAACCCCGCTTATAATATCTACGTCGGGGAAGGTCAGGTGGAAGAGGATGAGCTTTCTAAGACCCGTTCTATCTCCAGAGAGGAATTAACCAATTTTCAGGAGAGCAGAAAAACGCTGCGGGAAGGCCATGGGGAAAAGCAGAAGGAGGATTTCAACAGAACTGTAAAGAGGGCTTTGAAGCAGTCCCGGAGGAAGGGAGCTGCCAGATCCGAAGACAAGGCCGGGGATTCTGACGTAAGCGCTCAGTTTGATCGGATTGTAATGCTCATAGGTATAGTAGCGGCTGTTTTGCTGGTGGCAGTGGCGCTGTTTGTGTTTTCACGGTTGACAGGGCTGTTCAGGCAGGGAAGCGCAGCGGATAAAAAGACCACCGCGGCAGTTAGTACAGAGCTTACGGCTGCCAGCGTGGATCTCTCTCAGCTCTCCGAGAATCAGACCTATATGCCAAATGTTCTGGGGCTTCCCCAGGATATGGCTGAGGCAAAGCTTAAAGAAAGCACGCTGGTGATGCGCGTGGCAGCTACGGATTATTCAGAAAAATATGAGGCCGGACAGGTAATGTCACAGACCATTACAGAGGGAACCGTTGTGAACAAATGGAGCACTGTGAATGTGACAGTAAGCAAGGGCAGCGATAAGGTGGATTTGAGGGCGCTGAATATATTGAGTATGACGGCAGAGAAGGCCCAGGCGATTCTGGAGGAGAAGGGCCTCACTGTAGAGAAAAAGACAGAAAACAGCGACAATGTGGTAAAGGGCAATGTGATCCGCTACAGTCCTGAGATGGTCAAGGTAGGGGAAAGCGTAGAGCTGACTGTAAGCCTGGGAGCCCGCACAGCCTCCGGGATCGTTCCTAACCTTCTAGGCCAGACTCAAACTGCGGCAGATGCGCTTTTGGCGGAAGCCGGGCTTGTAACAGGCACTGTGGTTTTTGAACCCAGCGATACGGTGGCGGAAGGGCTGATTACCAATCAGTCAGAGCTGCCGGGAACCGTTCTTGCACCCGGAGCTGCGGTAAACTATGTGATCAGCGGGAGCGCTGGGGAAACCACAAAAGAGGATGGCAAATATTACATTGGCTCTATTGACGCCACCTGTTCTCTGAACAATTACATTGGCCCGGCAGTCCAGACCAGCAGGGTTCGCGTGCTGATCCGGTTAAAGCAGACAATTAACGGAGCGGATATTTACACTACCCTGGTATCAGCAAGACTGGTAGTCGGCGGTCAAACCATCCCTGTGGTAATTCCGCGCATTAAGGGAGCTTATGGTGTGGACAGCGGCACCGTGGAGGTAGTGGACGCAGATACCTTAACGGTAATCAGCTCCTATCCCGTAACATTTTTTCCAGCAGGATAAGAGGGGTATATGACAGGTAAGATTACGAAAGGCATAGCAGGCTTTTATTATGTAAATGACGGCAAAAACCGGATTTATGAATGTAAAGCCAGGGGGATTTTCCGCAGCCGGAAGATCAAGCCTCTGGTAGGAGACAATGTGGAGTTTTCTGTTCTGGACGAGGAGGCAGGCGAGGGCAATATTGACACCATTCTTCCAAGAACCAATGCCCTTATCCGGCCGGCGGTAGCCAATGTGGATCAGGCCATCATCCTGTTTGCAGTGACCCGCCCGGCTCCAAACCTAAATCTTCTGGATCGCTTCCTGGTCATGATGGAGCGGCAGGATATTCCTGTGATTATCTGCTTTAATAAAGCGGATTTGGGAAACAATGAGCTGATGGAGCGATACCGTTCCATTTATGAGACAGCCGGGTATAGGGTTCAGTTTATTAGTACCTACAGTGATACAGGGCTTTCGGAGCTTAAGGAGATCCTGGCTGGAAAGACCACGGTGCTGGCCGGTCCCTCCGGTGTGGGAAAGTCCTCTTTGACCAACTGCATCCAGCCTCAGGCTGCCATGGAGACGGGCGAGATCAGTCAGAGGATTGGGCGGGGAAAGCATACCACCCGCCATTCAGAGCTGTTTTTGGTAGGAGATGATACCTACATGATGGATACGCCAGGCTTTAGTTCTATGTATATCGAGGATTTGGAGGCGCAGGAGCTAAAGAATTATTTTCCGGAATTTGAGCAGTTGAAGGGAAACTGTAAGTTTTTGGGGTGCGTTCATGTGGGGGAGCGGGCCTGCGGGGTGAAGGAAGCGCTCGCTCAAGGCAGACTGAATCGAAGCCGGTATGACAATTATCTGCTTTTGTATGAAGAACTGAAGAATAAAAGGAGGTACTAAGGATGGATTATATTGTAGCGCCGTCAATATTGTCGGCAGATTTTACAAGGCTTGGGGAGCAGATCCGGGAAGTGGCAGCTGCGGGAGCAAGGTATATTCATATTGATGTGATGGACGGGACGTTCGTACCCAATATTTCCTTTGGGATGCCTGTTATTCAAAGCATACGTCACTGTACCGGCGCGGTGTTTGATGTCCATATGATGGTGCAGGAGCCAGGCCGCCATATTGAGGCTATGAAGAAAGCAGGGGCCGATGTGCTTACTGTTCATGTGGAGGCCTGTACCCATCTGGATCGGGTGGTAAACCAGATTAAGGAGGCAGGCTTAAAAGCAGGCGTGGCTCTCAATCCGGCTACCCCGATTCAGGCGCTGGACTGTATTTTGGATCAGCTGGATATGGTTCTGATTATGACAGTAAATCCAGGCTTTGGAGGCCAGAAGTTTATTCCTTACACTCTGGATAAGGTTCGTGCATTGCGGTCTGTTATGGAGAGCAGAGGGATTCAGGCGGACATTCAGGTGGACGGCGGCGTAAGTGGGGCCAATGTACCAGCGCTTATGGATGCTGGAGCTAATATTTTTGTGGGAGGCTCCTCGATCTACGGACATGAACCAGCAGCCAGAGTCAAAGAATTTATTCAAATTTTTGAGGAATATAGAAAATGAGGCGTTGTCTGATCATTACCGGCGGAAAACTTGATATGTCTTTCGCCGGACTATTTTTAGAGCATGAGAGGTTTGAGCGGGTAATTGCAGTAGACGCAGGCCTGGAGGCAGTAAAGGTGCTGGGGCTGGAGCCGGATATGATCGTAGGAGATTTTGACACGGTGAGGCCGGAGACTCTGGCTTATTACCGCAGGAGGGAGCATATTGTGTGGGACGCCCATCAGCCAGAGAAGAATGAGACGGATACGGAGCTGGCCCTTCTCAAGGCTCAGGCTTCTGGCTGCGGTGAGATCGTGATTCTGGGAGCCACGGGCGGGAGGATGGATCATACGCTTGGAAACCTCCATCTTTTATTTCCCTGCCTTCAGAAGGGTATAGAGGCGTATATTCTGGATTCCAGAAACAAACTATATCTGATCGACGGGGAGCGCAGCTTTCATAAAAGCAAGCTTTGGGGAAACTATATTTCCTTCCTCCCCCTTACTGAGAAGGTAACGGGAATCACACTTACGGGCTTTAAGTACCCTCTTTTTGAAAAGGACATTGAAATTGGAACCAGCCTCTGCATCAGCAATGAGCTGGCAGAGGAGGAGGGAAGGCTAACCCTCAGGGATGGAGTTTTGATTGTTGTGGAGTCCCATGACTAGGGTATATTGAAATAAGACTATTGGCTTTAGACAATGGATAGTTCACAGACGAAGGATTATGAACCATTCTGCCGGCGGTATCCATGAACTTACATGGTTCGGCGCAGACGCGCCGATTCTTGACAATCCGCCGGGATGTTTAAAAAGGAAACTGCTATCTGGGGAAGGCCTTCTCCAAATTGCTTACAGGAGGCATATATGGCTGAATACCGTCAGAAAAAAATTGCGATGATTAACGACCTCTCAGGCTATGGCCGCTGTTCTCTGACAGTGGCGATTCCTATTTTATCTGCTATGAAAATTCAGTGCTGTCCCATACCTACCTCTATTTTATCCAACCACACGGGATTTCCTGTGTATTTTTTTGATGATTACTCGGAGAAAATACCGGCTTATATAAAAAAATGGAAGGAGCTTAAGCTCTCCTTTGACGGGATTGTCAGCGGATTCCTGGGTTCTGAGGCCCAGATAGAGATGGTAAAGGAAATCATACGGGACTTTGGCAGTAAGGATACTGCCATTATCATAGACCCGATTATGGGAGACCACGGAGAAACCTATGCCACGTTCACTTCAGCTCTCTGTACTCGCATGAGGGAACTGGTGGCTATGGGTAACGTAGTGACTCCCAATCTGACAGAGGCCTGCATCCTGACGGACAGGCCCTTTTGCAGCCAGGGATGGACCAGAGAGAAATTAAAGGCTCTGGCAAGGAATATACAGGACATGGGGCCCAGAGCTGTTGTGATTACAGGCGTGAATCAGGGGGGATATGTAGTCAATGTAGTGGCTGATGGAGCAAAGGAGATCACATTTTTAAAGACCATCCGTATCGGTCGTGAACGGCCGGGGACCGGAGATGTATTTTCATCTGTCATAGCCTCCTGCATAGTGGCAGGCTGGGAGCTGAATGAGGCAGTACGCCTGGCAGCCTCCTTTGTCAAGAAATGCATTAGACGTTCTGAGGAACTGGATATTCCGCTTCAGAATGGAGTATGCTTTGAGGAGCTTTTAGGTGTGCTGGTTCATGCGGCAGATAAAAAAAGCTTTAGGACTTAAGGCGGTAAAACGGTTAAAGAGCCACGGGATGAAACGGGGAAAATACGGACAAAACCCGAAAAAAGGGCTTTTATTTCCAAGTAAAATGTTATATACTCTTTAACAGTACAGAAGCGCCTGCCTGTATGCAGCAGGAATACCATAAAGGAAACCCAGGAGGAGTACCATGTTAGATTTAAGGTTTGTAAGAGAGAATCCAGAGCTTGTGAAACAGAACATTAAGAATAAATTTCAGGATACAAAGCTGCCTTTGGTGGATGAAGTGATTGAACTGGATGCGAGGTCACGGGCGACCCAAAAGGAAGCGGACGATCTCCGAGCCAGCCGCAACAAGCTGTCGAAGGAAATCGGCATGCTCATGGGTCAGGGAAAGAAGGAGGAGGCTGAGGCGGTGAAGGCTCAGGTAAGTGCAGGAGCTGCCCGTCTTGCCGCGCTGGAGGAAAGGGAAGCGCAGCTTTCTGAAAAGATTTTAAAGATCATGATGACCATCCCGAATATCATTGATCCAACCGTACCTATCGGTAGGGACGACAGTGAAAATGTGGAGGTACAGCGCTACGGCGATCCGGTTGTGCCTGAGTTTGAAATTCCTTACCACACGGAGATTATGGAGCGGTTTAACGGCATTGACCTGGACGCTGCCAGAAGAGTGGCAGGCAACGGCTTTTATTATCTTATGGGAGACATTGCAAGACTTCACTCTTCCGTCATTTCTTACGCAAGGGATTTTATGATTGACAGAGGCTTTACCTATTGTGTACCCCCCTTTATGATCCGCAGCAACGTAGTAACCGGCGTTATGAGCTTTGCTGAGATGGATGCTATGATGTACAAGATTGAGGGGGAGGATCTGTATCTGATAGGTACAAGCGAGCACTCTATGATTGGAAAATTTATTGACACCATCACTCCAGAGGCACAGCTCCCCCAAACTCTCACCAGCTATTCCCCATGCTTTCGCAAGGAGAAGGGGGCCCACGGAATTGAGGAGAGAGGTGTATACCGTATCCATCAGTTTGAAAAGCAGGAGATGATTGTAGTCTGCAAGCCGGAGGAAAGCCCTATGTGGTACGACAGGCTTTGGCAGAACACGGTGGATCTGTTCCGCACTCTGGATATTCCGGTTCGCACTCTGGAGTGCTGCTCCGGCGATCTGGCTGATCTGAAGGTGAAATCTGTGGACGTGGAGGCCTGGTCTCCAAGACAGCAGAAGTATTTTGAGGTGGGAAGCTGCTCCAATTTGGGAGATGCCCAGGCCCGCCGTCTGCGCATCCGAGTGCAGGGTGAGGAGGGAAGTAAATATCTGGCCCACACCCTGAATAACACCGTAGCTGCACCGCCCCGTATGCTCATCGCCTTTTTGGAAAATAATCTCCAGGCAGATGGAAGCGTAAGGATTCCTGCGGCTCTTCGGCCTTATATGGGCGGGAAGGAAGTCATGGTTCCTGTGAAATAAGCATTTGGATAAGATTTGTAAAGGACTTGCTTGTCACTTGCGATGCAGGCCCGCTACTAGAAAGAACATGCAGAGGAGGGAATTATGATTACATTTAATCATTTTAATTTTAATGTCTTAAATTTGGAAAGGAGTCTGGCTTTCTACAAGGAAGCTTTAGGGCTGGAGCCGGTGAGGGAGAAGGAGGCTTCGGACGGTTCCTTTAAGCTGGTGTATCTGGGAGACGGAGCAACCGGCTTTACGTTGGAGCTTACCTGGCTGAGAGACAGAACCGAGCCATACAATCTGGGAGAGTGTGAGTATCATCTGGCCTTTCACGCCGGCGATTATGACGCAGCCCACAAACGCCATGAAGAAATGGGCTGTATATGCTATGAAAATCCAGGTATGGGTATTTACTTCATCAAAGATCCCGACGGCTACTGGCTGGAGATAATCCCAGCCAGAAAATAAGGTTCAGACAATAAGGCAATAGGAGGGCGAGAATGCAAAATCTGACATTGGTTTTAGTAGGCTTTTTTTCAATTTTGGTTTTTATAAGTTTAATCTTACTGGTTATTTATATTCTTGCGTACTGGTTTATCTTCTCCAAAGCAGGGGAGCCGGGATGGAAGGCTTTGATTCCCTTTTACTCCACATACACAGTATTTAAGCTGACCTGGAATACGAAGATGTTTGCTCTTTATATGGGGCTTTTTGTTATAACGAATATTTTGGTATGGATAGGGGGAGCTGCTGTTGTTGTCAGCTATTTGTTTTCTTTGGGAACCATGGTTGTATCTATTCTAAGCTGCGTAAGTTTGGGACTGTCATTTGGCAAAGGCCCTGGATTTATTATAGGCCTGGTGTTCCTGAATCCCATTTTCCTGCTGATTCTGGCCTTTGACCGTTCACGTTATCTTGGGCCGGAGGGCAAGGGGACTGCTGTTGGTGGCGGCATTGATTCCATGGAATAAAGAATAAGCCTGCGAGCATGTGTTCCGCAAGGGAAAGCTCTCAGGCTTTTTTCATTCAGTATTATATATATTCGCTGTACCGTTCCTCACAATATTGACACCGGTAGGTCTCCGTCTTTTCGTCTGCCAGATAAAAGATATGGGGCAGCTCCTGCTCGATGGAGGTAATGCAGCGGGGATTTTTGCACTGAATCACATTCGTTAGCTTCTTGGGAAGCCTCAGCCGCTTTTTCTCCGCAATATTGCTGCCACGTATAATATTTACTGTGATATTGTGGTCTATGTATCCCAGCATTTCCAAATCTACAATATCCAGTCCGCCTTCAATTTTAATAATATCCTTGCGTCCCATTTTGCTGCTTCGTGCGTTTTTAATAATCGCTACCTGACAGTCCAGTTTATCCAGACCTAAATGGTAGTAGATATCCAGGCTTTTGCCTGCCTCGATATGATCAAGGACGATGCCCTCCTGCAATCCGCTGATGTTTAACATGGCCTCTCCACCTCCAGTAATGTCATGATTAAGGCCATACGAACATAAACTCCGTACTGGGCCTGTTTAAAGTAAGCTGCTCTTGGATCTTCATCCACCTCAACGGAAATCTCATTGACTCTCGGAAGGGGATGAAGAACAAACATATCCGGCCTGGCCAGCTTCATTTTTTTCTTGTCCAGAATATAGCAGTTTTTTAGGCGGATGTAATCTTCCTCGTTGAAAAAGCGTTCCTTTTGAACACGGGTCATGTACAGGATGTCCAGCTGACCGATCGCTTCATCCAAGTTTCCAACCTCTTCAAAGTTAATGGAATTTGCCTTTAATACATCTTCACGAATGTTATCAGGAATCCGAAGCTCCGGAGGGGATATAAGGATAAATTTTATATTGGGGTAGCGTACCATGGCGTTGATAAGAGAATGTACGGTGCGTCCGAATTTCAAGTCGCCGCAGAGTCCCACGGTCAGGCTGTTAAGACGTCCCTTTAAGGAACGGATAGTCATAAGATCCGTTAAGGTCTGAGTAGGATGCTGATGTCCTCCATCGCCTGCGTTGATAATTGGAATTTCAGCCTTTTGAGCGGCGACAAATGCAGCTCCTTCTTTAGGATGGCGCATAGCGCAGATATCGGAATAGCAGGAGATCATGCGGATGGTGTCCGCAACACTTTCGCCCTTTGCGGCGGAGCTTGCATTGGCAGATGAAAAGCCTAATACACTGCCGCCCAGGTTCAGCATGGCAGCTTCAAAGCTCAAACGAGTTCTGGTGCTTGGTTCATAAAACAGAGTAGCCAGTTTCTTGCCGTCGCATACGTGAGCATATTTTGGGATATGCCCCTCGATATCTCTGGCAAGGGCCAGAAGGTCATCAATTTCCTCCACAGAGAAGTCTAAGGGATTCAGTAAATGTCTCATGGGATACTCCTTTGCCTTTATGTTTGTTATTTTGGGAAATAATTCACACCCTACCAGTGCGATAGCCGGACCCGCCAGATATGGCACTGATTTGTGCCTCGTCATATTTTTACACAGAAAGCTTTATAAGTCAAGCTGTTTTTTGACTTTTGGTAAATTCCTACTGTGTAATAAATTATTAAGGAACATTAAAGAAAAAAGGGTGAACAAAAAAGCCATGGTATGGTATACTAAATCAGTACAAGTATACATCTTATATCATTCACGAAAAGGAGTACGCTTTGGAGACGGAAAATTTACAGAAAAGTCAGGGTGCAGAAGGGGCTTCGATTGCTCAGGAAAAGACACCTGAGACACCTGAGAATAGGCCCGTGGCTATCAGAGTGAAGAATCTGTATAAGATATACAGGGTAGGAGAAAGCAAGGTTCGTGCTCTTAATGGCGTGGATTTTGAATTATATAAAGGCGAGTTTGTGGCTATCGTAGGTACATCTGGATCTGGAAAGTCCACCTTGCTGAACATGCTGGCCGGTCTGGAAAAGCCTACAAAGGGCGAGATTGAGATAGGAAAGGTACATATAGAGAAGCTGACAGAGCGTCAGCTGGTCACTTTTCGCCGTGAGAAGGTGGGCTTCATCTTTCAGGCATATAATCTCTTAAATACAATGAACGCAGTTGAAAATGTGGCCCTGCCGCTGGCTTTCAGGGGAATTTCCAAAAGGGAGCGTTTAAAGAGGGCCAAACGTTTTATGAAGCTGGTGGGCGTAGGAGATCAGGCCAATCATATGCCAAACCAGATGTCTGGCGGACAGCAGCAGAGAGTGGGCATCGCCAGGGCGCTGGTGGTGAATCCTCAGATTATATTTGCGGATGAGCCTACGGGAAACCTGGATTCAAAAACAACCATGGAGGTGCTGCGCCTGATGCAAAAGATTGTAAGGGAGCAGAACCAGACCCTGGTCATGGTTACTCATGATAACAATCTGGCCTCCTATGCGGATCGGAGAATCCGCATTGTGGATGGAAAGATAGTGGGAATTGAGGTTGGAGCTAGGCCGGACGGAGAGCTGACTGATCGGTCGGAAGCCTGTCATCAGGAAGGGAACCAGGGAGGGGAGCAGGACGCTGCCAGGCTGCCGGAGCAGTCAGACAAGGAGGATATCACTGTTAAGGAGACCAGAGGAGCACAATGAAAATGAACATTCAAGCATTCACAAAACTGCATAAGAAGCTGGCAGCAGCTGGAGCGGCACTTCTGCTGTCTGTTACAGCTCTGTCCGCCACTGTATTGGCTTCAGATTTCAACATAGGCTACAGTACCAACGCCAGCAATAATGACTATGTATTTACTACTAAGGCTCCCAGGGGCAGGATTGGCAGTTCCATGTCCATTTCCTTCCGTATCCGCGCCACTGGAGAGGATATGAAGAATTTAAAGGTCAGCCTTATGGAAACCTCGGATTTCCAGATGATAGAGCAGCGCGGCAATGGGGATTATACAGTGGATTACTATCCCTTTGAGATTACGGAAACCACCTTTAAGGGCAAATCCATAGGCGATATTAAAGCGGGAAATACCAAGAGCGTTTCCTTATCTGCCAATGTCCGCAGGGATGCCAAACAGGGATATTACAGTATACCTCTCTATCTGGAGTGGGATGGAGGAAGTGATACCGACTACATTAATATCTGGATTTCCACTGATACTTCCTCAAGCACAGAGGATGAGGAGGACAAAAAGGAGGGAAATTATTTCGTCATTGGAGAGAACCAGTCTACTCCAAGAGGTGTGTATCCGAACGTGCTGAATTATACGGTGAATTTCCGCAACCGCCGTTCTACCACAGCCCAGGATGTAACGATTCATATGGAGCTGTCAGAGGATAATGCAAAGTTTCCCTTTGAAATTAATGACGGGAACTATGACAGAACCTTTGCGCGGGTGCAGCCTGACGAGACCGTATCTGCTTCCTACAGCATGGCTATACGAAAGGACTCCTATACCGGTTATTATCCTATTAAGTATACTATCACCTTCCGGTTAAGCTCAGAGGGAGATCTGCACACAGAGGAGGGAACCTTTTTCGTACATATCGTATCCAAAGATAAGGAAGACGATCTAAGAGATTTTGATGCCAACGACAGAACCAAGGCCAGGCTCATTGTGGACAGCTACCATACCATTCCAGAGACAATCTATGCAGGAGATGAGTTTGAGCTGGTGCTGAATATGAAGAACGCCTCTACCTCCGTGCCAGCAAGCAATATTTTGTTTAATCTGGAATCAGAAAAGGTTTCGGACAGCGCTGTCTTTACCACAGAGACAGGCTCCTCATCTCTGGTGGTCAATTCCCTGGCTGCAGGGCAGAGTACCGAGGTCAGGGCCAGATTTGTGGCCAGGGCAGGTGTGGATCAGCGCTCCTACGCTATTACCATCAAGGAGAAATATGACAGCCCTGAGTTTAAGAACGCGGAGGAGAGCATCGTGGTGGACATTCCAGTAAAGCAGTACGCAAGGCTCAGTACCAGTACCATTGATGTGATGCCTGACAGCATGGCGGTGGGCTCCGAATCCAACGTTATGTTTGGAATCAATAATACGGGAAAGGTGATTCTATACAATGTAACTGTAACCTTTGAAGGCGATTCCATAAAAACCACAGATGCATATGTGGGCAATATCAAGCCGGGAGAAACGGGCAATGTGGATACGATGCTTACCGGAATCAGCCCTACCACGAACGACGGAACCATAAAGATACGTATTCAATATGAAGATGAAAACGGAGTAGCTGCAGAGCCAGTGGAAAAAGAACTGACGCTGACGGTTACAGAGGACATGGGCGAGGAATTAGATATGGGTCTGGATCTTGGTCTGGAGGCAGGCGCGGCGGATATGGAAGGCGAGCTCTCCTACTGGGATAAATACAAAGCGCTGATTGCAGCAGGGGCTGTAGCTGTGGTTGCGGCAGGCGTCATAATCGCCCTGCGCGTCAGGAAAAAGCGCAAAGCAGCCAAGGAAGAGGATGTAGATGATGAGATTTCCTGATCTTCTGATCATGAGCATTAACAACTTACGGCGCAGGAAGCTCAGGACTGTACTTACGGTATTGGGCGTTATCATAGGAACGGCTTCCATTGTGGTTATGGTTTCTTTAGGAATCGGCCTGGATCAGATGTTTATGGAACAGCTTTCCTCTTGGGGCAGCCTGACTACCATTGAGGTAAGTCCCAGCGGAGGAAGCGGGGCTGTCTTTGCTGGAAGCAATTCCGGCTCTAAAGCTCCGGAGCCTGTATACATTACAGACGAGATGATTGAAAAGTTTGAGCGGCTTGATTATGTAACGGGAGTCTCTCCCATCCTGGAGATCAACGTCATGATACGTCAGGGTGTTTACGAGGCACAGTATATAAATATACGTGGGGTAGGACAGAACTATCTAAAGCAGCTGTCCCTGGGTGAAGGGCGCATCCCTGAGCCTGGAGAGTTGGGCCTTGTGTTCGGAAATACGGTGCTGCAGGATTTCCATAATTCCAAAACAGGTCGTGGATACTGGGATACTGGAGAGCTTCCGCAGGTGGATCTCCTTGGAAAACCCCTTTTTGTTATTTTTGATATGGAGGCCTACTATCAAAGCAAGAACAACGGCAGCGCAGGCGGAGAAACGGGGGAAGGGCAGACCGCTGTGAAGCCTCCAAAGAAATATATGCTTAACGGACTGGGAGTTCTGGAAGGAGGGCCTGAGGATTGGGGACCTAATTCCTATAGTGTTTTAACGGATGTGGATGGGCTAAAGGCCCAGCTAAGAAGGGTCTTTAAAAAAGGGACGGTGATTCCGGGACAGCCTACGAACAAAAAGGGAAAGCCTTTGAATTACATCACCTATAACCGTGCTCAGATTTATGTGGACGAGATTGACAATGTTAAAGCAGTTCAGAACATGGTGGCTGATATGGGCTTTCAGGTCAGCAGTCAGATGGAATGGATGGAGAGTACCAAGCAGCAGTCAAGTATGATACAGGCTGTTCTGGGAGGAATCGGAGCTGTGTCCTTGCTTGTGGCGGCTATCGGCATTGCCAATACTATGATGATGTCCATTTATGAACGCACCAAGGAAATAGGAGTTATGAAGGTTCTGGGCTGTGACATGGGGAATATACGAAATATGTTCCTGATCGAGTCAGGTGTTATCGGCTTTATGGGCGGCGTCATAGGAATCGGCTTCAGCTATGCCATTTCTTGTGTGATTAACCGGTTTGTAAATATGGAGGCCATGAACGGACTGACCGGAGAGCTGTCCAGGATTCCTCCCTGGCTGTCTCTGGCAGCGGTAGCTTTTGCCATTTTTGTAGGTATGGCCGCAGGTTTTATGCCTGCTATGAGGGCAATGAAGCTGAGTCCTCTGGCAGCTATACGGAATGAATAATAAATTAATAAGCAAATCTTCTAAGAATGTGTTGCAATATTAGCAAAAAAGATATATAGTAATGGTAAGGCGTGTGACTGGCGGATCAGTGGGAAAACCACAGGGAGCACGCATAGGACAAAAAAGAGAGCCGGCCGCCTGGGCATGTGTTGATTCTCCCATAGGCAATTAGCCAAAGTCAAAGGTTTCTGACTTTGGCAGCTGTCTGAGGGAGCATTGGCATTGTGTACCTGGCAGCGGGCTTTTTTGCAAATATTAAAACCCTTTCACATACGAAAACGGAGGAGATGCTATGAAACAGATTTCATTGGAACAGGAACTGAAACAGAATGCTTATCCAGGACGGGGGATTGTCATCGGACGATCAGAGGATGGAACCAGGGCGGTGGCTGCATATTTTATTATGGGGAGAAGCGGCAACAGCCGCAATCGGATATTTGTAGAGGATGGTGAGGGAATCCGCACCCAGGCATTTGATCCTGCGAGGCTGGAAGATCCAAGCCTGATTATTTATAAGCCTGTGCGTGTTCTGGGAAATAAGACGATTATAACCAATGGAGACCAGACAGATACCATTTATGATGGGATGGATCACCAGATGACCTTTGAGCAGTCCCTTCGTTCCAGAACCTTTGAGCCGGATGCACCTAATTACACGCCCCGCATCTCTGGTATTATGCACATTGAAAAGGGCGGCTACAGCTATGCCATGTCCATTATAAAGAGCAATAACGGAAATACTGATTCCTGTCTGCGTTTTACCTATGCTTATGAAAATCCTGCATCAGGGGAAGGTCATTTTATTCATACCTATCTGCATGACGGAAATCCCCTGCCAAGCTTTGAGGGGGAGCCTAAGGCGATAGATATTACCGGTACAATTAATGAATTTACCAATATGGTTTGGGAGAGTCTGAATGAGGAAAATAAGGTAGCTCTGTTTGTACGTTTTATCGACATAGCTTCTGGCGCCGTTGAGACAAGAATCAGAAACAAAAATCAATAAAGGGAGAGAGGTATTGCTATGAGGGAACTGGAACTAAAGTATGGGTGCAATCCAAATCAAAAGCCATCCAGAATTTTCATGGAGGGGGGGAAGGAGCTTCCATTAACCGTTCTTTGCGGACGTCCCGGCTATATTAATTTTATGGATGCTCTTAACGGATGGCAGCTTGTAAAGGAGTTGAAGCAGGCTGCCGGACTTACGGCCGCTGCCTCCTTTAAGCATGTTTCTCCGGCTGGAGCAGCCCTTGGACTGCCTCTGGACGAAACCCTCAAGAAAATCTACTGGGTGGAGGATATGGGAGAGCTTTCTCCCCTAGCCTGTGCTTATGCAAGGGCAAGGGGAGCAGACCGGATGTCTTCCTTTGGCGATTTTATCGCCCTTTCCGATGAATGTGATGTGGCTACCGCTAACCTGATCAAGAGGGAGGTCTCCGACGGCGTTATTGCACCGGGATACGAAGCCGAAGCTTTGGCGATTCTTAAGTCCAAGAAAAACGGAAATTATAGCGTTATTCAGATTGATCCGGATTATGAGCCTGCTGCTATTGAGCGAAAGCAGATTTTTGGCATTACATTTGAACAGGGACATAATAATCTGGAGATTAACAGGGAGCTTCTTAGGCATATTGTTACGGAAAACCGAAAGCTGCCGGATAGCGCAGAGCTTGATCTGATTCTTTCACTTATTACTTTAAAATACACCCAGTCCAACTCCGTTTGCTATGCAAAAGGCGGACAAGCCATTGGCATCGGCGCAGGACAGCAGTCCAGGGTACATTGTACCCGGCTGGCAGGAAGTAAAGCGGATAACTGGTATCTGCGCCAGTCCCCCCAGGTGCTTAGCCTTCCCTTTGCGGACGGGATCAAGCGGGCTGATAGGGATAATGCCATTGATGTTTATATTGGGGATGATTATATGGACGTGCTGTCTGAGGGCCGGTGGGAAAAGATATTTAAGGTAAAGCCGCCTGTTTTTACCAAGGAGGAGAAGAGGGCGTGGCTGGATACGATGACGGATGTGGCCCTGGGGTCCGACGCTTTCTTCCCATTCGGGGATAATATCGATCGGGCACACAAAAGCGGTGTTAGGTATGTGGCACAGCCGGGAGGCTCGCTGCGGGATGACCAGGTAATCGAAGCCTGCAATCAGTACGGCATGGTGATGGCGTTTACGGGTGTCAGATTATTTCACCATTAATCCGTAAGAAGAAGGGAGCAGAGCGGGCTGCGCCTTAGCCGGGCAGCTTCAAAATTGAATATCACCTGTCAGAGACAGATCAAGCAGTAAGTCTGAAAGGATTTGCTGCTTGTTTGTTTTATTTGGAAATCCCCATAGCTGTACATGCAACCTATCAATCCGTTAAAAGAGGGGCTTATTGAGACAAATGTTAAAAAATTTGTCGAATTATGTAATGAAAATTTAAAATTTGTCGATATATTAATAAAATAATAAATTTTTTATAAAAAGGAGAGGATGTAAGGGTTCTGAGGGAAACGGGTGTGCAAAAGGTGGAAAGGAGTAAAACAGGATGAAGAAAAAATCGTTAACTAAGCTTTTGGCTGTATATTTCGGAGGAATTTTGCTTTCAGTAATTATATTGTCAGTAGTTACGGCTAGGGCATTTTTGCAAATTAGCTCTGTCAACCAAGAAGTACGTAAAGAAAATGCCTATATAAGCAAGTTGTATGAGGCCAAGATCGCCCACTATCAGTGGAGCAAGAATTTGAATAATGCGATTCACTACGGGAAAGAATTTACAGGAGCTATGGATCCCACAGCCTGTGGACTGGGTCAGTTAATATACAGCAATGAAGCTCAGGATGATATGATTTTAAAATCCCTTTCCTCTGACGTGGAGAACCTGCACAGGGAAATTCATACATCGGCAGAGACGATACTAAATCTGCTTAAAACAGATAAACAGAAGGCTATCTCTGTTTACACAGATGAGACAGAGCCCAGGATAGAGAAGCTGGTTTCCAGGCTGGATCAGGCCATTGAGGAGGAAAATGCCAGCGGCCATCAGGTGGAAGAGAGATTTTACCAGGTTATTATCAGAGTTTCAGTCGTATGCGCAGCTGTTTTAGCGATCACTCTGACGGCATGTATCAAACTGTATCGCTTCCTGCGCAGAGAGGTCATACTCAACATCCAGAGCCTGGTGGTTCAGATAGAAAAGATCGCGGAGGGTAAGCTGCATCTGGATTTATCCACAGAGTGCAGAACCCAGGAGCTGGCTTCCATCAGAGACAACCTTGAAATTTCCTTGAAGGAGATTTTGCAGTATGTTGAGGCCATTGAAATGGGAATGGGAGAGTTTGCCAAGGGAAATTTTACCTGCGAATGTCCTGTTTCCTTCAAGGGAGATTTTGAGCTTATACAAACTTCTATCGAGTCGTTCCAGGAAAGGATGAACCAGACTCTTTCAAGTCTGGAAATGGCGGCAGAGCAGGTAGAAGCCGGGGCGAATCAGGTATCGGACAGCGCTCAGGCCCTCGCTCATGGAGCAGCGGAACAGGCAAGCAGCGTACAGGAGCTGTCAGCTACCATCACTGATATCTCTGATAAGCTGTCTCAAACTGCCGAATATTCCCAGAATGCAAATAACATTGGAAAAAAGACGGGAGATGCCGTTCGTCATAGTCAGGATGAGATGCGACAGATGCTAAAGTCCATAAAGGAGATGAGCGAAGCCAGCAAGAAAATACAGCAGATCATTAAGACAATCGAGGATATCGCTTTTGAGACTAATATTCTTTCGTTGAATGCGGCGGTAGAGGCGGCCAGAGCCGGATCTGCCGGTCAAGGGTTTGCGGTAGTAGCCGAGGAGGTGAGGAATCTGGCTCAGCAGTCTGCTGAGGCAGCAAAGGACACAGCCAATTTAATTGGAAATTCATTAAAGTATGTGGAAAGCAGTGAAAAGCTGGCTTCAAGCACAGGAGAGTCCTTTGAGAATGTGGCAAAGCATGTAGAGAAGATTTTGGATATGCTGGACCGGATTGCGGAGGCGTCCAAGGAGCAGTCTGTATCGGTAGGCCAGATTTCCCAGGGGCTCGATCAGATTTCCGCAGTAGTTCAGACTAATTCTGCCACATCTGAGGAAAGTGCTGCTGCCAGTGAGGAGCTAAACGGTCAGGCAGGAATGATGAATTCCCTGGTGGGACAATTCCGGCTTAAAAAGTAGAAGTATTATTTCCTGATTTATCGTAGTTCCAATCAGTGGTTGTAGTCGGGAGTTTTGTTGGTGTGTTCATATACCATTTTGATATTTGGGCAGCCTTGCCTATATTATCTGCAATCATTGGATTGCTTACTTTAAGAATAAAGTGTGGGGAAGCAGAAAGCTGATGTATCACAGGGAGTGATATAACATGGAAAATGAAGTTTGTAATAAAATAGTACCAGCTTCTAAAAAGTTGTAAAAGCACTTGGCAAGCAGCCATCGCATAGAATAAGATTAAGAATATGCAGGGTGGCTATCGTTGAGGACTTTTCTTAAACCGTTATCAGCAGCCGAAGAGAAGGAGTGCCTGGAACGTCTGAAGAAGGGGGATCAGGCAGCTAGGGATAAGCTGATAGAACACAATATGCGTCTGGTCGCCCACGTGGTTAAAAAGTACCAGGGTTCTGATTACGACACGGAAGATCTGCTTTCCGTAGGCGCCATTGGCCTCATCAAGGCAGTAAATACATTCAACGCAGACAAAGGTTCCAGGCTCGCCACCTATGCAGCCAGATGTGTAGAAAATGAGATATTAATGCTCCTGCGTGCTAGCAAAAAGTATTCCAGAGAGGTATCTCTTTTTGAACCCATTGGAGTAGACAAGGACGGGGAAACGGTAAGTCTGTTGGATGTAATCGAGATGGATAACAAGGAAACTCTGGATCAGATGATATTAAGCCAGGATGTAAAGGAGCTTTACGAAGCTTTTGAAACTTGCCTGACAGAGACGGAAAAAATGGTGCTTGGCATGCGCTACGGGCTTTATAAGGGCAAGGAATATACCCAGCGTGAGATTGCCGGACAATTGGGGATCTCACGTTCTTATGTAAGTCGAATTGAGAAAAAGGCCATTGAGAAAATGCGGGCAGAATTTGCAAAGCACGGTTGAGACGCAAAGGGTTTAAAGAAAATCAATAAAAAGTGTCAAAAGTTCAAAAGATTGTGCATTGTATTATGAAAGATTTACCATTATACTATTGATAGCAGGCGGATTCAGGGATGACCTGTTCCGCCTTGTTGCAGATAATCATATGTTCTTGAAGGAGGAGCGGCAATGGCGATTTTAGTGACTGGAGGTGCCGGCTATATCGGCAGCCATACATGTGTGGAACTGCTGAATGCGGGTTATGACGTGGTAGTGGTGGACAATCTTTATAATTCCAGCGAAAAAGCGTTGGATCGGGTTGAGAAAATTACCGGTAAAGAGGTGAAATTCTATAAGGTGGATCTTCTGGATCAGGCGGCTCTTAGAGATGTATTTGACAGGGAGGATATAGAGTCAGTGATTCATTTTGCCGGTTTGAAGGCTGTAGGAGAGTCGGTACATAAGCCTCTGGAGTACTATCATAACAATATTACAGGAACCTTGATTCTCTGTGACGAGATGAGAAAACATGGAGTGAAGGACATTGTGTTCAGCTCCTCCGCAACGGTTTATGGAGACCCTGCGGAGATTCCTATTACAGAGAATTGCCCAAAGGGTGAGATTACCAATCCCTATGGGCGGACCAAAGGCATGCTGGAGCAGATACTTACAGATTTACATACCGCAGACCCAGAGTGGAATGTGGTACTTCTCCGGTATTTTAATCCCATTGGGGCTCATGAGAGCGGTTTGATTGGAGAAGATCCCAAGGGAATCCCCAACAATCTGGTGCCGTACATTGCGCAGGTAGCCGTGGGCAAGCTGGAGCGCCTTAATGTATTCGGAGATGATTATGATACCCCGGACGGAACTGGCGTCCGAGATTATATCCATGTGGTGGATTTGGCAAAGGGTCACGTAAAGGCAGTGAAGAAGCTGGCTGATAAGGACGGAGTCAGCATTTACAACCTGGGCACAGGCGTGGGGTACAGTGTGCTGGATGTTCTTCATGCATATGAGAAAGCCTGCGGCAAGACTTTAAAGTATGAGATTAAGCCTAGGAGAGACGGGGACGTGGCTATCTGCTATTCCGATTCTGCTAAGGCTGGCAGAGAGCTTGGCTGGAGGGCTGAGAAGGGAATTGAGGAGATGTGTGCGGATTCCTGGAGATGGCAGTCGATGAATCCTGAGGGGTATCGGGATTAAAGCGGGAGTAATTGTTCAAGTGCGGCTGAAAACAGTCAAACAATCCAGCCGAAAATAGAACAAAGTAAAACACAAGCAGAAGTATCAGGACTTAACAATCCGGGTACTTCTGCTTTTCATTTTCCGGTTTTTCACTCCCGGTCCCATCTGCCGTTTGCCCTCTGTTTTCTCTGCTTTTCAAAAGAGAAGAGAGCAAATAAGAAAGAAAAGCTGAAAAGGAAAACACCCGGAAGCAACGTATTTGCAAGGAAAATTCAAATCCAACACCAATACAAACAATTAAGATTTACATAGGGACCAGAGGAAAGGACGAGAGAGAAGAAGCCCGGCTTGGCGCAATATGGGAAGAAGCAGAGAAAATACTGGAAGAAAAGCGGAGTTAGCGTGTGCGAAAACACCGCGGCAAAAGGAGGCCGGGAGCACAACTTCATGCTCCTGGCCTACTTTCGCCGCAGAATACCATCAGCAGCTAAGATCGTATAACAAAACAGTCTGCATATTCTCCGCCTGCGGCTGACTCCGGCGGCAGATGAAGGATCAGTGCGCCAAATTCGGTGGTATAGTCCACCGGTTCTCCAGTCCGCATGAGTGTTACCGAGGCAATCTGTTTTTGGGGCTCCGGAAGGTGAAGGAAGAGCTTCGAAGGCAGGGATGCAGTCTCTTCGTAGAGGTAGAATGCATAAACGGTATCTTTCTTTGCCGTATACTTTACCCTGTTTTCATAATAGGGTGCCGTGATTTCTGTCTCATAGATGCCTTCTTTGTGGACGGCCAGCCATTTGCCCATATCTCTTAAAGAGGACAGGGCGGGCGCCGGCAGAAGTCCGTCCGGCTGAGGGGCCACATTGAGCGCCAGATTTCCGCCTTTTGATACGACATCCAGCAGCAGGTGTACCAGCTGACGGCCGGACTTAAAGCAGTCTGTGTAATGGAAGGAAAATTTTTCACCGACCGTTGTGCACGTCTCCCACGGTACGAAGAGCGGCGCATCCGGGATTTCCTTTTCTGGTGTGATGATATTTTCATATTCGCCGCCTACGGTGCGGTCGCAGACAATCAGATGGGGCTGTGTGGTGCCGCGTATCTCTTTGACAATCTCATTCAGACGGATATCCTGGCCTTCGTTCCCGGCGTTGACCCAGCCGCCATCCAGCCACAGCACGTCTACTTTTCCATAGTTGGAGGTCAGCTCGCGAAGCTGGGCGTGGGTATAATTTACAAATTCCTCCCACAGCTCCGGATGGTCTGTAACGGAATAGTTGATATTTCTGGTGGGCGCGGTGCCGAATGCCTTATGCCAGTAGGCATCGCTGTGCCAGTCCGGCTTGGAGAAGTAGACGGAGATGGCCAGTCCCTGCTTTTTAAATTCCCGGTACAGAGCCCCGGTAATATCGGAATCCGGGTGAGAGGAGAAGGGGCAGGAGGGATCTGTTATTTTATAATCGGTGGTCTTCGTATCGAACATGCAGAAGCCGTCGTGGTGCTTGGTGGTGAATAAAAGATATTTAAAGCCGCATTCTTTTGCAAATTCTGCCATGCGGTCCGGGCGGAATTTCACCGGGTTAAAGGTTTTATTGCAGTCGATATACTCCTGCTTGAAGGTCTCTATATCGGTCCAGTCTACATCCTTCTGAGACCAGCTGCCGTCTCCGTCGGAGAGGGGCCACGACTCATAGGTCCCCATCTGGCAGCCAGGCGCCCAGTGCATCATCAGGCCCAGCTTTAATCCCATGAACCATTCGAGATGCTCTTTTACGGCGGGCTCTTTTGGCGCTATATAGGTCTCTGCCGCCGAATAGCCGTGAATTCCATTTTTTACAATCCCATTCTTAACGATCGTTTTCTTTTCCATATCAAAATTCTCCTTTTATTATTTTATTATAATTTAGCAGCGGAAGCTTCCCTGTACTTAAATTCTACTCGTGCCGTCAGCCGGTTGTTTTCATCAACGTAGTACTTAAGCCCACTTTCCAGCCCGAAATGGAGGTGTATCCGGTCGTTCACATTGCGGATTCCAAAGCCGTTGGTCACCTTTAAGTTGTTTGTTTTATAAGTCAGATACTCATTGAGCAGATCGGGGTCACAGCCCTGGCCGTTGTCTGATACCTCCAGAATGAAACGGTCCGCCTCATGTGTTACAAAGACCGTGATCTCGATCGCCGTTCCCGCCGGCTGGCCGCCGTAGCGGATGGAATTCTCCACCAGGGGCTGAAGCGTGAATTTTGGAATCAGAGTATCGGATGAGGCGTCTTCTGAGGGGACGGAAAGCCTGATATCTCCCTGATGCTGGAGCCTGTAGATCGCAATATATTCTCCTATATTGGAAAGCTCTTTCTTTAAGGGGATGAGCTGGTCGGCCTCCATGATGCTGTAGCGCATGAGATTGGCAATGGAGGCGAGGATCTCCGCCAGATCATCCTGATCGCGGGTCAGAGCAATCCAGTTGACCGCATCCATTGCATTGAAGATAAAATGGGGATCGATCTGAGCCTGCAGTGCCCTTAATTCCGCGTTTTTCTGCTTGATTTCCTGCGCCTGGACATCATGAATCAAACGGTTGTTGTTGATAATCAGCTTCGTGAAGCTTTCCTCCAGACTGATGATTTCCCGATCCTCCGATACGTGAAGGCTCTTTAAGTCAAAGGTTCTCGTATCGATGATGGAACCGATCACCTCAGAAAGGAGGATAATCGGCCGTGTGATGCGGTCCGAAGCCGTGAAGACAATAGCCATGGCACATAGTGTAATCAGCAGAGAGATCACGGAAAAGCGTACCATGACGGGGCGTACTGTACGATTGATATCGGAGTAGGGCGTAAGCGACAGAAGGGTGATATCCTGATCGGAATCGTCAAAGTTTACCAGGTAAGGCTCCCCGCCGATTACGTGGTGAGAACCGGTTCCGGCCTGGTATAAGGCGGTATTCCCGCTGACCGCTGCAAGTGCCTCTGCGTAGAAGCTGTGATCCGGGCCTCTGGGACTGGAGTAGAGAAGCTGCCCCTTTTTGTTCAAGAGGGCGTAGCCGCTGTTGGGGGTGGGGGGAATCCCGCCGAAAACAGAATCGATATAGGGCATTTTAATGCTGATGACCATGACGGCCTGCCCATCCTTATAGTATGGTCCCGTATATCTGGTATTCTGGATTTTCTTGGCAAGGCATAGCTCTCCGGAACTTTCATTATTAAATACGCAGGTGTAATTGGAGGCTTCCAGAGTATTTTTATACCACAGATCGTCCTTCACCAGGGTGTTGGTAAAGATGTTGCTGACTGTACTGTAGGGATTCGTGCTCAGGGTCCTGGCCTCAAACATCGATGAGATGGGAAGCCGGTCATTGAGGAACAGGGTATAACGGTAGCTGTTGACATCATGAGACATCGTAAGCAGCGAGTAGTGAGAGAACTGGGACTGCAGGGCGGCGCGGACCTGCAGATGTTCCATGGGCTCGGTGGACGTGCTGCTGAGCTGGCTGCCAATGGCGCGGTCACTGATAAAATGGATGGTGATCTGTCTCAGATTATCCATAAAATTAGAGGCCAGATGGCAGTTTGCTATGATCTGTGCTTCCTGCCGTTCCACCACTGCGGCCGTTACCGTATTGTGAAAATAAAAGTACATAAATATGTAGAAGGTTAAGAGAAAGAAGAGGATGATAGCCAGAAACAGACCAGATATTTTTTTTCGGATTGCCATGGGCTCCCTCCTTTTTTATGTTTTCAGATTCCGGTATTCACTGGGGGTTAAACCCGTCTTTTTCTTGAACAGCTTGGCGAAATATTTGGCGTCCTCGTAGCCTGACATCGCGGATATCTCCCCGATGGAGTAACGGCGGTCGGCCAGCAGACGGCGGGCATAGTCCATACGCATTGCGGTCACATAGGAAATTAAGTTGGAACCGGTGGCCTGCTTGAATTGGGAGCTTAAGTAGGACAGCGATACGTGCATACTGTCCGCCAGGACGGAGATGTTGAACTCCGGGTCAGAGTAATGTTTGCCGATATACTCCTTCGCATAGGTGATAAAGGACTCGCTGTATGCCTGCTTTTTCTGATTCATCCCGGTCAGAACGTCGTAATAGCTGCTCATGATGAAGTTGATCTTTTCCTGGACGCCCGGAGAGTCCCAGAACTGTTCCATAGCGTGCTCCCTTGAGACGGTAATGACCGTCCGGCTTACATCGATCTGGGAAAAATAGGCGTATAAGAAATTGATCAGCTGGATTCCCAGAGGATTGGCGAAGCTGCTGTGCATGGTGCTTACAAAATAGGAAGAGAGGAAAAACTGATCCATCGCCTCCATATCCTGATTGTGGAGTATCGTTAATATTTTCTCTTCCAGACCGGAATTATAGGCGTTTAAGAACTGCTGCTTTCTCTTCTGATTTTCCTCGCAAAACTTAATCAGGAGGTTTTCGATCTGATTGACCTTTTCTCTTGTGATTGGCTTTAAGATGTAGTCTGCAACGTCGTACTTGAGCGCCTGTCTTGCATATTCAAACTCCTCGTAGCCGCTTAAGAGGATCATGCGGGTGGCCGGAGACTGTGCGTGAATCAGCTCCGCCAGCTTCAGTCCGTCCATCCGCGGCATCTTGATATCGGAAATAATGACATCCGGAGGAGTGGCTGCCATATATTCCATCGCCTCCTCCCCGTTGGCAGCAGTTCCGGCAAGTTCACCGTGAAATGCTTCCCAGTGCAGCATGGAGTTTAATCCTCTGATTACAAAAATATCGTCGTCAACAAGAAGAACCTTCATAATTGTTTTCCTCATTTTTTACTTTTATCTATGATTATAAAGCATGAAGGTCAGCCGCGCAATCGGTTCGGAGCGTTCCAAAATAAAAGTACACCTGAGATAAAAAAAGTCTACTTGTGGAATGAAATCCGATAAAGGTATAATTATGCCAGAAAACATCAAAGCAAAAAGCGATGTGAAGAAACAGGGGGGTAAAGATGAAAACAAGGCAAAAAAGTGAATGGTTCTATTTTAAGAAAAATCTGCCGCTCACGCTCATGGCCCTGCCGGGGATTATCCTGATGATTTTATTCAAGTATCTGCCATTGTCCGGCATTGTCCTGGCTTTTAAGAAATACAACATTAGAAAAGGGATATTTGGAAGCGAATGGAACGGGCTGGAAAACTTTAAGTTTCTGTTTAAGACCAGCGACGCATGGATCATCACCCGCAATACTATATGCTACAATCTGATTTTTATTGTGCTGGATCTGGTGGTAGCGGTTACCGTGGCTATCATGCTCAATGAACTGTTAAATAAGAAAAGGGCAAAGCTCTTCCAGACAATCTTCATGGCGCCTTACTTTCTGTCATGGGTTGTCGTTTCCTTTATTGCGTTTGCATTTTTAAGTGTGGATAACGGATTAGTGAACCACATTCTCCGCTTCTTCGGAAAAGATGAGGTCCAGTGGTATACACAGAAACAGTTCTGGCCGTTTATCCTGGTATTCTGCCAGCTCTGGAAGACCGTGGGCTACTCAACCGTCATGTACTTAGGCTCTCTGGTGGGGATTTCCAATGATTATTACGAAGCAGCCATCATGGATGGGGCGACCAAGTGGCAGCAGATTAAGTATGTTACGCTTCCCTGCATGCGTTCCATGATGATTGTACTGACCATACTGGCGATTGGCAAGATGTTCTACTCTGATTTTGGGCTATTCTATCAGCTGCCCAGGGATTCCGGCCCCCTTTACCCGATCACCAACGTCATCGATACGTATGTTTACCGGGCGTTAAAGGTCAGCGGCAACATCGGAATGGCTTCGGCTGCCAACTTATATCAGTCTGTAGTCGGTTTTATTCTGGTGCTGGGCTCCAATTTCATTGTGCGAAAGATCGACAAGGACAGCGCGCTGTTCTGACAGCCGCTCTTCGAAAAACGCGTGAAGACCGCATGAGAGCGGTTGATTTAGTCAGGAAAGGGGAATTGCCATGAAAAAGAAATATAAAGACGAGGAAGCAGGAGCGTATTCCTGCGTCAATCATATCAGTAAGAAGACGAACGGGATCATGAATGTAATTCTGATCTTGATGGCGCTTGCCTGCGTGTTGCCGGTTCTGTTGGTCATTATCGTGTCTTTCAGCAGTGAGCAGAGCATTTTTGAAAATGGCTATACATTTTTTCCCAGCGAATGGAGTCTGGAGGCCTACCGGCTTTTCTTCAAAATGGGGGATCAGGTGGTTCGTTCCTACGGAATTACTCTGTTTGTCACGATCGTGGGAACGGTGTTTAGCCTGGCGGTGACGACGCTTCTGTCCTATGTGCTTTCCCGGTCAGATTACCGGTATGGAAAGCCGTTGACCTTATTGCTTCTTTTTACTATGCTGTTTAACGGCGGTCTGGTTCCCAGCTATATGGTCAACACACAGATTTTAGGGCTTCGGGATTCTGTCTGGGCGCTGATTTTACCCATGTCGCTCAATGTGTTTTATGTGGTGGTGCTGCGGACCTTTTTTAAGAGTATACCCATGGAGATTGTGGAGGCAGCTACCATCGACGGTTCAGGGGAATTCAATACCTTTTTGAAGATCGTTCTTCCGCTGTCTAAACCGGGAATCGCCACCATTGGCCTGTTTACCATGATCGCTTACTGGAACGACTGGTTTCTGGGCATGCTTTACATTTACGAGACGAAGAATTACCCGATCCAGACGTTATTATGGAGTATGCAAAACAGCTTGGAGTCATTGAAACAGAGCTCGGCTAACGCGCTGGAGTACGCGGAGATGGCAAACAACGCTCCGACCAACAGCGGCCGAATGGCCTTAACCGTACTGGTAGTACTGCCTATTCTTTGCGCCTATCCCTTCTTCCAAAAATATTTTGTGAAGGGACTTACAATCGGCGGGGTCAAAGGGTAAGATGTTATAAATTATGTAGAAATTATGTAGAAGGAGGAAGTAAGAAATGAGAAAAAGAAAGGTGTGGGCATGCGCGGTGCTGAGCGCGGCAATGGCAGCCAGCCTGATGACAGGCTGCGGCTCTTCAAAGACGACGGAGGGCGGTACGGCAGCCTCTGCGGATACGAAGGCAGCAGGAGAGACAACGTCTGAAAAGGGAGCAGAGACAGATGCTTCGAAGACGGCGGAGGAGCCTGTTACTTTAAAATGGTATATGTCCTTGAATCCGGTGGATGCGGATACCGATAAGGTTATTGCCGCATTGAATGAGTATACGAAGGAAAAGATCGGTGTGACGATCGATTATACGGTCATCGCCAATCCCGATTACCAGGAAAAGATGCCGACCCTGATCAACTCCGGCGAGTATTTTGATATCTGCTTTACCGCAGAATGGACGACCAACTACCTGCAGTTTGTGGCCAAGGATGCATTTATGGATATTACGGATGCAGTGAAGCAGTACGCTCCTGAGACGTATGAGTTCATTCCTGAGTCCTTATGGAAGGCTGTTTCCGTAAACGGAAAGATCTATGGCGTTCCGTCCTATAAGGAGATGGGCTGGCAGAGCGGTTTCTTTGTAAACTCTACCATGGCAGAAAAGTATGGCATCGATTTAACCGCGGTAAAGACACTGGAGGACTATACGGAAGTGTTAAAGATCGTCAAGGAAAAGGCTGACGCGGCAGGAGAGGACATCATCGGACTTTCCGGCCTTGGAAGCTCCGGCGGCTCCTTCAATATGCTGTATCCCTACGAGAGTCTGTCCGGTTCCAGAGTGCTTCCGGGTGCGGCTGCAGTGCCGGAATACGAGTGCTTTAAGGATCAGACGGGGGTGTTTAATCAGTATGCAACACAGGAATACATGGATTACTGCAAACTGGTGAGAAGCTGGTATGAGGCGGGGTACATGTCCAAGGACCCGGTAAACTATGATACCGACATTGCCAACCGTGACAATGATTTTAAGAACGGCAAGCTGTTCTCCTATATCATCTCATACGCTCCGGGAGCGGCTGAGGCTGAGGCGGCTAAGACAGGGCACGGCGTGACCTTCGTTCCGCTTATGGACCCGCTCTTTGAGACAAAGAACGCGCGCGGAGGAATTCTGGCTATTTCATCTGCTTCTGAACATCCGGATAAGGCCCTGGAGTTCATCAACCTGTTAAATACCGACGAATACGTAGGAACCCTGATCCGTCACGGCATTGAAGGCCAGCACTACAGCGCGGTGGGCGACAACCAGGTAGACCGCACAATGGGCGGAACCCTGAAAATCGAGGACAACGGCTATGTTAATTACACCTATGGATGGCAGTTCGGCACACCGTTCAATCAGAAGTGGGATATCTCTTACCCGGATAATATTGAACAGTTATTCGAGGAATACAATGCGAAGGCCATAACGGCTCCTCACAATGGCTTTTCACTGGATAACAGCCCGGTGGAAACTGAGATAGCGGCTATCTCCAACGTGGTAGATGAGAATGCCAAAGCGCTGGAGTCCGGTATGGTAGACCCTGAAGTCTATATACCAAAGTTTTTAGATGCACTGAACAAGAACGGAGTCGAGGATTTACTGGCAGAAATTAATAAACAGCTTACAGAAAAAGGATATCAGTAAAAATAGAGTAAGGGGGACAGGGACAATTAGATGGGTATCCGTAAAACAGTAATCCAAAAATCTATGATTACGGCATAAATATCGTCAAAGAGTTTAAGCGCCGCTGCTTCGGTTTCGGGAGATACGTCACGATTTAAAAGTCCGCATAATTTGTTATAGAAATGAAAAAAGACATCGGGCTGCACCGCTTTTGGTGTATAGCCCAATGCCCTTTGCATAATATATTCGCTGACAGATAAACCGCATTTTGCGGCAAGCTGCTTTATCTTCTCCTTGTCCTTTGGCTTTGCCCGAACTTTAATACGGGCAAATTTTTCTTTGGGATTTCTGTTCATATACATACCTTCTTTTTGTGATTTTGGGTGCAAAAAAGCCGATGAGATAATTCCTATCGGCTTATTGCGAATATTCGGTTGTTATTTTGTTTTAACATTCCTGCTCTTTGGAACGCTCACGCTTGCGAAGCTTTTGATAAGAAAAGTCTAAAATCCGCTCCTTACGTTCACGAAGCATTGTTTTATAAAATTCCTTCTGCAAATCTGAAATAAAGGGCGTTTCATCTACGATTTTATAAATCTTTTTCATATCAATCTTTGGCAGTATTCGCTTGAGTGCCTTGTTGCAGTCCTTGTTCCCCAAAGAAGAAACAAACTTAAAATATTGGATTTTCTGCCCATTGATTTTTATGCCCGAAAGCGGTCTTTCAAAGATACGGATTTCACGCTCGGCGGGATCATCCAAAGTCTTTCGCATAATTTCTGCGTCTGCTTGGGGGAACAAGCAACTGCCGCAATCGTAAATAGGCGCAAGTGAGATTTCATCGGTAATGGTGTTATACAGGAAGCCCCAGTTGCCGTTGTGCCTGTCCCAGTTTCCGATTAGGGCATCGACGATAAACATATCCCAAAACCATTCGGTCAGCATTTGGGGATCGACAGCCGTCTGTTCTTCTAAGGTTTTTACAATATCGCTCAACTCCGTACCGTAACCGTTGTGAGCGGAATCAATAATCGTATTCTTCAAAGATGCGAAGTCCTGAAGCACAAGACTGCCTGCGGTGAAGTCTTTGCAGGCTACAACAATTTTTTGCTTTCCTTTTTTTGTATAGGTTCCAAGCATTGTCTTTTGAACCGGAATACCGATGCTTTCAAAAATGTGGCATCCAAGATATTCCGATACACAACCGTTCGCATAACTCATTTCTTTGTTGACGGCGGGAACGGCGGGGAATTTCAGCATATACAATTCATCGTTGTATAATACGGAAATTTTACTACCGTTTGCGCCTGCATAGGTTTTGTTGCGAACGGGGAGATTGGTAAAATCAATCATCGGTTAGTCACCTCGTTTCATTCTTAAATAAGTTTCACGCAAATACCAAGCCTGTTCCGTAGATATTTCCTGCCCAACCTCGGCAGAGTTAATATCCGCATTTAATTCGCTCCAGTACATATCCCAATGATAATCTTTTTTGCCGCTGTCTACAATTTTCCAAGAAGCAATCATATTTGCCAAAGAAGATTGCAGATAGGACGGCAGACCACATTCGAGATATTTTTTGCTTTTGGGTAATCCCGTTTCTTTATCATACCCTGTATCTATTGTATCCAAAGACATAATATATTCCATTGTGCAATCAAGCGCTATTGCAAGCTGCTGTACCGTGCGGGCAGAGCATTTTTGCAAAGAGCTTTTACCGGAACAAATATCTATAATGGTTGTTTTCGGAACACCGCTGATTTGTGACAGATGGTATTTGGTTATATTTCGGCTGTCAATATATTCTTGTAGATTCATTTGCACCGCCCTTTCTTTTATTATATTGTATCGGTATACCGACCGTTTGTCAATGGGATTATACGGATATGATTTTAACATTTCTGTGACGACGGGGTATTAGGGGTGTCCCCTAAAGGTGAACATTAGGCGGAAACGCTTACTGTTTGTCTGGAACTTGCCGTACAAGTTCGGGTCATGGTGAGAATGGCAAAAACAGCAAATACTATAGCGACCAGTCCAAGGCAGATGCCGACAGGGCCAAAAATGAGGCAGACAGGGCAGCTCAGTACGCGAGCATCATCCCTCCAACATTCCACATTGATTTTGACACCATGGAATTGATACAGGACAGCCAGGGAGGGGTATTACGTTCGCGTTAGACGAAAACAAGGTGCTGTCATTTGAATACATGGCATAGAAAGGAAAGAAATAACATGGCAAGTTTGGGAACTGCCGGTATAGCCGGCAAAGGTAAATACAGCGCGGACGTTGCCTATGCCAAAGGCAATTTTGTGTATCACAATGGGTCGTCCTGGCTTGCGCTGAAGGATAATTTGACTGGCGTTACACCGGAGGAAGGAGAGAATTGGAAGTACCTGGCCAGGGGATATGCCGCAGAACTATTATCTATGATCACGGCCCTGGATACCAGCGGGGTACTGGGGGAGACTGGGGCCAGCGTATCCGCACAGTCTTTGATTGATTATCTTACCGATTCGGTAATGAATAATCTAGTCAAGAAAATGGATATATCCAATGTTCAGTTGAATGACCAGTCAAAAGTCCCATCGTCTGCGTTGGCTTATGCAATGCAGCGTGAAGTTGATAAACTAAATACCCAATCTGACAATTTAATGATGAAAATTACATCCGGCAGCATGACAGAGACAATCGGCTCATTGCCGGCAGGAAAATACTCAGGATATTATAGCTCCGGGGCAACAGCCCACTCCCTCCAATTATGGCACCTTTGAAGCTGTGGTAATGAATTCTTCGACAGCTACAATTACAGCTGTTGATACAAGCTCCGGAGAAAATTACACCAAAATAAAGACAAGTAATACCTGGAAAAACTGGGAAAAAGATATTACAAACTCTAATTTAAATGGAACAGGCAGCTCAACTGTTAGTCATCGGACTAATGCAGGGGGAGGGTGGTCATCCGCGAAACCAAGCATTGTCCTGGAAGGGACGAAGGGGGCAGATGAAGTGATAATCCTCTCTACTATGACGGTTAAGGATGGTAAATGGCATATAGCGGCATCCCAAAAAGATAACTTATTACGTTTTAGATACATAAGCGACTCAGGAAATCTTGTTTCTCAATTTTCCCTCGGCCCAGATAAAAAGAGCGCTGTATGGAGTTAACCATACAGGTTCAGTAAGTTTAACACAAGTACACTGATACATAATGTCATCCTAGATTGAAGCAGAAAGAGAGGTAAAACAAATCCAGCGTGACGCTTAGATTCCAAACAAATGAGACGCTTGAAAACCTGACTGCCGTTTTTTCTGACCCGGCTAATACAGAACAGATTCGAATTGTTAACGGAGATGATAGCGTCCTGGCCGTGTATGACGGTTACATAGAGCTTGATTCTGGCCGTAGTAAACGCGCTCTTTGTGGTATTGTCAATCCTGGGGATCGTAACAGACCCGACCACAAGGGGCGTAGGGGACAGCGCCCAGGCTCTGACGTATAAAGAGCCAAAGGAGTAAGGAACAAAAGACTATATATCAAAAAGAAAGAGAGGACAAGCGTATGTCAAACACATTAAACCATGGAGACAACAGGACAGCGGAGCAGCGGGCCAATGACGCAGCCCAGGAGGTAACGCCGAAGGGGCCGCAGGATAAGACCTATGTGACCGCTGGCCCGGCAACCGGCAAGGAAGATGAGAGAGCGGAAGGAACCGAGAACATCCGTTAGCTGAGGCTCTGCAACGGCAGCACAAAAACACAGGCCCTGGGAGGTTTCCGGGGCCTGTTTATAATTGCAGCATGATTAAAGCTATGTTATAATGCAAATGTTACCGCCCCTATACCGGTAAGGAAAGGGGGTGTTCCAAGTGGAAAGTCTTATTTCGTTTATTGTCGCTGTCGCGGCTGGTGTGGCCTGCCACTACATCATCAAATGGTTGGACGGCGATGAATAATCGGTAACCAGCCTGCGGGTTTAAGCCTTCCCGTTTTAAATTAGGAATAGAAAAGCTCCGGAGCCGTGAACTCTGGAGCTTTTCATGTTCCTTTGGAAAATCTTATTTCGTTTGCCTACTGGCATTATAGCATATGCAGATAGGAATTGCAATATTCTTGTAACTGATTTTTGCCCGGAAGTTTCCGGGCTTTTTTGATAGGAGGTACCTATGAGTGCAGTGGATAAGCTGTTAACAGTGGCGCTCCAGGAGGAAGGATACCTGGAGAAGCGGACAGAGGATGAGCTTGACAGTAAGGCAGCCAACGCCGGAAGCAATAACTTTACCAAGTACGCCAGGGATCTGTACCCATCCCTTCAAGAGAATCCGTGGTGCGATATGTTTGTGGACTGGTGCTTTGTCCAGGCCTTCGGGAAGGTGGCGGCCCGGCAGCTTTTAGGCGGCTTCTCGGCCTATACGCCTGATTCCGCCCAGTATTATAAGAAACGGGGACAATACCACAAGGACAGCCCCAAGCCGGGAGATCAGATATTTTTCCGCAACAGCTCCCGTATTTGTCACACCGGGATTGTGGCGGAGGTTACACCGTCTGCGGTGCGCACCATTGAGGGCAACACCAGTTCCGGCAGCGAGGTAATCGCCAATGGAGGGGCGGTGTGCCAGAAGGAGTACAGCTTAAACAACAGCCGGATTGACGGCTACGGCCGCCCGGACTGGTCGCTGGTGGAGGCGCCTTCCTATGAGGTGGGCTGGCGCCATGATAGCAACGGGTGGTGGTATGTATACAGTGAAATGGGATACTGCAAGTCCTGCTGGCGGGTCATAAATGGACATAAGTATTATTTTAACAGTGATGGGTACGCGCTGGCCGGATGGCAGAGAATCCAGGATAATCTGTATGAAAGAAAGAGGAAGTCCATTGTCGCACTTATCAGGATTATGAGGAAGCAAGCAGGGCAATCTTCGAGTACATAGAATCATGGTATAACCGAAAAAGAATTCACAGTGCCATTCATTATATGACTCCACAGCAAAAGGAGGTTGAAGAATTAAAAAAAGTGGCATAGACCTTCAACTTTTTTGTCCAAAGTATTGACATAGGTGCATATCTGCCGTTTGCCCTTAGTTTTCTCTCTGTTTTCAAAACGAAGAAAAAGAAAATCAGAAAGAAAAGCTGAAAAGGAAAACACCCGGAAGCAACGTATTTACAAGGAAAATTCAACCTCAAAACCAATGTAAACAAAATTCAAGCTGTTTTTGTTCTTGCCCTTTATTGTGACAGTGTCAAATGATGCAGCTGATCAAAAGCCGGAAAAAGAGCAGAGAACAAGGCAGAAAGAATCAAGTCTGAAAGTTTAAAAGAGAAGAAAAGAGTGAAGTGGTAAAAGGCTGTTTTTAGTGGGACAAAAGGTGAGTTTTTAATTGCACCTTGACAGTAATTGTCACAATCCCAGCGAAAACCGACTGAAAATCCAGTCGAAAAAAGCCAAAAGATAAGCTGAAAATTTAAATAAAAAGAGACAATGGGATTGACACCTGTTGTCTTTTTTCTCATTCAAAATAACCATGCTGAGGCTTGCTCTTTCGCAGCCAGAGCAACCATGTGAAATTCCAATATTACCTTTGAAATAAATGTTCCTGGTGAGTCTGATGAATGTAAAAGCTGAAGGAGAAGAAACAAAGGAGAAATAACAGGGGTTTTTAGGCAGGTTCGCTATATGAAATTAGGAGAGTCACCTAAACGCAAACAAATGTTCGAAAATACTTGATTTTATAGGAAAAGTGTGCTAGACTATAAAACAAACATATGTTCTCGGTGGTGATAAGATGCTGATACAGGAAAATTTATGCATACAGGAAAAGCTTAAGATATTGACGGATGCGGCTAAGTATGATGTGGCATGTACCTCCAGCGGAGTGAAAAGGAGGGGGAAAGCCGGAAGCATTGGCAATACCTTGGAGGCTGGAATCTGTCATAGCTTTGGGGCAGATGGAAGGTGTATTTCTCTTTTGAAGATATTATTTACAAATCAGTGTATTTATGATTGTAAGTACTGTGTGAACCGAAGTTCGAATGATGTTGTGCGTACATCCTTTACGCCCGATGAGGTTTGCAGGCTGACCATAGAGTTTTACAGGAGAAACTTTATTGAGGGATTATTTTTAAGCTCTGGAATTTTGAATCATGCAAATCGTACCATGGAGCTTTTATATGAGACAGTATATAAGCTGCGTAAGCAATGGAATTTTAACGGATATATCCATGTGAAGGCGATTCCTGGAGCAGATGAAGAGTTGGTGGAGCAGATGGGGTTTTTGGCAGACAGAATGAGCATCAATCTGGAGCTTCCCACGGCAGAGGGGCTTAAGAGCTTAGCTCCTGGAAAAACCAGAGATAAAATACTAAAGCCTATGCGCCAGATTCAGCAGGGAATTTCTGTATCAAGCCATCTTCTGGGATACGACAGAGAGCTTAAGAAGTCCTATGCTGTGCAGCGAGCAGGATTTGCAGGAGGAGCGGCGCTGATTAAGCCGGAGCTGGCAAATGGAGCAGGACTGCTTTTAAATGGAAATGGAGCAGGGAGCCGGTGTATTCCCGCTTCTGCATATAAGAAGAATCCCTTTGTTCCGGCAGGGCAGAGTACTCAGATCATTGTGGGAGCCACTCCGGAAACTGATTATCAAATGCTGTCTGTTAGTCAGGCTCTTTATAGGAATTATGGGTTAAAACGGGTGTTTTATTCGGCCTATATACCTGTCAATGAGGACAGTAAGCTACCGGCTCCGGGCGGGCGGCCACCACTATTGAGGGAGCACCGGCTCTATCAGGCGGACTGGCTTCTGCGTTTTTATGGATTTCAGGCAGAGGAGCTTTTATCAGAAGCCCAGCCTAATTTTAATGTATTTCTGGATCCAAAGTGCGACTGGGCCCTGCGACATCTGGAGTATTTCCCTGTAGAGGTAAGCCGGGCTTCCTATGACCAGCTTTTGAGGGTGCCTGGGATGGGGGTAAAGTCTGCCATGAGGATTGTTGCAGCCAGAAGAAAGGGGAAGCTGTCCTTTGAGGATTTGAAACGAATGGGAGTGGTGATGAAGCGGGCGCAGTACTTTATTACCTGCTCTGGACATATGTCAGAGGGATTTAAGCTGGATCGGGACTACATTACCAACAGCCTGCTAGGGGACGAGAGGCGGGCGGCCTGGGATATTGAGCACAAAGACAGCTTCCGTCAGCTTTCTCTGTTTGACGATATGCATATGGAGATGCCAGTGACCAGAGAGGATCAATATGGAGCGGTAGTAGGAAGCTTATAATCGGTGAGGGATCTTGTATGACAGTTTATGTATGTGGACCTGATTTTGAAAATATATTGTGCGGAATCTATGCGGCCTTTATGGAAGGCAAGGGTTATGAAAATGTTCGGCTGGAGCTTAGGGGAGGGGATCAGGACCTGAAATTGTTTGCGGAGTATGTGGAAGTGGAGACGGTTCAGGAGAGGGTGGAAAGGGTTATCCGCTCCATTGGAACTAGGCTGTCTCATAGGATTTATGAGCAGCTCTATATTGCCTCTTTAAGCCAGGAGGCGGACAGGCCAGATCGGATGTACCGCTTCCTGGTGGAGGCCTTCCGATACGGGCCAGGTGTTGTGGATATGATGCAGCTTCCCCCTGTTTATGAGATATTCAGGATGAACAGGAATGTTTATAATGAGAATCACCGCCTGGTACAGTTCACCAGGTTTTCCCAGACCTTCCGCGGAGTGCTGGTGAGCAAGATCGACCCTAAAAACGATGTGCTCCCTCTGCTGGCTCCCTATTTTGCGGATCGTCTTCCAGAAGAGAACTGGATGATCATTGATAAGAGCCGTTTGAAGGCTGCGGTTCATCCCATGGGTAAGTCCTGGTTTCTTTCAGATGTTCCTCAGGAGGGGAAGGAGTCTGAGGGAAAAAGCTGGATTGGCTCATGTCTGAGAGAACAGACAGATGAGGAGATCTATCAAAATCTGTGGCGTACATTTTTTGACGCGGTTGCTGTTCAGGAGAGGAAGAACGATAAGTGTCAGAGAAACCATTTGCCGCTGAGGTTCAGGCCCAGTATGACGGAGTTTGACAGATAGACCTTCGTCATAGAAATCCCCTTGCCTTTTTTTAATTCTTTTAGTATAGTAATACTATCTTTAAGTTATATGCAGGGTTTCTCCCTGCTCTGACTTAATTAGCTTTCAGGCACGGTATCGTGCTGTTTTCCAAACACATATGAATTGAAGTAAAGTCTAAGAGGAAAGGGGAAACGTATGTTTACACAAATTAACAGCGGCGGTATCCGGGCTGTGGAGGGCTTTGTTGTCTCTGTGGAGGCAGATGCCTCAGAAGGACTGCCTGGCTTTTCGATATCGGGACAACTAGCCCTGGCAGTAAGAGAAGCCCAGGATCGGGTCAGGACTGCCCTCAGAAATTCAGGATTCCGGCTTCCTGCCAAAAAAATTACTGTAAACTTGTCGCCTGCCGGGGTGAGAAAGGGAGGCACGGCATATGATCTGCCTATCGCTGTGGCCATATTAGGAGCTTATGGTCTGGTGAATACGGAATGTTTAAAGAGCAGCATGGTAATAGGTGAGCTGGGGCTGGATGGCAGCGTGAAGCATGTAAGCGGCGTGCTGGCTCTTGTGACAGCTGCCAGAGAACAGGGGCTTGTAAGATGCTTTCTTCCCCAGATGAATGTCAGGGAGGGGAGGGTGATTGAAGGTGTGGAGATTGTTGGGGTGGAGTCTTTGGGACATATGGCCAGGCTTTTAGAGCATCCTTCTGATATAGCTGGAATCAGCAGTATGGATGAGGAGGTATGGAAGGAGGAGCAGGGAGGCAGCCTGGATTTTAGGGAGATAAGCGGTCAAAGGGTGCTTCGCAGGGCTGCTGAGGTTGCGGCAGCAGGTTTGCATGGTATTTTGCTGAACGGGAGCGCTGGAACGGGGAAAACTATGGTTGCATCGAGAATACCTACAATTCTTCCGGCATTGACAAGAGAGGAAGATATTGAAATTTCCAAAACCTACAGCATTTGCGGGCTGCTTCCGCCAGATAGGCCTTTGCTGTCAAAACGGCCTTTTCGAAGCCCTCATCATACGATTACACCTCAGGGGCTTTCAGGAGGCGGGATTCCAGCCCGGCCCGGCGAGCTTTCCCTGGCTTCGGGGGGCGTATTGTTTCTGGATGAGCTGCCTCATTTCAGCCGCGCGGCTATTGAGATCCTGCGGCAGCCTTTGGAGGAACGACAGGTGGTGGTGACCAGGGTGTCAGGCAGCTTTGTATTTCCTGCAGATTTTATGCTGGTTGCGGCTATGAATCCCTGTCCATGTGGTTTTTATCCAGACAGAAGCCGCTGTAACTGTTCAGAAGCGGAAATTCAACGGTATCTAAGCCGGATATCACGGCCGATACTGGAACGGTTTGATATTTGCGTGGAGGCGGTTCCTGTTACCTTTGAGGAGCTAAAGGGAAGAAGCCTGGAGAATGAAGATTCCGCCTCCATAAGACAGAGGGTGGAGGCAGCCAGGAAGATACAGGCACATCGGTTTCAGGGGACGGGAATCCGCTTTAACAGCCGTATGGGAACAAAGGAGATTATAAAATTCTGTGTCCTAAAGCCCCAGGAGGAGGCTTTTGTAAAAAAAGTCTATGAAACAAGAGGCTTGAGCGCCAGAAGGTACCATAAAACGCTGAAGGTGGCAAGAACCATTGCGGATCTGGCAGGTAGCGCAAGGATCGAGAAGGAACATCTTGCGGAGGCTTTTGGATACAGCCATTTGGAGGAGAAGCTATGGGGAAGAGGATGACGGAGTCAGAAGGTGAGCGCATTGCATATGAAGCTGCAAAAAGAAGCAGGGAGAAAGCGTTTCTTTACTGGCTGTGCCGCTTTCCCGGATTCGGGGCGGTAACGGTACGGCGCATAGGAGAGGCGCTTGGCTGCTTCGAGGCTGCCTATTATATAGAAGGATTGAAGCTTAAGGAATTAGGAGTTGTAAAACGGGAGGAGGTATGCCGTAAATTCAACTTATGGAAAGGACAGTTTCAGGTCATGGAGGAGGACTACTATAGCCTCGTGGAAAGGGGAATCCGTTTTATTACCCCTTTGGATCAGGAATATCCTGGAAAACTGAGGAATATTTATGATTATCCTATGGGTTTATTTGTAAAAGGAGAGCTTCCTCATAGCAGCAAGCCCTCAGTCTCCATTATAGGCGCTAGGAACTGTACCAGCTATGGAAAGCTGGAGGCAGAGTATATGGGACGGAAGCTGGCTGAAAACGGAATACAGGTTATCAGCGGTCTGGCATTGGGTATTGATAGCGCAGGTCATGAAGGGGCGTTGAGAGGGGAGGGAAAGACCTTCGCAATTCTGGGCTGTGGTGTGAATATTTGTTATCCCAGAAGCAATTATACCCTCTATGAGCGGATTATGGCCCAGGGAGGCATCCTCTCGGAATATTACCCTGACCAGGAGCCATATGCATCTAATTTCCCTGTACGAAACCGGATTATCAGCGGCCTGTCCGATGTGATTCTGGTGATTGAGGCACGAAAAAAGAGCGGCTCCCTGATTACGGCGGAACTGGGACTGGAGCAAGGCCGGGAAATTTTTGCGCTTCCTGGCCGTATTACAGACCCTCTGAGTGAAGGATGTAACCATCTGATACAAAATGGTGCAGGCATTCTTACCTCTCCGGATGATATACTGGATTATATGGGCATTTTCTACAAAAATAAAAGCATGCTTCATGAAAAAAATCAGAAGGGACTTGCCAAGACTGAAAAAATAGTGTATAGTTGCCTAGATTCCGAACCCAGACATCTGGAGCAGGTTGCGGCAGCCACAGGCCTTTCTGTCAGCTGCTGCATGAGCGCTCTTCTGGAACTGGAGCTGGGAGGATTTGCCGTACGGACCGCAGGTCAGTATTATATCCGCGGGTCACTGAAAGACAAAAATGAAATCAGAGATTAAGAATATATAAATGAGGGAATAGGAGTTTTATAATGGCAAATTATCTGGTAATTGTGGAGTCGCCGGCGAAGGTAAAGACCATCAAAAAGTTTCTGGGGAGCAATTATGAAGTGGATGCTTCTGGAGGCCATGTGAGAGATCTTCCCAAAAGTCAGCTGGGAATTGACGTGGAACACGATTATGAGCCCAAGTACATTACCATACGGGGAAAGGGGGATGTACTTGCTAAGCTTCGTAAGGAAGTGAAGAAGGCAGACAAGATTTACCTGGCAACGGACCCGGATCGTGAGGGGGAGGCTATCTCCTGGCATTTGATGAAAGCCCTTAGGCTGGATGAATTGAAGGATAAAAATGTTTACCGTATCAGCTTTAACGAAATCACGAAAAATGCGGTAAAAACTTCTTTGAAGAGTCCAAGGGCCCTTAATATGAGCCTGGTAGATGCACAGCAGACCAGAAGAATGTTGGATCGTATGGTAGGGTATACCATCAGCCCTTTGCTTTGGGCAAAGGTAAAGAGGGGGTTAAGCGCAGGCCGTGTCCAATCTGTGACATTGCGTATGATTTGCGACAGGGAAGATGAGATCAATTCGTTTATTCCTGAGGAATATTGGAATCTGGAAGCCAACCTTTTGCTGAAGGGGAACAGAAAGCCTCTGACAGCAAAGTACTATGGCCCTAAGGATTCAAACGGAAAGGTGATTATTCGCAGTAAGGAGGAACTGGATCAGATACTGGAAGCATTGGAAGGCTGTAGCTATGTCATTGAGGAGGTAAAGAAGGGGGAGCGTGTGAAGAAGGCTCCCATTCCATTTACGACCAGTACATTGCAGCAGGAGGCATCCAAAGTTTTAAACTTCTCTACGCAGAAAACCATGCGTCTGGCCCAGCAGCTTTATGAGGGTGTGGAGATTAACGGCCGTGGAACATTGGGTTTGATTACTTATCTGCGTACAGATTCCACACGTATAGCAGATGAAGCGGATGCCTCGGCAAGAGCCTTTGTGAAGGCTTCTTATGGTGAGAAGTATGAGGCCAGAGGAGAGCAAAGGAGCAAGAATAGCGGTAAAATACAGGACGCTCATGAGGCTATCCGTCCCACTGACATAACGCTTACCCCAACCATTGTAAAGGAATCCTTGCAGAGAGATTTATTCCGTCTGTATCAGCTTATATGGAAGCGATTTGCAGCCAGCCGTATGGCTCCGGCAATATATGAGGCCACTTCTGTTAAAATTATGGCAGGAAGCCATATCTTCACTACCTCAGCTTCCAGGCTTATGTTCGACGGATTTATGTCTGTATATGTGGAATCAGATGACGGAGAGGAGAAGAACCAGACTCTGGGAAGCCTGGAAAAGGGAGCGGTTCTTAAACTGGATAAGCTGGAGCCAAGCCAACATTTTACTCAGCCTCCTGCCCACTATACGGAGGCCTCCCTTGTTAAGGCAATGGAGGATCAGGGGATCGGACGTCCAAGCACCTATGCGCCTACTATTACCACGATTATTGCAAGAAGATATGTAGTGAAGGAAGGCAAAAACCTGTATGTGACTGAGCTGGGAGAAGTGGTAAACCGCATTATGAAACATTCTTTTCCAAGTATTGTGGATTTGAACTTTACAGCAAATATGGAATCTCTTTTGGACAAGGTGGCTGACGGAACTGTCCCCTGGAAGACAGTAGTAAGCAATTTCTATCCAGATCTGAATGAGGCAGTTAAGATAGCAGAGTCAGAGCTGGAGTCCGTAAAAATAGCAGATGAGGTGTCTGAAGAAGTTTGCGACCTCTGCGGCCGTCCAATGGTAATCAAATACGGTCCTCATGGTAAATTCCTGGCATGCCCCGGCTTTCCAGACTGTAAAAATACAAAACCATATTTGGAGAAGATTGGAGTTCCCTGTCCAAAGTGTGGCAAAGAAGTAGTCCGCAAGAAAACCAAGAAGGGCCGTCTGTACTTTGGATGTGAGGCTAACCCGGAATGCGATTTTATGTCCTGGCAGAAGCCATCTACTCAAAAATGTCCCAGATGCGGAGCCTATATGGTGGAAAAAGGAAGTAAGCTCCTCTGCTCTGATGAGACCTGCGGGTATCGTACAGACAAAACAGAGAAGTAGAAATACTTGTAAGGATAAAATAGAAAATTAAAAAATCTATAAATGATTGAAAACTTCAAAAAACTATTGTTATTATTTAGGAATTGTGCTAAAATTTACTTATTAGTAGCATGTTTTCAGGTGTAATACAAAGTGGATAAGGAGGTTTTCGCAGATGAGCGTACAATTGTTGGACAAAACAAGGAAAATCAATAATCTGTTGCATAACAACAATTCTCATAAGGTCGTTTTTAATGACATCTGTAGAGTGCTGAGTGAGATACTGTTGTCCAACATTTTGGTAATCAGCAAGAAGGGGAAAGTTCTGGGAGTCAGCTGCTGTCCTGGTGTGGATGAGATTGAAGAGCTAATTGAAGACCAGGTAGGCGGTTATGTGGATCATATGCTGAATGAGCGCCTTTTAAGCGTTTTGTCCACCAAGGAAAATGTGAATCTTGCCACTCTGGGATTTGCAGAGGAGAACGTTAAGAAATACCAGGCAATCATCACTCCCATTGATATTGCAGGAGAAAGGCTGGGAACCTTATTTATTTATAAATCGGATTCTAGCTATGATATTGATGATATTATTTTAAGTGAATATGGAACGACTGTAGTAGGTCTGGAGATGATGCGTTCCGTGAATGAGGAAAATGCAGAGGAGACACGGAAGGTACAGATCGTAAAGTCTGCTATCAGCACTCTGTCCTTTTCAGAATTGGAAGCTATCATTCATATTTTTGAGGAGCTGGAAGGCAGTGAGGGAATACTGGTGGCCAGCAAGATTGCGGACAGAGTGGGAATTACCCGTTCCGTTATTGTAAACGCACTCAGAAAGTTTGAAAGCGCGGGGGTTATCGAATCCAGGTCCTCTGGAATGAAGGGAACCTATATTAAAGTATTGAATGATGTGGTGTTTGATGAGCTTAAGGCTATCAAAGCATCTAATTCCAATTTAAAATAAAAAGATTTATTTTAATGATAGGCGGTTTGCAAAAAATACTTGCAAGCCGCCTCCTTTTATGCTATATTCGAAAGGATGAAAAAAAACACGTTTGTGGATTCTGCGGAACGGTGCCTGGAAAGGATTTCATACAGGTCTTCCGGGAAATATCAGAAGCAGACGGAAGAGCCTAAACTCCCATGCTCAGTGGAGCAGGCAAAAAACCAAATGGAGGTAAGAAAGATGAGCGTAATTTCAATGAAGCAGTTACTGGAGGCTGGTGTGCATTTTGGTCACCAGACAAGAAGATGGAACCCTAAGATGGCTCCATACATTTACACAGAGAGAAATGGCATCTATATCATCGATCTTCAGAAGTCTGTAGGGAAAGTAGACGAGGCCTACAAGGCAGTATCAGATATTGCGGCCGACGGCGGCGTTATTCTGTTTGTAGGAACCAAAAAGCAGGCGCAGGAGGCCATTAAGACTGAGGCAGAGCGTTGCGGGATGTATTATGTAAATGAGAGATGGCTGGGCGGTATGCTGACCAATTTTAAGACCATCCAGAGCCGGATTGTAAGGCTGAAGGAAATTGAAGCGATGTCACAGGATGGTACCTTTGATGTTCTTCCTAAGAAGGAAGTGATAGAGTTGAAGAAGGAATGGGATAAGCTGGAGAAAAACCTGGGAGGAATCAAGGATATGAAGAGACTTCCGGACGCTATTTTTATCGTAGATCCAAAGAAGGAGCATATCTGTGTTCAAGAAGCTCACACATTGGGCATTCCGTTAATCGGTATTGTGGATACCAACTGTGATCCGGAGGAACTGGATTATGTAATTCCGGGAAATGATGACGCTATCAGAGCTGTTAAACTGATTGTTTCCAAAATGGCTGACGCTGTTATTGAGGCAAAGCAGGGCGAAATCTTAGAAGGCGCTATGGAACTGGAGATTCCGGTAGAGGCATTTGAGGCAGCAGAGGCTTAATTCAAACTTTTAAATTGGAGGAAGATAACATGGCAGCAGTAACCGCAGGAATGGTAAAAGAGTTAAGAGAGACAACCGGGGCAGGAATGATGGACTGCAAAAAAGCCCTTGCAGCTACCGACGGTGATATGGAGAAGGCAATCGAGTTCCTGAGAGAGAAGGGACTTGCCGGAGCCGCTAAAAAGGCTGGCCGTATTGCAGCTGAGGGTATCGTAGCTACCGCGTTAACTGAGAATGGCAAGAAAGCAGTAGTAGTTGAGGTGAACGCTGAGACTGATTTTGTTGCTAAAAATGAAAAGTTCCAGACCTATGTTGCGGAGGTTGCGGCACAGGCTTTGAATACTACTGCTGATAGCTTAGAGACATTTATGGAGGAGAAGTGGGAGAAGGACCCAAGCCTCACCGTAAAGGAGGCTCTTGCTTCTCAGATTTCCATTATCGGAGAGAATATGAACATCCGTCGTTATGAGCAGGTGGAAGAGACTAACGGTTTCGTTGCTTCTTATATTCACGCAGGTGGAAAGATTGGCGTTTTAGTTGATGTTGAGACAGATGTTGTTAATGACGATCTCAAAGAGATGGCGAAGAATGTAGCGATGCAGGCGGCGGCTTTAAAGCCAATGTTTACCAGCAGAGACGAAGTGAGCGCTGAATATATTGCTAAGGAAACCGAAATTCTCACAGCGGCAGCTAAGAATGAGAAGCCGGATGCTAACGATAAGATTATCGAGGGTATGGTAAAAGGCCGTATTAACAAAGAATTGAAGGAGACCTGTCTCTTAGATCAGGTTTACGTAAAGGCAGAGGATGGAAAGCAGAGCGTAGCCCAGTATGTAGCATCAGTTGCTAAGGCAAACGGAGCTAATGTGACCATTAAAAAGTTTGTTCGGTTTGAGACTGGCGAGGGGCTTGAGAAAAAGAATGAGGATTTTGCGGCTGAGGTTGCAAAGCAGATGGGAAACTAATTTATTGTCAACGTCCGAATTAAAATCGACCAAATGTCCGTAAAGTTGGACATAAAAAGGTTATATAAGGATAGTTTATCATAAAAAGAGGTTCCAAGATACGATTTCAAAGTATCTTGGGGCCTTTTTTGCTTTATAGGAAATTACGATTTTTGGGGACAGCAAAAAAACACATGTTCTCAGAACGTATGTTAGATAACGGTGCCTTTGAACATGGTTGTGTGACGACACGGTCAGAAGATATAGAAACATTCCACTCCAGCCTCGTCAGCAAACAGGTCGTCTTCATTTAGGAAATAATCCATATCCAGAAGTGCATCCTCGCTCATGCGGCGAATGTCCCCGGGTGTCATTCCTTCTGGTGGGTTATCCATATATTTTTTGGCGTAGTTTCTTTGTGTTTGGAGTCATGTGATCATCCTCCTTTAAGAAAGAGTATATCACACGGAAGTCTAATGGGAAAGTCATGCAGAAGACCTTCTTCCAGGAGAACGGGACATGGCTTTCTCGTGCATTTCTTCCAGAGAAACACGCTTATGGTTAAAATAGAGTTCTAAAAACAGCAGGGTGGTTGCGCATTCGCATTTTAAAGTGTCATAGCCGAAAGCGGAAAGAATGGCAGTACGCCATTGATTAAAGCTGCGATAAAAGTGGTGTTTTTCGCGGGAGATAGCCCGGTGGAGTTTTTTATCAATATCCCGGTGTCTGGCATAGATCCCGCCATAGCGGATCATTTTGAAAGGTTGTTCCGGGATGTGCTGGATGAGGCGGGAAATGAATTTCATGACCGGAAGCGTTTCTTCCACGTATTTATCATCCTCATGACGGTTGTAGTGAAACGTAACAAGATTACCATCGCAGCTGTCGATCCTTGGAGTGGCAATGACAGGACGTCCCAGATACCGGCCAATATAGTTCACTACGGTCTTGGGATCGCATCTATTCGGTCTGGCATAGACGTAGAAGCCTTCCTTGTGTTCGCGGTAACAGGCAGCTTTTGCCTTTTTTGAAGGAGAAGCCGATTTTGGCTTCCATTTCGTTAAGAAGTGCTGTACGGAAGGCATTACGGAGGTAGGTATAGTTGAAATGATTCATATTACGCCAAAAACCATTATCGCTGAATCCGCCTTCTGAAATGAGGCAGTGGATATGAGGGTTCCATTTCAAATCCCTGCCGAAGGTATGGAGGAGTATGATAAAACCGGGAGTGAAATTCAAGGATTTGTTCAGCTTGAAGAACATGGGGGAAACAACACTGGCCGCGGCATGGAAAAGGCAGTCAAGCATGGTACGATCCTGAAGAAAAAAGTCACGGAGGTTATCATCAATGGTAAAAACGCAATGTCTATGAGCAACGTTAACAAGCTTGAAGGACATAGAGGCAGTGCGCTGCATGGCATAGAGATTACCGCAGGTGGGAAAGAAACGGCCGTGACAGCGGAAAGGGACAAATTTCAACTTACCACAGTGAAGACAGCCATATATGGCACTACCAAAAGAAGTATCAACGCAGTTGATCATTTTATCCGCATTCTTAATGACAGAGTCACGTGGATGTAATGTATAAATCATTTCTTCCTAATGGTCTTTAAAAATATTTTGTAGTATGCTCATAAGACTATTATGAAGGAAAACGGCACAAAAAGAAATCCCTAATTCCCCTCATGAATGAGGGGTAGGGAGGAGGGGGGTGAAGCGCCGAAGGCACTTTGTTCTTGAGATTCAGTTAATCAATGGCGGAATCAACATTGCCGTTATACAGTTTTCGGTACTCAGTAGGAGAGTGGTGGACGGTTTTTCTGAATACGCGATTGAAATTGGAAATGCTTTGAAAACCGGACAGATAGGCAATTTCTGTTATTGGTATAGATTCTTCGCATAATAATTTTATGGCAAGTCGGATTCGTTCATTGGATAAGAAGTCGTTAAAGGATATGTGCATGTATTTTTTAAATAGTTTAGAAAAATAAAATTGGCTAAACCCAAAAATGTCCGCAATCTCCTTTTGTGTCAAATTCTTATTACAATTTTTGGAAATATAGGCACATGCATCTCTAATTTTAATGAAGTTGGGATTGTTGATATCGTAAGATAACTGTGTATTTTTAGCGTCTTTTAAAGCATGATTTCCTAAAACCAACAAAAGAGAATAAAGCTGTATTGTGCAGGCTGTTTCGGCAAAAGGATTCGAAGAAGAAAAAATGTGATAAGCCTCTCGGATTTTTGCGGTAAGCTGATGATTCAACTCAGGCATTTCTTTTGTTCCTATCTTGTGATAATTGCGAAGATAGGGATAATTTAGAGTAAGGTCATGATGATTGTATATGTAATGATCTTTAAATTGCATTACAAGAGAGGTATCTGCCGAGACACTGATGTTACTGTGCATTTCACCTGGCCAAACTAGAAGAAGATCTCCTTTGTCTAAGATGAATTGTTCATTAGCGATTGAGTAAAGATTGTTGTCTGTAGTTGCCAAAATAAATTCTACAAATTCATGCCAATGGTTGGGGAAAGTGGGAGGTGAGCTCAAATAGGAAAATTTGATGTTGTAGTCGCGCTCCATTATAACTTTTTCCTTTTTTTCTAATGCTTTCATTCCGTAATTCTCCTCAAAGTAACAATAGAAAACTTGTGCTAATTTATTGCTGAGTAAATATAAAATGTACGTCATTTGTATATTTTAATGTGTATTATGTTACCTGCTGTGCAAAAAAAGTCAATAGGTATATTAAATACTCAAACTCCCTACACCATTTTGTGTAATGAACCTTGAAAATTCAATACGTTAGTACATAAAAAGGCACAAACCCGACTTGCATAGTGTAATTGAATTGCCAAAAACAATCACACAGCAAGAAGATTCATGTCATGTCAAGTATACCACATAATCAGAATAAGGAAAACGAGGTTTTTGATTCTGCCGCAAAATTTATCAGCGAGATCCAAATAGGGAAGCTTCTCTTCAAATGTAATGCCGGCAAGGAAAAAGGAATTCCGGTTATGACCATCTTCCGGTATCTGCTATGCCTGCTTTTTTCTGGCCGCAGTGGTTACATGCAGCGGAAAACAAAAACTTTTGAAGAGGGATTCTCAAAAAATACTCTGTACCGCTTCCTGAACAGCGTGAAAACAAACTGGCAGCGTTTTACTGTGCTCTTGTCTTTGAGGATCATCAATGATTTCATGAAGCCGTTTACGGACGAAAACACGAAAGCGCAGCTGGAAGAATTCACATCCAGCTTTATCGGGCATCTTCCAAAATACATGCAGGATGCGCTTTCTGGTGTTCAGTCGGCTGCCTGAAAGCTATTTTGTGTTCTAAAGTATTGAGTTTTCAAGAAACAATCTCATTTTAGCTATGGGAAGTTTGAGTTTAATACACTAAAACTTAATGAAGGATAATGTTTTTTTGATGACAATGTCAACAAAAAAGTATGAGATTATAGCAATTTATTGGAAGCGTTTTGTAGAATATGCAGATATAATACAATTACTAAGCAAGCTTGTTTTGACAATAATACGAAAATACAAAAATACAATAGAGAGGAAAACAGCATGAAAAAGATGAAATTTTTAAGCGTAATGATGGCAGCGATGTTGACGGCAACAAGCCTGATTGGGTGTGGAAATGATGCAACGACTGCAGAAGTACAGCCGGTAACGGATACGGCTGCAACGGAAGAAGCGGTAAGTTTGGATAGTACAGGCAGTACAATAACCAAGACAGTAAAAATGGGAGCTAAGGATGTGAAAGTTGAAGTGACAGACATTGGAAAAGAAGGGACTTTCACTTTCTGGTCAGCATACACAGGCGATTCAGCTATATGGGAACAGAAAAGGGTGGATGCTTTTAATGAAGCGTATGCAGATCTTGGAATCCAGTGTGAACTCCAATTTGTACCGGACGGAGCAGGTATTAACAATGGAAAACTCCTTTCGGCAATTGCTGGCGGAACAGCACCTGATCTGATTGTAACAGATAACCCTACTTCTTGCTACCAGTATGTAGCAGAAGGTGCATTTATGAAACTGGATGGCTGCTTGGAAGAAATCGGATTGGATGTATCTTCTTTCTATGAGGGCTGCAAAGATATCATGTATTATGAAGATTCATGCTATTTAATTCCGCAGGATACAAACGTAATAATGCTTTATTATAATCCTGATATTGCAAAAGAATGCGGACTGGATTCAGCAAATCCGCCTAAAACAATTGAAGAATTAGATGCGTGGTCAGATGCGATGACTGTAAAGGCAGAAGACGGCACATACAGCAGATTAGGAATTGTTCCGTGGTTGGATTCCGGTAATGAAGCGTTTATCGTTCCTTATTTATTTGGAGCAGATCCTTATGACAAGGAAAGTGATAAAATTAACTTAACATCTGATGAAATGCTTGGTTATATGGAATGGATTCAGAATTATGCACGCAAATACGATCCGGAAAAGATTAATGCATTTACTTCAGGACTTGGACAGATGTTCTCTCCTGACCATCCTTTCATGACTGGTAAGGTTGGTATGACAATTACTGGAAACTGGTTTTCAGAAGCGTTAAGAGAATATGCACCGGATGTTCCTTATGAAGTTTGTGCAGTGCCGGTACCAGAAGGCGGACGAGTTAATAGTACTCCTTTTGGAACTAACGTATTTGCAATTCCGGCAGGTACAGATGCTGACAAAGCACAGCTTGCTGCATTGTTTATTAAATTTGCACAGCAAGGAAGTATTAACGAAGATAATTTCTCGGTATGGCGTTCCATTCCTGTTATTGACTCAGCATTTGATGATGTAAGTCTTACAAAGAATGGTGATAAAATGTATGCATTGGAGAGACAAATTGCTAATTCTCCAGAGAATGGCATCCCTGCACTTTGTTCTGTATCGGCAGAACTTTCGAATCAGTTTGTCGCATTGAGACAGAATTTAATATACAATCCTGATTTGGATGCGAAAGAACAGTTACAGACCCTGCAAGACAAGATGCAGGCTAGTATGGATGCAAAATAGTATTATTAAGTTTGATTCGGGTGGTATAAAAATCCACCTGAGTCATTTAAACAGGAGCATGCTTGTAATTCAGAAATAACGCCAATTGAATAAAAGAAACCTTGATGTAAGATTAAGGTGTTCCTCTTGGCGGATGAAGAAACATTTTGACCAACAGGAGGTTTTTTCATAATGAATTTAACAAAGAATGACAGATTAAATAAGTAAGTATAGAGAGGAGTAGTATGAAGAAAAAGATAAACAAGTATAATTTCGAATCGCTGTTGCGTAAATCTGTTTTATATTTTGTTTTACTATTTTTTGCGATGCTGTATCTTATCCCGTTTTTCTTTTTGCTTATGGGTTCTTTTAAGACAACAAGCGAATTGTTTCAGGTTCCGTTCAAATGGTTGCCTAAATCGTTTAATTTTAACAATTACGTCAACATGTTCAATCAGATACCGTTCCTAAGTTACTTGAAAAACACGCTGATAATTGTATTTTTCAGTGTTGTGGGAGCACTGGTTTCAAATTCGATAATTGCTTATGGATTTGCAAGATTACGATGGCCTGGAAGGGATAAGGCATTTATGGTTGTTCTGGCAACGATGATATTGCCTTATCAGGTAACCATGATTCCGTTGTACCTGATGTTTACAAAAATGAATTGGGTAGGTACTTTTCTCCCGTTAATCGTTCCCCAGTTCTTTGGCAATGCATTTTATATTTTCCTGCTTCGTCAGTTTTTAGTAGGTGTTCCAAAAGAAATTACGGAATCAGCAAGGATTGATGGGGCAAGTGAATTCCAGATTTTTCTAAAGGTCATCATACCGATATCTAAGCCGGTGCTTGCATCTGTTGCTATTATGGCATTTATTAGAGCTTGGAATGATTTTTTAGGACCATTGGTATTTTTAGGAAATGACAAATTATACACACTTTCCCTAGCAGCATCTATGCTCAAATCCAATTATGATCCAAATTGGGATTTGCTCCTTCCATTAGGTGTTGCAATGGTACTTCCGGTCTTAATTCTATTTTTTGTACTTCAGAAATATTTTATTCAGGGTATTACCATGAGTGGAATTAAAGGATAGGAGGGGCAGAGATGAAACATTTAATTGGTAAAGAATTTTATGAATATAAGCATTCTAAAACGAGAAGAGCAGAGGCGAAACAAGGACTTTTATTTATTATGCCATGGTTGATTGGTTTTTTTGGATTTACGCTTTATCCAATTGCGAGTTCTCTATACTATTCGTTTTGTGACTATAGTGTAATCAAAGAACCCGTATTTGTCGGAATGAAAAATTATTTAAATCTTTTGACAGATGATACCTTTTTGAAGGCATGTAAGAATACCGGGTACATGATTCTTCTGGGGGTACCACTTACCACATTATTTGCGATATCAATAGCGGTTATTCTGAACAGCAAAAGACTAAAATATACGGGTTGGCTGCGAGTCGTGTTTTTTATTCCAACGTTAGTGCCAACAGTAGTTGCATGTCTGTTATGGATCTGGGTAATGCAGCCTGAAACCGGGGTGGTAAATAATTTGCTTAGATATATTGGCATTGAAGGTCCGGGATGGCTTGCCAGTCCAACATGGGCAAAGCCGGCATTCATCATGATGATGATTTGGACGTGTGGTAATGCAATCATTATTTACTTGGCGGGATTACAGGATATTTCGGAATCTTTATATGAAGCGGCAGAGATTGATGGAGCGAGTTTTTTCAGGGAAACAATTTCTATTACGTTACCGCTGTTGAGGCCTACTATTTTATATAATATGGTAACGTTGGTCGTTGGTGTATTCCAATGGTTTGCAGAACCGTATATTATGACACAGGGTGGTCCTAATAACGCAACGATGTTCTATTCTTTGTATTTATATCAAAATGCATTTACTTATTTTAAAATGGGGTATGCTTCAGCACAGGCGTGGATTATGTTGCTTGCGGCGTTTGTTGTAATCCTGATATTGTTTAAATTTTTAAAATTTGGAGAATCCAATAATTATTGATAAAATAAAGTATTACATTTGGAAGAGGATATAAAGATGAAAATTGGAATCATGGGATGTGGAGTGATAAGCAATCAGTATATTAAAGATATACAGAGATTGTATAAGAACTTGGAAATATACATGGTTGCCGATATAAGGAAGGAAATAGCAGAGCAGACAGCCAGAGAGAATCAGATACCTTTTTGGGGAATGCCGGAACAAATGCTGGATAGTAGTGATGTGGAGCTTGTCGTGAATTTGACACCACCAACACTACATACGGAAATGAATAGAAAAATTCTGCTTGCAGGAAAACATGTGTATTGTGAAAAACCATTTGCCATATCATTGGAGGAAGCTTTGGAAATACAAAATCTTGCAAAGCAGCAGGGGCTGGCTATTGGCTGTGCACCAGATACTTTTTTGGGCAGTTCCATAAGTACTTGTAAGAAATTGATAGAGGACGGTTGGATTGGCAGTCCGCTGTATGTATGCGCTAATATGTTAAATTCAGGGGTAGAAACGTGGCATCCCAGACCTGAACCGTTTTATGAAAAGGGCGGCGGACCTTTGTATGATATGGGGCCATACTACTTTTCAGCATTAGTTACTCTGTTTGGTCCAGTAAAGAGTGTATTCGCATCAGCAAGAAAAGGATTTTTGGAGCGTACAATCTACACGGAAGAACGGTTCGGGCACAAGATTGCAGTGAATACGCCAACTCATTTTGCAGTAATTGTTGAGATGGAAAAAGGGATTCTCGCAAACATGAATTTCAGTTTTGATATTTTTAAGAGTACCATGCCGTTATTTGAAATATATGGAACCGATGGTACCATGGAGGTGCCAAACCCCAATATGGCTGGCGGGACACCTAAGATTTATCGGAGAGAGCAAATGTTGGCTGAGTGCTTTGGTGGGGCAGATCAGAGAGAAGGCAAATTCAGCAGTTTGCCTGAATTATATCAGAATATAGGAGTGTATGTCCGCGGAGCGGGCGTACAGGATATGGTATGTAAACTGCATCGCAATGAGAAAGAGGATGCACAACTTGCTGTCCATGTGATAGACATTATTACAAGTATATTAAAGTCAGCAGAAACAGATATGCCGCAGAACCTTGTGACATCTTGCAAAGAAAGGGGATAGATTATGAGATTGGGTATCTCTTCTTCTCTTTTACACCATTCACCGGAAGACTGGGCAGTGAAAATGCATGAGTTGGGATGCAGAGCGGTGGTTTTTCCGGTTGATTATACTGCAGATGAAAATTTAATAGCCGATTATGTATTGGCAGCCAAAAAGTATGATTTACTGATTGCCGAAGTGGGCATATGGAGAAATGTATTTGCACTGGATAAAAAGGAGCGATACGAGGCAAGAAAGCGAGCAGCGGGTCAGTTGCGCCTTGCAGACGAAATCGGAGCTTTGTGCTGTGTTAATTTGGCGGGAACTTTTGGCGGTCCTATTTGGGATGGCGGATACAAAGAGAATTACAGCCAGAGAGCATGGAACAGTATTGTGGAATATACTCAAAATCTGATTGATGAGGTAAAGCCTCAAAGAACAGAGTATAGCATAGAACCCATGCCGTGGATGTATCCAACTGGTCCGGATGAGTGTCTAAAATTAATGCAAGAAGTAGACAGAGAATGTTTTGGGATTCATCTTGATTTTATAAATATGATAAATACACCGGAGCGGTTCTTTTTTGCTGATGAATTTATGGATGAATGTTTTGATAAATTAGGATCTAAGGTGTGCAGTTGTCATTTGAAAGATATTAAACTTAGGGAAGAACTGACGTTTCAGCTAGTGGAAACTTATTGCGGAGACGGAAGCCTGAATATTGAAAAATATGTTACATTGACGGATCAATTTAATAAAGACATGCCGGTCATAATAGAACATTTGGAGACAGATGAAGATTATGTTTCGAGTCTTGAATATGTCAAAAGCAGATTGGATGCGGCTGGAATAAAATATTAAAACCTAAATCAAAAAATAGAGATATATTCTATTTCAATGAGGATTTGGGAAAGGAGAAGAATATGAACATTGTTGTTGTTGTTGGTGCAGGAAGAGGGCTCGGTGCTGTTTTATCGAAAATGCTTGTGCAGAAAGGGCATAAGGTAGCGGCAGGACTTCGGACTATGGAGGGGCAGGAGAATAGTGAAAATTTAGTATATTTCCCAATGGATGTAACAAGGGAACAAGAGATCAAAGATGCAGCAGAATCTGTTAAGAAGTGGATGGGAAACGTAGATGTCATAGTAAATGTTGCAGGTGTGTTATTGCCATCAGACCGCACGAATACATTGCTTACAGAAAAATTGGAAGATGTGAGGCAGCAAATAGAAGTAAATGCTTTGGGTATTATTACTGTTTTCAGAGAATTTCTTCCTATTATAAAAGAAGGAGGGCTGTTTTTGGCAGTTACATCAGAAGGAGGCAGTTTTGCTAATTCGGGCGCTCTATTTCCTGCATACGGCGTTTCAAAGACAACGGCGAATAAGATTGTTCAGATTTTGCGAACAACTGTAGAAGATAAAGTGGAAGTGGCTGCGGTGCATCCGGGAAGAATGAATACGGATATGGGGAGGACTACTGCACAGATTGAGCCGGAGGAGGCAGCAGAAGGATTTTGCGATTTGATAGAAGGAAAAATCAAAGTGAATTATAAAGAGCAGTGGTTTATTGATTATCTCGGAAAAACGATGCCTTTATAAATAAATTAGGTAATTGCGAAACAAGTTCGCAACCAAAAGTCAAGTGTTTACATCTGCTAAAAAAAACGTCTATTGAGTGATAATGTAGAGTTGTTTAATTTCCAGATTGGCAGAAGCGTGAGTTGGCATAGCCTCATACGCAGCCTTTTAAAGGTCATAGTTGTTATCAAAGTTCATCGCTTTTGCATAAGCTTTTAACTGTTTAATAATTCTGTTTGTATATTTGGAATCGAGTGAGGAGTTATTTGTTTTTAGTAACAAAAAAATGTCGTATTTATGTGGCTTATGGCGTTTCGCAAACGCCTATTATAAATAAATATGGAGAGGAGAAATAAAAATGGCACTTGGAACAAAGAAATTGGTTCATATCGCGTTTGCAGTAAATGATTTGGATAAAACGGTTGATGCTTGGACAGAACTTTTGGGCATTGAGAGACCAAGGGTATGGAATATTCCGGGACCGGAGGTCGCACCGGTACTGACACATGGAAAACCGGAACTGTATAAAAATTGCAGAATTAGTGTAATTCAGTTGGAGAATGTTGCGCTGGAACTTGTTGAGCCGGGGGAAGATCCCAGCCCATGGAAGACATTTATTGAAAAGCATGGGGAAGGAATGATGCACATGGCTTTTTTGGTGCCGGATGATAAGGTAGCATTTGATACGATCAATCGTGCGTGCGGCATATCAGATTATTATCATATTGGTTATTATCCGGAACAGAGTTATTGCTTTGTAGATACATTTGATTGCCTGAAAACAGAACTCAATATCAAGGTGGACAGAGATAACAGTGAAATTATAGAGCGGATTCAAAATCAAATTAATAGTAAGTACTAAAATTAATATAAAATAAAATCTTAGAAAAGAGGAAAGATAATATGGATATTAAAAAAATTGTAGGACAATCAAAATTTGCTCAGGTGGGCTTTGTTGTGAATGATATTGAAAAAACAAAAAAACAATTTGCAATATTGTTTGGATGTGAAGAACCGCCGACTTGTGACTGCGGTACTTTTGATATTACGCAGACAAAAATTTATGACAGACCGGCACCGGATGCGGCATGTGTTATGGCATTCTTTGATATGTCACCAGGTGTTCAGTTAGAGTTGATTCAGCCTAATGAAGCCCCTTCCGTTTGGCGTGATCATTTAAATAAATATGGTGAGGGAATTCACCATATTGCATTTCAGGTAGAGAATGCGGATGAGACTTCGAGAAGACTGCAGGAGGAACTGGGCGCTGAATTTGAACAGGAAGGCAATTATGGAGATGGAAGTGGTAAATATGTTTATCTGCAGTTAAAAGATAACTTAAAATGCAGATTAGAATTGCTGCAGAGTTTTAATTAATTATCTCCCCTTTCTTCAAGTATGTTCAAAGGAGAAGATGTTTATTTAGATTTATGTTTCATTAGATTTATATGAATGTCTTCTCTTTTGATGTATTTATCATTATAAGAAAGGTTTGAAAAAATGATACGGCTCCGTTCAGGAAGAGTAATGTAAGCAGTAATTGTTTATTATTGGAGGACAGAGATGAAAATTTCGGTTTGTACTGATGCGGTATATATGGGAAAGAGTTTGATGGAAGCTGTAGATGAAGTAAAAAAAGCAGGTATAGATGCTGTGGAATTTTGGACTTGGCAGGATAAGGATATGGATTCTTTGTTTCTGTATAAAGAAAAAAACGGAATGCAAATAGCGGCATTCTGCACAGAGCTTGTTAGCTTAGTAGATAAAACGGTAAGACAAGAATATATTGAAGGGCTAAAACGCACAATTGGAGCCGCAAAAAAAGTTGGGTGTAAATGCATCATTTCACAAACAGGTGCGGCATTGCCTATTGACAGAAGAGAGCAGTACAACAGTCTGGTAGATGGCCTGAAAGCATGTGTTCCATATCTGGAAGAAAGTGGGATTGTTCTGGCTGTAGAGCCATTGAATACAAGGGTAGATCATGAAGGGTATTATTTATCCCGTTCTGATGAAGCATTTGCAATCATGAAAGAAGTGAATAGTCCATATGTAAAGATACTGTTTGATATTTATCATCAACAAATTACAGAGGGAGATCTGATACGCCGCATCCAGGAATATATTCCATATATTGGACATTTTCACGCTGCGGGAAATCCTGGCAGACACGAACTGTACTACTCGGAAATTGATTATGGAAAGGTTTTTGAGGCTATTAAAGCAACTGGATATAAGGGGTATATCGGATTAGAATATTTCCCTTTGGATGTTCAAAGTAAAGGCATGGAATTTGCAAAGCGCATAATTTCATAAAAAGAATAATAACTGCCGTTGCAGGATGAAAAATAATGACCAATGTCTTATGATGCTGCTTGGAAGAAGACAGATTTGATTGCTGCATTCCGTTCAGGAGACGGCAGAATTCAATATATGGATTCAAATACGAAGGAGGAGAAAGTGTTATGAAGTTTGGATATTTTGATGATATTAACAAAGAATACGTAATTACATCCCCTAAAACTCCGCTCCCATGGATTAATTATCTTGGCTGTGAGAGCTTTTTTTCACTGATTTCCAACACAGGCGGTGGATATAGTTTTTATAAAGATGCAAAACTTCTGCGTCTAACCAGATATCGTTATAACAATGTTCCATGCGATAACAATGGGAGGTATTTTTATATCAAAGACAGTGGTACTGTTTGGAATCCAGGATGGCAGCCTATGCAGACGCCTCTTGATTCCTATGCATGTCGTCACGGTCTTGGTTATACCATTTTTGAGAGCAGCAAAAATGATCTGGCTGCAAGTGTAACTGCTTTTGTTCCGATTGGTGATAACTGTGAGATAAATAAAGTTACCTTAAAGAATAAAGGAAGCGAGAAAAAAGAGATTTCTTTATTTTCTTACATCGAATTTTGTCTATGGAATGCCGTAGATGATAGTACCAATTTTCAGCGTAACTTAAATACAGGTGAAGTAGAACTGGAACCATCCGTTATCTATCACAAAACAGAGTATCGAGAGCGTCGTAATCATTATGCAGTCTATAGTGTAAATGAACCCGTTGCCGGTTTCGATACAGATAGAGATTCTTTTCTGGGTGCTTACAGAAGTCCAGCGAATCCTGAGGTTATTGAAAGTGGTGCTTCCAAGAACACAGTTGCTAGTGGATGGTCTCCATGCGGTTCTTTCCATTTGAAGGCAAGTTTGCAGCCGGGGGAAGAAGTTTCTTATGTGTTTGTGCTCGGTTATGTTGAGAATCCTGTAGAAGAAAAATGGGAGTCTCTCGGTGTAATCAATAAAAGGCCTGCACATGCCATGCTGGAAAGATATAATACAGTGGCAAAAACGGATGCTGCTTTTGCCGCTTTGAAAGATTACTGGAATAATTTATTGAGCAAGTATACGCTAGAAACAGAAGATGACAAACTTTGTCGCATGGTTAATATTTGGAATCAATACCAGTGTATGGTTACTTTTAATATGTCTCGCTCTGCTTCTTATTATGAATCAGGAACAGGACGCGGAATGGGTTTTCGGGATTCTAGTCAGGATTTGTTAGGTTTTGTACATTTAATTCCGGAATTAGCCAGAGAGCGTATTCTTGATATTGCTTCTACACAGTTTGAGGATGGAAGTGCTTATCATCAGTATCAGCCTCTTACTAAAACAGGTAATATGGATATCGGGAGTGGCTTTAACGATGACCCGCTTTGGTTAATTGCAGGTACCTCTGCTTATATTCGTGAAACGGGTGATTACACCATCTTAGATGAAATGGTTCCTTTTGATAATAAAGAAGAACTGTCTGCACCTCTTATAGAGCATCTACGCCGTTCGTTTCATTTCTTTGACTATAATAAGGGACCTCACAAACTACCATTAATTGGACGTGCTGACTGGAATGATTGTCTGAATCTAAACTGCTTCTCTGAAACGCCCGGTGAATCATTTCAGACAACAGGACCAAATGAGGGGCCTGTTGCAGAATCCGTGTTCATAGCAGGTATGTATGTAAAATATGGCAATGAATATGCAGTTATGTGTGAAAAAATAGGCCTTGCAGAAGAGGCATCTGAGGTTCGTGATAAAGTTGCTGATATGTATCAGGCGGTTCTCTCGGCTGGATGGGACGGAGAATGGTTTGTGCGTGCGTACGATGCTAATAGTGATATCATTGGTTCTCATCAATGTAAAGAAGGGCAGATTTTCATTGAACCACAGGGAATGTGTGTTATGGCCGGCATTGGTGTGGAAGAAAAATTAGCTGAAAAAGCACTTGATTCGGTAAAAGAGAAACTGGATACCAAGTATGGCATTGTTCTGTTGCAGCCTGCATATCAGGAGTATCACGTAAATTTAGGAGAGATTAGTTCTTATCCACCTGGATATAAAGAAAATGCAGGTATCTTTTGCCACAACAATCCATGGATTTCCATTGCAGAAACTGTTATTGGACGAGGGAATCGTGCTTTTGAAGTATACAAAAAGACTTGTCCCGCTTATATAGAGGACATTAGTGAAATTCATCGTGCAGAACCATATGCTTACGCACAGATGATCGCCGGTAAAGATGCAAAAAATCACGGTGAAGCCAAGAACAGTTGGCTGACTGGCACAGCTGCATGGACCTTTACCAATATTTCACAGTACATTTTGGGTATACGACCTGATTTTGATGGTCTGATTGTAGACCCATGCCTCCCAGATACTATCAAAGATATGACCATCCGAAGAATCTTCCGTGGTGCTGAATATGTAATTAAAGTAGAAAACCATGGTGGTCATCAGAAAGGTATCCGAAAAATAGTTGTAGATGGAAAGGAAATAGAAGGTAATCTAATACCAATTGAAAAAGGAAAGAAGTTTTATAATGTCATAGCACTCATGTAATAAATATAAATTCTGCCGTAACTATTCAGGACACAATGTCATTTATAGCAATTTTCAAAATTAAAGCAGATATCCGCATGATTTAAACCAATGCAGACAATCAGAAGCTGATACCGTATTGAAAGCTGAGCAGATTGCAATCGGCAATTTATTGATAGTCCTGACCTTGAATCTGCGCAAAAGAGCCTTTACCTTTGACCAGAGTTTCTCAATTGGATTCAAATCAGGATCATACGGCGGAAGATAAAGATAACGAATTCCGGCTTTATCCAGCAGTTCTCTTACAGCTTTTGCATGGTGAGATATTATACATGACCAGAACAACAGATTCATTCAGATGTGGTAATAAGTTAACTTCAAGATATTCTTTGAATCGTATATGGTAAATAACCAGTCCTTCGGACAAAATAATGCCAGACCAAAGGCTGGCACAGTGACTTTACCTTGATTTAGTTGAGAGTATCCCAAAGATTGTGTAAGCCTCTAAACTGATGTAAGATAAGCGAGGTGACCCCAAACGTTGGACACACAGACCAACGATTGGAGGTGCAGTTTTATGGGAAAAGAACTTTTCACAGAAGAATTTAAAAGGATGGTTGTTCAATATGTGCTGGATGGACATACCCGCAGAGAAACATCAGAAACGTTTGGTGTCTCTTGTACGCCGATTGAAAAATGGGTAAATCTTTATAAACTTCACGGTGCAGAAGGACTTTTGCGCCGGAATCTGACAGGCAGACAAAAAGGCTTTGATAGCGAATTTCGCTTGAAAGTGTTACAATACAAGCATCAACATAATCTCTCCTGTACACAGACAGCAATGCACGTTTGTCTTGATGTTGTAACGGTGTGCCGCTGGGATAAAAAATTCCGGGAGAAAGGCATGCAGGGACTTATGATGAATCAAAAAGCAGCAACGCCTGCAAAGAGGCAAAAAGCGCAGGAGCAGGCGGAGTTAAAAAAAGAAAACAAGCGGCTTGAAGAAGAAAATCTGCGGCTTCGTATGGAGAACGATTACTTAAAAAATTTGTTGATAATCAGACAAAGGCAACGCAGGGATCACAATATGAGCTAACACTACATCAAGATAGCAACTGGAGGTTTGTAGGATAACATAGTAAAAGGCAGGTACACCATGGCGTGGTTATCTGCCTTAGCTGTTATCTATATTAAATTGTTTTTTTAGAATGTCCTTTAAAGCAAAATATTCTGACGGAAGCTTATTCATAGCAATCCACATTTGAATTGATGTATATTGCAAATCTTCAATACAGAAGCTATTGATATTTTGTTTATCTGCTAAAATATATTTTGGTAATAATGATATTCCACCGCCCATAGCAACGGTATTAAGAATTGCTTCTACAGTATCTAATTCAATTATCATTGGTGATTTCGATTGATGTAAGTTCCACCAATCCAAAAGGGCTTTTCTGTAGGGGCAAGACTTGATATTATTTATGATAATTGGATATGCAAAGATATCATTTATGGAATTGCAGGAGCATGGAGTTGCCAGCATTAAATTTTCTTGAAATTCCAAAACCTGCTTACCTTGTGTAATATTGTGGGTACTGTTAGTGATTATACAATCTAATAGTCCATTAGATAGACTCTGGTCTAATTCGTCTTGATTTAGTGTGGAAACTGACAATGACACATTTGGAAACTGTTTTTGATATTCAATGATACATTTGGGCAATAAATAACCAGCTATTGTCTGCGTTGTGCCAATTTTTAAAGTTTTAGGATTGTTCTGAAAAGATTGTAAGGTCTTATCGAGTAAAGAGATTATCTTTTCTGCTTGATATAGTAATTTTTCTCCATCTTTTGTGAGGGTTACGCCTTTGCTATGGCGAATGAATAGTGTCGTGTTTAATTCACCTTCCAGTTTTTTGATATGTGCAGTTATATTAGATTGAACATACCTCATATTTTCCGCAGTTTTCGATATTGATTTTGTATAAGCAACTTCCCTAAATATTCTAAGTTCCAGGCTTTCCATAATAGCACCTCCAGTATTATTTAAAATGATATCTATCATCATTTACAACTATTATACACATAACGAACTAAAATGTATAATTAAATTGAAATTTGAAGCAGGATAGATAGGAGGAAAAAATAATGATTGCTATGCAATATAAGATTTCACTACCAGATAACTACGACATGAACGTGATTAGACAGCGAGTAGCTGATAATGGACATAGAACGGATGGCTTTCAAGATTTAATATTTAAAGCATATCTCATATCTGAAAAAAGAGATTCTTCAAAGAGTTGTAATGAGTATTCTCCACTATATGTATGGCAGAATAATGATGGCATGAACAAATTCATTTTTGATGGTTACTATGATAATATTTTAAGTTCATTCGGTTGGCAAAAAATAAATATAGGTATTCCAATAACATGTTGTTTGGGAAAAGACTTTAATCTGTCAAAGATTGCTCTTGAAATCGAACATGAAATTACACCAATGGAACAAATGAAAGCTATAAATTTTTCATTGGAGAAAGATGACTGTACAAGTAAAGTGTTAATATACAATCCAGACAAATGGAAATATGTAGAATACTATTTCTATAAAGATAGGCCTATTAAAAAAACTATTGGAAAAATTTATTCAATTTTGCATTTGTCACAATAAAATATGTTTTGAAATATTGAATACATAAATATGCAAAAAAACAAATGCAACTGGCTATGGGGCTATATCTACTAAAAAGCTATGTGATAGGTTGGGATTAAATTTAAACATTACTTCTAAAAGGCATGAATACACAAGGCTGACAAACTATACAGTTACGATTAAACGATACCAACGGGATTGAAAATTTCGTGAAGAACTTTGAGAAGTCCTATTACACATGGAGAAACAGCAACGAAGCTATTATGTAGATACTATCAGAACGGATATACCGACCAGCTCTGCGGTTACAGATGTGATTGTGTGGAATATCGAGCAGTCGGGAACGGACACTTTTTCTGCTACCTACGAAGTAGATCAGCAGATAAAAGAGGGCGACCAAACAAACAATGACACTACCGCTTTTCTGGAAACTTTCTTTAAGCTGTATTCAACAGCCACAGGAAAGGAGCTTGCCTACTATGTATCGGGGAATGTGCTTGAGCCTATCGGCAGGAACCATGTATTTTCGGAACTGGTAAACCCCGTCTTTAAGGCTAACGGGGATAATGTGAAAGTTAAGGTGGCTGTGAAATTCCTTGATAATCAGACAAAGGAAACACAGGTATCACAGTATGAGCTTGTGCTACATAAGGATAGCAACTGGAAGATTGTAGGATAAATGATAATTAGGCTTGCATTTCTGTATTGATTTGCAATTCTAAATATATTATTTATACTTCTGGAAAATCCCGACTAATAAAGTATCTATCGCTTCAGCTAATTCAAATCTAACTTTGTCTGGGGCAGAAAAGGCGTTTCCTAATTGTAAAGTTGTATAACCGTGAATTATTCCAGTAAGCATATTTAATATTTCAAGTGTTTTGTCTTTATTAAGACTGCACGATTGGATAAGAGTAGTTAATAATGAAAGATAGTTGTTAAAAATGGTTGCTGTTTCCTCTGTTCCGTGCCACACAGCCCATTGAATTATTTCATAAACTCCAGGGTGTTCAATCATATAGTTTAGGTATTCGATAGAAACTAACTTAATTGCTTCTTTCCCTGTTTTTCCAACGGCAACTTTCATCATTCTTTCATTCATGTTACGCATACCATTATGAGCAACTTCTAAAAGAAGATTATCTAAACTTTCTATGTGATTATATAAAGATGGTGTACGAATATTTAATTTTTGAGCAACAGATTTTAACGAAACATTATTTAATCCTTTTTCATCTGCTAAGTCTGATGTTGCTTTTATTACTGCTCCCTTAGTGATTTTCATAGTCATGCACCTCATTCAAAATATCATACAAACACAATTCTAACTAATTGAATTAGTGTAGTCAATAACTCAATTAGAAAACTATGCTTGTTTATTGACTTTTCTACAAAAATATCTTAAAATACTAATTAGATTAGTTAAATAACTATTTGAAATAGTATTTTAAGGAGTGATTATATGTGTACGAGATTTGTTTACAATGGTATAGACAAAATTGATGGTTTTAATTTCGATATTGACCTTTCTGTATGGAATCATACTGTAATTACCGAAGAAAATAGATTTTATATTGGTATTAAAATGCCTGACGGTTTGTATCATTCATTTCATGGGGTAAATAAAAATGGTAATGTTGGAACACTTCTTTATGTTCATGGTAACGAAAACGCAAAGTATAGAGAGAGCGAGGACTGTATTACAATATCTGAATTAACAGAAAAATTCATTAAAGGAGAGTTTTCTTTTGATAAAGCCTTAGACATTGTTAAAGAGAAAAAAATTATTTATGCACCAGATGCCACTATGCAAGCTATGCTTTCTGATAAAAAAGGACGAGTTTTAATTATTGAACCCGGAATAGGGTATAGATATGAACAAGAGAAATTTTCACTTATTACAAATTATTCTATTCTAAAACCAGATATAACAAAACCATACATTGTTTCTGGCGACACAAGATACGAAGTAGCTAAAAAGTTATTAGCAGGATACGATAAAGATTTTTCAGTAAATGACGCATTTAAAGTATTAAAATCTGTTTCTCAAAAGGACTTGTGGGCAACTAGGGTTTCATTTGTATATTCTACAGAAAAAAATAAAGTTTATTATGTCTTGGATAATGATTTTAGAAATGTATTTGAATTTCAATTTTAATATTGATGAATTTATAAATCTGCAATTACGATAAGAAAGAAGTTGAATATGATAAGTTTAAGAAAACGGGATATTAAAAAAGCATTGAAAGCAGGTGCAAAAGCTGGCGGTATGCCGTTGGCTGATGTTCGGGCAAATATTGAAGCCCACATTAGAAGTAATATGCAAAGCGTCTGCTGGAAGTGAAACCGCAATAAAGGAAATTTTGAAATTCTATGACGCTTATATCTGTAAATTATGCTTGCGTACTTTTTACCACTCTGAAAGTGGTAAAATCACTATGCAGGTTGATGAAGAATTAAAAGGTCAAATTTATACAGAAATGATGAAAGCAATCTTGAAATTTGAAATCAGAGTGAAGTAATCATATTACACGAATGAAAAACGGGAGATACACAGATGTTTGTGCTATCTCCCATGTTGATTTCAGTGTCATATCAAGGCTCATTCAATGGTGGTAAATTCGTGGTAAAATGAGTATTTTCCTATACTTCAAAGTGCTTGAAAGTATAGTGTTTATGCGGATAATCAAAAAATAGATATAAAATTTAATAAAAACTTCTAAAAGATTGTAGAAGTTCAAAAGGTATTATTCCAGCTTTTTGGGACAGTACGTATCTAAAAACGAAGGAGGTGGTAAGGACTCCCGCTTCAACTGGAATTCCTTGGGAGAGATCCCTGTGAACTTTTTAAAGGTACGGGAAAAATGGGAGTAGTCATAATAGTGCAGGTTAGCGGCCACCTCCGTTGGCGGAAGTCCGGCTTTAAGAAGTAATTTGGATTCATTGATCTTTCGGTAATGGATATAGGCAATGACGCTAAAGCCTGTTTCCTTTTTGAATCTGGAGCACAGGGCTGTCTCTGAAATAAAAAATTTTTTACTAATCTCTTTCAGATTCAGGCTGGTATATAGATTAAGCCCTATATACTGTATAATTGATTGGGTGACAGGAGAATAGTTCTTGTTTACATTGTCATGAAAAAGCTGTGTAAAGTGGATAATGGCGCAGTCACGTACATAAAGCACATCAATTAATTGACTTTTTTCCTCTAGCAGCTGTATATAGTAATCTCTTAACTGATAAATAGTAATAATGTCATGACCAGATTGGATGGCAAGAGCAGCCAATTTTTCCAGCACAACGATAGTATAATTTTTTTCGGAGCGCAGGGGTTTCTTTGTGCTGGCTGGTATAATGCTATTGCTGAGTAAAGCCAAAGACTTCTGTAACTTTTGGGTATTCCCTTCCCGAACTAGGGCGAGAAGCTGCTCTTCATATCGGTAGGTATAGTATTCGGGCTGAAATACTCTCCAATCACAGTCCTCCAGCTTTTTTTCATCAAATAAAATTTTATTCTGCTCTACCTGAAGATGGAGATCCTCCGAGTAGGGACAGTCCGCTTTTCCTGTAAACAGGTAGTTTAAATGAATCAGAAAATCCCGCACATCACCTAAAGAAAAGAAGGGCAGATGCTTAAGGTAGCTGAATAGATTAGGCCATATGGCAGATCGAGCCGTATAGCTGTGGATACGTTCTTTAATCAGATCCTCTGTAAGATGAAGTGTGGTAAAAGGGCCGATAATAAGGATTGTTCCCGGATAGGAATAAGAAATAAACACCTCCTCTAAGGCGCCGGAAAAGACAAAGGGAAGGGGCTGGTTTAAGCCGCCGCAATATGCTTTAAAATCGTAAGGGAGAACATAAACCCGATCGGATACATAAAGATTTTCAAGCTGGAATTGTTCATTAAATACATAAACCGGTAGGTGCGTTAAAATATGTACCGATTTTATCAACTTTTTCTTTAGATGGCTATTTATCATGGCCTAATCCCCCTTGGTATGGATTAAAAATAGAAAGAAAGCTTTAAAAGCTTAGAGCACCTAGCTTTCAAAAATTTCCTGAATGTTTTACAGGACATAATGGATATTCTAACTCTATAAATTAAATCTAATTTAATCAAGTATTGACAGAAAAATAAGTAAAAATATACATAAAAAAGGAAAAAAGTACAATAAAAATAATTTTTTTCTATGTATAGTTAAAACGCTTTTTAATATTTCTTTGCATATCATACTGGTATGGTATGTAATAAGGCAGTTAAGCAAATAATGTTTAAATGCCATGGGAAATATGGGGGGGGGGGTGCAAAACGAAAAAGCAAGGAAGCTTTGAATTTACAAGTTAAAAGAGATTAAAAAGATTGGAGAGATGAACATGGGAAAACTGAAAATGAAGAAGCAAAAATGGCGGTTTAGAGAAGCCAGCCGAAAAGCCTGCGTCCTAATGCTAGGATTAAGCATGGCTGTGCCCTGCGCTGCGTTCCCGTCTGTAGCTGCGGTAAGGAGCGTTGATACAGAATCAGTCTATAAGGCTTCTGGCATGGAAGAATCCTCTCTACGGTATGCTGCAACTCGCTTTGTTCAAATAGCTGATGATAACTCCATTGTGCTGGAAATAACGAAATGGGCGGAGCTGGCTGGAGGCTGGGGAACGGATAAGAATAATCCCTATGCAGGAAAATACCTTTTGAATTTCTATAAACCAGACTTTTATAAGCAGATTCAGAGTATAGAAGTTAAAAGAGGCAATAAAACCGTGGCTATGGATAAAATAGCAGATGGAAACCTGTGGACTCTTGAAATTAATAACGCTAATTTGTCAAGCGGATTGATAGGAGTTGTGTCCAATCATGAGGTAATTATTCGTTTAAAGGATGGAAAAAACTTAGCAGATATAGGGATGGAAAACGATAAGATAGGCTTTTCATCCTTTTGGGTAAAAAAGAATGGAGCCATAGCCGAGGAGTCTGTTAGTGATGGTATCATCTTTGAGAAGGAGAAGGAGAAGGAGAAGGAGAAGGAGAATACCTTTGCGAATGGAAGTATGGCGATGAAAGCTTTAATGGACATGGACACCAAAACATTGTCTACGATACATACTTTTAAGCCAGTGGAAAACTTTAAATTGACAGATTATAATTGGGTTATATATGTTATGGAACAGATCCCCAGTGAGTTGCTGCCTTATATAGATATAAATAATATTTATTTGGGGGCCTCTGATTTAAAAGGAAAATTTAAAACAAAAGCTCCGCTTAAGCTGGAAGTAAGTGACAATGGTTTGGTTGATTCCAGAAACACAGCTGCTATTAGTATCATACATTCTAATACGAAGGAAACCTTAAAGAGTGCAAGAGATCGTCTTCATGATGATGTGTTTCCGGGAGTAGGAGGCGCATCTCAAAGCTATACCATTAAGTATAAGATAAAAGACAACGTTAATATTGCTGACTTTGCCAAGGCGATAACCCAGTATGTAAAAGAAAATGATCAGCAAGTCATCTTTGAACATTGGATGGAGGCTGACTATTTGGATGAAAGAGATGCAGGAAAAGAAACAGAGGTGTTGGAAGGTAGCTATGCAAACACCTACTTAAATAGCAACGATTCAGATAAGGATGGGTTGTTTGATTTTGTAGAGATGCAGCTAGGCTCGGACATGAACGCGGTAGATACAGACGGAGATGGCGTGCCGGATGGAACCGAGTATCTAACAGATGACACAGATATGAAGAATCCGAGACAATATTTGGTTCCTGTGCCAACTACTGATGCACCTACATTAAATCCAAATCAGGAAAATGTTTTAACAGGTAAGCTTCCCAGGATTAAACACAATAATCCGGCGGATGAAAACAATCTGCTGCTGGTAACAAATCCTAATGCGGGAAATGTAGTTGTGAAATTGCATAAATGGGATAAAGACGCTGGAACACCAGTAAACGATCAGGTTCTTGGACAGGCTACGATTTCCTTGACTGAGCTGGATGAAGGAAATTTCAGTATAACCATTCCTGCTAACTCTATGACAGATAAAACAGAGGTGGTTCTGGTAGCCTATAGTCCTGATGGATTAAAGAGCAGTGTTGGAACCCCGATTACAGTGAACGGGCAAAAGGACGCCGAACGGTACGACCCGAAGCCGAAGGAAGTAACCATTAAAGAGGGAGGAACCCTGAACCCGAAGGATGGAATCGAGAACGCGCAGGAACTGCCTGGGAACACGAAGTATACAGAGGAGACCCCAGCGGGAACGGACAAGACGAAGGATTATAATGCGACAGTGAAGGTGGAATATCCGGATGGAAGCAGCGAGACAGTAACCGTTCCGGTGAAGGTGACAAAGAAGAACGATTCCGAACGGTACGACCCGAAGCCGAAGGAAGTAACCATTAAAGAGGGAGGAACCCTGAACCCGAAGGATGGAATCGAGAACGCGCAGGAACTGCCTGGGAACACGAAGTATACAGAGGAGACCCCAGCGGGAACGGACAAGACGAAGGATTATAATGCGACAGTGAAGGTGGAATATCCGGATGGAAGCAGCGAGACAGTAACCGTTCCGGTGAAGGTGACAAAGAAGAACGATTCCGAACGGTACGACCCGAAGCCGAAGGAAGTAACCATTAAAGAGGGAGGAACCCTGAACCCGAAGGATGGAATCGAGAACGCGCAGGA